>NZ_PNRE01000075.1 GCF_002879645.1 Halomonas heilongjiangensis | reverse complement strand
AGCGACTCGACCCGCGCGTCGGTCTCGGCTGAGGTATCGACATGCACGGCGCGGTCG
Source organism: Halomonas heilongjiangensis (assembly GCF_002879645.1). GTDB lineage: Bacteria > Pseudomonadota > Gammaproteobacteria > Pseudomonadales > Halomonadaceae > Halomonas > Halomonas heilongjiangensis. Next base: position 90,828 of record NZ_PNRE01000075.1, on the reverse strand, counting down.
GCGCCCAGCGCCAGCGCGGTGCGCAGCTGCTCCTGGGCGGCCCTGGGGCCGACGGTCACGGCCACGACCTCGCTGGCCACCCCGCGCTCCTTGAGGCGCACCGCCTCTTCCACGGCGATCTCGCAGAAGGGGTTCATGGCCATCTTGACGTTGGTCAGGTCGACGTCGGAATGGTCCGGCTTGACCCGGATCTTGACGTTGTAGTCGATGACGCGCTTGACCGCGACGAGGATCTTCATGGTTCTCTCCTGGCTATCACTCATTTTTCGACGAAGGCGCGTTCGATGACATAGTCGCCCGGCTCCCCCTGCTGGGGGCTGGCCTGGAAGCCCCAGTCGTCGAGCATGGTGGTGAGTTCGTGGAGCATGCCGGGGCTACCGCACAGCATCACCCGGTCGGTCTCACGGTCGAGCTGGGGCAGGCCGATGTCCTCGCAGAGCTTGCCGCTCGCCAGCAGGGTGGTGATGCGCCCCTGGTGGCGGAACGGCTCGCGGGTCACGGTGGGGTAGTAGATCAGCTTGTCGCGGATCTCCTCGCCGAGGAATTCGTGCTCGGGCAGCTCGCGGGTGATGTGGTCGTGGTAGGCCAGCTCGCTGACGTAGCGCACGCCGTGCACCAGCACCACCTTGTCGAAGCGTTCGTAGACCTCGGGGTCCTTGATGATGCTCATGAACGGCGCCAGGCCGGTACCGGTACTCAGCAGGTAGAGATGCCTGGCCGGGGTCAGGTCGTGGATCACCAGGGTGCCCACCGGCTTGCGGCTGACCATGATCTGGTCGCCCACCTGGAGGTGCTGCAGGCGCGAGGTCAGCGGGCCATCGGGCACCTTGATGCTCAGGAACTCCAGGTAGTCGTCGTGGTTGGCGCTGACGATGCTGTAGGCGCGCATCAGCGGCTTGCCCGCGACCTCGAGGCCGATCATCACGAAGTGGCCGTTCTCGAAGCGCAGCGCCTGGTCGCGCGTGGTCCGAAAGCTGAACAGGGTGTCGTTCCAGTGGTGAACGCTGAGCACATTGGCAGTGGCGATGGCAGCCATGGTGATTCCCTCCAGGGGTTGTGCATCCGCGGATGCGTGAAGCGAAAATGTCGGTCGAGTGTCGTCAGGCGATGGGCGACAGCCACGCCAGCAGCGTCATGACCAGCAGCGCCAGGGCTCCGCTGAGCAGCACCAGCAGCAGCAGCGGGCGCCAGCCCTGGGTGAGCACGTCGCCTATCGAGGTGCGCATGCCGAGTGCCGCCATGGTGACCAGCAGGCACCAGTGGGAGGCCGTCACCAACCCCTCGCGTAGCGCCGGCGAGAGCAGCTCGAGGCTGTTGAGGACGAACAGGGCGACGAAACCGAGCAGGAACCAGGGGAACACCCCACCCTCGCCTTGCCCGCGCCGCAGCAGCAGGCCGATCAGCAGCACCAGCGGCACCAGCAGCGCCACCCGCAGCAGCTTGGTCAGGGTCGCCACGTCACCGGCCGCGTCGGAGACCAGGTAACCCGCCCCGGCCGCCTGGGCCACGTCGTGGATGGTGGCGCCGAGAAACAGGCCGGCCTGGGCGTCGCCGTAACCCAGCATCGCGACCAGCGGGGGATAGGCCAGCATGGCCAGGGTGCCGAGTGCGGTGACACAGACCACCACGCCGAGCAGGCGGCGCTCCTCGAGCCGGCCCGCCGGTAGCGCGGCGGCCACCGCCACCGCCGCCGAGACGCCGCAGATGGCCACGGCCGCCCCGCCCACCAGGCTGTGCGTCGAGGGCAGCCCCAGCCAGCGTCCCAGCCAGAGGGCCAATCCCAGGATCAGGGGGACACTGACCAGCACCACCAGCAAGGGCAGCAGGCCCACCTCCTGAAGCTGGGCCAGGCCGATCCGCGCGCCGAGCAGGGCGACCCCCAGGCGCAGCACCCGCCGCGCGCAGAAGCCGACCCCCGCCAGCAGCCGCGCTTCACGCGCCTGGCCGGAGAAGCCGAAGCCCAGCAGCAAGGCCAGCAGCAGCGCCGGGGCGCCATAGTGTTCGGCCAGGAAGCTGCCGGCCAGGGCCAGCACTCCGCACAGGGCCACGCCAGGGTAGTGGCGCTTGAGCGCCTCCCATGGCGGCGACACGGCCACCGGTACGGGCCCGTTCATGGCTGGGCCTCCCCCAGCTCGCGCAGGTAGGCCCAGGGGTAGAGCCCGCGGTCGTGGCCGTCGGAGAAGAACAGCTGCAGACCGCTGACGCCGAACAGCGCTACCTTGTCGATGGTGATGTCGACGTCGTAGAGCGTCAGCCGGCCGCGACGCTGCGCCTGGGTGCAGCTCGCACAGGCACAGGCCATGCGCAGGGTCAGGCAGCTGATACGGCTGCGGTGGCCCTCTGGCCAGCTCAGTTCCAGGTGTCTCTCCCGCCGGTTCAGGCGAACCTCCAGCGGCGGCGGGACGATCTCGGGCAGTGCAGACATGACGGTCTCCTTGGATGATTCCCGGGGCGGTCGCGCAGGCACAGGGCCGGCACCTCCGGCGCAGGCGGCGAGACGCTGACCTCGCTCATCGGCCGGGCGCTGTCGCTGACGGTGGCGCCCAGCACGACGGCCAGCAGGGCAACGCGCACGAGGCAACTCGTCATGACAAGTTGGCGCATGGGTCAGCGCTCCAGGTACTGCAGCTTCTCGCCCCGGTCGACCCAGTGGTCGGCCTCGCCCAGGGGTGAGCGGGTCTCGCTGATCACCGGCCATACCTCGGCCAGTTCGGCATTGATCTCGAGGAAATGGGCCTGGTCCGCGGGCAACTGGTCATCGGCGACGATGGCATCCGCCGGGCACTCCGGTACGCACAGCGAGCAGTCGATACAGGCCACCGGATCGATGACCAGGAAATTGGGCCCCTCGTGGAAGCAGTCCACCGGGCACACCTCGACACAGTCGGTGTACTTGCAGCGGATGCAGTTCTCGGTAACGACAAAGGTCATGGCTTGACTCCTCTACAGGCGGCTCGGACCTGCCATCGGCAGAGCAGGGTGAGGGCCCTGCTCGTTCGGCCGGCGTGTCCTCAGGCGGCGTTGTCCAGTTGCGACTGGGCCCAGCGGGCCAGCTTGCGCACGTCCGGGTCCGGGTCATCCATGGCCCTCTCGATGAAGGGGCGGCACGCGGGGTCGGCGATCGCCCCCAGGGCCCCGATCGCCGCCTTGCGCAGGTTGCTCATCGGATCCTCGGCGCACACGCCCAGGGCGGGGATGGCGGCGGTGGAGCCGAGCCGCCCCAGGGCATCGGCGGCCTTCTCGCGGACCTGCCAGGTGGCATCGCGGCTGGCCTCGATCAGCGCCGCCAGGCCCTGCTGGTAGTCCAGCTTGCCGATGCCGGTGGCCGCCTCGCAGCGCACCTGCCAGTGGCCATCGCCGAGCCCCTCGACCAGGGCCGGACCGACCCGCTCCGCCGCGGCATAGACCAGGGTGCCGGTGGCGGCACGCCTCACCTCGGGATCGACGTCGTCCCGGGCACGCCCGATCAGCGCCGGCAGGTTCGCCTCGGCCTTGAGCCAGCCGAGCACTGCCACCGCCTCGCGGCGCACCCGGGGATCGGCATCCTCCAGGCGTGCCAGGGCCGGCGCCTGGGCCTCGCTGACCCGCAGCGGCTTGAGGGCACGCAGGATGCCGGCCACCACGAAGGGGTCGCGGCTCTCCGCCAGGGCGGCCAGCAGCGGCGGTGCGGCGCTGGGGTCCTTGAGGTCGGCCAGGGCATGGGCCGCGCCGTTGCGCACCACCTCGTCGCTGTCGCTCAGGGCGGCGATCAGCGAGTCGGCGATATCCTCGGCATCGAACTCGTCGACCACCTTGGCCGCCTCCTGGCGTACCGAGGCGTCGGGATCCTTGAGGGCCTGGACCAGCAGCTCGGCCGCTTCCGGCTCACCGGAGTCGACCAGCCCCAGCACCGCCACACGGCGGATGCCCGGGTCGTCGGAGGCGAGCCGTTCGGCCAGCGCCTGCAGTTCGGGATCGGCGTAATGGGTCATCTTTCACCTCAGCGCAGCAGATAGGGGATGTCGACGGTGACGGCGTCGGTCGGGCAGTCGGCCTCGCAGGGCATGCAGTACCAGCACTCGTCGTACTTCATGTGGGCCTTGCCGGTCTCGGGGTTGATCCACAGCACGTCGAGCGGGCAGACATCGATGCAGACGGTGCAGCCCTTGTCGGCGATGCACTTCTCCTCGTCGACGATGACGGGAACGCTGGTGCGTTGGTTGGCGGTGGGCATGTCATTTCTCCTTGCAGCGGGTCGGCGGAGGCGCTCAGGCGTTGGCGGCTTTCTTGACGCGCAGCTTCTGGTAGGCGTCCTTCTCTTCGCCGAGCTCGACGATATAGGGGGCCACCGGCCGTGTGCCGCTGGCCATGTTGCCGTGCTCGTCCTTGTAGAGACGGCTGTGGCAGAACCAGTCCTGCTCGTTCTGCTCCGGGTAGTCGACGCGGTAGTGGTAGAGCCCCCAGCGCGATTCGGTGCGGAAGAGCGAGGCCCGGGCGGCCATCTCGGCGCAATCGATGATCGACTGCACCTCCAGGGCCCGCAGCAGCTCGTGGGGGTCGGCGGCGCAGAGCCTGGGCAGGTCCTCGCGCACGGCGAGGATCCGCTCCAGGCCGATCTCCATCTTGCGGGTCACCTTGGGTGGCTGGAGGTAGTCGTTGACCAGCCGGCGCACCTTGTACTCCATCTGGGCGGGCGGAATGCCGTCGGTGACCGCCAGCGGCGCCCGGATGCGCTCGAGTTCCGCGGCGATATAGGCCTCGTCGAGGGTGGGTACCTCGCGTTCGGCGGCGAACGCCGCGGCGCTCTCGCCGCAGATCTGGCCGTAGACGAAGGCGCCGAGCATGTAGGAGTGGGCCACCGAGGCCATGTCGCCGGCGCCATAGAGCCCGGGCACCGTGGTGGCGCCGGTCTCGTCGACCCACACCCCCGAGGCGGAGTGGCCGCTGCAGAAGCCGATCTCGGAGATATGCATCTCCACCATGCGGCTGCGGTAGTCGGTATGGCGGCCGTCGTGGAAGCGACCGCGGGACGGTCGCTCGTTGGTGTGCAGGACCGTCTCGATCTCCTGGATGGTCTCCTCGGCGAGATGGTCCAGCTTGAGGAACACCGGGCCGCTGCCGGACTCGAGCTCCTTGAAGAACTCGAGCATCATCTGGCCCGACCAGTAGTCGCACTCGATGAAGCGCTCGCCGTAGGCATTGGAGGTGAAGCCGCCCAGGGGGCCGGTGACATAGGCACAGGCCGGGCCGTTGTAGTCCTTGAGCAACGGGTTGATCTGGAAGCACTCCAGGTTCGCCAGGTCGGCGCCGACATGGTAGGCCATGGCATGGCCATCGCCATTGTTGGCCGGATTCTCGTAGGTCCCGAACAGGTAGCCGGAGGTCGGCAGGCCGATGCGCCCGGCGGCGCCGGTGGCCATGATCACCGCCTTGGCGCGGATGATGATCGGTTCCGCGGTGCGGGTGTTGACGCCGACCATGCCGGCGATGCGGCCCTGGTCATCCTTGAGCAGCCGAGTGGCCTGGAAACGGTTCTCGATCTCCACCCGGTTGCGACGCAGGCGCCGGTAGAGGATCTTCTTGACGTTGTGGCCCTCCGGCATCGGCAGCACATAGGTGCCGAGGTGATGGACCTTCTTCATGTCGTAGTCGCCGGTCTCGTCCTTCTGGAAGTGCACCCCCCAGGAGTCGAGTTTCTCGATCATCGGGAAGGAGCGCTGGGCATAGGCCATCAGGGCCGGCTGATGGACGATGCCGTCGTTGGCGATGGTGATCTCCTTGACGTACTGCTCCGGCGTGGCATGGCCCGGCACGATGGCGTTGTTGAGCCCGTCCATGCCCATGGAGATGGCGCCGCTGCGCTTGACGTTGGCCTTCTCGAGCAGGATCACCCGGAGGCCGGGGTTCTGCTCCTTGGCGGTCACCGCCGCCATGGGCCCGGCGGTGCCCCCGCCGATGACCAGGACGTCGGTATCGATGACTGGGATGTCGTTCACGTTCATGATTCCTCCGATTTCCGATCCACGCGGAACTGGTACTTGAAAGCGTCACCCCTGAAGCAGAGGTATTCGAAGTCGACCGGCCGGCCCGCCGCGTCATAGGTGAGGCGCTCGACGCGCAGCACGGGCTCGCCGGTCTTCAGGTTGAGGTGGTACTGGCACTCCTCGTCGGCCAGCGTCGAGTCGATGGCGATATCCGCCGCCCCCAGGGGGATGGCGAAGAGATTCTCCAGCATCGGGAAGATGTCGCCGGAGAGGTCCTGGCCGAACAGGCGGCGGCCGATATCCATGGGGAAGTAGCTGTTTTCGATGGAGACAGGCTCGCGGTTGAGGTAGCGGACCCGCTTGATCTCCACCACCTCCTCGCCGGGCGACAGTGCCAGGGCCACGGCCACCGCCTTGGGCGCCCGGCACTCCTGGAGGCTCAGCAGGCGTGCGGTGGCCTCGTACCCCTGGGCCGACATGGCTTCGCCGAAGCCCTGTAGCCGCTGCACGTTCTGCACCGCCTTGGGCTTGCTGACGAAGGTCCCCTTGCCCTGGGCGCTGAAGACCAGCCCCTCGTTGTGCAGGTCGCGCAGCGCCTGGCGGATGGTGATGCGGCTCACCGCGAAGGTCTTCATCAACGCGTTCTCGGACGGCAGCCGCTCGTGGGGGGCATAGCTGCCCTCCAGGATCTGGCGGCGCAGGGCATCGCGAATCTGCACGTAGAGCGGCTGGGGCGACTCACCGGGCTGCAGCTTGAGTTCGGGACTTTTCATGGCCATCTCGTCTTGTCATGACATGTCATGACGTTGAAAAGGGAGTGGGCGACCCGGTGTGGCTCGGGCCGGTGGGCGCTCAGTGCTTCCGGTTCTGTTGCTCGAAGGCATGCAGCGTCTGTTCGCGTATCAACGCCAGGCATTCGCGCTTCAGCGCCATGAACGCCGGACTGGTCAGCAACTCGGCCTGGCGGGGGCGCTCCAGCTTGACGCGGATATCGGCGATGATTCGGCCAGGGCTGGCACTCATGACCACGATGCGGTCGGAGAGGAAGATCGCCTCGTCGATGTCGTGGGTGACGAACAGCACCGTGTTGCGAAACTCGCTCCAGATCTCCAGCAGGTTCTCCTGCATCATGGTGCGGGTCTGGGCATCCAGGGCGCCGAAGGGCTCGTCCATCAGCAGCACGCTGGGATAGTTGGCCAGGGCCCGCGCGATGCCCACCCGCTGCTGCATCCCGCCCGACAGGGTGGAGGGGTAGGCGTCCGCATAGCCGGACAAGCCCACCAGCGACAGGAAGGTCCGTGAAACGCTCTCGGCCTCCCGGGGGCCGACTCCGGCCATCAGCGGGCCGAAGGCGACGTTGTCCTTGACCGTCTTCCAGGGAAACAGCGAGTGCTGCTGGAACACCATGCCGCGATCGGGGCCGGGCCCGGCCACCGGCTGGCCGTCGACCAGCAGTTCCCCGTGCCGGGGCTTGACGAAGCCGGCGACGACATTCATCAGGGTCGACTTGCCGCAGCCCGACGGGCCCAGCAGGCAGACGAATTCACCCGGCTGGATCTCGAGCTGCGCCCCCTGAACCGCGGTGTGGGGGCCATGGTGGGTGTCGAAGACGATGTCGACATTGCGCACGCTGACATGCCCCTTGCCGGCTGCCTGACGAGGACGAAAACGGTCACGGTGTTCGAGGACGGCCGAGTGATGAGTGGTGGCAGCTGTGGTCATGGATCCGCTCCTGGATATGAGTCGATGGGGGAACCGCCGGCAGGTTCAGGACCGGCCCGCTTCCTTCTGCCAGCGCAGCAGTGGCGCGCAGCCCTTGCGAACCAGCAGGGTGCACAGCGAACCGAGGCCCCCGATCACCAGCATGCCGATGATGATTTTTGGATATTCGACGAGCGTGTAAGCGGACCAGGTGAAGTAGCCGATGCCGTACTGGCCGCTGATGATCTCGCCGGCCAGCAGGGAGAACCACGCCACCCCCATGCCGATGGCCAGGCCGGCGACGATGCTCGGCAGGGCACCGGGCAAGACCACATGCCGGAGAATGGCGGCGTTGCTGGCGCCCAGGCTACGGGCGGCGCGCACCAGCACCTTGGGCGTCTGCTCGACCCCATGCACGGTGTTGAGCACGATCGGAAAGAGCGCACCGAGGAAGGTAATGAACACGATGCTGGCCTGCTCGGTCGGCATCATCAGGATCGCCAGGGGAATCCAGGCCACCGCCGGGATGGGGCGAAGGATCTCGATATAGGGAAGGATGATGTCCTCGGCGAAACGTGAGCGCCCCATCATCACGCCGAGGGCGATACCGATCACCACGGCCAGACCATAGGCGATGGCGATACGCTCCATGCTGTGCAGAATGTGCAGGTAGAAGGTCTGGCTACTCAGCTGGGCGATGAACTCGGTGCCGACCACCACGGGATTGGGCACGTTCTCGAAGCGCAGGTAGAGATTCAGGTCATTCACCGCGGCCAGGTGCCAGATCATCACGGCCACCACGAGAGCGGCGATACGCACCAGATAGCGCCGCCAGTTCGCCGGCAACCTGGCGTGAGATGCCTCGACCGCCGCCCCCACGGCGTCGGTGCCTACCACGGTCTCCGTTGCGGCTCCATCGGCTTGAATCACGCCACGCTCGCCGGTGCTGGATGGCACGACGGCTGACGATGCCTGGAAAGGTCCTGGTTTCACGCTCATCGGGTTATCTCCTGCCACGGGGAGTTGCCTTGCTCCGGATCATTGCCGGGTATCGGCCCATATCGGTTATTGTTCTAGCTGCCACCTGGAGCATCTTGTACTAACAGGTCATGTCATTTACCCATATAGTTGCATCAGCCGTGCCAAGTCCCATCAAAACCAATCTATCCCTATGTTTTACAAGACATCCCCCACTTCCCCTCCATCGACTTCTGCCATTTAAACTGACATGCCCTCGCTCATCCGTGGTGCGAATGAACAAGTTCAGGCACCAATCTTGAAGCCATTTATTGAAATCAATCGACCAGCGACAGGACAACTAGTACAAGTGAGACTTGGCGCTTGAGTCCCGATGCCAAGCAAAAATAGACAAAAAAACGTGAGAAGATGGCCATCACCACCTCCTCACGCTCTTGTCGTGATACCGGACTTAACGACTACGGGCCCTCAGTTGGCCATGGCAATGGCCTCTTCTACCTGTTCGGACAGAGCGACGACTCTCCCCCCGTGTTCATCGGCGAACACTTCGGAATCGGCAAGCTTCATGAAGGCGGCCATATCACCATCATCGCTTTCGGCCAGGAAGGCTGCCTTGCCGAACATCTTCATTCCCGTCAGATGGTCATAGACATAACAGGCATATATCTCCCTGCCATCGGCACTCGCTTCACGATAGGCCGCCACCATGTCCGCCAGGCTATCGAACTCGACGACACCCGCGTCGGCATACCAGATCTGGGCGGGGCTCAGCTCGGGATCACTGGCGACGGGCGTCACCATGGTGTCCAGGGCCGCGGCGTAATCGAGCCCCCTCGCCTCGTAGGCGTTGCGGACATACTGATCATCCACCCAGGAAGCGAAGTCCAGGTCAGGAATGTTCATCTCGTCCTGCAGCAGCTGGTGGTCATACTCCAGTGCCTCCACCCACGCCGGCTTGATGGTCGCGTCCTGGGTGGTGATGCCACCCTCGCTCAGGTAGAGGTAGAGCACCTCCTTGGCCATGCCCGTCCACTCGGCGAGCTCGACCGCGGCCCTCATGGGGTCTTCGACAATCCACGCCTGGGCCTCCAGGGTCGCCTGGAGCACGGCCTCGACCACCTCGGGATACTGCTCGGCATAAGCCTCCCTGACGACCATGCCGTGGAAGGTGGGCACCTGCGCCTCACTGCCGTCGTAGATCTTGCGCCCGGTACCGCGGAACTCCATGACCTCGGACCAGGGCCCGAAGTCGGCATGGGCATCGATTCGGTTACCGGCGATGTTGGCGACCCCTACGGGCGGGCTCTGATCCACGATCGAGATCTGGCCTTCGAGGCCCGCATCACGCAGTGCCTTCAGGGTCATGCCCCAGGCGGCACTGCCCACCGGGGTGGAGATACGCTGGCCGGCCAGCTCCGCCAGGGAGTGGACGGAGGAGCTGACCGGCACCACGATGCCATTGCCGGTTCCCTGTAAATTGTAACCCGTGATGGCGACAAGGCGCGTCTGGTGTCGCCCGGTCTCCTGAAAACGCGCACCATTGACGATCAGCGGATAGTCCCCCATGACGCCGAACTCCAGATTGCCGGCCAACATCTGGTTGGTGATGGGTGGCCCGGAGTCGTAATCCCGGAAGATGATCTCGTACTCGGCATCGGCATAGTCTCCGTCGGTGGGCAGGTACTTTTCGATCAAGCCCAGCTTCTCGAGAACGATGCCTCCCGAGACGGTGTTGGTCACCATACTCTGGTGACCGATACCGATGCGTATCGTATCGGCCACCACCCCTCCGCTGACGAGAATCAATGATCCAGCCAGACAGCTCGCAAGTCGATTCTTCCCATGCTTCATGCCCAGTCACCTTGTTGTTTGATGTACTTGTACTAACCAGTCATTACCTCCACCATTATTCTGCAGCCCTCGTGCCATATCCCACCATCACAGCGACACCCTGCTGTTAATAAAGATAAAAATCAGACATGCCACCGATATCCCCCATCGCTCATCTCACCCCTCCTTGCCCATGGGTGGTGCGAACTTACTGCTTGCGGCATCATTCTGGAGCAATGAAGATCTTGAAAATGAAGACAACTATAACAAGTGCAGAAATCGAAACAGGTGGAGACCCTATGGAAAATAACGCTAGAATCGAATGACCAATAAAGGGGGATTTCCGATGACATATCCAGCCGCTGAAGTCACCGATGGTGTTAACGCCATTGAAAGCATTATCAAGGAATGGCAAGACCCCTACCTGGTGCAGGACCTGGTGACCGCCGGTGCCCTGAAAGGGATTTCGGTCGAGGAGGAACGGGTACGCGTCAGGGTGGAACTGCCCTACCCTGCCCGCGGCCACCGGCAGGCCTGTGCCAGCGCCCTGGCTGAAACGATCCGGAACGCGACCGAGGCCTCGCAGGTCGACGTCGAGGTGAGCTGGAAGGTCGCCGTCCCGACCACCCGGGGCGGGCTCTCGCTACTGCCCGATATCAAGAACATCATCGCCGTGGCCTCGGGCAAGGGGGGCGTCGGCAAATCGACGACAGCCGTCAACCTGGCCCTCGCCCTGGCCGCCGAGGGGGCCCGGACCGGCATCCTCGATGCGGATATCCATGGCCCCAGCCAGCCGCACATGCTGGGCCTGAGTGGCAAGCCCGAGTCGCCGGACGGCAAGCGCATGGAGCCCATGGAGGGGCACGGGCTACAGGCCATGTCGATCGGCTTTCTGATCGAGGAGGACTCCCCGGTGATCTGGCGCGGGCCCATGGTGACCCGCGCCCTGACCCAACTGCTGACCGACACCAACTGGCGCGAGCTGGACTACCTGATCATCGACCTGCCCCCCGGCACCGGCGACATCCCCATGACCCTGGCGCAGAAGGTGCCGATCAGCGGCGCCGTCATCGTCACCACCCCCCAGGACATCGCCCTGCTGGATGCCCGCAAGGGGCTGCGCATGTTCGAGAAGGTCGATGTGCCCGTGCTGGGCCTGATCGAGAACATGAGCACCCACCTCTGCAGCCGGTGCGGTCATGAGGAGCCCATCTTCGGCCATGGGGGCGGGCAGCGCATGGCACGGCAGTATGGCGTGGACCTGCTCGGCGCCCTGCCGCTGGATATCCGCATTCGCGAGGAAGCCGATGGCGGCCGACCCACGGTGATCGCCGACCCCGAGGGTGACCTGGCGACGATCTATCGCGATGTCGCCAGGCGAGTGAGCGCCCGTCTCGCCCGGCAGCCCTCTTCCCCGCTCGTGGCCGGCCCCCGCATCCTGATGACGGAGGCCTGAGACCCGGGCGGCGCCGGCTCAGCCGCCGGCGAACAGCGTCTGCTCGAGGAAGGTGTAGGCCAGCGCCTGCATATGGGCCCGCTGACGGTTGTCGGCGGCGCCGCCGTGGCCGCCCTCGATGTTCTCGTAGTAGAGCACCGGGTGCCCCTGCTCGCGCATCCGCGCCATCATCTTGCGGGCGTGGCCGGGATGGACCCGGTCGTCGCGGGTGCTGGTCATCAGCAGCAGCGGCGGGTAGTCCGCCGCGGCGTCGAGGTTGTGGTAGGGCGAATACCCGCGCAGGAAGGCCCAGTCGTCGCCGTCGGGATCGCCGTATTCGGCCATCCACGACGCGCCGGCGAGCAACTCGTGGTAGCGGCGCATGTCGAGCAGCGGCACCTGGCAGACCACGGCGCCGAACAGCCGGGGATACTTCACCAGCATGTTGCCCACCAGCAGGCCACCGTTGGAGCCGCCCTGGATTCCCAGGTGCCGGGGTGAGGTGATGCCGCGGGCGATCAGGTCCTCGGCGACCGCGGCGAAGTCCTCGAAGGCCTTGTGGCGATGCTCCCGCAGCGCGGCCTGGTGCCAGCGCGGCCCGTACTCGCCGCCGCCGCGGATATTGGCGACCACGTAGACGCCGCCCCGGGAGAGCCAGCCGCGCCCCACCCCGGGGCTGTAGGACGGCAGCAGCGAGATCTCGAAGCCGCCGTAGCCATAGAGCAGGGTCGGGTTGGCGCCGTTGGCCTCGACACCCTCCCTGCCCACCAGGAAGTACGGCACCGGGGTGCCGTCCCGGCTGGTGGCGAAGTGCTGGCTGACGGTGAGCCCCGTGGCGTCGAACAGCGCCGGCGCCTGCTTGAGCGGCTGCGGTACCTCGCCGACCCGGCCGTGGTAGAGCGTGGTCGGCGTAAGGTAGTCGCTGACCACCATGAACACCTCGTCGGACTCCTCGTCGTCCACCGCGCTCAGGCTCACCGTGCCGAGCTCGGGCGCCCCGGCCAGCGGCTCGCACGACCACTCGCCGTCGCCGGGGGTGAGCACAAGGAGCCGGTTCCTGACGTCGTCGAGGACATTGAGCACGAGGTGGTGACGGGTCCAGGTGGCATCCGCCAGGGAGGTGCACTCGGTCGGCGTGAACAGCACCCGGAAGTCGCGCTCGCCGGCCATGAAGGCGTTGAAGTCGGCGGCCAGCAGCGCCCCCGCCGGATGGGTCGTGTCGTCGAGCGTCCAGGGCTCGCGCAGCTCCAGGGTCAGCCAGCGCCGGTGTACCTGCTTGCGGGCCGAGTTCGGCGCCTCGACCTTGCGCAGGGTGCCATCCGGCTCGCGCAGGTAGAGCTCGTTGTCGTAGAAGGCCCGGGCGCGGCTGACGAAGTCGCGCTCGTAGCCGCGAGTATGGTCGCGCATGGCGCCCACCACCATGTCATCGGCATTGCCCTCGAACACCGTGGTGGCCTCGGCGAGCGGGGTGGCGCGCCGCCACGCCTTGACGAGGCGCGGGTAGCCCGAGGCGGTCAGCGAGCCCTCGCCGAAGTCGGTGTAGGCGTAGACGCTGTCATGGTCGATCCAGGCGAGCCCCCCCTTGGCCTCGGCGCGGAAGAAGCCGTCGTCGACCCAGCGCTTCTCGACGAGGTCGAACTCGCGGGTCACGTCGGCGTCGGCGCCACCCCGCGACAGCGCGATCAGGCAGTGGCGCCAGGGCGCGTCCGGGTCGCGTGGCTTGAGGCAATGGGCGCCGTGCCACACCCAGTTCTCGCCCTCGGCGGCGTTGAGGGCGTCGAGGTCGAGCAGCACCTCCCAGGCCGGCTGAGGCTGGCGGTACTCCGCCGGCGTGATGCGCCGCCACAGCCCCCGCGGATGATCCTTGTCCTGCCAGAAGTTGTAGTAGTGCGCGCCGCGCTTGACCACGAAGGGGATGCGGTCGTCGGCCTCGAGGATCGCCAGCAGGTCGTCGCGCAGGGCGGCGAAGCCGGAATCGGCCAGCCGCGCCTGGCTCTCGGCGTTGCGCGCTTCCACCCAGGCCAGGGCGCGCGCGCCCTCGACCTCTTCCAGCCAGCGATGGGGGTCGGCCGCCTCCCGGTCAGGGCCTGTGGTGGAATGGCTCGGCATGTCGGCTCTCCTGCGCTGGATGATCGCCTCACCCTAGCAGAGTCGTCCCTTCCTAGCCGCCGGTCATGTTCATGAAGCGCACCACCTGCACCTCGCCGTCGGTGGTGAAGTGATGGCGCTCGGGCTTGCGGGTCATGGCGGCGACGATGGCCGCCTTGAGGCGCTCGCGGTCACCGGGGTGGCGACGCATCAGGCCGCGCAGGTCCAGCGAGTGCTCGTTGCCGAGGCACAGCAGCAGGCGACCCTCGGCGGTGACCCGCACGCGGTTGCAGGCATCGCAGAAGTTGTGGCTGTGGGGGGAGATAAAGCCGATCCGACTATCGCTGTCGGGCATGCGGAAATAGCGCGACGGCCCCAGGGTGCTCTCGGTGGTGGGCACCAGGGCATGGCGGGTCTCGATGGTCGCGCGTACCGCATCGCTGCCGCAGAAGGTCTCGGCCCGGTCATGGCCGGTGACCCGGCCCAGCGGCATCTCCTCGATGAAGCTGATATCCACCTTCTCCGCCCTGGCGAATGCCACCAGGTCGAGCACCTCGTCGTCGTTGCGCCCCTTGAGGATCACCGCATTGAGCTTGATGCTCTCGAAGCCGGCGTCGCGGGCCGCGCGGATGCCGTCGAGCACCCGGGCCAGCTCGCCGGTACGGGTCAGGGCACGGAAGCGTCCCGGGTCGAGGGTATCCAGGCTGATATTGAGGCGCGTCAGGCCCCCGTCGCGCAGTGCCCTGGCGTGCTTGACCAGGCCGGCGCCGTTGGTGGTCATGGCGAAGTCGCGCAGCCCCGGCAGCGCCCCGACCTCATGTACCAGCTCGCCGATGCCCCGCCTCACCAGCGGCTCGCCGCCGGTGAGGCGGATCTTCTCCACGCCGAGCTCGACGAAGGCCCGGCACAGGGTGGCCATCTCCTCGAGGGTCAGCACCCGGGCGCGGGGCAGGAAGGTCATCTGCTCGGCCATGCAGTAGACGCAGCGGAAGTCGCAGCGGTCGGTGACCGAGAGCCGCAGGTAGCGGATGGCACGGCCGAAGCCGTCGACCAGGGAGGTCATGAGGGGCACTCCGCCGTCGACGCGTCGCGCATCGTCCGGTCCATCGGCAGCCGGGCGATCAGTTCGCCCACGCCCTCGGTGACCTCGGCGATGGTCACCTCGCCGTAGAGGCGACCCTTGCGCTTGCGCAGGCCCTGGTCGTAGAGCCTGACGTGCTCGGTGGGGGTCACCCCGGCGTTCGCCAGGCAGTGGCTGGCGCAGTGCAGTTGGCAGCCGTCGATGGCCACGATCGGGCGCCCGGAGCGGGCGGTGCGCACCAGGGGCGGTACGCCGCCGCCCACCCCGGCGATGCAGGACATCTCCGCCACGCCGGCGTGGTCGAGCCGCAGGGCCACCTCGTTGGCCAGCTGGGCCACGTCGGAGCAGCCGGAGCAGGCATAGACCAGGGCGCGTGGCCGATTCGCTTTGCGGGACATCTCGCCTCCCTCGTTGCGGGGTTCAGTCGTCGGTCAGCAGGGTGTCGCGCAGTTTCTGCTCGTCGAGTACCACCAGCCGCTGACGGTCGATGTTGATGGCACCACTGTCACGCAGCTTGCCGAGCAGGCGCGACAGGGTCTCCGGGGTCATGGCCAGCTGGGCGGCCAGCCAGCGCTTGGGAATGGTCAACCGCACCACCCGCGGTCCCTTGGCACGACTGCCGGGCAACTGGCGCAGGATATAGCTGACCAGCCGTGCCATGGCGTCGGCCTGGGTCAGCAGCGCCATGTCCTCCAGGCGTTCGGTGAGTTCCAGGGCCAGGCGGCTCATGAACTCCGCCCGGCAGGCCGGGTGGGTGTCCATGAGCGCACGGCAGCGGGGGGCGGGAATCGCCAGCACGTGGGTGCGGCGCAGCGCCTCGGTGGAATAGAGGTAGACGCCCTCGCTGGACACCATGCTCAGCTGGCCCAGGGGTCCGCCACGCTCCACGCAACGGATGGTCGCCTGGCGGCCGTCGATGGTGTCGCGCACCAGCCTGACCACCCCGCTTATGACGATGTAGAGCCAGTGCGCCGGGGCGTCCTGGCGGAACAGCCATTCGCGGCTCTTCAGGTGGCGCACCTCCGAGGCCGCCAGCAGGGCGTCGACCTCGTCGTCGTCGAGTGCCGAGAGCCAGGGCACCCCGTGCACCAGGTCACGCAGCTGCCGGGGCCGGAACAGCAGCTCAGTCGAGGAACTGGGCGACGGGACAGAATCCATGGGCATTCCCTTCCTCCACGTGGGTATCGGCTTCGATCATCAGGTAACCGTGGGCCTGGCTGGCGGCACCGAGCATATGCGAGCCCTGACCGCCCGCGAGGAACGCCACGGGGGCGCCGCCGGTCCAGTCGAGCACCACCCGCAACAGTTCGCGGCGCCCGCGCGCGCCGCGCTGCGAGAAACCGGCCACCACCGGGTAGTACTGCAGCGGCGCCGGGGCACGGCCCTGGCGACCGTGCACGAAGGGCAGCGCCAGCCACTGCCAGCCGACCAGCGAGGCCACCGGGTTGCCGGGCAGGCCGATCAGCGGCGTGCCGCGCTCGGCATCGGGGCCCAGCCAGCCGAAGGCGAAGGGCTTGCCGGGCTTGACGGCCACGCCGTGGAAGGCGATACCCCCCAGGCGCTCGAGCACCGGACGCACATGATCCTCCTCGCCCACCGAGACGCCGCCGGTGCAGATCACCAGGTCGGCGCTGCCCCGCGCGACGATGAACGCCTCGCGCAGGGCCGGGACCGTGTCGCCGACGATGCCCAGGTCGAGCACCGCGCACTGCTGCTGCGCCAGCAGGGCACGCAGCATGGCGGCGTTGCTGTTGTAGACCTGCCCCGGCCCCCGGGGCGAGCCCGGCTCGATCAGCTCGTCGCCGGTGGAGATCAGCGCCACCGTGAGGCGCGGGCGCACCGGGACCTCGGCGATGCCGTGGCTGGCCAGCAGGGCGATGGCCGCCGGGGCCAGGCGCGTGCCGGCGGCTAGCAGCCGCTCGCCGGCACGGGTCTCCTCGCCACGACGGCGGATATTGGCGCCGGCCGACACCGCCCCCTCGACATGCACGTGCCCCCGGGCATCGAGCCGGGTGCGCTCCTGGGGCACCACGGCGTCGGCGCCCAGCGGCACCGGCGCCCCGGTGAAGATGCGCGCACAGCCACCTGGCGGCAGGTGCAGCACCCCGGCGCCGGCGGGCACCCGCTGTGCCATCGTCAGGCCACAATCCTTCGCCCTGGCGTCCTCGAGATCGGCCAGGCACAGGGCGTAGCCGTCCATGGCGCAGTTGTCGACGCCCGGCAGGTCCAGCGCCGCCATGACGTCCTCGGCGAGCACGCGGCCGGTGGCCCCGGCCAGCGCCAGGCGCTCGCTGCCCGCGACCGGCACCGCGGCCTCGATCAGCCGGGCACGGGCCTCGAAGAGATCGAGCAGGCCCGGGGTGACGACCTCCGCGCAACCGCAGTTCATATCACGGCTCCAGCCCGGCCGGACGACTGGCGGCTCGTGCAGCGTCCGGCCTCTGGCAGCACCATGGCGACGAAGTTGCAGGGCCGGGTGCGGGCGTCGAGCTGGGCTTTGACGATGCCGTCCCAGGCGGTGGCGCAGGCCTTCGGCGAGCCCGGCATGGCGAAGATCAACGTACGGTTGGCCACCCCCGCCACGGCCCGGGACTGAATCGTCGAGCTGCCGATGGCCGCGAAGGAGAGCTGGCGGAACAGCTCGCCGTAGCCGTCGATGGCCTTGTCGAACAGCGGCGAGAGCGCCTCGGGGGTGGTGTCGCGGGGCGTGAAGCCGGTACCGCCGTTGACCAGGATCGCCTGGATGTCGTCGCGCACCACCCACTCGGAGATCACCGCGCGGATGCGGTAGACGTCATCGGGCACGATGCAGCGCGCCACCAGGCCGTGGCCGGCCTCGGTCAGGCGGCCGCTGAGCAGGTCGCCGCTGCCGTCCGCGTCGAAGCCGCGGGTATCGGAGACGGTCAGCACCGCCATGCCCAGCGGCACGAAGGGGGCCTCGGCATGCACATGGGCCATCGGGAATCCTCCGTCACTGCATCAATGAACGGCCGGCATCGTCGTCCAGGGTGACCCCCTCGACGCCGATCTCGGCCTCCAGCGCCAGCAGGTAGTGGCGCAGGGCACGGCGGGTGGCCTGTTCGCGCAGGCTGTGACGGACATGCTCGGCGACCCGCTCATAGGGCAGCTCGCGCCCCTCGACACGCTCGTCGATGCTGACCAGGTGCCAGCCGTAGCGCGAGGCCAGCGGCCGTTCATGGAGGCCCTCGGGCAGGTGCTGCAGGGCACGGTCGAGCTCGGCGACGGTCTGTCCCGGGGCCAGCCAGCCCAGCTCGCCACCCTGCTCCTTCGACGGGCACGCCGAGTGGCGCTGGGCGAACTCGGTGAAGCGCTCGGGCACTGCCTGCAGCTCGCGGATCAGCGTCTCGCCCAGGCGATAGCCGGCATCGCGGGCCTCGGCATCGTCCGGGGCCGCGGCCAGCAGCATGTGGCGTACCCGCAGGCGGGTGGGCTCGCTGAAGCGCTCGGGATGGGCGGCGTGGAAGCGCCGGCAATCCGCCTCGGCGGGGTCCGGCACGTCCAGCTCCTGCTCCAGCAACTCGGCGATGGCGGCATCGGCCTCGTCGAGTTCGCCATTGACCGCATCACTCAGGCCCAGGGCCGCGGCGCGCTGGCGCAGCAACTCGCGCACCACCAGCGCACGGGCCGCCTTGAGCTGGGCAGTGCCGGCGCTGTCCGCCGGGTGGTACTGCATCTCCTGGGCGATGGCGGCCTCCTCGATGGTGGCCTCGCCGACCCGGATGGGCGGGGGGCTGGCGCCCCCCGGGATCTGTTCGATATCGATCTTCTGCATGGCGGTTAATCCTTGATGCTTTTCTGACAGGAGGGGCTGTTCCGGCGGCAGGGCTGCGAGGAGGCGCTGTGAACCCCTCCCTGGGCGCTACCGACGCCATCCCTGGCGTAGGACCTCCTCTTCGCCCTGCCCCCGGCGCCCCTGCCGGAGGTGTGGGCAAGGCCTGTCTCAGCCCCGGCGGCGGACCAGCTGGTAACGGCGCGTCACATAGCCGAAGGGCACGCTCCAGACGTGGACCAGCCGAGAGAAGGGGAACAGCAGGATGATGGTCAGGCCGATGAAGATATGGATCTTGTAGATCCAGGAGACCTCGGCCATGTAATCGGCCGCACCACCGCTGAAGAAGACGATGGACTGCGCCCAGCTGGACAGGGTGAGCATCATCTCGCCGTCCATGTGGCCCAGCGAGAAGATGATGGTGATCATGCCCAGCCCCGCCTGGAAGACGATCAGCCCGAGGATGACGTTGTCCATGACGCTCGACGAGGCCTTGACCCGCGGATTGGTCAGGCGACGGTAGAGCAGCATGGCGCCACCCACCACGCACATGGTGCCGGCGATGCCGCCCACCACGATGGCCAGCAGCTGCTTGGTGCCGGCATGCAGGAAGGGCGCATAGACCCAGTGGGGCGTCAGCATGCCGAACAGGTGGCCGAAGAAGATCACCAGGATGCCGACATGGAAGAGGTTGCTGGCCAGGCGCATGTTCTTCGACGAGAGCATCTGGCTGGAGCCGGTCTTCCAGGTGTACTGGCCATGGTCGTAGCGCAGCAGGCTGCCGACCAGGAACACCGTACCGGCCAGATACGGATAGTAGCCGTAGATCAGGTGTTGCAGGTATTCGGAAAACATGGCGATTCTCCTTCAGCTGGCAGCCGGGCCGGTGCCAGGCATGATACGTACGGGGTCACTGGGCACCTCACGCTTGCGCTCGGCGAGACGGCGTCCCTCGGCGGACTGCAGGGCGCAGTCCTGGTCGGACGCGGCGGAGAAACGCACCGCCTCCTCTTCCCACACCTCGTCCAGCGCCTCGGGGGTGTCGTCGCGGGGCTCCTCGACGACCCGCTCGCGGTGGGCGGCGACGTCGGCCTCGGCACCGATCAGCGCCAGCAGCGCCAGGGGCACCAGGGCGTGGTCGGCGTCGCGCTCCTCCAGCCGAGCGGCGAGCAGCGCCAGGATGTGGCGGATCTCGCCCAGCCAGCGCCCGATGTCGGCCTCCGGTCGGGTCGAGAGGTACTCCAGGAACAGCGGCAGGTAGTCCGGCAGCTCACGGGCGTCGAGCTCGAAGCCCGCGGCGCGGTACTCGGCCAACAGGTCGACCATGGCCTGGCCGCGGTCGCGGGACTCGCCGTGGACGTGTTCGAACAACAGCAGCGAGGTGCTGCGCCCGCGATCGAACAGCGCCACGTACTCGGCCTGCAGCTCCATCAGGTCGGCATCCAGCAGACGCTGGCACCAGTCCATCAGGGCGGTGCGCAGCGTCGCCGGTAGCCGGAGTTCGGCATCGGTGATCTCGATCATCTCCGGCGCCGCGGCCTGCAGCGCCTCGGTCGGGTAGTCGAGCAACCGGGCCAGCACGCGCAGGCTCAGCATGTCCGGCTCCGTCGCGGGGTGTTGCATCGCTGCCTCAGCCATGACCGACCTCCTCGGCTTGCGGATCATAGGTTTCCACCGGCTTGACCAGAGTGGTGGTGGTCTTGCGACCGCCGAACAGGCTGTCGCCGCTCTCGCCGTGGCAGCCATCGCCGAAGCTGAAGCCGCAGCCGCCGCGCTCCGGGAAGGCCTCGGTGGCCATCTCACGGTGGCTGGTGGGGATCACGAAGCGGTCCTCGTAGTTGGCGATGGCCAGGTAGCGGTACATGTCCTCCACCTGGGCCTCGGTCAGGCCGACGCTCTCCAGCACCTCGGTCTCGGCCTGGCCTTCCACGTGCTTGCCGCGCATGTAGAGGCGCATGGCCATCAGGCGCTTGAGCGCCAGCACCACGGGCGCCTCCTCACCGGCGGTGAGCATGTTGGCCAGGTACTTGACCGGGATGCGCAGCGACTCGATCTTCGGCATCACGCCGTCGAACTCGACCTTGCCGGCCTCGGCGGCGGACTGGATCGGCGACAGCGGCGGCACGTACCAGACCATCGGCAGGGTGCGATACTCGGGGTGAAGTGGCAGCGCCAGGCCCCAGTCCATGGCCAGCTTGTAGACCGGCGAGGCCTGGGCGGCCTTGATCACGTTGTCGGTGATGCCGTCCTTCCTGGCCTGGGCGATCACTTCCGGGTCGTGGGGGTCCAGGAAGATCTCGCGCTGACGGTGATAGAGGTCGCGCTCGTCCGGTGAGCTGGCCACCTCCTCGATGCGGTCGGCATCGTAGAGCAGCACGCCGAGGTAGCGGATGCGACCCACGCAGGTCTCGGAGCAGATGGTCGGCTGGCCGGCCTCGATGCGCGGGTAGCAGAAGATGCACTTCTCCGACTTGCCGGTCTTCCAGTTGTAGTAGATCTTCTTGTAGGGGCAGCCGGAGATGCACATCCGCCAGCCGCGGCACTTGTCCTGGTCGATCAGGACGATGCCGTCCTCCTCGCGCTTGTAGATCGCCCCGCTCGGGCAGCTCGCCACGCAGGTCGGGTTGAGGCAGTGCTCGCACAGGCGCGGCAGGTACATCATGAAGGTGTTCTCGAACTGGCCGTAGATGTCGGCCTGGATCTGCTCGAAGTTCGCGTCCTTGCGCCGCTTGGCGAACTCGGTGCCGAGGATCTCCTCCCAGTTCGGGCCCCACTCGATCTTGTTCATGCGCTCGCCGGAGATCAGCGAACGCGGCCGCGCGGTGGGCTGGTGGTCGCTCTGCTTGGCGGTGTGCAGATGCTGGTAGTCGAAGGTGAACGGCTCGTAGTAGTCGTCGATCTCCGGCAGGTCGGGGTTGGCGAAGATGTTCGCCAGCACCCGCCACTTGCCGCCGATGCGCGGCTCGATGCGGCCATCCTTGCGACGCAGCCAGCCCCCCTTCCACTTGTGCTGGTTCTCCCACTCCTTGGGATAGCCGATACCGGGCTTGGTCTCGACGTTGTTGAACCAGGCGTACTCCACGCCCTCGCGGCTGGTCCAGACGTTCTTGCAGGTCACCGAGCAGGTGTGGCAGCCGATGCACTTGTCGAGGTTGAGGACCATGCCTACCTGGGAACGAATCTTCATTTCACGGCCTCCTGCACGGTGTCATTACCCTCGCCATCCAGCCAGTCGATCTTCTTCATCTTGCGTACGATGACGAATTCGTCGCGGTTGGAGCCGACGGTGCCGTAGTAGTTGAAGCTGTAGGACAGCTGCGCGTAGCCCCCGATCATGTGGGTCGGCTTGGGGCATACCCGGGTCACCGAGTTGTGGATGCCGCCGCGGGTGCCGGTGATCTCCGAGCCCGGCATGTTCAGGATCCGCTCCTGGGCGTGGTACATCATCGCCATGCCGTTCTTGACCCGCTGGCTGACCACCGCCCGGGCGGCGATGGCGCCGTTGGCGTTGTACAGCTCGATCCAGTCGTTGTCCTCGACGCCGATGGCCACGGCGTCATCCTCTGACATCCAGACGATGGGGCCGCCCCGCGACAGGGTCTGCATCAGCAGGTTGTCGCTGTAGGTGGAGTGGATGCCCCACTTCTGGTGCGGGGTGATCCAGTTCAGGGCGATCTCCGGGTTACCGTTGCCCTTCGTCTCGGCCAGGCTGATCGCCGCCTTGGTGTCGATGGGCGGACGATAGACCAGCAGGCTCTCGCCGAAGGCGCGCATCCAGGGGTGATCCTGGTAGAACTGCTGGCGACCGCTGACGGTGCGCCACGGGATCAGCTCGTGGACGTTGGTATAGCCGGCGTTGTAGGAGACGTGCTCGTCCTCGAGGCCCGACCAGGTCGGGCTGGAGATGATCTTGCGCGGCTGGGCGACGATGTCGCGGAAACGGATCTTCTCCTCCTCCTTGGGATGCGCCAGGTGGGTATGGTCGCGCCCGGTGATCTTCGACAGGGCTTCCCAGGCCTTCACCGCCACCTGGCCGTTGGTCTCCGGCGCCAGCGCCAGGATCATCTCGGCGGCGTCGATGGCGGACTCGATCCGCGGCCGTCCCTGGTGCGGCCCGTCCAGCTTGCGGTGGTTGAGCCTGCCGAGCAGCTCGACCTCCTTCTCGGTGTTCCAGCCGATGCCCTTGCCGCCGTTGCCGATGCTCTCGAGCAGCGGCCCCACGGAGGTGAAGCGCTCATAGGTCTCGGGGTAGTTGCGCTTGACCTCGATCAGCGCCGGCATGGTCTTGCCGGGGATCGGCTCGCACTCGCCGCGCTTCCAGTCCTTGACCTCGACCTGGGCCAGCTCGGCGGGGGAGTCGTGCTGGTGCGGCAGGGTGACCAGGTCGGTCTCCTCGCCCAGGTGCCCCACGCACGCCTTGGAGAAGGCCTTGGCGATGCCCTTGTAGATGTCCCAGTCGCTGCGCGACTCCCACGCCGGGTCGGTGGCCGCGGTCAGCGGGTGGATGAAGGGGTGCATGTCGGAGGTATTGAGGTCGTCCTTCTCGTACCAGGTCGCCGTGGGCAGCACGATGTCCGAGTAGAGGCAGGTGGTGGACATGCGGAAGTCCAGGGTCACCAGCAGGTCGAGCTTGCCTTCCGGCGCCTCGTCGTGCCACTTGACCTCTTCCGGCTTCTGGCCGCCGGCCTCGCCCAGGTCCTTGCCCTGAATGCCGTGGCGAGTGCCCAGCAGGTACTTGAGCATGTACTCGTGGCCCTTGCCGGAGCTACCCAGCAGGTTGGAGCGCCAGATGAACATGTTGCGCGGGAAGTTCCGGGGGTCGTCCGGATCCTCCGCGGCGAAGGCGAGCTTGCCACGCTTCAGCTGGTCCACGGCGTAGTCGGCGGTGGACAGGCCGGCGGCCTTGGCGTCCCTGGCCAGGCCGAGCGGGTTGGTGCCGAGCTGGGGGGCGGAAGGTAGCCAGCCCATGCGCTCGGAGCGCACGTTGAAGTCGATCAGGCTGCCGGGATAGTCCTCGACCCTGGCCAGCGGCGAGAGGATCTCCTTGATTTCCAGCTTCTCGTAGCGCCACTGGGAGGAGTGGTTGTAGAAGAAGGAGGTGGAGTTCATGTGGCGCGGCGGGCGCTGCCAGTCGAGGCCGAAGGCCAGCGGGGTCCAGCCGGTCTGCGGACGCAGCTTCTCCTGGCCCACGTAGTGGGACCAGCCACCGCCGCTCTGGCCAATGCAGCCGCACATGACCAGCATGTTGATTAGCCCGCGGTAGTTCATGTCCATGTGGTACCAGTGGTTCATGCCGGCACCGACGATGATCATGCTGCGCCCCCGGGTCTTGTCGGCGTTGTCGGCGAACTCACGGGCGATGCGGGTGGCCTGCTCGGCGGGCACGCCGGTGATCTTCTCCTGCCAGGCCGGGGTGTAGGGCTTGACCTGGTCGTAGGCGGTGGCGCCGTCGTCCTCGCCTTCTTTTCCAAAACCGCGGTCGATGCCGTAGTTGGCGCACATCAGGTCGAACACGGTCACCGCCAGCACGTCGCTGCCGTCGGCCTTCTTGAGGCGCTTGGCGGGCAGGCTGTGGAACAGCAGATCGTCGCTGGCGCCGCCGCTCTTCACATGGTCGAAGTGCTCGTGGGCGATGCCGCCGAAGTAGGGGAAGGCGACCCTCGCCACCTCGTCATGCTGCTCGGCCAGGGTCAGCAGCGGCTTGATCTCGGTGCCTTCGGCGTCCAGCGACTCGAGGTTCCACTTGCCCACCTCATCACCGGTCTCGCCGCTATTTTCACCCCAACGAAAGCCGATGGAGCCGCGCGGCACGACGAGCTGGTCGCGGGTCTCGTCCCAGGCGACGGTCTTCCACTCCGGGTTGTTGCCCTGGCCCAGGCTCGCCTCGAAGTCGCTGGCGCGCATCTGGCGACCCGGCGCGTAGCTGCCGTCCTCGCGGGCCTCGAGCTCGACCAGGAAGGGCATGTCGCTGTAGCGCCGCACGTAGTCGGTGAAGTAGGCGCTGGGCCTGTCGAGGTGGAACTCCTTGAGGATGACGTGACCCATGGCCATGGCCAGCGCCGCGTCGGTGCCCTGCTTGGCGGAGAGCCACTCGTCGGTGAGCTTGGAGACCTCGGCGTAGTCCGGGGTGATCGAGACGGTCTTGGTGCCCTTGTAGCGCACCTCGGTGAAGAAGTGGGCGTCCGGGGTGCGGGTCTGGGGCACGTTGGACCCCCAGGCGATGATGTACCCGGAGTTGTACCAGTCGGCGGACTCGGGCACGTCGGTCTGCTCGCCCCAGGTCATCGGCGAGGCCGGCGGCAGGTCGCAGTACCAGTCGTAGAAGCTCATGCACACGCCGCCGATCAGCGACAGATAGCGGCTGCCCGCGGCGTAGCTGACCATGGACATGGCGGGGATCGGCGAGAAGCCGATGATGCGGTCCGGGCCGTACTGCTTGGCGGTGTAGACGTTGGACGCCGCGATCAGCTCGTTGAGCTCATCCCAGTTGGCGCGCACGAAACCGCCCATGCCGCGGGCCCGCTTGTATAGCTTGGTCCGGGCCGGGTCCTCGACGATGGAGGCCCAGGCGTCGACGGGATCGCCCTTCTCGGCGACGGCCTCGCGCCACAGCTTGAGCAAGGGCTTGCGGATCAGCGGGTGCTTGAGACGGTTGGCGCTGTACAGGTACCAGGAGTAGCTGGCGCCGCGTGGGCAGCCCCGCGGCTCGTGGTTGGGCAGGTCCGGGCGGGTGCGCGGGTAGTCGGTCTGCTGGGTCTCCCAGGTGACCAGGCCGTTCTTGACGTAGATCTTCCAGCTGCACGAACCGGTGCAGTTGACGCCATGGGTGCTGCGCACGACCTTGTCGTGCTGCCAGCGCTGCCGATAGCCGTCCTCCCAGCCGCGGGTTTCCGTGCGCAGCTCGCCGTGGTCGTCGGCGAAGGGCTCGCGAGTCTTGCGGAAGAAGTTCAGCCGATCAATGAAGTGACTCATGGTCGCTCTCCAGGCTCCTCGAAAGATGTGTGACCGCTTCCGGCCACCCGGCCCGCCGTGCCGCGTGGAGCTCGTGCCGCACGCCAGGCAGGTTCATGGCGAGGATTCTGGGCGATCGATCGGCGAATTACTGCCCGGTTACCTCCATATACCGCGCCTCTACCCCCAAGGGGATAGAGGCCATGAAACGAGGGGATAAGCCGATGATGGCAGGGCCGTCAGGTCGCCGCGCGGGGGGTCCTGGCGTGGTCGGCGAGCATCACCAGCATGCACACCACCAGCGAGCCATAGAGGAACATGAAGCCGGCGCTACGGATGCCGATCCACTCGTTGCCGAGCACGAACATCATCGGCAGCAGCGCGGCGAAGAGCCCCCCCAGGGTCAGCGCCAGGCCGCCCACCAGCGGCATGTCAGCGCCGTGGTCGCGGTGGATCAGCCGCATCAGGCTGCCCTTGCCGATGCCCATGCCCAGCCCCATGGGCACCAGCAGGGCCATGAACCACCACAGCGGGGCGCTGAAGCGCAGGGTCAGTTCCCCATGGACCCCCTGGATCTGCATGGTGAAGGGGGGGTAGGAGAGCAGGAAGAGACAGACCAGCACGAAGGCGCTGACCCACCAGCGCAGGGCCTGGAAGTCGCGCCAGTCGGCCAGTGCGCCGCCGAGCACCTGTCCCAGGCCCACCGCCAGGGTGAACGGCAGCGCCCAGAGCGCCGCACTGCCGAGTGGCAGCCGGTACTGGGCCGCCAGGTAGCCCGGCAGCCATAGCGCCAGCGCCACGAAGGCGCCGAAGAAGAAGCTGTAGACGAAGGCGAGTCGCCATAGCCGCCAGCAGGCCAGGCGCTCCCGCGCCCCGCGCCAGCCACCGGCCACCGGCCCTGGATCATCGAGCCCGAGCGCCTCATCCACTGTCCGAGGGGTGGTCTCGACCGGGTCGTCGGCGAACAGCCACAGCAGTCCCGCCACCAGCAGTACCGGCAACAGGTAGAGCTGCGGCGCCAGGCGCCAGCCATAGGCCTGGCTGATCAGCGGCAGCAGCAGGTAGCTGAGCCCGGCGCCGAGCATGCCGGCGCCGTAGAGCCCCAGCGCCAGGCCGGCATGCCGACGGGGCCCCTGGGTCGCCACGTAGACCAGGCCGGCCGCCAGCGACCCGGCCCCCAGCCCCAGGCCGGCACCGGCCAGCAGGAACTCCAGGTAGTGGCCCGCCTGGCTGATCCACCACAGGAAGGGGCAGATCCACAGCAGGCAGCCGAGCATCACCTTGCGCCCACCGACCTTCACCGCCAGGCCCGCCATGGGCAGGCTGGCCAGGCCGCCCACCAGCATGGGCACGGCCAGCAGGGCGGCGAAGGCGACCTCGCCGAAGCCGAGCGCCGCCTTGAGCTCGAGGCCCAGCACGGCGAACAGCGTCCAGCAGGCGAAGACCAGCGCGAAGGCCAGTGGCGAGAGCACCACCACCACCAGCGAGCGGTAACCACCCTCGGCATCGCGGACGGGGTCTTCCCGGAGGGGCATCATGGGATGGCGGGGCTCCGAGCAAGGGAACGGAACAATGGGAAAATTCTCGTGAGCCTTGGCCCGCCGGTCAAAAGGGCATGCGAGGTACACCTTTGAGGGGGCAGGGCCTACCTACTAGGGTATAATGGAAGCCTCGTGACTCCTTCAGCCCGCCCCGATGCCGGAGGGCCCGCCTCACCGATGAAACTGCTGCAACGTTCCCTGGTGGCCCGCATCATCGCCTCCCTGCTGGCGATCAGCGCCATGGCCCTGATCAGCATCGTGGTCACCATGACCGTGGCCGGAGGCAGTCGCGGCGATGCCGCCGCCATCAACATGGCCGGTTCGCTGCGCATGAACACCTACCAGATCGTTGCCGCCCTGCAGCGCTATCAGCAGCAGCCGGAGGCCGAGCACCGCGAGCGCGCACGCGCACTCGCGGTGCGCTTCAAGGAGCGCCTGACCAGCCCGCAGCTGACCGGCGCCATGCCCGGGGCGGCCGATCACGCCCTGCAGGTCCAGTACCGGCGGCTGCTGGAGCGCTGGGACCGGGAGCTCGCCCCCCAGGTCGAGGCGGCCGTCGCCGGGGGACGAATCGAGACCGGCGAGCTCCATGCCAGCCTCGATGGACTGGTGGGCGAGATCGATGCCCTGGTGACCCTGCTCGAGGAGAACAGCGAATCGAAGATCCGCCTGCTCAGCGCGCTGCAGATCCTCTTCCTGGGGCTGACCGCCGTGGTCGTGGCCATCGCGCTGTACGATATCCGCCACAACCTGGTCACCCCGCTGCGCCAGCTGATGGTGCTGGCCAGGGAGGCCGCCCATCGCAACTTCGACCATCGCACCCGCCTGCAGGGCCACGACGAACTGGCGATGCTCGGCCGCACCCTCGACACCATGGCCGAGGAGCTCGGCGCCAGCTACGCCGAGCTGGAGGAGCGCGTGTCGCGCAAGAAGGCCGAGCTGGAGCGCAGCAACCTGGCCATGCAGGTCATGCACGACGGCAGCCGCCAGCTCTATGGTGGCGGCAACGACCTGTGCTCCAGTGCCGCGCCCATGCTGCGCCGTCTCGAGCAGCTGCTCGAGATCGGCCCCATCCGGTTGTCGCTCAACGATCCCCACGACGACCGCCAGATCCCGATACTCGCCACCCACTCGGCGCGTCGCCCCGAGTACTGCCGCGACCACGACTGTCACGCCTGCCTGATCGACCCGCGGCCACTGCGCCTGGGCGAGACCGAAGAGGGCGAGTGCCTGCTGCTGCCGGTGAGTGTCGGTGACGAGATGCTCGGCACCCTCGAGGTCTGGTACCCCAGGAAGCAGCCGCTGACCAGCAGCACCCGTCGCCTGCTCAACGCCCTGGCCGACCAGTTGGCCACCGCGGTCTACCTGCAGCGGCGCATCGAGGAGCAGCAGCAGGTGTCGCTGATGAACGAGCGCACCATCATCGCCCGGGAACTCCATGACTCCCTGGCCCAGTCGCTTTCCTACCTGAAGATGCAGGTGGCGCGGCTCGAGCGCATGCAGCAGAAGGACATGCCCCGGGAGGCCCAGGCCGCCGTGTTCGACGAACTGCGCACCGGCCTCGACAGTGCCTATCGCCAGTTGCGTGAACTGCTCACCACCTTCCGCCTCAAGCTCGAGGGGCCGGGGCTCTCGAGCGCCCTGCGCCAGACCACCGCGGAGTTCGCCGAGCGCATGGCGGCGCCCATCGAGCTGGACGTCGACGTGCCGCCCCACCTGCTCAATCCCAACGAGGAGATCCACGTCCTGCAGGTGGTCCGCGAGGCCCTGGCCAATATCCACAAGCACGCCCGGGCCCACTGGGCCGGGGTCTCGGTGCGCTTCGCCGAGGCCCGCATCCGGGTGCGGATCGAGGACGACGGCATCGGCCTCGAGGACGACCGTTCGCCACCCATGCACTACGGCCTGGTGATCATGCGCGACCGTGCCGAGACCCTGGGGGGCGAGCTGAGGCTGCGCAATCGCCCCGCCGGTGGCACCCTCGTCGAGCTCGTCTTCACGCCCCAGACCGCACGCCTGATTACCCAGCAACCCGCTTCACATGTCCCGGACACTGCCACCGACCCCGTCGCTGGGCACCGGTCCGCCGATGAGCGCATCGCGCTCAAACACCATGGCAACAGGGAATAAGTCACGATGGCCACGCCTGCCCACGATACGCCCGCCAGCATCCTGATCATCGACGACCACCCGCTGCTGCGCCGTGGCGTCTCCCAGCTGCTCGAGCTGGAGGACGACCTCGCGCTGGTCGGCGAGGCCGGCGAGCCCGAGGAGGGCGTGCGGCTGGCCGCCGAGCTCGACCCGGACATGATCCTGCTCGACCTCAACATGCCGGGCATGAACGGCATCGAGACCCTCAAGCGGCTGCGCGAGGCGGACTATGCCGGGCGCATCGTGATGTTCACCGTCTCCGACCACGAGGAGGACGTGGTGGACGCCCTGCAGAACGGTGCCGACGGTTACCTCCTCAAGGACATGGACCCCGACGAGATGGTCCGCCAGCTGCGCCAGGTGGCCCTGGGGCGCATGGTGATCAGCGAGAGCCTCACCGCCCTGCTCGCCGAGGCACTGCGCAACCAGCGCAGCCGGCCGGTGGCACCGGACCTCCACAGCCTGACCCAGCGCGAGCGGGAGATCCTGCGCGAGCTCGCCGCCGGGCTCTCCAACAAGCTGATCGCCCGCAAGCTCGACATCACCGAGGGCACCGTCAAGGTCCACGTCAAGCACCTGCTCAAGAAGCTCAACCTGCGCTCCCGGGTGGAGGCCGCGGTGTGGGCCGTGCAGGAAGGCGTCGACCGCTAGGACGCCCCTACCCTCGTCCCGGTTCTCTGTGGATACCTCCAAATAATCCCCTGGCCGCGCCGGCGGCCCTGCCCCTACCCCCCGTTCGAAAAAAGCGCTGGGCTATCAACCGGATGGCCCCATACCCCGGCTACTCCACAAGAGGTATTCCGCTGATTTTTCGGCATTTTCAGCCAGTTTCGCCCCCTCGAGCCGCGGCGTATCTTTCGCCTCAAAGCCTCGTGCGTTGATCCGTGTCACGCCGTGGACCGCAAGGCGGGGCGCAACGGTAATACCCAAGGGGAATCACCATGGCTAAATCGAGTGCCGACATCGATCGCATCTCCAGGCCCGGCAGCAATGCCGATATCGAACACTGGGACGTCGAGAACGACGACTTCTGGGAACGGGAGGGCAAGCGGGTCGCCACCCGCAACCTGTGGATCTCCATCCCCAGCCTGCTGATGGGCTTCGCCATCTGGCTGATGTGGGGGATGATCACCACCCAGATGCAGAACCTCGGCTTCCCGTTCACGGTCAGCCAGCTGTTCACCCTGACCGCCATCGCCGGTCTCTCCGGCGCCACCCTGCGCATCCCGGCATCGTTCATGATTCGCATCGCCGGCGGACGCAACACCATCTTCCTGACCACCGCCCTGCTGATGATCCCCGCCGCGGGCACCGGCCTCGCGCTGATGAACCCCGGGACCCCGTTCTGGGTGTTCCAGGCCCTGGCGCTGCTCTCGGGCATCGGCGGCGGCAACTTCGCCTGCTCGATGAGCAACATCTCGACCTTCTTCCCCAGGAAGCAGCAGGGCTATGCGCTGGGCATGAACGCCGGCCTGGGCAACTTCGGCGTCACCACCATGCAGATCCTGATCCCGCTGGTGATGACCGTGGGCATCTTCGGCGCCATCGCCGGCGGCCCCCTGGAGCTCTCGAGCGCCAGCGGCACCCTGATCGGTCGCATCGAGGCGGGCACCGACACCTGGATCCAGAATGCCGGCTTCGTCTGGTTGCTGTTTCTGGTCCCGTTGGCCTTCGCCGGCTGGTTCGGCATGAACAACCTGCGCACCATCACCCCCAACCCGGGCACTCCGGCCGCCGCCTTCGGCAAGATCCTCGGCCTCTACGGTGTCGGCATCGTGACCTCGGTGGCAGGCGTCGTCGCCCTGGGCATCCTCAACATGTGGCTGGCCCTGCCGCTGACCATCGTGCTGACCCTGGTGCTGCTGCGCCTGATCCCCGGCGACATCAAGCCGAACATCCAGAAGCAGTTCGCGATCTTCTCGAACAAGCACACCTGGTCGATGACGGTGCTCTACATCCTCACCTTCGGCTCCTTCATCGGCTTCTCGGCGGCCCTGCCGCTCTCCATCAGCGTCATCTTCGGCAGCATGATGGACGTGGCCGCCGACGGCACCGTGACCCGGGTCGCCAACCCGGACGCCCCCAGCGCCCTGACCTGGGCCTGGATCGGTCCCTTCGTCGGCGCCCTGATCCGTCCCATCGGCGGCTGGATCTCCGACAAGCTGGGCGGCTCCATCGTCACCCAGGTGATCTCCGTGGTGATGGTCGTGGCCTCGGCCGCGGCCGGCTGGGTGATGATGCAGGCCTACAACGCCACCGACCCCAACAGCTACTTCGCCCTGTTCATGATCCTGTTCGTGGTGCTGTTCGCCGCCAGCGGCATCGGTAACGGCTCCACCTTCCGCACCATCGGGGTGATCTTCGACCAGCATCAGAAGGGCCCGGTGCTCGGCTGGACCTCGGCCGTGGCCGCCTACGGTGCCTTCATCGCCCCGCGAGTGATGGGCGAACAGATCCAGGCCGGCACCCCGGAACTCGCCATGTACGGCTTCGCGGTCTTCTACGCGCTCTGCCTGGTGATCAACTGGTGGTTCTACCTGCGCGGCAACGCCTACGTGAAGAATCCCTGACCCCGCCCCCTTCCGGCGCTCGGGACGGGCCCGAGCGCTCCACCTCACCGCTGCGTGTCGAGGTAACCCATGAAGATCATGATCGCCTACGACGGCTCGCGTAACGCCAAGCTGGCGCTGGCGCAGACCGTCACCATGTTCCGCTGCAACGCCCCGACGCTGATCCTCGCCGGCGTGGCCGAGAACCCGCTGGACGCCACCGATGCCAACGAGCGGCTCTTCCAGGAGGAGTACGACGAGCTCAAGGCCGCCCTCCAGGAGGGGATCGACTTCGCCACCGGCGAGGGCTTCGACGCCGAGCTGCTGATCGCCGAGGGCGATGCCCGCAAGATGCTGCTGCGCGCCACCCAGAAACACCAGCCCGACCTGCTGGTGATCGCTCGCCACAGCCACAAGCCCGACGGCGGCATCATCGCCCAGTCGCTCAGCTACTTCGTCGACGAGCTCGACTACATGACCTTCGGCAGCGTCAGTTCCTTCCTGGCACGGCGCGTCGAGTGCCCGTTGCTGATCTTTCCCAGCCCCTGAGACACCTCCGCCACCACGGCAGTCGGGACACCTCGCTCGGGAACCAAGGATTACACGACCATGAAAGTCTCATCCGTCTTCAAGGTACGCAGCCCGGAGATCAGGGCCCTGCACCTGACCTGGATCGCCTTCTTCATCACCTTCTACGTCTGGTTCAACATGGCGCCGCTGGCATCGAGCATGCTCAAGAGCGTCGACTGGCTGACCCGCGACGATATCCGCCTGTTCGCCATCACCAACGTGGCGCTGACCATCCCCGCGCGCATCATCGTCGGCATGGCGCTCGACCGCTTCGGCCCGCGCCGGGTGTTCGCGGTGCTGATGGTGACCATGTCGGTCCCGGCCCTGGTGTTCGCCTTCGGCAACACCATGACCCAGCTGCTGGTGTCGCGCCTGGTGCTGAGCTCCATCGGCGCCAGCTTCGTGGTCGGCATCCACATGACCGCGCTGTGGTTCAAGCCCAAGGACATCGGCTTCGCCGAGGGCTTCTATGCCGGCTGGGGCAACTTCGGCTCCGCCGCCGCCGCCATGTCGCTGCCGACCATTGCGCTGACCATGTACGGCGGCGAGGACGGCTGGCGCTGGGCCATCGCCCAGAGTGCCATCGTCATGGCCGCCTACGGTGTCTACTACTGGTTCGCCATCACCGACGGCCCCGACGCCAGGGCGCACCGCAAGCCGCGCAAGGCCGCCGCCATGGAGGTCAGCACCTGGGGCGACATGATCAAGCTGATCCTCTGGACCATCCCGCTGGTCGGTTGCCTGGGCATCCTGGTGTGGCGCATCGAAAACATGGGCTACCTCTCCGCCACCGGTGCGCTGATCTGCTACCTGGTGATCGCCGCCATCGTGGTCTACCAGATCGTGCAGATCCTGCGGGTCAACGTGCCGATCCTGAAGAAGGGCGTGCCGGAGGACGACCGGTATCCGTTCAGCAGCGTCGCCGCCCTGAACAGCACCTACTTCGCCAACTTCGGTGCCGAGCTCGCCGTGGTCTCGATGCTGCCGATGTTCTTCGAGGAGACCTGGGGGCTGAACGCCGCCACCGCCGGCCTGATCGCCGCCTCGTTCGCCTTCGTCAACCTGGTGGCACGCCCCATGGGCGGCCTGGTCTCCGACCGCATGGGCAACCGCCGCTTCGTGATGCTCAGCTACATGTTCGGCATCGGCATCGGCTTCGTGCTGATGGGCATGCTCAACTCGAGCTGGCCGCTGGTGATCGCCATCGCCATCACCATCTTCACCTCCTTCTTCGTGCAGGGGGCGGAAGGCGCGACCTTCGGCATCATCCCGTCGATCAAGCGCCGCATCACCGGCCAGATCTCCGGCATGGCCGGCGCCTACGGCAACGTCGGGGCGGTGGTCTACCTGACCCTCTTCACCTTCGTCACCCCGACCCAGTTCTTCTATATCATCGCCTCCGGCGCCTTCCTCAGCTGGCTGATCTGCCTGGTGTGGCTGAAGGAGCCCGAGGGGGCCTTCGACGAGGAGTACCACATCTCCTCGGTGGACCGCATGATCGAGGAACAGGAGGCCCTCAAGGTGCAGGCCGGCACCTCCTGACTGTCCGCCCCCGGGGCGCGATGGCCGGCTCACCGCCGGCCATCGCCTTGCCGCTCCGACCATGGCGAGCTCGCCGAGACTTGATCCAGGCCAGGAAATCTCGGTGCAGGCCGCGCTATAGTGGCATCTTAAATACATCAAATGGTCGACACCTCTCATCGGGGATCGGCCGAGCGCCGGATACGAGGTCACCATCATGTCCGCAACCCTCTCCTCTCCCGCACCCGCCCAGGGCAGCAAGGCCGACCGTGGTCGCGGCATGGCCATCGTCGTCTACATGCTCTTCCTGGGCAGCATCCTGGCGGTGGTCACCGCCCCGCTGGGCGTGCTGATCGCTCACCTGGCACGGCGTCACGCCGAACACTGGGTCGCCACCCACCTGCGGTTCCAGATCCGCACCTTCTGGCTGGGCGTGCTGAGCGGCGGCCTGTTCGTGGCGGCCTGGCACCTGCTGGGCGTGCTCGGCCTGCCCGCCCTGGCCCCCTGGGCGCTCGGCTACCTCTACTTCACCGCCTGCCTGATCTGGATGGTGGGCCGCTGCGGGGTGGGCATCGCCCGCCTGACCGCCAACCGCCCGGTCGACAACCCGCGCAGCCTGGCCTTCGGCGGCGCCCGGGTGACCCTGGTGGACGGATGAGCGGCCGCGCGCTGCCCAACCCCGGCTGGGGGCCGCTCTCGGCCCTGCCCGGCAACCCGCTGATGTGGGTGCTGATCCTCAGCGAACTGCTGGTCTTCACCGCCTTCTTCGCGCTCTACGCCTGGCAACGTGCCGCCGATACGGCGCTCTTCGATGCCTCCCAGCGCGAGCTCGACCCGCTGATGGGCGGGCTCAACACCCTGGTGCTGCTGACCAGCGGGCTCTGCGTGGCCCTGGCCGTGGAGGCGACGAGTGCCGAGCGGATCCACCGCGCCCGCCAGTGGCTCTCGGCTTCCATGGGGCTGGGGGGAGTGTTCTGCGTGATCAAGGTCGTCGAGTACGCCGACAAGCTGGCCGCCGGCCTGACGCCGGAGACCAATACCTTCTTCGGCTTCTACTATGGGCTGACCGCCTTCCACTTCGCCCATGTGCTGTTCGGCCTGGGGCTGCTGGCGCTGGTGACCTGGCGCACCTCGCTGGACAACGTGGAAACCGCCGCCGCCTTCTGGCACCTGGTCGACCTGATCTGGATCCTGCTCTATCCGCTCGTCTATCTGCTCAGATGACGGCGACCGACCGATGACTGCAGAGGTGAACATGACCACCCACCCCGGTACCCGCCGCCTGCTCGCGACCTGGGCCACCCTGATGGCCCTGACGGTGATCTCGATGGGCTCGGCGCGCCTGGACCAGGGCGACTGGCAGGCGCTGCCGCTGTGGTCGGCGGGCCTGGTGCTGGCCGCCACCGGCTTCAAGGCCCAGCGGCTGCTGATGGTCTACCTCAACCTGCGCGCCGCCACACCGGCCTGGCAGGGCGCCTTCGTGGGACTGGTGGTGCTGACGCTGGCGCTGATCGGCGCGGGTTACCTGGCCGCCCGCCTCGCCGCCTGACGACCGCCTCAGGCGTCGTCACCCAGCAGCCACCGGTCGAGGCGCCGGTGTGCCTCCTCGATGCCCTGGCCCTTGAGTGACGAGAACAGCTGGATGCTCACCAGGTCCTCCCATTCGCGCAGCCGGCTGCGCACCTGATGCAATGCCCCCTTCGCCGCCCCCGACTTCAGCTTGTCGGCCTTGGTCAGCAGGATATGCACCGGCATCTCCTTGTCGTCGGCCCAGCCGAGCAGGGTCTGGTCGAACTCCGAGAGCGGGTGGCGCACATCCATCACCAGCACCAGGCCACGCAGCGAACCACGGCGCTGCAGGTAGTCGGAGAGATGCCGCTGCCACTCCAGCTTGACCGACTCCGGCACCTTGGCGAACCCGTAGCCGGGCAGGTCGACCAGGCGGCGCTCGGTGTCGTCGCCCAGGGTGAAGAAGTTGATCAACTGGGTGCGGCCCGGGGTCTTGGAGGTGCGCGCCAGGGCCTTCTGCCGGGTCAGGGCATTGATCGCGCTGGACTTGCCGGCGTTGGAGCGCCCGGCGAAGGCCACCTCGGCGCCGCTGTCGGGCGGGCAGGCCGCCAGCGTCGGGGCGCTGGTGAGGAAACGGGCGGTCTGGTAGTTGAGACGAAGGTTGGGCGAATCGTTGAGTCGCGACATGACGGGCTGGTCCTGACGATGGTCGGGGGTGGCAGGGCCGCGGCTTGCATTCCCGCGGCCGGGGTGTTTCGTTATAATGCAGTGTCTTCTGTCTGCGACCCGGGGCACGCTAGTGTACCACCGCGCCCTCGACGTCCGCGAACCGCCAGGCCGCCGAGCCGCCACATGACCCGGCCCTGGCAGGTTTTCGCGATCCGGGCGGCACCCAGGGTACGTACCGGTCAACAACGTAACGGCATAGTGGAACAGCGATGAGAAAGTTACTGGCAAGCCTGGCAATCACCATGGGCGCCGTGGGCGCCGCCCACGCGGACCTGGAAGCCGACGCGGACGCAGCGGCCGGCCGCGAGAAGGCCCAATCCTGCGCCGCCTGTCACGGCCAGGAGGGCATCAGCGCCGCCCCCTCCTTCCCGCACCTGGCCGGCCAGCAGGCCTCCTACCTGGCCAAGCAGATCATGGACATCCGCGACGGCAACCGGGAGGTGGCGCAGATGGCCGGGCAGGTCGACGACTTCTCCGACGAGGACGCCTGGGACGTGGCCAAGTTCTACGCCGAGCAGGACGCCAGCCTCGGCCAGGCCGACCCGGACGAGGAGCTGGTCGCCCGCGGCGAGGAGCTCTATCGCGCCGGTGACATGTCCAAGGGCATCCCGGCCTGCTCCGCCTGCCATACCCCGACCGGCGAGGGCATCGGCAGCGCCGGCTATCCGGCCCTCTCCGGCCAGTTCGCCGACTACACCGTCGCCACCCTGCAGGCCTTCGCCACCGGCGAGCGTGCCAACGACCCCGCCAACATCATGCGCGACATCGCCGCCAAGATGAGCGATGCCGACATGGAAGCCGTGGCCAACTACGTGCTCGGCCTGCACTGAGGCCACCGGCATGTCCTCACGCAAGGGCGGCTCGTGGCCGCCCTTGTCGTCTCCGGCGGCGCACCTCGTCGGGAACCCCGGTAGCGATTCGGGCTCAAAGCCAGCGAACGTGCCCGGCAGCGGCACCGGCTCACCCAAGGAGAGATACCCCCGATGTTCAAGACCCTGATGGTTGCCCTGGCAGGCCTCGGCCTGTCGACCCTGGCCTCGGCCGCCCCCCTGGTGGAAGGCCAGCACTACGAGGTGCTCCCCGAGGCGGTCGAGACCCGCGTCGACGACGGCCAGATCGAGGTCACCGAGGCCTTCTGGTACGGCTGCCCGCACTGTTACAACCTCGAGGATCCGCTCAACGCCTGGGTCGCCGAGCAGCCCGAGGACGTCGTCTTCAAGCGCCTGCCTGCCACCATGGGCGGCGACTGGAACCAGCATGCCATGGCCTTCTATGCCGCCCAGGAGCTGGGCATTCTCGACGCGGTACACGATGATTTCTTCCACGCCATCCACGAGGGTGGCCGCCGGCTCACCGAGGCCGACGACATCGCCGCCTTCTTCAGCGATTACGGGGTCAGCGAGGAGGAGGCGCGCGAGGCCCTGGCATCCTTCGGCGTCAAGAGCCAGGTCAACCAGGCCCATGCCCGCATGCGCGCCATGCGCCTGATGGGCGTTCCCGCCCTGATCATCGATGGCCGCTACCTAGTGACCCCCAGCAGCGCCGGCAGCCTCGACAACATGCCGCAGATCGCCGACGCCCTGGTGGAGAAGGTGCGTGAGGAGCGTACGGACTGACATGCCACATCTGGCCGACGCCAGGACGCCGCTGCTCGACGGCGGCCATTTGAAGCTGCTCACCTTCAACCTGCAGGTGGGCATCCAGACCTCCGCCTACCATCACTACCTGACCCGCAGTTGGCAGCACCTGCTGCCACACCCCAAGCGCATGCGGCGCCTGGACATGATGAGCGAGGTGATCGGTCGCTTCGACATCGTCGGCCTCCAGGAGGTCGACGGTGGCAGCTTCCGCTCGAGCCAGATCAACCAGGTGGAGTACCTGGCGACCCGGGCCGGCTTTCCGCACCACTTCCAGCAGCTCAACCGCAACCTGGGCCGCATCGCCCAGCACAGCAACGGCTTGCTGTCGCGCCTGGCGCCGGCGTGTATCGAGGAGTATCGCCTGCCGGGCACCCTGCCCGGCCGCGGTGCCATCCATGCCCGCTATGGCGAGGGCGCCGACGCCCTGCACCTGTTCGTGGCCCACCTGGCCCTGAGCCATCGTGGCCGGGTGCGTCAGCTCGACTACCTGAGCGAGATCATCCAGCCGCTGCGCCACGTGGTGGTGATGGGCGACCTCAACTGCACCCCGGAACAGCTGCACACCCACGATCGCTTCTGCGCCTCGCTGCCGCTGCACCCGGTGCGCCCGCTGCTCAGCTACCCCTCCTGGCAGCCGCGCCGGGCACTCGACCACATCCTGCTCTCCGACTCGCTGGAAGCCGGCGAGGTGCGAGTGCTCGACCACCTCTTCTCCGACCATCTGCCGATCGCCGTGGACGTCCGCCTGCCACCGGCCTGTCTGACGGCCATGACCGAATCGCTGAAACGGGCCCACCCCTGAGCCCGCGTTGATGGCACGGGGATGACGGTCGGCAGCGAATCGGCGATGATGCGCCTCCGGTTTTCCTTCATCACGAGAGCGACCATGAATCCCGCGAAACGCGAACCGGCCCTGCTCGCACGGCTCGACGCCTTCACCGACCTGATCGGGCGCGGCATCGCCTGGCTGGTCATCGTCATGATGGTGGTGCAGTTCGCCATCGTGGTCATGCGCTACGTCTTCGGCATCCACAGCATCGTGATGCAGGAGTCGGTGATGTACATGCATGCCATGGTCTTCATGCTGGCCGCCGCCTGGACCCTGCGCAATGACGGCCATGTGCGGGTGGACATCTTCTACCGCAAGCTGGCTGCCCGCGGCCGCGCCTGGATCGACCTCGGCGGCACCCTCTTCCTGCTGATACCGGTGCTGGTGTTCATCGCCCTCGTGAGCCTCGGCTACGTGAAGAGCAGCTGGGCGATCCTCGAGCGCTCGCCGGATGGCGGCCTCCCCGCCGTCTTCCTGCTCAAGAGCCTGATCCTGGTGATGGTGGCGCTGCTGCTGATCCAGGCCATCGCCCAGGTGATCCGTCAGGTGCTGATCCTGCGCGGCCGCCTGCCGGGCCACGCCCCCAGCCACGAGGAGGTCCTCTAGTGCTTGCCTCCCTCCTCGAGCTCATGCCGCTGGTGCTGTTCGCCGCGGTCTGCGGCGTGCTGATGCTGGGCTATCCGGTGGCCCTGTCGCTGGCCGGCACCGCGCTGATCTTCGCCGGCCTCGGTTATGCACTGACGCAGATGGGCGTCCCGGTGCCCTTCGAGGCGCGTTACCTGAGCGCCATGCCCAACCGGCTCTACGGCATCATGACCAACCAGACGCTGCTGGCCGTGCCGCTGTTCGTGCTGATGGGCGTGCTGCTGGAGAAGTCGCGGGTCGCCGAGACCCTGCTCGATGCCATGGCCCTGGCCTTCGGCGCGCTGCGCGGCGGGCTCGGCATCGCCGTGGTGCTGGTCGGCATGCTGCTGGCGGCCTCCACCGGCATCGTCGGCGCCACCGTGGTGACCATGGGCCTGCTGTCGCTGCCGACCATGCTCAAGCGCGGCTATTCGCCGGCGCTCGCCACCGGCACCATCTGCGCCACCGGCACCCTGGGACAGATCATTCCTCCGTCCATCGCCCTGGTGCTGCTCGGCGACGTGCTCTCCAACGCCTACCAGCAGGCCCAGTTGGCCATGGGCGTGTGGAGCCCCAAGACCCTCTCGGTGGGCGACCTGTTCATCGGTGCCCTGGTGCCCGGCCTGCTGCTGGTGGCGACCTATATCGTCTACGTGATGATCATCGCCTGGCTGAAGCCCGAGACGGCACCGCCGGCCGACCGTCGGGCGCTGATGCAGGACCTGGGACACAGCGGCAGCCTCTGGCCACTGCTGATCAAGGGGCTGATCCCGCCGGTGCTGCTGATCGTCGCCGTGCTGGGCTCGATCCTCGGCGGCTTCGCCACGCCCACCGAGGCCTCGGCGGTGGGTGCCGCCGGCGCCTTCCTGCTGGCCCTGGCCAACCGCCGGCTGAGCCGGCCGATGCTGCGCGAAGTGGTCCACTCCACCACCCAGGTCACCAGCATGGTGTTCCTGATCCTGATCGGCGCCACCCTGTTCTCGCTGGTATTCCGCGCCTTCGGCGGCGAGGAGCTGGTCATCGAGCTGTTCGAGGCGCTGCCCGGCGGCGTGGTCGGCGCCACCCTGGTGGTGATGCTGGTGATCTTCCTGCTCGGCTTCATCCTCGACTTCATCGAGATCACCTTCGTGGTGGTGCCGATCGTCGGTCCGGTGCTGCTGGCCATGGGCCTCGACCCGATCTGGCTCGGCATCATGATCGCGGTGAACCTGCAGACCTCCTTCCTCACGCCGCCGTTCGGCTTCGCGCTCTTCTACCTGCGTGGCGTGACGCCGGAGTCGGTACCGACCTCGGCGATCTACAAGGGGGTGATCCCGTTCATCGGGCTGCAGCTCGCCATGTTGCTGGCCCTGGCGCTGTTCCCGGGACTGGCCACCTGGCTGCCCTCCGTCCTGTGAGGGCGAAGGACCGCCCACCGGTCGCTGCCCATCACGGACAGAGCGGCGCCAGCCAGCTCTGTGCCAGGTAGAGCACGACGGCGTAGCGGGTGCCCTTGGCCAGCGAGATCAGCAGGATGGCCCGCCACCAGGGCAGCCGGAAGATGCCGGCCAGCACGGTGAGCGGGTCGCCGACCACCGGCGCCCAGGACGCCAGCAGGCTCCACTCGCCGAAGCGGAGGTACCAGCGCTCGGCCCGGGCCAGCCCCTCCCGCGAGGCGGGAAACCAGCGGCGATCCTGGAAGCGCCGGGCGTAGCGGCCCAGCCACACGTTGATCAGGCTGCCCAGGGTGTTGCCGGCGGTGGCCACCGCCCAGAGCATCGGCGCCGGCTCGCCCAGGCACCAGAGCCGGGCCAGCCACACCTCGGAGCCGCCGGGCAGCAGGGTGGCGCTGACCAGGGCGACCACGAACAGGCTCAGCATGCCGCCCCCCGAGCAACCGACACTCCCTTGCGATACGATGACGCCATGACGCTCCCTCGACCCATCCCCAATGTGCTGACCATCGCCGGCTCGGATCCCAGCGGCGGCGCCGGCATCCAGGCCGACCTCAAGACCTTCTCGGCGCTGGGCGCCTATGGTACCAGCGTGATCACCGCGCTGACCGCCCAGAACACCTGCGGCGTCACCGGCGTGCACCCGGTACCGGCGGACTTTATCGCCGCACAACTCGAGACACTACTGGCCGACATCGAGATCGACGCCGTGAAGATCGGCATGGTGGCGAGCCGCGAGGTGGCCGAGACCCTGGGCACCCTTCTCGAGCGCCGTCGCCCGCGCTGGATCGTGCTCGACCCGGTGATGGTCGCCAAGAGCGGCGACGTGCTGGTCGACGACGCCGGCATCCGTGCGGTACGCGAGGTGCTGGTGCCGCTGGCCGACCTGGTCACGCCCAACCTGCCGGAGGCCGCCGTGCTGCTCGACTGCGTGGAACCCCACGACCGAGCGGCCATGGCGGCACTCGCCCCCGGACTGCGCGCGCTCGGCGCCGGCGCGGTGCTGCTCAAGGGCGGCCACCTGGCCGGCGATGCCTGCCCGGACCTGCTGATCACGCCCGACGCCACTCACTGGCTGGAGGGTCCGCGCATCGCTACCGGCAACCTCCACGGTACCGGCTGCACCCTCTCCTCGGCGATCGCCACCCGCCTGGCGCTGGGCGATGCGCTGCCCGACGCCGTGGCCGCCGCCAAGGCCTGGCTCGCCACCGCGCTGGGCGAAAGCCACCGCCTCGCGGTGGGGCGGGGCCACGGCCCGGTGCACCACTTCCACGCCTGGTGGTGAAACACGCGGCGGCCGA
This sequence comes from Halomonas heilongjiangensis, assembly GCF_002879645.1. Lineage (GTDB taxonomy): Bacteria > Pseudomonadota > Gammaproteobacteria > Pseudomonadales > Halomonadaceae > Halomonas > Halomonas heilongjiangensis. The sequence goes on along the minus strand of NZ_PNRE01000075.1, from coordinate 48,614 downwards.
TTCGGCTTGCAGCCCGGCCGAGCCCCACCCATCCTGAAGGTCCGACCCGCCGGGAACGCCGCCCGGCGCCTTCATGCACCGGAGGGATGCGTCATGACCCAGACCCTGCTGTTCGCCTGCGATCTTTCCGCCGAGAACCGTGCCGCCTATGCCCGCGCCGTCCGCCTGGCGGTGGAGCATGGCGCCCGCCTCGACGTGATCCATGTGCTCGACCCCTATCTGCCGCACCGGGTGCTGCACGATCTGGAGGAGGCGGTGGTCGCCGACATGAAGGCCATCCTCACCGACATCCGCGAGGACTATGCCCTGCCCGAGCCGAAGATGCTGATCCAGACGGTGGCCGGGTCGGCCTATGCCGAGATCATCCGCGAGGCCCACGAGCGCGAAGTGGACATGATCATCCTCGGCGCCCACCGCAAGCGCGGCCAGCCGGACCTCGTCGCCGGCACCACCCTGGCACGGGTGCTGCGCAGCGCCCCCTGTCCGGTGCTCTCGGTGAGCCATCTGGCGAGCCAGGAGTGGCAGGACATCCTGGTCCCGGTGGACTTCTCGCTGACCTCGCGCCACACCCTGCGCGAGACCTTGAAGCGCTTCCCCGACGCCCGCCTCACCCTGCTGCATGCCTGGGACATCCCCGGCGAGCGGGAGCTCGGCTCGGACAGCGACTACGCTCGCTGGCGCGACCGGGAGGTGGCGCGGCTGCGCACCCAGCTCGAGCGCGAGACCGAGCAGCTGATGAGCGAGCTCGACGACGTCCCGGAGCTGGAGCTGGTGCTGGAGCAGGGCGACCCCCTCGAGGTGCTGATGACCCGCCTGCGCCGCCAGCCGCCGGACCTGCTGGCGCTGGGCAGCCGCGGCCAGTTGGGTCGCCAGAGCCAGATCACCGAGCAGCTGCTGGCCGAGCCCCACTGCGACATCATGCTCTGTCGCGCCTGGTAGCCACCGTCGTGCTACCCTTCCCGGCCTGATGTCCAGGCAGGAGGCAGCTCGTCGGATGAAAGCCCTGATTCAGCGCGTACGGCGCGCCAGCGTGGAGGTAGAAGGCCGGGAGGTCGGCGCCATCGGCCAGGGCCTGCTGGCCCTGGTCGGGGTCGAGAGGGGCGACGACGAGGCCGCCGCCGACCGGCTGCTGCACAAGCTGCTGCACTACCGGGTGTTCGGCGATGACGAGGGCCGCATGAACCTCAACCTGCAGCAGGTCGAGGGGGGCCTGCTGCTGGTCTCCCAGTTCACCCTGGCCGCCGATACCCGCAAGGGGCTAAGGCCCGGCTTCTCCAGCGCCGCGCCGCCCACCGAGGGCGACCGTCTCTTCCACTACCTGCTCGACCGCGCCCGCGAGGCCTGGCCGAAGGTCGAGAGCGGCGAGTTCGCCGCCAACATGCAGGTCGCACTGGTCAACGACGGGCCGGTGACCTTTCTGCTCGAAAGCTGAAAGCACCCGGCCGGCTCCGGCGCGCACCAAGCCCGCGGCTTGCCCGGCGACAGGCCTACGAGGAGGCGCTGTGAACCCCTCCCTGGGCGCTACATTCGCCATCCATGGCGAATGACCTCCTCTTCGGCCTATCCCCGGCGCCGCTCACTCAAGGACCCGCACTTCATTATCCTGCACTTGCCGCCTGGCGCTCGGCACTTTCCAGCGCTTCCTCGGCCGCCAGCCATTCGGCCTCGAGATCGTCCAGCCGCGACTTGAGCTCGCCCTGGCGGGCCAGGGTCTCGGTCAATTCGGCCTTGCGCGAGGCGTCGGTGTAGAGCTCGGCCTCGCCCAGCGCCTCCTCCACGCCAGCGAGCTCGGCCAGGACCTTCTCCATCGCCTTCTCTGTCCGGTCGCGCTCGCGCTTGAGCGGGCGCAGCTGCTCGCGCAGCTCGGCGGCGGCTCGCCGGGCCGCCTTGCGATCCTCCTTCGGTTCCGCGCTCTCCGCCTGGCGCTCGACCTTGTCGTTGCGCGCCTCGCGCCGCTCGCCCTCGAGGCGGGCCTTGAGCCAGGCGCGATAGTCCTCCAGGTCGCCGTCGAAGGGTTCGACCCGGTGGTCGGCGACCCGCCAGAACTCGTCCACCGTGGCGCGCAGCAGGTGGCGGTCGTGGGAGACGATGATCACCGTGCCCTCGAAGCTCGCCAGGGCCTCGGTGAGCGCCTCGCGCATCTCCAGGTCCAGGTGGTTGGTCGGCTCGTCGAGCAGCAACAGGTTGGGCTTCTGCCAGGCCACCAGGGCCAGCGCCAGGCGCGCCTTCTCGCCGCCGGAGAAGCTGCCGACCCGGGCGAAGGCATCGTCGCCCTGGAAGCCGAAGCCGCCGAGGAAGTTGCGGATCGCCTGCTCGCTCGCCTTCGGCGACAACCGCTGCACATGCATGAAGGGCGTCGAGGAGAGGTCGAGCCCCTCGAGCTGATGCTGGGCGAAGTAGCCGATGGCCAGGTGCTCGCCGGGCACCCGCTTGCCGGCGAGCAACGGCAGCTCGCCGGTGAGCGACTTGATCAGGGTCGACTTGCCGGCGCCGTTGGGGCCCAGCAGGCCGATGCGCTGGCCCGGCAGCAGGGTCAGCCTTACCTTGTCGAGCTGTACGCTTTCCTGCCCGGCCGCGTCACGGTAGCCGAGCCGCGCCTCGTCAAGCACCAGCAGCGGGTGGGAGGTCTTGTCGGCCGCCGGCAGGCTGAAGTGGAAGGGCGAGTCGGCATGGGCCACGGCGATGTCGCCCATGCGTTCGAGCATCTTCAACCGGCTCTGGGCCTGGCGCGCCTTGGTCGCCTTGGCCCGGAAGCGCGCCACGAAGCGTTCGATCTCCTCGCGGCGGGCCTGCTGCCTGGCCGCCTCCGCCTGCTGCAGCGCCAGCTTCTCGGCCCGGGTGCGCTCGAAGGTAGAGTAGTTGCCGCGGTAGAGCGCGAGCCGCTGGCGGTCGAAGTGCACGATATGGTCACACACCGCGTCCAGGAAGTCGCGGTCGTGGGAGATCAGCAGCAGGGTGCCCGGGTAGCGCACCAGCCACTGCTCGAGCCACAGCAGGGCATCGAGGTCCAGGTGGTTGGTCGGCTCGTCGAGCAGCAGCAGGTCGGAGGGCATGAACAGGGTACGGGCCAGGTTGACGCGCATGCGCCACCCCCCGGAGAAGTCCGCCAGCGGCCGCTCGAGATCGGCCTGGGCGAAGCCCAGCCCCACCAGCAGCTGGGCCGCCCGGGCCGGAGCGCTGTAGCCATCCAGGGCCTCGATGGTGCCGTGGAGCTCGGCCTCGCGATGGGCATCGTCGTGCTCGCGGGCCATCGCCAGGGCGGCCTCGGCACGCCGCAGCTCGTGATCGCCGTCGAGCACATAGTCGACGATGGGGCGCTCCAGCGCCTCCACCTCCTGGGCCATGTGGGCGATGCGCTGGCCGCCGCTCATCTCCACCTGGCCGGCGTCCGGTGCCAGTTGGCCCAGCAGCAGGCCGAACAGGCTCGACTTGCCGGCACCGTTGGGCCCGACGATCCCCGCCTTGTGCCCCGCATGCAGGGTCAGGTCGGCCTCCTCGAACAGTCGCTGGGTGCCGCGTTGCAGGGAAACTTGGCGCAGTGCGATCATGCTGGCTCCACTCGACAGGACGTGAGACTGTCGCCGCGATACGACGACAGCCGATGGATGACCCCCGATTCTACCGAATTGCCGCCCGCTCTGCGGGCCAGGCTCATCGCCAACCCGCTCTGGGACTTCGCCCTGACGCTCTACGCCCGGGAAGGGGTCGAGGCCGCCTGCCTGCACCTGCAGGACGACGCCGGGCTGGACGTCTGCGAACTGCTGTGGCGCTGCTGGCTGTTCCACCACGGCGTCCAGCCGGCCGACGAGCCCGCCGGCCTGGCCGAGATCCGCCGCTGGCAGCAGGAGATCACCGTGCCGCTGCGTCGGCTGCGCCGTGCCCTGAAGGCCGAGGCGGCGACTCGTCCCGCTGTCGCCGACCTGCGCCGTACGCTTCAGCGAGCCGAGCTCGAGGCCGAGCGGGAGACGCTCGCCCGCCTGGAGGCACTCACCCCCGACTGTCGCCCGGCACCACTGTCGTCGGCCCGTCCGGGGTTGAAAAAACATCTCGAGGACTACCTGCAACTACAGAAAAAATCGCATCTTTCTGCCCTGCAAAGGCTAGAAAGCTCGCTTGACCCCTCCCGGGCCCCACGCTAGCCTGAAACTAACCGTGCAGGATTTTTACCTGCTCGTTACCTGGCAATATCACCCGATCTTGACCAGTCCAACCGCGAGGGGAACACAAGAATGAAGGCAACCAAGCTGTTGACCACGGCCTCTGTCGGCGCGCTGCTGTTCGGCATGTCCGCCGCAGCCTATTCCGCCGAGTGGCGCTATGCCCATGAGGAATTCGAAGGTGACGTTCAGGACGTGTTTGCGGTCGCCTTCAAGGAGTATATCGAGGAAAACTCCGACCATACGGTTCAGGTCTACCGTTTCGGCGAGCTCGGCGAGTCGGATGACTTCATGGAGCAGACCCAGGCCGGCATCCTGCAGTTCGTCAACCAGTCCCCCGGCTTCACCGGCGCGCTGATTCCCGAGGCGCAGATCTTCTTCATTCCCTACCTGCTGCCGACCGACGAGGAAACCGTCCTCAAGTTCTTCGACGAGAGCGTGGCCATCAACGAGATGTTCCCGGAGCTCTACGCCGAGCAGGGTCTCGAACTGCTGAAGATGTACCCGGAAGGCGAGATGGTCATCACCGTCGACGAGCCGATTCGCACCCCGGAGGATCTGCGCGGCAAGAACATCCGCACCATGACCAACCCGCTGCTCGCCGCGACCTACCGCGCCTTCGGTGCCAGCCCGACGCCACTGCCCTGGGGCGAGGTCTACGGTGGCCTGCAGACCAACATCATCCAGGGCCAGGAGAACCCGATCTTCTGGATCGAATCGGGTGGCCTCTACGAGGTCTCCCCGCACCTGGTGTTCACCGGCCACGGCTGGTTTACCACCGCCATGATGGCCAACCAGGACTTCTTCGACGGCCTCTCCGAGGAAGACCAGCAGCTGGTGCGTGATGCCGCCGATGCGGCCTACGACCACACCATCCAGCACATCCAGGGCCTGGCCGAGGAGTCCCTGGCCAAGATCCAGGAGGCTTCCGACGAGGTCACCGTGACGCGCCTGACCGAGGAGGAGATCCAGGCCTTCCGTGAGCGTGCCCCGCAGGTCGAGGAAGAATTCCTCGAGATGACCGGCGAGCGCGGCCAGGAACTGCTCGACCAGTTCAAGGCCGACCTGGAAGCCGTTGACGGCGAGTAAGCCTCCGGGCCGCTCGCCGCAAGCACGCCAAGGGGGCAGCCGTCCGGCTGCCCCCTTGGCGTTGGGCCCCGGCCAATCAGCGTTGAAGCTCTGGCCACGGGTCCGGCCACCCGTTGCGTACGCTTGAGAACGAGCAAGGCGACACCCCTTCTCTCGGGGAAGACCCTCAGGAGTCTGGTCACATGACTGAAGAAGAATCCGAAAAGAACTACCGGTCGACGCTTCCCGGCCCCCTGGGGCCGATCGATACCTGGATCAGCAAGATCGAGGCGGTGATCCTGGCCATGGGGATTATCCTCATGGCGATCAATACCATCGCCAACGTCATCGGCCGCTTCGTGTTCGGCGAGAGTCTGCACTTCTCCGAGGAAGTCAACCGCATCCTGATCGTGATGGTGACCTTCGCCGGCATCGGCTATGCGGCGCGCCATGGGCGACACATCCGCATGTCGGCGATCTACGATGCCCTGCCCACCGGCGGGCGCCGCTGGCTGATGATCTTCATCTGCCTGTTCACCGCCCTGGTGATGTTCGTGCTCTGCTACTACTCGATCGGCTATATCCTCACCATCTACGGCCGCGGTCGGGTGCTGCCGTCGCTGAGCATCCCGGTGTGGATCATGTACCTCTGGGTTCCGGTGGGCTTCACCATCACCGGCATCCAGTACCTGCTGACCGCCATCAAGAACCTCACCTCCCGTGACGTCTACCTGTCGACCCATGTGGTCGATGGCTACAAGGACACGGAAACGGAAGTCTGACGCAGGGCACGCGAGGAATCCCCCATGACAACCATCATCGTCTCCATCATGATCGTGCTGCTGCTGCTGGGCTTCCCGATGATGATCCCCCTGGCCACCGCGGCCTTCGTCGGCTTCTACATGACCTTCGGCGGTTTCGGCCAGATGGAAACCCTGATCCAGCAAATGATGGGCGGTATTCGCCCCACGGCGCTGATCGCCGTACCGCTGTTCATCCTGGCCGCCGACATCATGACCCGCGGCCAGTCGGCCAACCGCCTGATCAACATGGTGATGGCCTTCGTCGGCCACATCAAGGGCGGGCTGGCGGTCAGTACCGCGGCCTCCTGCACGCTGTTCGGCGCGGTCTCGGGCTCGACCCAGGCCACGGTGGTGGCGGTCGGCTCGCCGCTGCGGCCCCGTATGCTCAAGGCCGGCTACAAGGACCCCTTCACCCTGGCGCTGATCATCAACTCCAGCGACATCGCCTTCCTGATCCCGCCGAGCATCGGCATGATCATCTACGGGGTCATCTCCGGCACCTCCATCGGCGAGCTGTTCATCGCCGGCATCGGCCCGGGGCTGCTGATCCTGGCCCTGTTCTCGGTCTACTGCGTGATCTACGCCATCGTCAAGGACGTGCCCACCGAGCCGCGTTCCAGCTGGAAGACGCGGGGCCTGGCGGTGCGCGACGCCCTCTGGCCGCTGGGCTTCCCGGTGCTGATCGTCGGCGGCATCTACGGCGGCGTCTTCAGCCCCACCGAGGCCGCGGCGGCCTGCGTGCTCTATGCGGTGCTGCTCGAGTTCGTGGTCTTCCGCTCGCTGAAGCTTCACCACATCTACACCATCGCCAAGTCGACCGGCCTGATCACTGCGGTGGTGTTCATCCTGGTGGCCGTCGGCAACGGCTTCTCGTGGATCATCTCCTTCGCCCAGATCCCGCAGACGCTCCTTGCCGCCTTCGGCATCAACGAGGCCGGGCCGATCGGCGTGCTGGTCGCCATCTCGGTGGCCTTCTTCGTCGCCTGCATGTTCGTCGACCCCATTGTGGTGATCCTGGTGCTGACGCCGATCTTCGCCCCGGCCATCGCCGCCTCCGGACTCGACCCGGTGCTGGTGGGCGTGCTGATCACCCTGCAGGTGGCGATCGGCTCGGCGACCCCGCCCTTCGGCTGCGACATCTTCACCGCCATCGCCATCTTCAAGCGACCCTACTGGGAAGTGATCCGCGGCACGCCCCCCTTCGTCTTCATGCTGGTGCTGGCGGCCGCTCTCATCATCATCTTCCCGCAGATCGCGCTGTTCCTGCGTGACCTGGCCTTCCGCTGAGCCACTGTCCAGACCCACTGACCCCAGGAGATGGCAACGATGTTCAATCGGATACTGATACCGGTGGACGGCTCGAAGGGGGCGCTGAAGGCCCTGGAAAAGGCCGTGGGGCTGCAGATGCTGACCGGCGCCGAGCTCTACATCCTCTGCGTCTTCAAGCACCACAGCCTGCTGGAGGCCTCGCTCTCCATGGTCCGGCCCGACAAGCTGGACATCCCCGACGACGCCCTCAAGGAGTACGCCACCGAGATCGCCGTGCATGCCAAGGGCGAAGCCCTGGCGCTGGGGGCCGAGCCGACCAGGCTGCGCGCCTTCGTCAAGGGCGGCCGCCCCTCGCGCACCATCGTGCGCTTCGCGCGCAAGCGCGAGTGCGACCTGATCGTGATCGGCTCCCAGGGCACCAACGGCGAGAAGAGCATGCTGCTGGGCAGCGTGGCCCAGCGGGTCGCGGGCTCCGCCCACTGCCCCACGCTGGTCGTCTGACCCCCCCCCCCCGCCTCCCGGGCCGGCTTCCCGCACCGCGCCGGTCTCTGGTGCGGAACCGGCCCGGCCCTGTTACAGTCCCATGGTTTCCATGCACTGGCGCCGCGGCGCCCGGACCACAAGGCTTGCCGATGAAGAGACTGCTGACCACCGCCTCCCTGACCGCCCTCCTGGGCGCCGCCCCCCTGGCGCTGGCGACACCGGAAACCGACGACGAGCGCCTGGGCTACAGCCTGGGCGTGACCCTGGGCCAGAGCATTCAGCAGGACGTCGAGGACCTGAACGTCGACGCCTTCACCCAGGCCATTCGCGACGTCTTCGAAGGCGGTGAACTGGCCATGAGCGACGAGGAGATGGCCGAGGCCCTGATGCGCTTCCAGCAGGAGGCCATGGCCGCCCGCGAGGCCGAGGCCGAGCAGCTGGCCGAAGCCAACCGCGCCGACGGCGAAGCCTTCCTGGCCACCAACGCCGAGGAAGAGGACGTCGAGGTCACGGAGTCCGGCCTGCAGTACAAGGTGCTGGAATCCGGCGACGGCGCCTCTCCTGGCCCCGAGTCCAGCGTCGAGGTGCACTACGAGGGCACCCTGATCGACGGTACCGTCTTCGACAGCTCCTACGAGCGCGGCGAGCCGGTCAGCTTCCGGGTCGGCCAGGTGATCGAGGGCTGGCAGGAGGCGTTGCAGCTGATGAGCGTCGGTGACACCTGGGAGATCGTCATCCCCGCCGAGCTGGCCTATGGCGCCCAGGGCCAGGGCCCCATCGGCCCCCACGAGACGCTGATCTTCAAGGTCGAGCTGCTCGGCGTTGACGCCGACTGACCACCGACCATGAACCTCCTTGTCTCTGTCGCCGCCGGCCTCGTTCTGGCAGGGCTGGCGGTCGCCCCTGCGGCCGCCGAGCGGCTCCCCGAGCTACCCCGACTGGGCATCGCCGCCGACGACATCAGCGTGGTCGGCGTCTCCTCCGGCGGCTACATGGCCACCCAGCTGGCGGTGGCCTGGCCGGAGCGTTTCGCCGGCCTCGCCGTGCTGGGCGCCGGCCCTTGGTCCTGCGCCCAGGGGGCCTTGCGTCTCGCGCTCGGACAATGCATGACAACGCGGCTGGGCGCCCCGGAGCTGGACGAACTGGCCAACCGCCATCGGGAGTACGTGGAGCGCGGCCTGGTGGGCGACCCCCAGGCACTGGCGCGACTGCGGGTGTTCATCTGGCATGGCACCGAGGACGATACCGTGTCGCCGGCCCTGGGGCGTGCCCTGGCCGAGCAGATGCAGGGCTGGCTGGAGAGCCCCGAGGAGCAGCTCCAACTGACCGAGAGCGAGGCTATCGGCCACGGTTGGCCCGTGGCCACCCGAGAGGAGACCCCCGTCGATATCCTTGCCGGCTGCCGCGCCGGGGGCGGTACCCACCTGCTGGCCTGTGGCCTGGACATCGCCGGCGAGGCATTGGGCTGGCTGCATGGCGCACTCGACCCGCCGGCCGAAACGGCCCCCCTCGACCACCTGACGCGCTTTACCCAGGCCCCGTTCCTCGACGGCAAGGGATTCGACGAAGCGGGCTATCTGTTCGTGCCCGAGGGATGCGAGGAGGGTGACTGCGGGCTGACCGTGGTGCTGCACGGCTGCACCATGGGCGCCGGACAGATCGGCGACGCCTTCGTGCGTCACAGCGGGCTCAACGAGTGGGCGGCCACCAATCGTCGCGTGATCCTCTACCCCCAGGCGGATACCAGCCTGGCCAATCCCCAGGGCTGCTGGGACTGGTGGGGGTTCGCCGAAAGCACCTGGCAGCTGGATCCGCTGCACGACACCCGCGAGGGCACCCAGACACGCGCCCTGATGGGCATGATCGATCGACTGGCACAATCCCCGGAGGCGTGACTACCGATCGGCGTCAGCCCCCCAGCTCGCTCTCCAGCGCCGAGATCAGCGCATGGGGGGCGGGCGAATAGAGCACTCGCTTCTGGATTCGCCCCTCCCGGTCGACCAGGTAGAGCGACGAGCTGTGGTCGATGGTGTACTCCATCGCCGATTCCGGCGTCTCCACGCGGCGCCAGACCACGCCGTAGCGCTCGGCGATCTCCTCGAGCTGCGCCTCACTGCCGGTGGCGCCGATGAAGGCATCGCCGAAATAGCCGGTGTACTCGGCCAACCGTTCCAGGGTATCGCGCTCGGGGTCCACCGAGATCAACACCGGCACCACCCGCTCGCGGCTTTCGTCGTCGAGCTCGGCCAGCGCCTGGCGCACCACTGCCATGCTCATGGGACAGACGTCGGGGCAGTAGGTGTACCCGAAGAAGAGGATCGCCAGCTGATCGTCGTCGAGCCGGGAGAGCGAGAAGTCGCCATGGGTCGAGGAGAGCTCCACCGGGCCGCCCTGCGCCCCGTGGCCCGTGCCACCGGCCACCTGCTGCTGGTACCAGGCATAACCGCCGAGGGCGGTCGCCATCACGATCACGGCCAGCCCCACCCAGATCCCCTGTCGCTTCATGGTGTGTGTCGCTCCACATCGAAATCGAACCAGCTCCCCAGGCTTCCCCGGGAGGTCTCCACTACCACCCGCGCCCGCCACGGCATGACCGACTCGGTACAGATCGCCACCTGGCCCTCGCCGCGGAAGACGCCGTCGGCACCGCGGGTGAGCGGGAAGCGATGCAGCCCCATGTCCATGTCGCGGCCGACGAACTCGACCCGTGCCGTTTCGGCCTCGAGGCCCTCGAGGGTCACGACCAGGGGCAGGGGCTCCAGCGCCCGAATCCGCCCGGCGACGTCGGCCTCGAGCGTGAGGCTGACGCCCCGATCAAGGGTCGCCGCGCAGGCGCCGACATGCAAGTCGCAAGGGGCCTCGGGGGCAAACCAGCGCACCTCGCCGCCACCGCGAAGACTGTAGCTGGTCAGGTACCAGAGCGCCACGGCGATGACCCCCAGTGTCACCAGCATCAGCAGGCGCAGCAGCGGGGAACGCGAGACACCGGTTTCCATCGGCGGGTGGTGGGGCATGGCGGCGAAAGAAGCACTCCAGAGGGGGCAGGATGCGGGTAAGCTTATCAGCATTTGCCCTGAGTCGACTGTGCAAGGATGTCGCAGGGCGGCACGACGAGGGAGGCGTTCATGGAGGGAGTGGCAAGCGCACTGGGGCCGCTGTTCCTGCTGATCCTGCTGGGAGCCGTGCTGGGTTGGACCCGCCAGCCCGGTGGCGACTTCTGGCCACGGCTGGAAAGGCTGATCTACTTCCTGCTGTTTCCCGCCATGCTGATCTCGACCCTGGCCACCGCCGACGTGAGCCAGGTGCCGGTCGCCCGGCTGGCGCTGGCCCTGCTCGGCGCCATGAGCCTGTTCGGCGCCCTGTTGTGGCTCCTTCGGGACCGGCTGCGGCTCGAACCACCGGCCTTCACCTCGGCCTTCCAGGGCGCCCTGCGCTTCAACACCTATGTCGGCGTGGCCGGCGCCGCGGCGCTTCATGGCGGTGCCGGGGCCACCGTGGCCGCGGTGGCCGTGGCACTGATGGTGCCGGTGGTCAATGTGCTCTGCGTGGCCAGCTTCATCGCCGCCGGCACCCTGGGGCCCTCCAGCCTCGGCCGTAGCCTGGCCGCGCTGGTACGTAACCCGCTGATCCTCGGCTGCCTGATCGGCATCGGCCTCAACCTCAGCGGCATCGGCCTGCCCGGCTGGAGCGGTGCCACCGTGGAACTGCTGGGGCGCGCCGCCCTGCCACTGGGCCTGGTGGCGGTGGGCGTGGCACTGCGCCCCGCCGCCCTGATCCGCCTGGACCGCGGTGTCTGGGCCACCAACCTGATCAAGCTGGTGCTGATGCCGGCCCTGGTGCTGGGGCTCGCCCTGGTCTTGCGACTCGACCCGGTGAGCCGCGACGTGGCCCTGCTGTTTGCCGCCCTGCCCACCGCCACCTCGGCCTATATCCTGGCCCGTCAACTGGGGGGCGACGCCGAACTGATGGCGGCGCTGATCACCGGTCAGACCCTGTTGGCCATGGTGACGCTGCCCTTGTGGCTGCGGCTCCTCGGCTAGCGGCAGGGCTTAAACAAAAAATATTCGCATTTGTGTTGACGAACTAAATGAGAATGATTACCTTTGCAGGTGTGGCGTTGATGAGGCGCCACGGCCAGGGCAGGGCCCGCCAGTCTCCTGCCATGGTTTCTCCCTCTCATTGCTAGTCACGGTCTTGCCGCCACCCACCCGGGTGGCGTTTTTTTGTTCAGCGCATGTCGCCCGATCAGGCCGGCCGCGGCACCGCATGCCAGGGGCCGCGCTCGTGGAGGCGCTCGCGCAGCAGCGCGGCCAGGGCCTCGACCGCCGGTCGCGAGGAGACCTCGATCTGCCGGGCGAAGAACAGCTTCGCCTCGCAACGCTTCAGCGGCGGCAAGCCGTCCTCACTGCCGAGCTCGCGCATGGCCGACGTCAACCGCTCGCGATCGAGCACACTGACCGCCAGGCCCATCTCCACCGCCTTCTCGACGGCATGAATGCTGGTGCTGGTGAAGACCGCATGCCAGGGCCTGCCGAGGGCTTCCAGCGCTTCGATCGCCAGGGCCCGGTAGGGGCAGTCGACCTCGTGGAGCGCCAGGGGCAGGCGCGGCCTTGCGCTCAACTCACCTCTGCGCGGGCCGGCCCATACCGGCGTGGTATGCCACAGGGTTTCGCCGCCCGGCAGCGAGTGGGGCCGATCCAGCATCACCGCCAGCGTCAGCCGGGAGCGGTTCAGTTGTCGCGCCAGCTCGCCGCTGGTGGCGGTGACGACCTCCAGCAGCACATCGGGATGATAGGCCATGAACTCCGGCAGCACGCTGCCCAGCAGCTCCCGGGCATAGTCTTCGGGGAGCCCCAGGCGTACCTTGCCGCCGAGCCCCCGGCCGGTGAAACGCGACAGCATGCCGTCGTGCAGCCGCAACAGCTCGCGCGACTCCTGCAGCAGGGCCTCGCCGATCGCGGTGGGCGTCACCCCGCGCGAGCCCCGCTCCAGCAGCCGCGAGCCCAGCGCCTCTTCCAGGCGCTTGATCTGCATGCTGATGGCACTGACGGTGCGATGACGCTGCTGCGCCGCCGCCGCCAGCGACCCCAGTTGGGCGGCGGCCTGGAAGCTGCGCAACAGCTCGAGATCCAGCGTCGCGGTCGAGACTTCAGCCATGTTGAAACCTGAATGAAGATAATATCGATTCATTGAAGTCGATATATGCCTCAGGCTCAAGGCCCGTTCATCGAGGGAGACAGCGAGATGCCACTGCCCTTCACATCGCTGCTGGTCGCCATCGGCTTCGTGGTGTGCTGGAGCTCGGGGTTCGTCGGCGGACGACTGGCGATCGAGGCCGACACGCCGGTGCTGGCGCTGTTTGCCTGGCGCTTCCTGCTCGCCAGCCTGCTGGTCGGCCTGTATTGGCGGCTGCGCGGGACCGGTCGGCTGGCACGGCGGGACGTCCTGCGCGAAATGGCCATCGGCAGCCTGACCATGGGGGGATACCTGCTGGGGGTGATCCTGGCGATCCAGCTCGGCGTCAGCGCCGGGGTGACCGCGCTGATCACCGCCCTGCAACCGCTGCTGGCGGCGGCGCTGGCCGGCCCCTGGCTCGGCGAGCGCCTGGCCACCCGTGGCTGGGTGGGCATGGCCATCGCCACCCTGGGGATGATGCAGTACGTGGCCGACGACCTCGGGCGCGGCGGCGGGGCTCCGCCGTGGGCCTACCTGCTGCCGCTCGGCTCGGTGGTGGCGGTGACACTGGGCAGCCTGCTGGCCGTGCGCTGGGCGACGGCGATGCCGATCTCGGCAACCTTGCTGTCCCAGCTCCTTGCCGCCACGGGCATCTTCACGCTGGCCGCGTTGATCGCCGGCGGTGGCACCCTCGCGCTTCCCGCCGCCGACCTGCCCAGCATCACCGCCCTCGGCTGGCTGATCGTGCTATCGAGCCTGGGGGGGTACGGGTGCTTCGTCGCGAGCCTGCGCCGGCTCGGGGTGACCCTGACCTCGACGCTGGTCTACCTGACCCCCGCCGTGACCCTGCTCTGGGCGGCGGCCATGTTCGGCGAACACCCGGGGGAGCAGGGCATCATCGGCATGGGCATTGCCATCGCCGGTGTCGGCCTGGCTATTCGCTGCGTCGATACATCAGGTCCCAGACACCATGACCGAGGCGCTCGCCGCGGGCCTCGAACTTGGTCAGCGGGCGAAACGCCGGTCGCGGCACATAGGGCGCCGTGTCCGGGGCTGCCACATTGCGATAGCCCGGCGCCGCGGCCATGACCTCGGCCATCCACTCGGCGTAGGCCTGCCAGTCGGTGGCCAGGTGGAAGGTGCCACCGGGCTTGAGCCGGGTGCGCACCAGCTCGACGAAGGCGGGCTGGACGATGCGTCGCTTGTGGTGCTTCTTCTTCGGCCAGGGATCGGGAAAGAACAGCTGCAGGGTATCGAGGCTCGCCTCCGGCAGGCACTGCTCGAGCACCGCCAGGGCATCCTCGCGATAGACCCGAAGGTTGGTCAGGCCGCGCTTGTCGGCCTCGTCGAGCAGCTTGCCGACGCCGGGGGCATGCACCTCGATCCCGATGAAGTCGGTCTCCGGATGGGTCTCGGCCTGCTCGACCAGCGAGGCCCCCATGCCGAAGCCGATCTCCAGCACCCGTGGCGCCCGGCGGCCGAACAGCACCTCGAGGTCCTGACGGCCATCGGCCAGGGTCAGGCCCAGCCGCGGCCAGACCTCCTCCAGGCCACGGGTCTGGGCCTGGGTCATCCGGCCGGCGCGCAGCACATAGCTCTTGATGCCGCGGCGGTGCAGCGGGGCGTCGGGCCCTTCCGGGCCGGTGGTCGAGGCGGGCGCGTCGTGTTGCGGATCGTTCATGGAATCGGGTGGGACTCTCTGGGGCACGGGTTGCGGGTGGCTCAGCCGTTGATGCGGCCGGCGAAGGGCGAGGACGGGTCGGCGCTCTGCCGGCGCGGCATGCGCCCGGCCAGGAAGGCCTCGCGGCCGGCCTCCACCGCCTTCCTCATGGCGCTGGCCATCAGCACCGGCTGGCGGGCATGGGCGATGGCGGAGTTCATCAGCACGCCGTCGCAGCCGAGTTCCATGGCCATGGCCGCGTCGGAGGCGGTGCCGATGCCGGCATCCACCAGCACCGGCACGCCGGCCTGCTCGATGATCAGGCCGATGTTGTGCGGGTTCTGGATGCCGTGACCGGAGCCGATCAGCGAGCCCAGCGGCATGATCGCACAGCAGCCGAGGCGCTCGAGCTCCCGGGCGACGATGGGGTCGTCGCTGGTGTAGACCATGACGTCGAAGCCATCGGCGATCAGCGTCTCGGCGGCCGACAGGGTCTCGACCACGTTGGGATAGAGGGTCGAGTCGTCGCCCAGCACCTCGAGCTTGACCAGCTTGTGGCCGTCGAGCAGCTCCCGGGCCAGCCGGCAGGTGCGCACCGCGTCCTTGGCCGTGTAGCAGCCGGCGGTATTGGGCAGCAGGGTGAAACGCTCCGGAGGGACGGCGTCGAGCAGGTTGGGCTCACCGGCCTCCTGCCCCAGGTTGGTGCGCCGCACCGCGAAGGTCACCACCTCGGCACCGCTGGCGGCGATCGCCTCGGCCGTCTCGTCGAAGTCCTTGTACTTGCCGGTACCGACCAGCAGCCGGGAGGCGAACTCGCGTCCGGCGATGCTCAGCGGCTGGTCCTGGAAAAAGTCACTCATGCTCTGCTCCTGTATACCCGTGGAATGCCCGACAGCCGGGGGCCCGGCGACTAGCCGCCGCCGATGGCGTGGACGACCTCGACGCGGTCGCCCTCGGCCAGCCGGATCTCGCCGTGCTCGCTCTTCGGCACGATCTCCTCGTTGACCTCCACGGCGATGCGCCGGCCGGCAAGTCCCAGGGACTCGACCAGCTCGGCGACCGTGAGGTCGGGCGTCAGGGTGCGCGCTTCGCCATTGAGCTGAATCCGCATGGCGTCCTCTCTTCGTGATCGGGGGATTCGCGGGGCCACCATTGTAGCGGAGTCGGGCCGGCCGGGGTACGGTGGGCAGCGATTCGCAACCATTCGCAAGAGACCGGGAGGCTCGCCCATGCAGGACAGGGGGTGGTGGTTCGCAGGCGCGCTCTCGGGCGCCCTGGTGGTGATGGCCGGGGCCTTCGGCGCCCATGCCCTGGAAGGGCAGCTCGCCCCGCGCCTGGCGGCGGCCTTCGAGACCGGGGTGCGCTACCAGGCCTGGCATACCCTGGCACTGCTGGCGGTGCTGGCCTGGCGGGCCAGCACCCCCCTGGCGGGCCAGCGCCTGGCCCTGGGGCTCTGGGCGGCCGGCATCCTGCTCTTCTCGGGCTCGCTCTACGCCCTGGTCCTGACCGGCGTACGCGGCCTGGGGATGATCACCCCGCTGGGCGGCGTGCTGATGATCGCCGGCTGGCTGGCGCTGGCGGTCTGCGTGCTGCGCGCTCAGTCGCCGTCCGGCAAGACATAGGTGGCGGTGACCAGGGCCACCGGCCGCTCGTCGCCGGCGGAGAAGAGCTGCACCTCCCCCACCGCCAGGCGGTTGCCCAGCTTGACGATGCTGGCGTTGGCGATGACGTCGCGGTCACCCCGCGGGCGGCGCAGGAAACGGCAGTGCAGGTCGCTGGTCACGGCCATCGGCTCCGGGCCGATCTGGGCGAGGATCGCCACATAGAGGCAGACGTCGGCCAGCCCCATCAGGGTAGGGCCGGAGACGCTGGCACCGGGACGCAGGTGCTCGTCCTCGATCGCCAGGCTCATGGTGGCCCGCATGTGGCCGACGCCCTCGATGGTCCCGGCGCGCTGGGGAAAGACCTCATCGAGGAAGTCCTCGATGGCGGCGGCGGTCATCACGGTCATCGGCAGGCTCCTTGGCGGTGGATGGGGTGGATTGACGCTCGCGTCAACATAACCGAAAGCGCCCCGGGCAGATACCCGGGGCGCTCTGGTTCACGCGTGGCGAGGCGGCGTCACTTGGCCTTGTGCACGGCGCGCCAGTGGTGCAGCAGCGGCTCGGTGTAGCCGGCGGGCTGCTCGCGACCCTTGAAGATCAGGTCGCTGGCGGCCTGGAAGGCCGAGGACGCGGCGAAGTCGGCGCTCATCGGCGTGTAGGCCGGGTCACCGGCGTTCTGCTCGTCGACCACCCTGGCCATGCGCGCCAGGGTCTCCTCCACGCGCTTGGCATCGACCACGCCGTGATGCAGCCAGTTGGCGATGTGCTGGCTGGAGATGCGCAGGGTGGCACGGTCCTCCATCAGCCCCACGTCGTGGATGTCCGGCACCTTGGAACAGCCCACGCCGTGCTCGACCCAGCGCACCACGTAGCCGAGGATGCCCTGGCAGTTGTTGTCGAGCTCCTGCTGGATCGCCTCGTCGGACCAGTCGGCCTCGGCGGCCACCGGCACGGTCAGCAGGTCGTCGAGCAGGTCGGGTTCGCCCTGGCCTTCCAGCTCGCGCTGGATGGCGGTGACGTTTACCTGATGGTAGTGCAGGGCGTGCAGGGTGGCGGCGGTGGGCGACGGCACCCAGGCGGTGTTGGCACCGGCCTTGGGATGGCCGATCTTCTGCTCCAGCATGGCCGCCATCAGGTCCGGCATGGCCCACATGCCCTTGCCGATCTGGGCGCGGCCGCGCAGGCCGCAGGCCAGGCCGACCTGGACGTTGTTCTTCTCGTAGGCGGCGATCCAGGCGGCATTCTTCATGTCGCCCTTGCGGATCATCGGGCCCGCTTCCATGGCGGAGTGCATCTCGTCGCCGGTGCGGTCGAGGAAGCCGGTGTTGATGAACACCACCCGCGAGGCGGCCTCACTGATGCACGCCTTGAGGTTGACGGTGGTGCGGCGCTCCTCGTCCATGATGCCCATCTTGAGGGTGTCGCGGGCCATCCCGAGGATGTCCTCGACGCGGCCGAACAGCTCGCTGGCGAAGGCGACTTCCTTGGGGCCATGCATCTTCGGCTTGACGATGTACATGGAGCCGGAACGGGAGTTGCGCGGCTCGTCCTCGCCCTTGTTGAGGTCGTGCAGGGCGATCAGGCCGGTCACGATGCCGTCGAGGATGCCTTCCGGCAGCTCGTTGCCGTCGGCGTCGAGCACCGCCGGGGTGGTCATCAGGTGGCCGACGTTGCGCACGAACATCAGCGAGCGGCCCGGCAGGGTGACGGACTCGCCATCGCCGTTGGTCCAGCGGCGGTCGCCGTGCAGGCGGCGGGTGATGGTCTTGCCGCCCTTCTCGACCTGCTCCTCCAGGTCACCCTTCATCAGGCCCAGCCAGTTGGCGTAGACGCCGACCTTGTCCTCGGCGTCGACGGCGGCCACCGAGTCCTCGCAGTCCATGATGGTGGTCAGCGCCGCCTCGACGACCAGGTCCTTGACGCCGGCCGGGTCGGTCTTGCCGATCGGGTGGCTGGCGTCGATCTGGATCTCCAGGTGCAGGCCATGGTTGACCAGCAGGATGGCGTCGGGCTTGGCCGCATCGCCGTTGAAGCCGACCAGCTTGCCCGGATCCTTGAGGCCGGTCTCGCGCCCCCCCTCGAGGGTCACCACCAGATGGCCGTCGCGCAGGGCGTACTTCACCGCATCGCAGTGGGAACCGGTGGCCAGTGGCGCGGCACGGTCGAGCACGCCACGGGCGTAGGCGATGACCTTCTCGCCGCGCCGGGGGTTGAAGCTCGCGCCCTTCTCGGCGCCGTTGTCCTCGGAGATGGCGTCGGTGCCGTAGAGGGCATCGTAGAGGCTGCCCCAGCGGGCATTGGCGGCATTCAGCGCGTAGCGGGCATTGCTCACCGGCACCACCAGCTGGGGGCCGGCCTGGACGGCGATCTCGCGGTCGACGTTGGCGGTGGTGATGCCGACCTTGGCCGGCGCCTCGACCAGATAGCCGATCTCCTGGAGGAAGGCGCGGTAGGCCGCCATGTCGCGCACCGGGCCGGGGTGCTCGCGATGCCAGGCGTCCAGTTTTTCCTGCAGGCGGTCACGCTCGGCGAGCAGTTCACGGTTCTTCGGTGTCAGATCATGAAACAGCGCGTCGACGCCGGACCAGAAGGCCTCGGCGTCGATGCCGGTGCCCGGGAGCGCCTGCTCGTTGATGAAACGGTCCAGCTCGGCGGCCACCTGCAGGCGGTGGCGAGTGACGCGTTCGGTCATGGTGGATCTCCTCGTGCTTTGGCAGCCGGTCTTGGGTTGCACCGGTCGGCCGGGGTCGGGTTGGGCGACTGCGTGCGGGATTTTGTGGAAAATAATTCCATATGTAAACCCTGAAGCCTCGGAAGCCATGCCGAGCTAGACCAAAAGATAAGACATCATGGGCTGCCGGGCGACCCGCCCGGGTGGAATCAGTGGCCCGTCCACCGCCTTGACGCTAGCATGTCCGGGCGTTGCGGAGGATTCGATGAGCGACTTTACCCCACTGCAGGCCCTGGGCCCCGTCACCCTGGTCGACCTGACCGACCTGGTACCCGGCAGCGACGACCTGGAGCGCTACCTCGGCCACTATGGCCTGGCACCGTTGCTCGTCGAGCACGTGGGCCTCTACGTGGGCTACGTGGATGCCCGTGACTTCCGCCTCTGGACCCAGGTATGGAGCCCGGCGGAGCCGGTCGGCACCGCCTTCGTGGTCCATGGCTACTTCGATCATCTCGGCCTCTATCGCCATCTGCTGGAGCGCCTGCTGGATCGCGGCTGGCGGGTCGTGCTCTGGGACCTGCCGGGTCACGGCCTCTCCAGCGGCCCCCGCGCCTCCATCGATGACTTCGATGACTATGGCTGCTGCCTGCAGAGCCTGCAGCAGCACCTCGAGGAGGAGGGCCTGGCCCCACGCCCCTGGCTGGGGGTCGGCCAGAGCACCGGCGCGGCGATACTGGCCACCGATGCCCTCGCTCGCGGCGACGATGGCCACTGGGCGGGGCTGGCGCTGCTGGCCCCGCTGGTGCGCCCCTGGGGCTGGAACCAGTCGAGCTGGCTGCATCGCCTGGTCGGCCCCTTCGTGAGCTCGATCCCGCGCAAGTTCCGCGCCAACTCCACCGACGCCGAATTCGCCGTCTTCCTGCGCGAACAGGACCCGCTGCAGCCCGACCGCCTGACCATGGAGTGGGTCAGCGCCATGCGCCGCTGGATGCCGCGCCTGCTCGCCCTCCCGCCCAGCCCGGTGCCGACGCTGATCCTGCAGGGCGAACAGGACCTGACCGTGGACTGGGAATGGAACCTGGCAGTGCTGGAACGCAAGTTTCCCAATGCCGAGATCCTTCGCCACCCGGAGGCACGCCACCACCTTGTCAACGAGGCCGAGCCGATCCGCAAGGCACTGTTCGAAGCCCTCGACCGCTTCGTCGCCGCCCTGGAGCCCACTTCCCCACGAGAGACCAAGAATCGATGAACACGCGCCTGCTGGCCCTGCTGCTCCCGATCCTGTTGCTGGCCGGCTGCGCCGCGCAGCCCGACCGCCCCGAGACCCTGCGCCAGGCGTTGTTCGGCCTCGGTGAACGCGCTGCCGAACGCGTCATCGAGGCGCCACCGCTGCCACGCCCGCCGGCCGACCAGGTCCTGTTGCTGGCCACGCCCGAGGTGGATGACGCCCTCAGCATCGGCCGCGAGCGCTTCCTCGAGAGCCTCACCCGGGCCCTGCTCGGCACCTCCGACGGCCCCCAGGTACTCGACTGGAGCGACGCCATGGCCGAGGGGGGCGGGGACAACCAGTGGCGACTGGACAGCCGACTGGAGGCCGATGGCCCACGCCTGCAGCTCTCCGACCGGGAGCTGCTGCCCTACCGGTTGAACCTGGCACTGCGACGTCCGGGCAGCGAGGAGGCGCTGTGGGAAACGGAGATCCATGGCGCCTTCGACGCCACCGCCCTGTAGCGCCCCGGCCCCGGGCCGGGCCCTTATCCCTTGAGCATCCGGTCGAGCTGACGATAGCCGATCGCCTCGATCAGCTGGTCGCGTTCCGGCCGGGGCGCCCCGGCCAGATCGGCGAGGGTCAGGGCCACCCGCAATACCCGGTGGTAGGCCCGGGCCGAGAGCCGCAACCGCTCCAGCACCCCGGCCAGCCAGGCCCGATCCGCGGCCTCGAGGCCACAGGCCGCCTCCAGCTCGCGCCCGGCCAGATGGGCATTCAGCGCCCCCCGGGCCTGCTGGCGCGCCCTCGCGGCCATCACCCGCTCGCGCACCACGGCCGACGGCTCCCCCACCGCGCGGGAAGTGAGCTGCTCCGGCGGCAGCGCCGGCACTTCCACCTGCAGGTCGATGCGGTCGAGCAACGGCCCCGAGAGGCGTGCCTGGTAACGCTGGATCTGGGCGGCGGTGCACTGGCAGCGGTTGCGGGGATCCCCCAGGTGGCCGCAGGGGCAGGGATTCATCGCCGCCACCAGTTGGAAACGGGCCGGATAGCGGCGCTCATGGCTGGCCCGGGCGATATGGATCTGTCCCGACTCCATGGGCTCGCGCATCACCTCCAGCACGTGGCGGGAAAATTCGGGGAATTCGTCGAGGAACAGCACCCCGTGGTGGGCCAGGGAGATCTCGCCCGGTCGCGGCTTCGAGCCACCCCCCACCAGCGCGACGGCACTGGCGGTGTGGTGAGGGGCACGAAAGGGGCGCTGGCCCCACTGCTCGCGCAGCGCCAGGCCGCTGACCGAGCGGATCGCCGCCACCTCCAGCGCCTCGTCCTCGGAGAGCGGCGGCAGGATGCCAGGCAGTCGGCTCGCCAGCATGGTCTTGCCGGTGCCGGGCGGGCCGGCGAACAGCAGGTTGTGGCCGCCGGCCGCGGCGACCTCCAGGGCACGGCGCGCCTGGTGCTGACCGCGCACGTCGATCAGGTCGGCTCCGGGACCCGCGATGGCGGCCGGCCGGGCCAGGCGATGGCGGGCGATGGGTGACTGGCCGAGCAGGTGGGCGACCACCTCGAGCAGGTGGTCGGCGGGCAGCACCTCGAGGTCACCGGCCAGGGCGGCCTCGTCGGCGTTGGCCCGCGGCACGATCAGGCGGCGCCCGACGGCACGGGTCGCCATGGCCAGCGGCAGCACCCCGGTGACCGGGCGCAATCGCCCGTCGAGGGCCAGCTCACCGGCGCTCTCGATCCCCTCCAGCGCCTCCGCTGGCACCTGGCCGGAGGCCACCAGCAGGCCCAGGGCGATGGGCAGGTCGAAGCGCCCGCCCTCCTTGGGCAGGTCGGCGGGCGCCAGGTTGAGGGTGATACGGCGGGTATTGGGGAAGTCGAAACCGGCGTTGACCAGGGCGCTGCGCACCCGCTCGCGGCTCTCCTTCACCGCGGCTTCGGGCAGCCCCACCAGGGTCATCCCCGGCAGGCCATTGGCCAGGTGCACCTCGACCTGCACCTCGGGCGCCTCGAGGCCGAGGCCCGCCCGGGTGTGGATGATCGCCAGCGTCATGCGCGGTCCCTCGCGTGTCGTCTGACCTCAGGCTAGCCCAGCGAAGGCGTCCTCGCCCGCTGGCCTCAGCGCTCGGCCTGGCTTTCGCCGGCACTCTCATCGGGAACCACCGCCTCATCGACGGCATCGGGCTCGTTGACCCCTCCGCCAGGCCCGCTGGCCCGACGGGCGTCCAGCGCCTCCTCCAGGGCCGCGACCTGTGTCTCCAGCGCCTCGACCCGGGCCCGGGTGCGTTGCAGCACATCCATCAGGATGTCGAAATCCTCACGCGACACCAGCTCGAGGCGATCGAAGGCGCCCCGCACCACCTGCTGGATACCCTTCTGTACCTCTTCCGGAGCCTGCGAGGCCCCCTGCAGCCGGTCGCCGATCTGCTGGGCGAGGCGACTGATCCGGTCATGGCTCACCATGGGGTTTCTCCTGCGTCATCTTGGGGTGGCTGCCTACAGGATACGCAAGCCGCCATGCCCGTGCATTCGCCGCCACGCCCCGTTATGGCGCACTCACGTCGAGAAGTAGCACCACAACAGTGCAGCCACTGGTCCAGCACGTATGCCCCCCCCTCCTTTTGCACCAAATTTTCCATTCATCATCTTGATAATAAAAAGATTACCCATTACTGGCACGGTTTGCGCAGAGATAGGGCAGTCATGCATCGGCGGCTGGCAAGCCGCTGCCAACCCAGTAGTGGAGACACGTGATGAAGCTCATCACCGCCATCATCAAGCCATTCAAACTCGACGATGTCCGCGAGGCACTGGCCGACAACGGCGTCCAGGGCATCACCGTCACCGAGGTCAAGGGGTTCGGCCGGCAGAAGGGCCACACCGAGCTCTATCGCGGTGCCGAGTATGTCGTCGACTTCCTGCCCAAGGTCAAGGTCGAGGTCGCCGTGGACGACGCCCGTCTCGAGGGCGTGCTCGACGCCATCTGCAATGCCGCCAACAGCGGCAAGATCGGCGACGGCAAGGTGTTCGTGACCCCGCTCGAGGACGTCATCCGCATTCGTACCGGCGAGCGCGGTGCCGACGCCGTCTGATGACGCTCATGATTCCCTGCACGGAGACATCCCATGACAGAGCTGACCGACCTGACCGAGCTGATGTACGCGGTCGACACCTTCTACTTCCTGATCTGCGGCGTGCTGGTGATGTGGATGGCCGCGGGCTTCTCGATGCTCGAGGCCGGCCTGGTGCGCTCCAAGAACACCGCCGAGATCCTCACCAAGAACATCGCCCTGTTCGCCATCGCCTGCACCATGTACCTGGTGGTGGGCTACTACATCATGTACTCCAGCAGTGAGGGCGGCTTCCTGCCGAGCCTGGGCTTCCTGATCGGCGGTGAGAACAGCGTCGATGCGGTGCTCTCCGGCGACGAGGATGCCCCCTACTACTCCATGCGCTCCGACTTCTTCTTCCAGGTGGTGTTCGTGGCCACCGCCATGTCCATCGTCTCCGGTGCCGTGGCCGAACGGATGAAGCTGTGGGCCTTCCTCGCCTTCGCCGTGGTGATGACCGCGGTCATCTACCCGATCTCCGGTTACTGGACCTGGGGCGGTGGCTGGCTCGACGCGGTCGGCTACTCCGACTATGCCGGCTCAGGCATCGTGCACATGGCGGGTGCCGCCGCGGCCCTGGCCGGCGTGCTGATCCTCGGCCCCCGCAAGGGCAAGTACGGCAAGGACGGCACCATCTACGCCATCCCCGGGGCCAACCTGCCCCTGGCCACCCTGGGGACCTTCATCCTGTGGATGGGCTGGTTCGGCTTCAACGGCGGCTCCGAGTTGAAGATGTCCGACGCGCTCTCCGCCAACAACGTCGCCCAGGTGTTCGTCAATACCAATGCCGCGGCCGCCGGCGGCGTCATCGCCGCCCTGATACTGGCCAAGCTGTGGTTCCGCAAGGCCGACCTGACCATGGCCCTGAACGGCGCCCTGGCCGGCCTGGTGGCCATCACCGCCGAGCCGCTGGCGCCCTCGGCCTTCGGTGCCATGCTGATCGGTGCCGTGGGTGGCGCCATCGTGGTGGTCTCCATCGTCAGCCTCGACAAGCTGAAGCTCGACGACCCGGTCGGTGCCATCTCCGTGCACGGGGTGGTGGGTATCTGGGGCGTGCTGGTGGTGCCCCTCTCCAACGGTGACGCCAGCTTCGGCGCCCAGATCATCGGCATCCTCGGCATCTTCATCTGGGTATTCGCGGCCAGCCTGGTCGTGTGGCTGATCCTCAAGGCCATCATGGGCATCCGGGTCAGCGAAGAGGAAGAGTACGAAGGGGTCGACCTGGCCGAATGCGGCCTGGAGGCGTATCCCGAGTTCCGCGTGGCCAACGTCAACGGAGGGGGGTTCGGTCGCGGCTCCAGCGGTCATGTGGCACAGGCCCGCTCCCAGCCGCATACCCCATAACCGCACGCGTCTTCACGCACTTGACAAGGCCCCCCAGGGGGCCTTTTTTATTCACCCCCTCCGCGGTGTATGCTTGGACACCATGAGCATGATGGCCCCGGCCATCGACACCCGGACAGGACGAGGACAGCAACCATGAAACTGGTGACCGCCATCATCAAACCCTTCAAGCTCGACGACGTACGGGAATCTCTTTCCGAGATCGGCGTTCAGGGCATCACCGTCACCGAGGTCAAGGGCTTCGGCCGGCAGAAGGGCCACACCGAGCTCTATCGCGGCGCCGAGTATGTCGTCGACTTCCTGCCCAAGGTCAAGCTCGAGGTCGCCGTGGATGAGGAGATGGCCGAGAAGGTGATCGACGCCATCACCCAGGTGGCCAATACCGGGAAGATCGGCGACGGCAAGATCTTCGTCACCCCGCTGGAGCAGGTGATCCGCATCCGCACCGGCGAAACCGGCAAGGATGCGGTCTGACAGCTGGAAGGCGCCTAAATAGAACCGCCTCCGTGGCAAGACCACGGAGGCGGTTTTCTTCAAGCTCCCGGCGAAGCCGGGGAAGCTTACTTCTCGACGAAGGCGCGCTCGATCACGTAGTCGCCGGGCTCGCCCATGCGCGGCGAGATGTTGAAGCCCAGTTCGTCGAGCAGGCCGCTGGTCTCGTCGAGCATCGCCGGGCTGCCACAGATCATGGCGCGGTCCTGGCGCGGATCCAGTACCGGCAGGCCGGTATCCTCGGCGAGCTTGCCGCTGCGGATATGGTCGGTGAGGCGCCCCATGGTATGGAACTCCTCGCGGGTCACCGTGGGGTAGTAGACCAGCTTCTCGGCGATCTCCTCTCCCAGGTACTCGTGGGCGGGCAACGCCTTCTGGATGAAGTCGGCATAGGCGAGTTCGCTGACGCTGCGCACGCCGTGCACCAGCACCACCTTCTCGAAGCGCTCGTAGACCTCGGGATCCTGGATCAGGCTCATGAAGGGGGCCAGACCGGTACCGGTGGAGAGCATGTAGAGATTGCGCCCCGGCAGCAGGTCATCGGTGACCAGGGTGCCGGTGGGCTTGCGGCTGACCATGATCTGGTCACCCACCTTGAGATGCTGGAGCCGCGAGGTCAGGGGGCCATCCGGCACCTTGATGCTGAAGAACTCCAGATGGTCCTCGTAGTTGGGGCTGGCGATGGAGTAGGCGCGCATCAGCGGCTTGCCGTTCACCTCGAGGCCGATCATCACGAACTGGCCGTTCTTGAAGCGCAGGCTGCGCTCGCGGGTGGTACGGAAGCTGAACAGGGTGTCGTTCCAGTGGTGAACACTGAGCACCTCTTCAAGGGCGAATTTGCTCATGCCGACTCCTTTGATATTCCATAGACGCATAAGTGCGTCGTGCAATCTATGTCGGCAATTCTAAGAGATCGCCTGATATCTGTTAAATGGATTGTATGGATAACCCTTATCTATACTACAGATATAGAGTCTCGGGAGCCCCGTCATGCGCTACACCCTGCGTCAGCTGGAAGTCTTCGTCGCCGTCGCCCAGCACGAGAGCGTATCCCACGCCGCGCGTGCCCTGGCCCTGTCCCAGTCGGCGGCAAGCACCGCCCTGGCCGAGCTGGAGCGACAGTTCGACTGCCAGTTGCTGGATCGCATCGGCAAGCGGCTGAAGCTCAATGCCCTGGGCTTCCAGCTGCTGCCCAAGGCGGTGGCCCTGCTCGATCGGGCCGAGGAGGTCGAGGAACTGCTGCGCGGCCAGCAGGGGGTGGGCTCGCTGGATGTGGGGGCCACCCTGACCATCGGCAACTACCTGGCGACCCTGCTGATCAGCGACTTCATGCAGCGTCACCCGGGGAGCCGGGTGCGCCTCTCGGTGCGCAACACCCGCGCCATCATCGACAGCGTGCGTCATCATGAGCTCGACCTGGGGCTGATCGAGGGACAGTGCGAGGACGACGACGTGATCACCCAGCCCTGGGTGGAGGACGAGCTGGCGGTGTTCTGTTCGCCCCGCCACCCCTTGGCCGGGGCCGGCGGGGTGGAACTGGACCGGTTGCTGCGCGAGGCCTGGATCATGCGCGAACAGGGCTCGGGCACTCGCCTGACCCTGGAGCAGGCCGCCCGCCACCGGCGCGGACGCTTCAACATCCTGCTCGAACTGGAGCATACCGAGGGCATCAAGCGGGCGGTGGAGTCGGGGCTCGGCATCGGCTGCGTATCGAAGCTGGCGCTGCGCGATGCCTTTCGGCGCGGCAGCCTGGTGGCGATCCCCACCCCGGAACTCGACCTGAGCCGCCAGTTCAGTTTCATCTGGCACCGTCACAAGTACCTGGCCACCGGCATGCGCGAGTTCCTGCGGCTGTGCCGGCAGATGACCGAGGGCATCCGGCGCAGCGACGAGATCGACCTGCCCCAGGTGCCGTGATCGAGGCATCGATCCACAGCCCGTGCCTCAACGCAGGTCGCTGACGGCCTCCTGGATATCGCCGAGGCTGGCCTTGGAGAGGTCCTTGGACAGGGTATGGATGATCAGCTTGGTGGTTGGGCCATCGAGCTTGTCGCGCAACAGTCCCAGGAAACGCGGTGGGGCCACCATGATCAACTTCTCCATGGTATTGTCGACCCTGGCCCGGTAGAGACGCTCGGCCACCTCCTTGGCAAAGACGATCGCCTCATGCTGTGAGGCGGAGTTCTCCTCACCGGAGGAGCGCGACGTCGTCGACATCGACTCATGGACGTCCGCGCCGCGGTCGGTCACCAGATCGCCCTCGTGCAACCGCCCCGCAGCGTGTAACAGGCTGTCATGCTCTACCAGCTTGAGCGCATCGCGGGTGAAGATCCGCGCCCGCGCTGCATCGGCCACCACGATATAGGTTGTCATAGCAACTCCTTGAGGCTGGTTTGAATAGGCGAAGCCAAGCTCTACGGACACCACGCTGTGCCCCTCGTTCAACATTGGCAAGCCCGCCCCGACTGGTCAACCCGGCAGCGGTCGTTGCAAGTGGTGACTGCAGCGTTCCGGGAACTGGGGTAGCATTTCGCCTAGTCGGTATGGATACCGGCCCGACTCATCATCACGATGTGCATCCTCCGGGAGGACCCCCGATGCGACAGTTGCTGTTTCCCCGCCGCCCCCTGGCCCGCTCCACCCTGCTGAGCTGCCACCTGCTGCTGCAGCTCGGCCTGCTCGCCGGCGCCGCCCTGTGGCTGGCACCCCGCACCCCCTGGCTCGCCCCGGTCGACTGGGCCGGTGCCTGGCCGACGCTGGCGCTGGGCGTCGGCACCTGGCTGCTGGCCGCCATCGGCCTGCGCCTGCTCGCCGAGCTGTGGCTGCTGCCCCACCACCTCGCGAGCCAGCGTCCCGGCTTTGCCCCGGGCGCCGTGGTCACCCGCTCCTTCGAGCGCCGCCCGGCGGTTCACGCCGAGGAGGCCGCCTGGACCAGCGAGGCACGCCCGCTCGAGAGCGGGGACGGCGTCCTCGGCAACGCCAGGGTGACTCGGCCCGCCGAGCGCCTGCGCCCCCGCGGCGCCAGCAACGAGCCGACCCTCGACCTGGCCGGTGGCGGCGTCGCCGAAGCCCCCTCGTCCAGGGAGCCTCGACTCTAGCCACGCTGACTGCCCCCATGACGACGAACCCCGGCCGCCGCCGGGGTTCATCGTTTCCAGCCGCCGCCTCAGTGGCCGAGGATCTGGCTGAGGAACAGCCGGGTACGCTCGGACTGCGGGTCGTTGAAGAACGGCTCCGGGGCATTCTCCTCGATGATCTGGCCCTGATCCATGAAGATCACCCGGTCGGCCACGGTCTTGGCGAAGCCCATCTCGTGGGTCACGCAGAGCATGGTCATGCCCTCGCGGGCCAGCTCGACCATGACATCGAGCACCTCCTTGATCATCTCCGGGTCGAGCGCCGAGGTGGGCTCGTCGAACAGCATGACCTCGGGGTGCATGCACAGCGAGCGGGCGATCGCCACCCGCTGCTGCTGGCCGCCGGAGAGCTGCCCCGGATACTTCCTCGCCTGTTCGGCGATCTGTACCCGCTCCAGGTACTTCATGGCCTCGGCTTCGGCCTCGCGGCGCGGCTTCTTCTGCACCCACATGGGCGAGATACAGCAGTTCTCCAGCACCGTGAGGTGCGGGAAGAGGTTGAAATGCTGGAACACCATGCCGACGCTGCGACGGATCTGTTCGATGCGCTTGACGTCCTGGGTCAGAGGCACGCCGCCGACCACGATCTCGCCCTGCTGGTGCTCCTCGAGGTGGTTGATGCAGCGGATCAGGGTCGACTTGCCGGAGCCCGAGGGCCCGCAGATGACGATCCGCTCGCCGCGCCTGACCTCCAGGTCGATATCGCGCAGCACATGGAAGTCGCCGTACCACTTGTTGACGCCGCGCATCTCGACCATGGGGGTCTCGCTGCCGGCCTTGGGAGTTGAAGCCTGTTCACTCATCGTGGTTGTCCTGTAGTCGGATGATCGGGCCCGGGGCTCAGCGTTTGTGGCCGGTATGCAGTTTCCGCTCGAGATACTGGCTGTAGCGCGACATGCTGAAACAGAAGATCCAGAACATGAACGCCGCGAACACATAGCCCTCCAGGGCGAAGCCCAACCAGCGGGAGTCCGACAGCGCCGCCTGGACGATGCCCAGCAGGTCGAAGAGCCCGATGATCATCACCAGGGTGGTGTCCTTGAACAGCGAGATGAAGGTGTTGACGATGCCGGGGATCATCATCTTCAACGCCTGGGGCAGCACGATCAGCCCCATGCGCTTCCAGTAGGTCATGCCCAGCGCCGCCGCGGCCTCCTCCTGTCCCCTGGGGATCGCCTGCAGGCCACCGCGGATCACCTCGGCCATGTAGGCGCTCTGGAACAGGGTGATGCCGATGAAGGCACGGATCAGCCGATCGACGCTGACCCCGGTGGGCATGAACAGCGGCAGCATCACCGAGGCCATGAACAGCACCGTGATCAGCGGCACGCCGCGCCAGAACTCGATGAACACCACGCAGAAGCTCTTGACGATGGGCATCTGCGAGCGCCGCCCAAGGGCCAGCAGGATGCCGATGGGCAGCGCCCCCACCATGCCCACCACCGCCAGGATCAGGGTCAGGGTCAGCCCGCCCCAGCGGTGGGTCTCCACCACGCGCAGGCCGAAGTGGCCGCCATAGAGCAGGAAGTAGGCGAGCAGCGGGAAGGCCACCAGGGTCAGCACCGCGACCCAGCGCTTGAACGGCAGCCGCGGGATGGCCAGCCAGGCGATCAACGCGGCGAAGACGGCGAAGGTCAGGTTGACCCGCCAGATCTCGCTGCCCGGGTAGAGGCCGTAGATGAACTGGCCGATCCGCGCATTGATGAACACCCAGCAGGCGCCCTCGCGGGAGCAGTCGGCACGGCTGGTCCCGATCCAGTCGGCGTCGATGAAGGCCCACTGGATCGTCGGTACCAGCAGCAGGTAGAGCAGATAGAGGCCCAGCAGGGTGAACACCGTATTCACCGGCCCACTGAACAGGTTGGCGCGCAGCCAGGCAATGGGGCCGATGGTACTGCCGGGCGCCGGGCGTGCCGGAATCATTTCGCGTTGAATCGTCATGGCGCCTCTCCTAGCGTTCCACCAGCGCCACGCGGGCGTTGAACCAGTTCATGAACATCGACACCAGCAGGCTGATGGTGAGATACACCGCCATGGTCATGGCGATGACCTCGATCGCCTGCCCCGTCTGGTTGAGCGTGGTCCCGGCGAACACCGAGACCAGGTCCGGATAGCCGATGGCGGTGGCCAGCGAAGAGTTCTTGATCAGGTTGAGGTACTGGCTGGTCAACGGCGGAATGATCACCCGCATGGCCTGGGGCACGACCACCAGGCGCAGCACCAGGTTCCGCGGCAGGCTGAGCGCCTGGGCCGCCTCGGTCTGGCCATGGGGAATCGCCTGGATGCCCGAGCGCACGATCTCGGCGATGAACGACGCCGTATAGATGGAGAGCGCCAGCCACAGGGCCAGGAACTCCGGTATCACCGTGATGCCGCCGCGGAAGTTGAAGCCACGCAGTTCCGGCACGTCCCAGGTCACCGGCACCCCGGTGGCCACCAGCACGAGCATCGGCAGGCCGAGGATCAGCGCCAGCGAGATCCAGCCCGCCGGCAGGCGCTTGCCGGTGGCCTCGTGACGACGCCGGTTCCAGATCACCAGGGCGATGCTGGCCACCACGGCGACGCCGAAGGCCAGGGGGATCAGCCCGAAGCCCGATTCGAACAGCGGCTCGGGCAGGTAGAGCCCGCGCACGTTGAGGAAGATCACCTCGCCGATCGAGAGGCTGTCACGGGCCGCCGGCATGGCCCGCAGCACGGCGAAGTACCAGAAGAAGATCTGCAGCAGCAGCGGGATGTTACGGAAGATCTCGATGTAGCCGTTGGCCAGCCGGGCGATCAGCCAGTTGGGCGAGAGCCGGGCGATGCCGACGGTGAAGCCGATGATCGTCGCCGCCAGTACGCCGAGTGCCGAGACCAGCAGGGTATTGAGCAGGCCCACCACGAAGGTCCGGCCGTAGGTGCTCTGTGAGGAGTAGTCGATCAGGCTCTGGACGATGCCGAAGCCGGCGGTGTTGTTCAGGAAGCCGAAACCGGTGGTGATGCCGCGGGCCGACAGGTTGGCCTGGGTGTTGCCGATGATATAGAGCAGGAAGGCGGCAACGGCGGCGACCAGCAGCAGCTGGAAGATCAGCGCGCGCTTGGCGCGGTCGCGCCAGAACGGCGGCTTGGGGCCCGCGGGACGGGCCTGGGGTCGAACGGACATGGAAGGACTCTCCGCCTGGATCCGTCAAGCAGGTATCAGGCCCCGCCCCGGGGTGGCCGGAGCGGGACACGGCAAGGAGCGAGGCACCGGGCTAGCGGTGCCTCGGGCCGGCACTCAGCGGACCGGCGGGGCGTACTGGATGCCGCCGTCGGTCCACAGGGCGTTGACGCCACGCTCGATCTCCAGCGGCGAGCCCATGCCCACGTTACGCTCGAAGCTCTCGCCGTAGTTGCCGACCTGCTTGATGATGTTGTAGGCCCAGTCGGCGGAGAGGCCCATGCCCTCGCCGTAGTTGCCGTCCCGGCCCAGCAGGCGGGCGATGTCGGGGTCGTCGGCGTCGAGCATCTCGTCGACGTTGTCCTGGGTGATGCCCATCTCCTCGGCATTGATCATGGCGAACAGCGACCACTTGACGATGTTGAACCACTGGTCGTCACCCTGGCGCACCACCGGGCCCAGCGGCTCCTTGGAGATGATCTCGGGCAGGATCACGGACTGTTCCGGGTCGGAGAGCTGGATGCGCAGGGCGGCCAGCTGCGAGGTATCGGAGGTCAGGACGTCGCAGCGCCCCGCCTCGTAGCCACCCACGGTCTGCTCCGAGGTATCGAAGACGATGGGGTCGAACTCCATGCCGTTGGTACGGAAGTAGTCGGCCACGTTGAGCTCGGTGGTGGTGCCGGACTGCACGCAGATCGCCGCGCCGTCCAGCTCCTTGGCGCTGGACACCCCCAGCTCGCGGTTGATCATGAACCCGATACCGTCGTAGAAGGTCACGCCGGTGAAGTTCAGGCCCAGGGTGGTGTCGCGGGTGGTGGTCCAGGTGGTGTTGCGCGACAGCACGTCCACCTCGCCGGACTGCAGGGCGGTGAAGCGCTCCACGGCGTTGAGCGAAATGTAGCGCACCGCCTCGGCGTCGCCGAACACCGCGGCGGCCACGGCCCGACAGACGTCGACGTCCAGCCCCTGCCACTCGCCCTGGTCGTCCGGTGCCGAGAAGCCCGGCAGGCCATCGCTCACGCCACACTGCACGGCACCGCGGTTCCTGGTGTCGTCGAGCGTGGCGGCAGACGCCACGGAGGCCGTACCCAGAGCCACAGCCGCCGCGGAAGTCAGCAGCAGCCACTTGTTCTTGTTGTTGCGCATGGAGGGTTCCCTCGAATGTTGGAGTTGGAGTATCGCTGATGCATGCATGAGCATGTGCCAGCACCTTAGCAAGATTCGCTCCATCGACGGGATAGAACAGGCGACACCCTTATTCAACGGTCGAGCCGGAGGGGATCCGGCTCGATCGGGCGCACCACGCCAGTACCCCGGCTCAGCGATCAGCGCACCGGTGGTGCATACTGGATGCCCCCCTCGGTCCACAGGGCGTTGAGGCCCCGGGCAATATTGAAATCGGAGCCTTCGCCGACATTGCGCGCGAACACCTCATCATAGTTGCCCACCTGGCGGATGATCTCGTAGGCCCAGTCGGCCGGCAGCCCCATGCCCTCGCCGTAGTTGCCATCCCGGCCGAGCAGGCGGGCGATATCCGGGTCCTCGGCGTCGAGCATCTCGTCGACGTTGTCCCGGGTGATCCCCATCTCCTCGGCGTTGAGCATGGCGAATAGCGACCACTTGACGATATTGAACCACTGGTCGTCGCCCTGGCGCACCGCCGGGCCCAGCGGCTCCTTGGAGATGATCTCCGGCAGCACCACGGCGCTGTCCGGGTCGGCCAGTTGCATACGCTGGGCGTAGAGCTGGGAGGCGTCCGAGCTGAGCACGTCGCAGCGCCCCGCCTCGAAGCCGCCGATCGACTGTTCCGGCGAGTCGAACACCACCGGCTCGTACGCCATGTCGTTGACGCGGAAGTAGTCGGCCAGGTTGAGCTCGCTGGTGGTACCCGACTGGGTACAGACCGCCGCCCCATCCAGCTCGAGAGCGCTCTGCACCCCCAGGTCACTGGCCACCATGAAGGCCTGGCCGTCGTAGTAGCTGACCCCGGTGAAGTTGACCCCCAGGGTGGTGTCACGGCTGGAGGTCCAGGTGGTGGTGCGCGACAGCACGTCCACCTCGCCGGACTGCAGGGCGGTGAAGCGTTCCACCGAATCCAGCGGCACGAACTGCACCTTCCCGGCATCGCCCAGCGCCGCCGCGGCGATGGCCCGGCAGACATCGGTGTCCAGCCCCCGGTAAGTGTCCTCGTCGTCCAGCGCCGAGAAACCCGGCTGGGCGGCATTCACCCCACAGCGCAGCTGATCGCGTTCGCGCACCTCGTCCAGGGTCGCGGCCTGGACCAGCAGCGGCCCCACCAGCACCAGGGCACCCGCGCCCCATGACAGCCCGTTTCGCATCGCGTGTTCCTTTTGTTGTCGCGTCGTTCGACCAGCGGTCCTCGGCCATGCCGCTCCGCCTCGGTGCAGCATGGCTGATTCCATCGGCAAACGCGAAAATGACTTCGGCCACGTCACGGCCACGACGGGAGGAAGAAGGGGGGGACCGGGGCGCGGCTAGGGGTGACCGCGCAGCAGGGCCCGGCGCAAGGCGTGCAGCACCAGGGCGGCAGAAGCCGCGCCCAGGCCGTTGGCGAGGATGTCGTACCAGTCGCCGCCGCTGCGCCCGGGCACCGGGATCTGGGCGTACTCGATGACGATGCCGTAGAGCACGGCGACGGCGAAGGCGATCGGCAGGCGCACCCCGGCCAGCCCCATGAGCCCCGCCAGGCCGGCGTAACCGACGAAGTGGTTGGCCTTGTCCCAGGGCAGGCGCTCGGGCATCTCGCTGCCCGGCGTCAGGCTGCCCACCGCGATGGCGACCGCAGCCAGAACGGCCAGCGCCGCCCACAGGCGGCGCCACTTTCTATCCTCACCCCGGGCCAGCCGTCGCCACCCCTCAGCCATGCTGGATCTGGCGATGGTAGGCCGGGCTCAGCTCGTGCAGGGCCTCCATGAAGGCCGTGACACGGTCCGGGTCGGTGAACTGGCTGATGCCGTGGCCCAGGTTGAAGACGTGCCCCGGCCCCGTCCCGAAGCTGTCGAGGGTGCGCGCCACCTCGGCACGGATGGCCGTGGGGCGGGCGAACAGCACGTTGGGGTCCAGGTTGCCCTGCAGGGCGACACGATGCCCGACCCGGGCCCGCGCCTCGGAGAGCTCCGTGGTCCAGTCCAGCCCCAGGGCGTCGGCACCGGCCGTGGCCATGTCCTCGAGCCACTGGCCGCCGTTCTTGGTGAACAGGATCACCGGCACGCGCCTGCCCTCGTGCTCGCGGATCAGGCCGGCGACGATCTGCTCCATGTAGCGCAGCGAGAACTCCAGGTAGGCCGGCGTGGAGAGCACGCCGCCCCAGGTGTCGAAGATCTGCACCGCCTGGGCACCGGCACGGATCTGGGCATTCAGGTAGTCGGTGACCGCGGCGGCCAGCGTATCGAGCAGCCGGTGCATGGTGTCCGGGGCGTCGTAGAGCATCGCCTTGACGTGGCGGAAGTCCTTGCTGGAGCTGCCCTCGACCATGTAGGTGGCCAGCGTCCAGGGGCTGCCGGAGAAGCCGATGAGCGGCACGCGACCGTTCAGCTCGCGACGGATGGTGGCGACCGCCCGCATCACGTAGTCCAGGTCACGCTCGGCATCGGGAACGGCCAGCGCCTCGACGTCCGCGGTGGTGCGCACCGGCTTGCGGAATTTCGGCCCCTCGCCGGTTTCGAAGTAGAGCCCCAGCCCCATGGCATCGGGGATGGTCAGGATGTCCGAGAACAGGATCGCCGCATCCAGCGGATAGCGCTCCAGGGGCTGCAGGGTGACCTCGCAGGCGAGCTCGTGGTTGCGGCAGAGGTCCATGAAGTCGCCGGCCGCGGCGCGGGTCGCGCGATACTCCGGCAGGTAACGGCCGGCCTGACGCATCATCCACACCGGGGTGCGGTCCACCGGCTGACGCGCCAGGGCGCGCAGAAAGCGATCGTTGTTGAGTTCCATGCGGGCGGTCATCCACGGAAAATGTGGGCGTCATTGTACCCGAACATCGGCCCCCGGACATCGCGACCGGGGCGACACCCGTGAGCCCGTCGCGCCTTCCTGCTAGAATGGCGCTCCACCTGCCGGCACTGCCGTGGTCTGACACCGAGGTTACCCGTGACGATCCGATTCATCGCCGCCTCCCGGCTGCCCACCCCCTGGGCCACCTTCACCATGCATGGCTTCGAGGACGAGGCCACCGGCAAGGATCATATCGCCCTGACGCTGGGTGACGTGGCCGATGGCGAGCCGGTACTGGGACGGGTGCACTCCGAGTGCCTGACGGGAGACGCGCTGTTCTCGATGCGCTGCGATTGCGGCTACCAGTTGCAGGAGGCGCTCAAGCGCATCGCCGACGAAGGGCGCGGCGTGCTGCTCTACCTGCGCCAGGAGGGCCGCGGCATCGGCCTGCTCAACAAGATCCGTGCCTACCACCTGCAGGACCAGGGTGCCGACACCGTCGAGGCCAACGAGCAGCTGGGCTTCGGCGCCGACCTGCGCCGCTACGACCTCTGCGTCCCGATGCTCGACCACCTGGGCGTCAGCGGCCTCCGGCTGATGACCAACAACCCGCGCAAGGTCGATGCCCTGACCAAGGCCGGGGTCACCGTGGCGGAACGAGTGCCGCTGACCACGGGTCTCAATCCTCATAACGAGCACTATCTGTCCACCAAGGCCGGCAAGCTCGGCCACATGATGGCGCTGGGCGACTTCACCCAGGCCAGTGACGTGGATATCGAACGCAAGCCCTGAACCGATGGCCGGTGTCGGGGCCACTCCGGATCATGGAGGAGTCCCCCATGACTCACTCGGCACCGGAAGGCGAACACCACTACAGCGTCATCGAGGAGTTGCTGCACAGCATCAGCCACGGCATCGGCGCCGTCCTCAGCCTGGCCGGGGGCACGGTGCTGATCGTCCTGGCCAGCCTGGCCACCCAGATCGACCCCTGGAAGATCGTCGGCATCAGCCTCTATGGCACCACCCTGGTGCTGCTCTATACCTCCTCGACCCTCTACCACGGCGTCCGCCACCCTCGGCTGAAGCGCCTGTTCCAGCTGCTCGACCACTGCGCCATCTACCTGTTGATCGCCGGCACCTACACCCCCTTCCTGCTGGTCAACATGCGCGGCGCCACCGGCTGGACCCTGTTCACCATCGTCTGGTCCCTGGCGCTGGGCGGCATCGCCTGCAAGCTGCTCTGGCCCCATCGCTTCGCCGTGCTGCGCGTGACGATCTATCTGGTGATGGGCTGGCTGGTCGTCTTCGCCGGCGACGAGCTGGCGGCGAGCCTCCCGTCGACCGGCATCGCCCTGCTGGTCGCCGGCGGCATCACCTATACCCTCGGCGTGGTCTTCTATGCGATCCAGGCGATCCCCTTCAACCACGCCATCTGGCACCTGTTCGTCCTCGGCGGCAGCACCTGCCACTACTTCGCGGTCTATGCCGCCGTACTGCCCTTCGGGGCCTGAGGATTCACCGCTCAGGTCGGCTCGGCGGCCTGCTGCTCGCGCTCGACGGCCCTGCCCAGCGCAGGCCGCGACACGCAGCGCTGGCGATAGGCCTCCAGTGACTCCGGCAGGCGGTGCTTGAACTTCACGCCCCAGCTCAGGGTATGGCCCATCAGCAGGTCCGCCACGGTGAAGCGCTCCCCCACCAGCCAGCCCTCGCCGTCGAAGCGCCGCTCCAGCGCCGCCAGGGCCCTCTGGAACTCCCAGGCCGCGGAGGGCAGCACCGCCGGCACCCGCCGCTCGCTCGGCAGGGCGAACGTGTGCTTGCCCTGGGTCCAGAGCGGTTGTTCGAGCTCGCCGATCACGAAGCTCAGCCACTGATCGACCCGGGCCCGGTCCTCGACCGACGCCGGCAGCAAGCCGCCCGGCTCGCCATAACGTTCGGCCAGGTAGCGACAGATCGCCGAGGACTCGAACAGCGTCAGCTCGCCATCCCGAAGCACCGGCACCTTGCCGTCGGGATGGCGCGCCAGGTGGGCCTCGCCCCGCCCCTCGCCGGCCCGCATGTCGACATGCCGGTAGTCATACTCGAGCCCCAGCTCCTCGAGGGTCCAGGCCACCCGCAGCGAGCGGGACGAGGGAAAGCCGTACAGCGTGATCATCCTGGTCACTCCTTCGACGTGAAGGGGGGCAACAAACCGCTTCCGATACGCTAACAGCGTACCGGACGCACGGGAACCGTTCCCCGGCCGGCTAGCCTCGACACCGCAACCGCTCCAGTCGCGCGTAGAGGTACTCGGTGAAGAAACCGTGCATCAGGAAGCGCTGGCTCAGGTTCCACGGGCCGACCAGATAGTGCGGGTGCTTGTTGTAGGCCATCTCGGCCAGGCTCGGGTCGCCGATCAACTGGCCGATGCGGATCGCGATCGACTGGTCGAGGTTGAAGCCGTTGATGGCGTCACGGTACTCCTCGCGGGTCAGCAGCAGGCAGAACAGGCACATGAACAGCGCGTGGGCGCTCTCGAAGTCCAGCACCTGGGTGCGCTTGCACGGCGCCTCGCCAACCGCCCCCTCCAGCGGGCGCCAGTGCCGCCAGCTGATGGCGTGCGTCGACAGCGGCGCCGCGGGAGGCCGCCAGGGGCCCAGTTCCTCGATGACCCGGAACAGCTCCTGGTCGTGCTTGACGAAGCTGGCGTCGAGCATGTCGTCGATACGGCGGGGGTAGAGCGTCAGGGGCTCGACCCCGAGTTCCTCGCTGTTGTCGATGAGGAAGTTGAGGACATTGGATTCGGTGGCGAAGTGACGAAGGATCAGCCGGTTGGCGTGCGGGCTGACGAAGTGGGTGCAGAAGGCGCAGATCAGCCGCTGCAGCAGCCCATGGGCGCGGAACTGGGGCAGCGGCAGGCGCTTCACGAACCAGATCAGGTGCAGCAGCATCGCCAGCAGGAACTGCAGCAGCGGGCGCAGCGACCAGCGCGTCGGGGTCTCGATATCGTTCAGCCACAGCCGCACCGCCTCGGGCTCGATGGGCAGGGAGTCGTCGACTGCCAGGGCCCGCAGGAAGGGACTGCGGGGCCTGTTCCCGGTATCAGCCATGGTCGATCTCCTCCAGCTGCAGGGCATAGAGCCGCGCCACCACCCGTGCGGTGCGCAGGATCGACTGCAGGTCGCGCTGCGTGCGGCACACCCGGTCGATCAACGCGTAGAGCTTGTCCAGGTGGGCGTCGTCGTTCTCGCCGTGGTAGCGCATGAAGGTGGTATCGCGGCCGTCGCCGTCGGTGGCCTCGTCGATCCGTCGGGCCCAGTCACCGGCCATCTTCTGGCCCAGCCCCTCGATGATCCACATGGCACCGATCAGGTCGACGGGGTTGGGCTGGCTGGCGCGGTACATCATGAAGGCGTGCAACGCCTCGCTGCCGGCATTGCGCTGCGCCTCCCGGATCTCGTCCGGCTCACCGCCCGCGGCGACGAAGTCGGCTTCCAGCATCTCGTAGTCGCGGTGCTCCTCCCGGGCGTGGCCGATGACCATCGAGCGCACATCGGCGAAGTCGCGGTCGAAACTCGAGGCCCCGCGGGTGATCCAGCGTGCCCCTTCGATCACCTGCTGGCGCAGATGCAGCAACAGCGTACGGTAGTCCGCCCGGGTGAACCTGCCGCGTTCCAGACGCTGGATGACCGGCACCCGGCCCAGCTGGCGCTCGAAATCGAACCAGACGCGCATCAGGCCCTGAAGACACTCCTGACCCACCCGGGTGGTGACCTTGCTTTCCATGGCTACTCCTCCACGACCGTCAGTTGCATGTAGACGTTATTGAACCGGCCGCTCTCCGGCACCATGCACAGGAGGGTATCGCCGGCCCGGTAGTGCTGGGTGCGGCGGAACTCGTCGAGCATGATGAACAGCGAGGCGCAGCCGGTATTTCCCCGGGTATAGAGGTTGGTGTACCACTTCGCTTCGGGAATGGCCGCCCCGGCCTGGGTCAACATGTCGAAGATCCTGCCGCGGAAATAGTGCGATGAATAATGGCAGAGCACGTGATCGACCCTGTCCACCGCGACCCGCCCCTCGTCGATCAGCCGCAGCAGCCCGTCGACGCCGAGCTTGACGATGTTGTCGAGCAGGCGGACGTCCTGGCGGATCAGCAGGGCCCCGGCGGCCTCCGCCTCGGCGTAGGTGGGGAAGTCCTGCCAGCTCCTGGCCTCGCCGGCGGCGGCCGCCTGGCCGACGCTCATGCACACCGGATAGGCGTCGGCGTGGGAGAACCCGCGAATCCAGTCGATGCGAAAGCAGCGCTGGCGCGGGACGTTTTCCAGCAGCAGGGCACCCGCGCCGTCCGACAGCATCCAGCGCAGGAACTCGGCATTGAAATCGACCTCCTCCGCCACCGCCTCGTAGCGGCTGGCCTTGAACAGGCGCGACGCCAGCTCGCTGGCGACCACCAGGGCGTTGGCGTGCTCCCCGGCCTTGAGGCCGGTGAAGGCGGCCTTCAGCGCCATCATGCTGCTCGAGCAGATGCCGTGGCTGCTGTGCAGCTCCACGCCGGACACGCCCAGCTCCGCCTGCACCATGCTGCCGAAACCGGGCAGCACCAGGTCGCCCTGGCTGGTGGCCACGCTCAGCATGCCGAGCCGCGACTTGCCCAGGTAACCCTCGTCGAGACACGCCTGACCGGCCCGCGCCGCCATTTCGCTATTGCTGATGGTGGTGTTGTGGTCGGCATCGATGGCGTAGTGGCGCTGCCGGATGCCGTTGGACTGCAGGATCCGGCGCTTCAGGCGGCTCGGCTTGCCGTTGACCAGGCCGAGCACCGCCTCGATCCGTTCGTTGTCCACGGGGTCGCCCGGCAGGTAGTGCCCGGTGCTGGTGATATAGACGCTCACGAGGGTTGGCTCCCGTGCTTCAGGGCGTGGCGCAGACAGCGCAGGTTCTCTTCCAGGTAGGGAAAGACGCACAGCAGCGCCATGAACGTCAGGTAGTAGGGCAGGTAGCGCTCCCCGCCATGGGGCACGTCCAGGGGCACCAGCCGCAGCTGGCCCTGCCAGGCGAAGGTCACCAGATCCACCACCACCGGCCAGTTGATGACCATGATCATCGCCAGCATGTAGAGCGGCAGGCTGGCCAGGTAGCTGTGGGCGTGCATTTCCCAGATGCTGATACGCCGGCGTGGCGCCGCATAGTGAACGTCCCAGTGGGCCACCGCCTCATGCAGCACCCAGGCCAGCAGGCAGATCAGCAGGACCAGGACATTGATGCGGAAGAGCAGGCAGACAATGATGGGGATACCGACCTGAAGGCCCATCAACGAATGCATCAGCGACTCCTTCAGGCCCGACGTCTCCTCGATGCGGGTGGCCCGGTGACAGCACCAGTCGGCGAAGCCGGCGAGCCCCCACAGGGGCAGGAAGACGTACAGCAGCACATGGATCAGCAGTACCTGGGTATCCATGGGAAGTTCCTCGGGTTCGGCACGATGGAGGGGGGTCTTGCATGGCGCCGGGGTTTCATGGAAGATGTTAGGAAACGGTGTTCGAAAACCATCTTAGCCAAGCACCGGGCTTTTGCAAGGGCCGATCGAAAATGAACAGTGCACCCCGGAACGCCAGCCGCCAGACACGCCAGGACAGGGCCGGCAGCGACACGCGCGCCAGGGACCGCTACCCCGATGCGCTGCGCGCCGGCGCGTTGCTGGTGGTGGTGTTCGGCCACTGGATCGCCACCCTGCCCCGGCTCGAAAACGGCCTGATGACCACGACCGACCACCTGCTGCTGGTGTGGACGGGCGCCGGCGTGCTCACCTGGGTACTGCAGGTCGTCCCGCTGTTCGTGTTCGTCTCGGCCGCGGTGAGCGCGGACGGCGCCCGGCGCCGGCTGGAGCAGGGCCATCGCCAACTGCACTGGTGGGCGGGCCGGGCGCTGGGGCTCGCTCGTCCCACCGTCACCTACCTGGCGGTGCTGGTGGCCTTCGTCGTCCTCGCCGCCTATACCGGGGGCCGGCTGCTCGGCCCCCTCAACCACTCGCTGACCGTTCATCTGTGGTTCCTGATGATGCTGCTGGGGGTGCAGGCGCTGCTGCCGCTCAGCGTCTGGGCCGATCGCCGCTGGGGGCTCAAGGCCGTGGCGGGCCTGCTGCTGATCGCCGCCACGGTCGACGTCCTGCGCGCCGGCCTCGCAGCACCCGCCGACCTGCTGGAGCTGGGCACACGGGTCACCGGCAACGGCGGCGGCATCGGTTGGCTCAACGCCGCCGTCGTCTGGCTGCTGCCGCAGCAGCTCGGCATCGCCTGGAAGCGCGGCCGCTTCTCCGGCCTGGGCACCGGCCTCGCCCTGCTGCTGCTGGGGCTGCTGTGGCTGGCCGCCGCGGTGGCCTCCGGCTACCCCGTCGCCATGGTCGATGGCGCGTTCGGCGCCCCCAGCAACCTGCTCCCGCCCACCCTGGCCCTGGTGGGCGTGATGTGGGTGCAGGTGGGCGCGGTGCTCGCCTGCGAAGGCCCGGTACGGCGCCTGCTGGAGCGCCGCCGGGTCGACAGGGTGGTGACGATCCTCGGCGCCCTGGGCATGCCGCTCTACCTCTGGCACAAGCTCGCCGAGCTGCCGGCGGCCTGGCTGGGCGAGCGCCTCGGCCTGCCCATCGACGCCGGCATACCGGGCGAAGTGGGCTTCTGGCTCGGCCGCCTGTGGTGGATCCTGCTGTGCATCGTGTCCGTCGCCCCGGTGATGGTCGCGGTGGTGACCTTCGAGATGAGCCGCAAGCGCGACGTGGTCTCGGCCACCGGCACCCCGGTGATTCTGGCCGGGGGCGCGGCACTACTGGGCGGCATCATCGTCAGCCTGGCGCTCGGTGCCCTGCCCGGCGCCATCGTCGGCCTGGCCGGCGTGGCCGCCGCCTCCTGGCTGCTGCGCGCCCATCCGCAACCGGCGCGGGGGTCATGGCCCCCACCGAGCCGGCAGGAGCCCTGACAGGAGGCACGGGGCGCGGGCATGGTCGACCCCCCTCCAAGGGTTGGCTCCACCGAAACGGGGCGACGCCAATGGGTGTGGATAACGTGACACTTGGGTTATCCACACCCGGGAGCGCTACGCCTCGACTCCCTGGCGACGATAAGCCTCGGCGAAGATCTCTTCGATGGAACGATGTGGGGTTTCCTCGCGCAGTCTGCGCACCTCGGCTGACAGTCGCACCAGCTCCTCGCTGGGCTTGGCCCACTGTTCCTTGGGCAGTGGTTTGGACCACTCCTCCACCTCAGGCAGTCTCTGTTGAGACTGCTGCCGTTGGATAGCCTTGTGCTCCCGCTCGGCAAGATACCCGGGCAGGGTCCAAAGGGTAAGCGCATGGTAGAAATACCACCCCGCCGCATAGAAATAGCGCCAGAGAGAGGGGCTCTCACGCAGACTCTCGTGAAGCTTACGCTGGGCATTGCGGATGGTATGCACACCCAGATAAGGCGGATCGCCGGGTTCCCTCAGCCCCAGAGGATCCTGCACCTCATCCAGGCTGTGCAGCTCGTGCTCCATATAGGCGCGCAACACCTCCCATTCCCCGAGGGACAGGGCCATGCCTGCCATGCGACCTTCCGTCTTGAGCCACTTGCCCGTCTCGGGATGAGCATAGCCGATTCCCAGCCCGTACTGTTGAGTGGTGCCGTACTGGGTCGCCCCATACCCCTCCACGGCCCAGGCCATCAGCGACTCCCAAGGTACGATTACCGGCTCCTCGACCTCATGCCCCAGGCGCTGTTCCTTGACTATAAAGCACACCTCGCGGCGCTGGCGGTGGAAGCGTATTGGCACGGCCTTCAAATAATTTCGATGCGTTCTACGAATAGAGAACCACGACATCAGGAATCCTGCCCCCCCCCCCATAACAGCCACTCCGAGCAGGATCTGATACCCTTGCCAATCCATAATGGAAATCAGCAACAAGGGAACCATTACAAGACTAAAAAAGATAAAGAACAGGGGCACACCAATGGCGAATTGATAGCCAAAAACATTAGGTGAACCGACCCCATAATCGAGCCAGGCATCGTTCATCTCGCCGACAACTCGACTGAAGTCCACCGGCGACAGGTCGGTGGGCAGTGGCAGCGGTGCCAGATAAGTGATCTTGCTGGTACCGATGCGCTCGATATCGCCAGCTCGGTGGGGCTGGCCTGGCGTCGGCTCGGGAAGCGGTTCGGTTTGTGTCTTTTTCGCCATTAGCTGCTCAATCGTTTCTTGTGGCTGGAGCCGCGATGACCCGGCCATCGATTTCAAACCATTCGCTGCGGGCGGAGCCGGGACTAAGCCCGCTTTCCGGAACATAGCGATGCTTGGTGCCAGTACCCCGCCCATGGCGGGGACGAATCAGAATAAACTGCTCGTCGGAACGGTGACCGCCCTGGGCATCCGGCCGAGAGTAGCGTACCCCCACCATATAGCGCACCTTACCGCGCTCCTCAGGGGGCGTCTCACCAACAACAACCAAGCCGGGATGTTCTTGCGGGGCGGTGGAAAC
Source organism: Halomonas heilongjiangensis (assembly GCF_002879645.1). Classification (GTDB taxonomy): domain Bacteria; phylum Pseudomonadota; class Gammaproteobacteria; order Pseudomonadales; family Halomonadaceae; genus Halomonas; species Halomonas heilongjiangensis. The sequence continues at coordinate 4,856 of NZ_PNRE01000075.1, read as the reverse complement.
CACAAGCCCATTAGCCCACGCCTCAGTGATCTCCTCCCAATGGGTCGATGTCCAGCGTCCACGTGGACCAGCGGGTGTGAGGCGCCAAACCTTCAGCGACAGGCGCAGCGGAGGCTCGCCACCCAGAACATCTAGCAGGGCCGGCGACACATTGGGCATATGCAGGGCAATCATATACTTCGTCGGATTACGAATGCCCTCAGTCAGGCTATCGAACCAGGCCGGCAGAAAAGTCTCGCCGTAGTGTGCTTCTACCATGGCATGCGTAGGTTGCAGCACGTTCTCGAGGGATTGCAGATAGTGCTCCAGCGGCTGGCCATCGGGGCCTTCGAACTCGTTCCCCCAGGTTGAGTCGAGTAGCCATTGGTCATGCTTGCCAAGATTGTAGCGGTTGTACATCCAGGTCCCGGCCAGCTCCAAGGCGGTAAATGCAAGGCCGAACAAATTGATACGCCAGAACAGCTTGCCTAGATGCTTTCCAGCGGCGGCCCAAGTCGTGACGCCGTTGCGCACGTCACGGAGAGTGCCTATGGTAGTAAGGAAACCATGGCCATGGGCGCCCATCATACCGAGATTCCCGCTTATGGCTGTCACCGCGCCCAGCGTGGCTTGTGATTGGCCACTACGTACCGAGTCAGCAAGGTTGCCGCTATTGCTTATCAGACCCAGTCCCGCAGCGGCAAAGCCAAAGAGGTAGCCGGTGCCGCCCAGACCAAGATGCATCATCCCTAAACGGGCGCTGATCGTGCCGGTGCCCAGGACTTCCCCCAAGGCCCTGGCCTGACGTTCCAGTACTGTATGCCCGATACCTTGTGCGGTAAGAAATCCAGCCGCTCCGGTCGCAAAAACAGAATTAAAAACATTCAACCAGGCTTGCCTACGCACCTCCGAGGGGGCATGACTGGGGAGTTCGTTTAAAACTCGGAAAGCCTGCACGAGGTTCACCGCCTGGGCCACGAAGATTGCCAGGCTCAAGCCATCTCCAGTGACATTCATTACGTTGGCCGTGCTCGAAATGCCCATGCGGAAGTTGCGAACCAATCGGCTCACTTCACGCTGCTGGGCGGCCGGCAGCACCAAGGTGATGCCGGCGCGGGCCCTGTCCAGGGAGGGGTCCTCCACCGCTGCCATCAATTGGGCTCTTTCCTCGGAAGGCATCTCGACCGGACTCAGCGACTCGGCCAGGAGCTGCTCATAGCGGTTCAGCGCGACCTGGATGCCGTTCTTTTCATGCTTCAGGGCCAGTACTTGCCGAGAGTTGTGCCCACTCGCCCGCTGCGACTGGCGGATCTGGTTGTTGAGCGCGCGCAAGTTCTCGCGCAAGCTCAAAACACGGTTCAGGGCGCGCTTGAAGGCATCCAGCTCTTCGACACTGGCCAAGTGGAAGGTCAGGTTGCCCCGACGCGCGGCATCAATCAAACGGGGTCCCAGCACCTTGGGTATCTCGCTGCTGCGAAACAACGCCTCGACACTAGGCATCTGTCCGCGACCTTCCAATGCCTCGGAGACCGCTGTCATGGCCCGGTCGATACCCACGCTGATGGCTGGGGTCAGGTTAGCGCGAACCCCATCGGCAGCGGACTTGGAGTCTCCCCCCAAGGCATCCACATCCGGCAGCTTTCCCTCTTCCATGGCAACCAATTGGCCGATCCATTCGGCCATTTTCGACAGCATCCCGTGGCCGATTCCATAGAGGCTGACATAGTCGCGCCTCAGCGCCGTGCCCTCGGCCACCGACAGGGAGTAAAACATTGGTCGATCGAAGTAGGGGTGGGCTTGCAGCCAGGCGAAGATTCGCTCGTTGGCCTCGTCGCTGCGCCCTATATCACGAGTTACCGCGTATTCGGCACAAAAGGCCGCTTTCACCTGGGCCTCGTCCTGGGGATCGAAGTACCAGGCGGCTTTTTGGAAACGGGTGTTGCACAACATGTCGGCGCGATCAGCGGTAATGCGCTCTAGCAGTCCGTTCCACCGTGACAGTTTCACGCGCTGTTCGGCTAGGAAGGCGTCCATCTCTTCCCGTCGAACCAGGTCATTGATACCTCGTTGGCCTAATTTGGCACCGTGGAGCATGTCTCTGACCCGTTGACGCTGCTCCAGTCGGAGCCCGATCAGGCTGTCAAGGTGGTTCTCCACGAACTCGGGATCCGCCCCGCTCAGCATGCGGCGGGTACTCTCTCTGTGGAGCATGGCCTGGCGCTGGGATTGTAACCTTAGACGTGCCAAGTCGGACGAGACTCCATGGCCCACGCTAGGCCGTATAGCTGCAACCTGGCTGTCCAACGAACTCAATTCATCCTGTTGCTCTCTGGATAGACTGGTCTCGTCCACCCCAGGCAATGGACCCTCATGGTTGAGGTAATCGGTGACCTCCTGACGGGTCACCGCATCGTCTAGTTCGTCGAGGTCGTTCCATAGGTCTTCGCGCTCCGTCTCCTGATCCAACTCAGCCAGAGCATCCAGCGCCTCTGGGGAGAGCTCGGGAACCGACTCAATATAACTGCCTAACACATAATCGCGCCTGGTCTTATTGCCTTTCTCCTCCGTCCATTCCTCGATCCACCCCACTACGTTGTCTTGGAACATAGCCAGGTCGCGCATGACACCGATATCATCGCGCACGACCAGGCACAGGCACTCGTCGCGATCCTCGACCTTGTGCTGCTTGAGCAGTTTTCCAAGACGGGACTTGTGGTAGTAGTGATCGTTTTCCCAGTGGTAGGCCTCGCCTTCCTGCTCGTGGCCGCCTTCGGGTTGTTCCAGCTCGGCATCTTCGGCGAATTCGGCCACCCACTCTTCTGCCTGGACAGTGGTGATCAGGTGTTCCCCGCCACCGGAAACGGGATTGGCTCCCGAGAGATCCACGGCCTGCATGAAGGCGTCGCGATCCGCTTCGCTCTGCTGCACCTGGGCACGCTTGGCGTCGGTCCACTGCACTTCGGAGAAGCAGACGTAGAGGGTCCGATCCGTCTCGTACTCGAGCTTGCCGCCGGTGATCTTATCGCCTTGGTCACGAAACTCGTATTCGGCGAGGTCGTTGGTTTCACCATCGAGCACATAGAGATAGCCGTTACGCAGCAGGCGAATGCCAAGAGGCCGCGCACTCAAGGTGTAGGGAGTCGAGCACCCGGGCACCAGCTCCTCGACCAGGCCATAGCGTAGAGGCAGCAGTTGAACCTTGCCGTTGATCAACGGGCAGGTGGCGCCCTCGTCGCTGTCGCGGCACGGCAGTTCATACGCCGCCAGTGCTCCATCACCGCGGTCATTATTGGGTCGCTCGAATGCGGACATATGACATGCTCCCTATGTCATGACGGGGGATTGATGAGTGTTGGCCGCTTTCAGGGCGGCCTCGAGACGCTCGAGGCTGCTGATATGCTTCGCCGTGAGCCAGCGGTAGGCGGGGGTATCGGTGGCGCGATCGCTCCAGGTGGTGAAGCCGAGACGGGCCATCAGGGCGCATAGCAGCGCCCATTCTCGCGGCGAGGTGAAGCCCATGTCACGGGCTTCACGCACGATCTCGAGGAGTTGGACATGACGCTGCGGCCGGCTCGTCTCCATCAGCCAGCCAGCGCAGTGCTGGTCGACAAAACCCATTAACTGCCGGGCATGCCGGCGCAGGTCGCAGGCCTGCAGCCGTTGAAGTTGAGCCTCGGATAGGCGATAGCCTGCCGAGGTAGGCGCCAGTGGGGGCGCTTCGTCCTCAGCCGGCACCCAGCTCTGCCACGCCTCGGCCACGGCATCCGGCAGCACCAGGCGCTCGATGGGCCCCCACGGCACCAAGGCCGGCGTACTACCCTCCTGCAACAGAGCAGCGATGACCGCCGGGTCGGCAAGCCGAAGCAGCATGGGCACGTCGAGCGGATGGCGCACCAGGATCAGGCTGCGCAAATGGTCTGCGACCTCGGTGAGGCTGGCTCCGCTCTCGACCAGATAGCCCCACTCCGGCTCCAGGCCATCGGCGAGGAAAGCCTGGAGCACCGGATCATCCAATCCTTTCAGCTGCACCAACCAGGGGGATACGTCTTTCACCTCGGCCCAAGGGGTGCCGGCGTAGAGCAGGTCTGCCACCAGCCTGCCTTCGGACCATTCATAGAGCCGGCGAGGCAGTTCCTGCACTCGTATGCCATCGAGGAGCAGATAAACCTGCTTCTCGACGGGCCAGGCCCATCCACCCCCCGATAGTCCCGACGTCAACGGCCAGTGTTCCATCATGGTCTTCAACCGCTGTTGCCCGATTCACACACTGGACACAAGGCCTGCTGCTGCAACAGTGCCGCGTGCTGTGGCGCCTGCACCGGGGTGAACTGGGGCGCCGCCTCCACCTCCCTCGGCAACACCGGCCCCTGGGCCGCCTGGCCGGAGCCGGAGCCTGGGCTGCCGCCAGAGTTGATCTTGACGCTGGCGCCGACGATGGTCACGCCGCTGGGGTCGAGCTTGATGAAGCTGCCGCCGGCCTGGAGGGTGATCTCGGCGCCGGCTTCGATCACGACCTTCATGCCCGCCTGGTGGTGGATCTCCTGGCCGGCCTCGACGAGCTGGGCGCGGCCGGTCTTCTCGTGGCGGGTGGCGTCGACGATCAGGTGGTCGTCGCCGTCGACCTGGGTGTGGCGCTGCCCATGCACGGTCAGGTGGTCGTCGCTGTGGATCTCGCTCACGCGATCGTGATGCACGGTAAGGTGGCTGTCGTTGCCGATCTCCTCGGTGCGGTCGTTGTTGGTGAGAAGTTCGAGGTCCTTCTGGGCGTGCAGCCAGATCTGTTCCCGCTCGGCCTGGTCCTCGAAGCGCAGTTCGTTGAAGCCGTCGCCCTGGTGGCTCTGGGTGCGCAGCACCGTGCGGGTCTTGTGCTCGGGCAG
>NZ_PNRE01000082.1 GCF_002879645.1 Halomonas heilongjiangensis | reverse complement strand
CCATCAACAAGGACGAGGAGGCGCCGATCTTCCAGGTCGCCGATTACGGGTTAGTGGCGGATCTGTTCGAGGCGCTGCCGGAATTCGAGAGCAAGCTGTAAGGAAGATCGCTTCCAGGTCGCGCTCTCGACAACTAACGGCCTGGTCGCCGATCTCTTCCAGGCGCTGCCGGAGCTCGAGCAGACGCTGTAGCGAAGATCGTGATCTTCCCGACGTAAAAAACCGGCCCTCTCAAGGGCCGGTTCTTTTGATGCTGACACCATGGGCCGTCAGGCGGCGGTCTCGAGCTGGTCGCTGACATGCTCCAGGTGGTGGTCGCAGTCACCGAGGTAGTGGTCGAACATCACCAGGTGCTTGGCATAGTGGGAGACATGGCACTCGTCGGTCATGCCCATGCCGCCATGCAGCTGGATGGCCTGTTCGGCGACGAAGCGGGCGGCCTCGCCGCAGTAGGCCTTGGCCGCGGCGAGGCGATAGTCGCGTTCGGCGGCGGGGCGATCGAGGCTGGTGGCGGCGAGAATCGCCATGGAGCGGGCCTGCTCGAGGTGCAGATGCATGTCGACCATGCGGTGCTGCAGGCTCTGGAAGCGCGATAACGGGGTGCCGAACTGCTGGCGCTCCTTGAGGTAGTCGAGGGTCTGCTCGCAGGCGACCTCCATGGTACCGACCGCCTCGGCACACAGCGCCGCGCGGCCGAGCGCCAGGGTGGCATCGAGCGCATTGGCGGCGTCGGCGCTCAGGCAAGCGTCGGCGCTCAACGAGACGGCCTCGAGGGCCAGGTTGCTGGCCGACTGGTCGTCGATGGTACGGTAGTCGCGGCGGCTCAGGCCGGCGGCGTCGGCGGGGACCACGAACAGCCCCAGGCGCCCGTCGTCGAGGCGGGCGGTGACCAGCAGGGCGATGGCCGAGGCGGCATTGAGCACCAGCTGCTTGTCGCCATCGAGGCGCCAGCCATCACCCTCCCGACACGCGGTGGTGGCGATGCCATGGGCATCATAGCGGGCGTCACCCTCCTGCCAGGCCAGTGCCAGCTGATGCTCGCCCTCGAGCAGCGGCGCCAGCCAGCGCTTCCGCTGCCCGGCATCGCCGAGTCGGGCCAGCAGGTCGCCGGGCAGCACCAGGCCAGCCAGGTAGGCTTCGGGCACCAGGCCGCGTCCCAGCGCCTGCATGATGAGCATCAGGTCGGTGCCGTCACCGCCGAGGCCGCCGACCTGCTCGGCGAAGGGCATGTGCAGCAGCCCCAGTTCGGCGAAGGTCTGCCACAGCGCCGAACGTTCGCCGGCAGGTGCCTCGAGCAGGGCGCGGCGCTGCTCGGGGGCGACCCGGTCGGCAATCAGGCGCTCGAGGGTGTCGGCGAGCATGCGCTGCTCGTCGGTCAGGGAAAAGTCCATGGGCGGCTCCTTACATGCCGAGGATCGGTTACTTACATGCCAAGAATCGTCTTGGCGACGATGCTCTTCTGGATCTCGTTGGCACCGCCATAGATCGAGAGCTTGCGGCGATTGAAGTACTGGGCGGCGCTCGAGGCGCTCTCGGCCAGGGCCGGATCGTCGAGCTCGCCGTCGCCGTGGAGGAAGTCGGGGAAGAAGGGCAGCGCGGCCGGTCCCAGGGCGCGGCGGGTCAGGTCGCTGAGCTCCTGGCGAAGCTCCGAGCCGCGCACCTTGAGCAGCGAGCTCTCCGCCCCCGGTGCGCCACCATCCCGGGCCGCGGCGATGACCCGCAGGTTGGTGACCTCCAGTGCCATCAGCTCGAGCTCGGCCTTCACCACCCGCTGACGGAAGCTCGCCAGCTCGAGCAGCGGGCGGCCGCGGTGCTGCACCCGGGTGGCCAGCGACTTGAGATGGCGCAGCGCCTGCTTGGCGTGGCCGAGCCCGGCGATGCCGGTGCGTTCGTGGGTCAGCAGGAACTTGGCGCAGGTCCAGCCCTGGCCCTCCTCGCCGATGCGGTTGGCCACCGGCACGCGGACCTCGTCGAGGAAGACCTCGTTGACCTCGTGGGCGCCCTCCAGGGTGATGATCGGGCGTACCGTGATGCCCGGGCTCGCCATGTCGATCAGCAGGAAGCTGATGCCGGCCTGCTTCCTGGCGTCGGGGTCGGTACGCACCAGGCAGAACATCATGTTGGCGTGCTGCCCCAGGGTGGTCCAGGTCTTCTGCCCGGTGACGACATAGTGGTCACCGTCGCGCACCGCACGGGTCTTGAGGCTGGCCAGGTCGGAACCGGCACCGGGTTCGGAGTAGCCCTGGCACCACCAGTCCCGGTTGGCGAGGATGCGCGGCAGGTAGTGGCGCTGCTGCGCTTCGCTACCGAATGTCATGATCACCGGCGCGACCATGTTGACGCCGAAGGGCACCACGGTCGGGGCATGGGCGGCGGCACACTCCTCGTCGAAGATGTGCCGCTGCACCGGGCCCCAGCCGGGACCACCGTGCTCTTCTGGCCAGTTGGCGGCCAGCCAGCCGCGCTCACCGAGAATAGTCTGCCAGCGCAGGTGATCGTCGGCGGAGAGCCGGCGGCCGAGACGGACGCGTTCGCGGATGTCGTCGGGGAGGGAGGTGGCGAGAAAGCCTCGGACCTCCCGGCGGAACGCCTGCTCCTCGGCACTGTAGGTCAGGTTCATGGGGACGTCTCCGAGGTGGCGGATCCAGTGAGGGTGGCCTGGCGGTGGGGACCGCCGAGGTGACGCGGGTAGCCCAGGGCCTCGATGGCCAGCAGGTCGATGTCGCCGGTGCGGTAGCAGAGCCCCTGCTCGGCGAGGGGCAGGCTGGCCGCCTCCATGGCGGCGCACCGGTCGTCGGGCGAGGCGTTCGCGGCCCGGTACAGCGCGGCGAGCAGGCTGTCGCGGCGGCTCACCACGACGGCCTGACGCAGTGCCTTGAGGGCATCGGCCGTGGCCTGCTGCTGCTCGGCGCTGGCGCGAATGGCGACCAGTTCCAGCAGCGCGCCCTGCGGTGGCGTGACCAGGACCAGGTCGGCGTCCAGCTCATCCGGCCGGCCGTCGGCCTCGGCCGGCTGCAGGGCGATACGCAGGCAAGCCGCCGGGCAATCGGGGGGCGCGTCGCGGGGGGCGATCAGGCAGGCCTGTGTCGACGCGTCCGGCCGGTCGGTGAATTCGATGCCGGTGCGCCCGGCATGGCCCTCGAGGCGCTCGAAGAGCGGATGCTCGCCGACCAGGGCGATGCGGGTCAGCGCCGGGGGCTCGCCGGCGTCGGGCACCCGGTGCGGGGCGCGGGCGGCGAAGAAGGCGTGGATCAGGCCGGTCCGCTGGGGGGAGTCCATGCAGGCGAGGAACAGCTCGCGCTCGCGGCGCAGCCCCTCGGCCAGGCTATTCTCGGTGCTGGCCGCGACGGCCTCGAGGCAGCGGAATGGCGAGAACAGGTCGGGCACCTCGGCCTCGAGCCGGGCCCGATGGCGGGCGATGGCCCCGGGGTCGGCGGCGGGGGCGGGCAGCTCGCCGGTCCGGCGGGCGGTGCGCTGGCCCTCCAGGATGGCGCGGGCGGCGCCGAGGCCGGCATCGAGCGGGACATCGGTCTGGTCGATGGCATCGATGATGCCCAGCGTCAGTGCCTCGTCGGCGGCCACGAAACGCCCGCTGGTGATCAGGTCCAGGGCACTGTCCACGCCGACCAGGCGGGGCAGCCGCTGGGTGCCGCCGGCACCGGGCAGCAGGCCGAGCTTGACCTCGGGCAGGCCGACCCGGGTGCCCGGCAGGGCCACCCGGTAGTGGCAGCCCAGTGCCACCTCGAGGCCGCCGCCCAGGGCGGTGCCGTGGAGTACCGCCACCAGGGGCTTGGTGCTGGCCTCGAGGCGTGCGATGACCTCCGGCAGTAGCGGCTGCCGGGGAGGCTGGCCGAACTCACGGATATCGGCGCCGGCGATGAAGGTGCGGCCGTCGGCCATCAGCACCAGGGCACGTGCGCCGTCATCGGCCTGGCCCTGGTCGAGCGCTTCGAGCAGGCCGCTGCGCACGGCATGGCCGAGGGCGTTGACGGGGGGATTGTCGATGCGGATCACGCCGATGTCGTCATGGCGCTGGTAGTGGACAGAGGCTGGCATGCAATGGGCTCCAGGTGAGGGTCGTGGTGTGGGGTGGGGCCGCTTCACAGGCCCGGCTGGGGCGAGCCGTTACGGCTGTGGCGTCGACTCCAGCGGGCCAGCAGCACGGCGGGCACCAGGGCGGCCAGCGAGATGCCGAGCAGCTCGAACTGACCGAGAGGCACCATGCCGCCCCCGGGCAGGGCCAGGGTCAGCCCCGAGATCAGCACCAGGGCGCGGATCGCCGTTTCCTGGATCGCGCCATGGCCCAGTCGCCCGACCCCGATCAGGTAGCCCTGCATGGCCGAGGCGAACAGCACGATGCCCACCAGGGCCTGGACGAACACCAGCAGGATCTGCAGCGGCTCGCCCTGCATGATCAGCGCCGGATTGAGCACGAACAGGAAGGGAATGAAGTAGATCACGCTGCCCAGCCGCATGGCCTGCAGGCCGGTCGCCATCGGCCGCGCCCCGGCGACGGTGGCCGCGGCGAAGGCGCCCAGCGCCACCGGCGGGGTGATGAAGCTGAGCATGCCCCAGTAGAGGATGAACATGTGCACCGCCATGGGGTCGAGGCCGCCGCCCTGGATCAGCGCCGGCGCCAGGGCCACCGCCAGGAAGATGTAGGCGGCGGTCACGGTCATGCCGATGCCCAGCACGAAGCTGGTCAGGGCCCCCATGATCAGCAGCAGCGGCACGCTGCCCCCCGCCAGGTGGATGAAGTCGTTGGCGATGGTGCCGGAGAGGCCGGTCATCGACAGGGCGCCGACCAGCATGCCGACCCCGGCGAGGATGGCGATCAGCTCGGCGAACAGCCTGGCCGCCCCCGACAGGGCGTCGCCGAGGTCCCGCCAGTTCCAGCGGTTGTGCTTGGAGAGCTGGTTGAGCACCAGCAGCAGGGCGGTGGCGTAGAAGGGCGCGACGGCCTCGCGCTGCATCACCAGCAGCATCCACACCAGCAGAGCGAAGACGAAGATGAAGTACCAGCCCTCCTTGAGGGTGGCCCACAGCGAAGGCAGCTCGGCCGCTGGCAGCCCCTCGATGTGGTGGCGCGCGGCATAGGCGTCGATCTGGATGAACAGGCCCAGGAAGTAGAGGACGGACGGGATCACCGCGGCCAGTGCCACGGCGGCATAGGGCACGTCGAGGAACATGGCCATGACGAAGGCCGTGGCGCCCATCACCGGAGGCATCAAGACACCACCGGTGGAGGCACAGGCCTCGACCCCGCCGGCGAAGGAGCGGCTCATGCCGATGCGACGCATGGCGGGAATCGACAGCACGCCGGTGGTCAGCACGTTGCTGATCACGCTGCCGCTCATCGAGCCCATCAGGCCGCTGGAGAAGATCGACACCTTGGCCGGGCCGCCCCGCACGTGGCCGAGCAGGGCGAAGGCCAGGTTGATGAAGAACTTGCCGCCGCCGCTCTTCTGCAGCACCACCCCGAACACCAGGAAGCCGATCACCAGGCCGGCGAAGGCCTGCAGCGGCACCCCCATGATGCTCTCGGTGCTCATGGTGTGGTACATGGCCGTCTCCTCGAGGGAGGAGGGGAAGGCCTGGATCGGCCCCGGCATCACATCGGCCACCAGGGGGTAGAGCGAGAAGGCGGTGACGATCACGGCGATGGGCCAGCCTCCGGCGCGTCGTGCGGCCTCGACGATCAGCAGCCAGTAGGCGTAGCTGGCCCAGATGGCGGGGTCCGGCGCGGCGAAGGCCCAGCCGCGCTCGAGGATGGCGTCGGCGTGGAAGACGAAATAGCCGCCGACGACCAGGGTCACGGCACTGAGCAGATAGTCGTACCAGGGAATGGGCCCGTGCAGGGCGGCGGCCCGGGGCGGCCAGAGCAGGTAGACCAGGGGCAGCAGCAGCGCCACCACCGCATAGTAGAACCGGGTCTCGAGGCCCGTGACGATGTTCAGCAGGCCGAGATTGAACAGGTAGTCCAGGGTCATCAGCATCAGCGCGATCGTGACGGTACCCGGAATCCAGTTGAGCCAGGATGGCAGCCGGCGAATCTGGCTGATCTTCTCCCTGACCTGCGGCGGCGAGCCGCCTTGTGTGTTCGCTGTGGTCATGTCGGGGTCCAGGGCGTTGGAGCGGGGCTGTCGGGAAGGGCGAACCGGGGCGGCGCGAGCCGCCCCGGCGGGGGTCACTCGAAGACGGGGTCGAGACCGGCGTCACGCAGGGCATCGCCGCGGGCGGTCATCCAGGCCTCGCGGAAGGCGTCCTCGTCGTCGGGGGCACCGTCGAGGAAGGCGTTCCAGGCCTCGAGCAGCACGGCCTGGCGCTCGACCAGGGCGTCCTGGTGCGCCTGCATCTCATCGGTCCAGACGCCGATCTCCTCGTAGTACGCCACCACGGCGTCGTGGAAGGGGATCACCCACTGCAGGTCCTGATACTCGAGCGCGTAGCCCACCGCGCCCGGCGCCGCATCCTTGTAGTCGTCGTAGTTGTCCTGCAGGGCCTTGATCAGCCCGTAGGCGACCTTGTCGTCGAGGTCCTGGTTGGCGACCACGATGGGGTAGGGGTAGCTGGCACTGGGCACCGGGTTGTCGGCGCTGACGCCGCCGGCACCGGAGGTGACTTCATGGGGGCGGAAGTAGGGGGCGATCGCCGCCATGCGCTCCCAGCCCTCGGCGTCGTCGGGATCGAGCACCGGCCAGCTGATGCCTCGCGGGCTGCTGGCCAGCTGCTGGGCGGGGGGCGTGACGGTGGTGGTGAAGGAGGCGTCGACGTTGCCGGCGATGATGCCGTCGAAGGAGCGGCCGTAGCCGGGGTAGTCGACGCGCTCGACGTCGTCCCAGCTCAGGCCGCCGAAGGCCAGGTAGGCCTCGGTGCCCTTGTTCAGGGCGTCGTCGCCGCGAATATAGGCGACCCGCTTGCCCCTGAGGTCGGCCGGCGTCTTCACCTCCAGGTCGCCGGCCACCGCCAGCGAGAGCCCGAAGGAGGCCGTGGAGGTGGTGATCACCCGCAGCGGCTGGGGGCCCCAGTCGGGATGGGCGAACATCATCACGCCCTCGGCGCCGTAGTAGCTGGCGATGCCGCAGGCGCAGAGGTCGACGCGCCCCTGCTTGAGGGGGGTCATGCGCGAGACATCGTTGTCGCCGGGCAGGATGCGCACCGAGGTGTCGTAGTGGTCCTGCAGCATGCCGCCGATGGCCACGGCCTGGGCATAGCCGCTGGAACCGGTCCCGTAGGCGGTCCAGGCCATGGTGCGCGGTAGTTCCACTTCCTCGCTGGCCTGGCCGACGGCGGCGGCGAGCAGCGAGAGCGGAAGCGTGGCAATGGCGAGGTGTCGGGCGAGCTGACGCATGGGGGCGCTCCTGTGTCTTGGTTGTTGTTCTCGATGGCTGGTGTTTTGCTATGCGGTACTATGTTCCGAATATGTCATCGATACTAGGGAAGAGCCGGTGCGGGTGTCAACGTCCGAGTGCATCCGGCAGCTGCGGTCCAGCTGACGACACCCTGCTCCATCCCGGCAAAGGATGAATTCATCAACTCGGTGCTGTCTCGTGCTGGCTGGCTTCACTATGCTTCCAAGGAGAGATTGCTTCGGTCCGCTCAGGAGGTGGCACCATGATTCAGTCGATGTTGTTGGCCGTTGACGGTTCGCCGTCCGCGAAGGGGGCGACCCGTTATGCCAGCGACCTGGCCCGTCGCCTGGGGGGCACCATCCATGCCATCTATGTGGTCGACTCCCGTACGGTGGAGATCGGCTTCTATGGCGAGGACGTCCGCCCCGAGGTGGTTCAGGAAGCCATGAAACTGCGGCGCCAGACCGAACAGCAGCTCGAGGCGCTGGGGGAGTCCCTGCTGGCCGCCACCAGCCGCGAACTCGAGGCGGACGGCGTCCAGTGCCACCCCGAGCGTCTCGCCGGGATTCCCGCGGTGCGCATCCTCGAGGCCGCTCAGAACAGTGACCTGATCGTCATGGGGCGACGGGGAGAGTCGGCAGGCCTTGGCGACCCCAAGGGCCTCGGCGAGGTCGCCGAGCGGGTGCTGCGCACGGCGGAACAACCGGTATTGCTGGCCGGCGAGGCGCATCAGGAGTTGACCCGCATCCTGCTCGGCTTCGATGCCTCCAAGCCGGCCCGGGAGGCCATGGTCTATGCCATCGAGCTGGCCCAGCGCCTGGCCTTGCCGGTGACGGCGGTGAGCGTGCATCACGACGAGACGGTCGCCCGCCAGCGCCTCGACATCATCGAGCACTATGCAGGGGACCGCCGGGTCAAGATCGACAGCGAGATACGCAAGGGCGATCCGGCCGAGGTGATTCTCGGTCTGGCCGAGCCGGGCGACCTGATCACCATCGGCGCCTTCGGCGACGGGCGCATCCGCGAGTGGTTGCTGGGTTCGACCACCGAGACGATCCTGCGCTCGGCGCAGCAGCCGGTGCTGCTGCACCGCTGAAGGCCGGGCGAGGGCGGGAGGGGGCTCAGTCCGCCTGGCGAGACAGCTCGCTCCAGGCGGCATAGGTGCTGAGGAAGACCCGCCCGGTGATATCGTCGAGGAAGTCGCTGTTCTTCAGCTGGTCCATCACCGGCCCCTTGACCTCGGCCAGGTGCAGGGTGACGCCGGAGTCCTTGAGGCGGGCGTTGATGGCGTCCAGGCTCTCCAGCGCCGAGGCGTCGATCAGGTTGACCGCCGAGCAGATCAGCACCACGTGTTCCAGCTCCGGACGACCTGCCACCAGGGCGTAGATGGTGTCCTCGAGGTAGCGCGCGTTGGCGAAGTAGAGGCTCTCGTCGATGCGCAGCAGCGCGACATGGCTGGCCGTCTCGGTGTCGTGGCGCTCGATGTTGCGGAAGTGCTCGGTGCCGGGGATACGCCCGACCAGGGCGCTGTGGGGCCGGCTGGTGCGGTAGAGGAAGAGCCCGATGGAGAGCAGCACGCCGGCGATGATCCCGGCCTCCACGCCTTCCACCAGGGTCAGCAGGATGGTTGCCGCCATGGCCGAGAAGTCGCTGCGCGAGTAGCGCCAGGTCCGGCGGATCATGGGGATGTCGACCAGGGTGAGGACCGCCACCGTGATGGTGGCGGCCAGGGTGGCGATCGGCAGGTGGTGGAGCAGCGGGGTCAGGGCCAGGGTCACCAGGCCGATCCCCAGGGCCGCGAAGAAGCCGGCCATGGGGGTCTGGGCGCCGGCCTCGAAGTTGATGACCGTGCGTGACAACCCACCGGTCACCGGCATGCCGGCGGAGAAGGCCGCGGTGAGGTTGGCGCCGCCCAGGCCGATCAGCTCCTGATTGGGCGAGATCCGCTGGCGCCGCTTGGCGGCGAGCATCTGCGCCATGGAGACCGACTCGACGAAGCCCACCAGGCTGATCAGCAGCGCCGGCACCAGCAGGGTGCGCCACAGCGAGGCATCGAAGCCCGGCAGGGTCAGCGGGGGCAGGCCCGGGGGGATGTCACCCACCACCGCCACGCCCCTGCTCGCCAGGTCGAGCTGCCAGGTGAGCAGGGTGGTGACCACCACGGCGAGCACCGGGCCGGCCTTGGCGAGCAGGGCGGCGATGCTCTCGGGCAGCCCCAGGCGTTGCAGCGTCGGCTTGCCGGCGTGGCGGATCGCGACCAGGAAGCCGAGGCTGCCGGCGCCGATGGCGAGCGTCGGCCAGTGGGTGCCGGCCAGGTTGCCGGCCAGGCTCAGCCCGAGCTCGGCCACGGTATAGCCGTTGGCCTCGATGCCGAGCAGGTGGGCCGCCTGGCTGGCGGCGATCAGGATCCCCGAGGCGGAGAGGAAACCGGCGATCACCGGGTGGCTCAGGAAGTTGGTGAAGAAGCCCATCCGCATCAGCCCCATGAGGGTGAGCATGCCGCCCGAGAGCAGCGAGAGCACCAGGGCGGCCTGGAGATACTCCGGCGTGCCCGGGGTGGCGACCCCGGCCAGGGCGGCGCCGGTCATCAGGGCGATGATCGCCACCGGCCCCACCGCCAGGGTGCTGCTGGTGCCGAGCAGGGTGTAGGCCAGCAGCGGCAGGATGCTGGCATAGAGGCCGACCACCGCGGGCAGGCCGGCGAGGATGGCGTAGGCCAGCGACTGGGGGATCACCATGATGGTGACGATGATGCCGGCGAGCAGGTCGGCACCGCAGAGTCGGCGGTTGTAGTGGGGCAGCCAGGTGAGGATCGGCAGATAGCGCTTGAGCATCCGGTCTCGTCGTCGTCGAAGGAACACCCGGCCACGCGGGCCGCTGACAGGCTACCAGACTAAACGATATTGCCGGGCGGGTTGAGTGTTGGTTGGCATCTGGTGAAACCGCCGTCGGCGAGCGCCAATATCGGCCGATGCCGGGAAAGCTTGAGTCCGACCTTGGTGTGTCAGGCCAAAGTGCAGCACAGTCCCGCGTGGCAAGGCGCTATGCTCCATGCTTGAAGACCTTGCCAGCAACAAGACATCCACCATGATCGAGTCTCGACCGCCATGCGAATCCTGATGCTTCTGGCCGCCCTGCTGACGGCCACGGCGGCTGTGCTGCCGCTCGTCCTCCTGCGCGCCGACTGGCCGTTCTATCTCGCCCTGGGCCTTGCCTGGTTGTCCGGGGGCGTGCTGTTCACCGTCGGTATGGCCACCGTCCATGCCGCCGGTGCCGCGGCCCTGAAACGGGACGGCTGGCGCGGCTGGTTGCCGCCGGTGCGCGACTATCTGTCGCTGCGCCGGATGGCCCATGACCTGGTGGGCCGTGCCGGCAGCACGGCCATCGCCTCGGCGGAGGTCTCGCATCACGCCGATCGCATGGACCAGCGGCTGGCGCGCCAGGAGAGCGTGGTGCGTGACGCCTCGTCGAGCATGAGCGCCATCACCAGCGCCATCGAGCAGGTCGCCAGCGGCACCGCCGAACTGGCGTCGGTGGCCAGCCGCTCCCGGGCGTCGAGTCACGAGAGTCGCGAGGCCCTCTCGCGGGTCGTGGTGGACATGCAGGCCCTGGCCGAGCGCTCGCGGGAGGCCCTGGGCCTGCTCGCGGCGCTGGAGCAGAAGGCCGACAGCGTGCGCAGCGTGACCTCGCTGATCGAGGAGATCGCCGAGCAGACCAACCTGCTGTCGCTGAATGCCTCCATCGAGGCGGCGCGTGCCGGCGAGCACGGGCGCGGTTTCGCCGTGGTCGCAGGCGAGGTCCGCGAGCTGGCGCGGCGGACCGCCGAGGCGACGCGCAGCGTGGAGGCGCTGGTCGGGGACATCGGCGGCAGCAGCCACCAGGTGGTGGATACCATCGGCCACCTGATGGCCCGGGTCGGCGACCGCGCCAGCGAGATGCAGCAGGTGGGCGAGCAGCTCACGGCGATGACCGGCGACTTCGATCGCGTCGAGGGCGAGATCGCCGGCATCGCCGAGGCGATGGAAGATACCCGACGGCACAGCCGCCGCGTCGCCGAGACCCTCGCGTCGCTCGAGCGGGAAGTCGACGAGGGCAACCGCGACATGCATGACCTGGCCAGTCAGGCCCGCGCCCTGATGGCCGCGGCCGAGGCCGTGGACGCGGCCCTCGCCCAGCAGCGCCTCGAGGGACGCCATCAGCAGGTGTTCCGGGCGGCCCGCAAGGCGGCCGACCAGCTCGGCCGGTTGCTCGAGCAAGCCGTCCAGCGGGGTGAGTTGAGCCTGGCGGCGCTGTTCGAGCCCAGCTACGAACCCATGGCCGGTACCCAGCCGCCCAAGTACCGTACCGGTTTCGACGGCTTCACCGACGAGCACCTGCCGGCCATCCAGGAACCCCTGCTGGAGCGGCTCGGCCTGGCCTACGCCATCGGCTGCGACCGCCATGGCTATGTACCGACCCATAACCTGAAGGTCAGCCGTCCGCCCACCGGCGACCCCGAGCATGACCTGCAATACAGCCGCAGCAAGCGGATCTTCGACGACCCCACCGGGCGGCGCTGCGGGTCCCACCAGGACACCCTGCTGCTGCAGACCTACAAGCGTGATACCGGCGAGATCATGCACGATCTCTCGGTACCGGTGTTCGTCAACGGCCGGCACTGGGGCGGCTTCCGCATCGGCTACCAGCCGGAGCGCAGTGCCGCCTGAGGGTCAGCGATAACGCGCCATGAAGCGGCGATCCAGCCAGCGTTTCCAGAGCAGCATCAGCCGCCCGGCCCACCAGGACTGACCCCGGATCGCCAGGCCGAGCCCGTCGCCGAGGTCGAGGATCGCCAGGGCCCGCGGCTGGGGCACATGGTCCCGGAGGGGGCGACCCGCGAGCCGTGCGGCCAGGTTGTCGAGCAGCACCGGTGCCTGGCGCACGCTGTAGACCCCGAGCCGCGGCAGCCGATGGTTGACCAAGGCGGCGCAATCGCCGGCAGCGAAGACATCCGGGTCGCCGGTGCTCTGCAGGCTCGCCGCCACCGCCAGCCCGCGGTCCGGGATCACCGGCAGGCCGAGTCGATCGATCACGCCGGGTGGCGTGAGGCCGCTGGCGTGGATCACGTGATCGGCCTCGAGCAGGGCCAGGCTGTCTTCCCCACTGAGCGTCTCGTCGCTGCGGATCAGGGCCCCGCCGGCGGCGTGGCCGATGACGCGGGCGCCACCGAGTACCTGAATGCCGCGGCGCGCCAGCAGGCGTGACAGCCAGCGGCTGGCGCCGCGGGGGGCGTCCTCGAGCAGGCGCTTCCCGCGGGTCACCAGGGTGATCGTGCTGTTGACCCCGTGACGCCGGCTCAGCGCCGAGAGGTTGCAGGCGACCTCGACGCCGCTGGCCCCGCCGCCCACCACGACCAGGCGCGGCCCGACCCCGCGGCGGAAGTCGGCCTCGAGGCAGCGGCGCAGCGCCACCAGGCAGGGAATCGGCTTGACGGTCCAGACCGCCGGGCCCGGATGTCGCGCCGGTGGGGCCTGGCAGCTGGAGCCGAGATTGAGCGAGAGCAGGTCGAAGGGCAGGGCGCGGCCGTCCTCGAGGATCGCCTGGCGATGGTTGAGATCGAGGCCGGCGAGGCGCCCTCGCACCGCCGTGACGCCATGCCGAGCGGCGAGCCGGGCCGGGTCGAGGCGGTCCTCGGCCGGCGTGAGCCGACCGCCGAGCATGCCATTGGCCATGCCCGAATACCAGAAGCCACCGGGGTCGACGAGCGTCACCCGGGTGTCGTCGAGCCGGTGGCGCTGGCTCACCACATGGAGGTGGGCATGGCCCGCTCCCACCAGCACCAGCTGGCGTGACGGCGGGGCCGCGGGGGTGTCGGAGACGTGAGGCATGGCGCGATGGTAGCCGAACGGGCGGGGGGGAGCGAGGGCCGGCGCGACGCCTGGCCCGTCCTCGGGCCTGCCAGGCAAGGGGGTGGCTGGACGATGCCCGAGGTCGGTGGCGGCTCATTCCATGCCGGCGGCGGGTACCCGGGGGCGCGATCGCCAGGCCGACCAGGAATAGAGCGCCAACCCGGTCCAGATCAGCAGGAAGGTGCCGAGCTGTACCGGCGAGAGCGGCTCGCGGAACACCAGCAAGGCGATGAAGAACTGGATGCTGGGGTTGATGTACATCAGGAACCCCAGGGTGGCCAGGCGCAGGCGCCGCGCGGCGCCGGCGAAGGCCAGCAGCGGCAGGGCGGTGATCACGCCGCTGGCGACCAGCAGCAGGCTGATCTCGGTGCCGTCCAGGAAATGGGAGAGGCCGGTCTGGTCGAGCCAGGCCAGGGCCAGCAGGCCCAGCGGGAGCAGCAGCAGGGTCTCGACGAACAGCCCCGAGAGGCCATCCAGCGGTACCTGCTTGCGAAGCAGGCCATAGGTGCCGAAGGAGAGCGCCAGGGCCAGGCTGATCCAGGGGAGCTCGCCGAGCAGTACCAACTGGATGACGATGGCCAGTCCGGCCAGCCCCACGGCCACGGCCTGCAGGCGGTGCATCGCCTCGCGCAGCACCAGCATGCCGAGGGCGACGTTGACCAGCGGGGTCATGAAGTAGCCGAGGCTCGCCTGGAACACCTGGCGGGTCTCCACGGCGTAGATGTAGAGCCCCCAGTTCAGTGCGATCAGCAGGGCGCAGCCCAGTACTCGGCCCAGCCGACGGGGTGCGCGCAACGCCTGGCGGATCGGCGACCAGCGGCCGAGCAGGGTGACCAGCCCGACCAGGAAGAGACAGGACCAGATCACCCGATGGATCAGCACCTCGAACGCCGGCACGCCCTCGAACAGCGCGAAGAACAGCGGGAAACAACCCCACAGGATGTAGGCGGTCAGCCCGAAGGCAACGCCCTTGCCGGTTTCCTGGGCGGGAGTGGGGAGAGTAGGCATGCTCGGCTCGTCCGGGGAAAGCGTTAACTTAGCAGGCTATTGGTGTGGCTGTCATGTCGCAGGACCGTCGGCTGACGTCGGGCGGCCGCTGGGTTACGCTGGTGCCATGCCACTTCACCTGGACGGGAGTCCCCTGCATGAGTGAATTGAGAACGACCCTGGTGCAGTGCGACCTGCGCTGGGAAGACCCCGCGGCCAATTGCCGGATGCTGGAAGAGACCCTGGGGGAGTTGGGGGGCGACGACACCGACCTGATCGTGCTGCCGGAGATGTTCGCCACCGGCTTCACCATGAATTCCCGGGAGATGGCCGAGCCCATGGCGGAGAGCGCCACCGTGGCCTGGTTGAAGGCTCAGGCACGCGAGCGAGGCTGCGTGATCACCGGCAGCATCGCCGTGGTGGAGCACGGCGACTACTTCAATCGACTGGTCTGGGCGCGGCCCGACGGCAGCCTGGTGCATTACGACAAGCGCCACCTGTTCCGCATGGCCGGCGAACACGAGCGCTACGCCATGGGACACGAGCGGGTGATCGCCGAGCTCAAGGGCTTTCGGGTGCTGCTCAGCGTGTGCTACGACCTGCGCTTCCCGGTCTGGCTGCGCCAGCAGCCGGCGCCCGGCGAGCATTTCGAGTACGACCTGCTGCTCTGCGTGGCCAACTGGCCGGCGCCGCGGCGACACCCCTGGCGCATCCTGCTGCAGGCCCGGGCGATCGAGAACCTCTGCCCGGTGATCGGCGTCAACCGGGTCGGCGAGGATGCCAAGGGACTCGCCTATGCCGGCGACTCCATGCTCATCGACTTCAAGGGCGAGGCGCTGATCGACGAGCCGCGGGACACCCCCTTCGTGCGGACCGCGAGCCTCGACCGGGGCGAGCTCGACGCCTTCCGCGAGAAGTTTCCCGCCTGGCGCGACGCCGACCACTTCGGCCTCGCCGACGGGGTCGGCTTCTGATGCGGCTGGATCGATTTCTCACCGAGACCACCGAGCTGACCCGCAGCCTGGCCAAGAAGGCGATGCATCGCGAGGAGGTCAGGGTGGATGGCGAGGTGGTCAGGAACCCCGCGACCCGGGTCGATGCACGCAGCGAGGTGACCTGGAACGGCGAGCGCCTGGCGCTGGTGGGGTTGCGCTATGTGATGCTCAACAAGCCGGCCGGGGTGGAGTGCAGTGCCCGCCGGGGGCTCTATCCGCTGGTCAGGGAGCTGATCGACCTGCCCCAGGTGGAGCGGCTGCAGACCGTGGGTCGCCTGGACGTGGACACCACCGGCCTGGTGCTGCTCACCGACGACGGCCAATGGTCCCATCGGGTCACCTCGCCGCGTCGCCGCTGCGGCAAGGTCTACCGGGTGAGCCTGGCCGAGCCGCTGGTCGGCGATGACCTGGCCCGAGCCGTGTCGCGCTTCGCCGAGGGGATCGAGCTCGAGGGCGAGGAGAAGACCACGCGCCCCGCCGAGCTGATCATGCGCACGGCCACCGAGGCCGAACTGACCCTCTACGAGGGCAAGTACCACCAGGTGAAGCGCATGTTCGCCGCCATCGGCAACCATGTGGAGGCCCTGCATCGGGAGTCGATCGGCCCGCTGGTGCTCGACGAACGACTGGCGCCTGGAGCGTGGCGCGAACTCACCGAGGCGGAGCGGGCGGAGTTCTGAGCCGGTGCTCACGAGACGGCGTAGATCTCGCTGCGGTCGCGCCCGCGGTGCTTGGCGCGATAGAGCGCCTCATCGGCCAGCCGGGTCAGCGCCAGCGGATCCTCGGTGTGTTCGGGCCAGGCGGCGATGCCGCAGGAGAGGGTGATGCCGCCGAGCTCGGTGTCGCGATGCCGGAAGCGGCACTCGCGAATGCCGTGCAACAGCCCCCGGATGCGCGCCTCGGCCATGGCTGCCGTGGCACCGGGCATGATCACCACGAACTCCTCGCCCCCCAGCCGGCACACCACGTCGGCATCACGGAAGTGCTCCCGCAGCAGCGCGCCAGCAGTGGCCAGCACCGCATCCCCTGCCTCGTGGCCATGCCGGTCGTTGAAGCGCTTGAAGTGATCGATGTCGACCATCACCAGCGCCAGCGGGGAGTCGTGGCGACGTGCGGTGGCCGCCTCGTGGGCGAGGATCTCGTCGAAGTGACGACGGTTCTTCAGGCCGGTGAGGGGATCCTGGTACGAGAACTCCCTGAGCCTCTCCACCATGGCTTCCAGCTCTCGGGTCCGGGTGGCGACTTCCTGCTGCAGGTCGCGGTTGAGGCGCCGGATCTCGCGTTGGGTGCGCGAGTAGTCGGCCACCGAGATCGCCACCAGGGCGAGCGAGAATGCCAGGGCGCCGAGGCTGACGGGAATCCGCTGCCACGGCAGCAGGCCATGGGCCACCGCCATGTCGGCAATCAGCAGCAGACCGAAGAGCGCATAGGCCGCGATGATCACCTTCTGCTCCGACACCAGGGCGCGCCACTGGATGACGATGGCGACGAACATGATCGTGAGGCTGATCAGCAGCAGGGCGTCGAAGGGCGGGTAGGTGCTCGAGAGGTTGATGACGCCCGCCATCGAGAGGCCCAGAGCGACCACGGCATAGAGCAGATGGCCCTGCCACAGGCGCCGCATCAGCAGGGGCTGCTGGCGAGCGAACCAGTGTTCAAGCAGCAGCGCCATGGCCACCGGCAGCATGAAGTAGGCCCCGGCGGCGAGGGTGTCCCACAGTAGTGGCTCCTCGAGCAGCAGTTGGCTGGCCTGGCTCTCGGCGAGGATCATCATCCCCGAGGCCAGCGAGAAGAGGCCGATGCCGGCGAAGCTTCGACGGTTGGCCTGGAGCACGGCGAGGATGAAGGCGAGCAGGGCGATCAGCAGGGAGAAGCCACTGACCACCAGGGCCTGGGCGGAGCGTTCCAGAATGTAGAGGATCAGGTCGGGACGCTCCATCAGCTTGACCTCACCCCACAGCCCGATATCGGTGTAGTCCGAGAAGACGCGGAAATGGAGTCGCTGGCCGGCGAACCTCTCCGGCAATTCGATCATGTGCCAGGGCCACCCCGCGAAGCGTCCCTCCCCTCGTTCGTCGAAGTGGCCGTACTGATAGATGAGCTCCGAGCCCAGATAGACCTGCACGATCAGGTCGACGCTGAAGATGTAGAGCACCGGGTCGCGCCAGTCGCCGTCGGGAAGCGGGATGCGGAACCAGGCGTGGTGTCGACCCTCGCGGCCCGGCGGGTTGGAGGGGAAGGCGATGGGATGCCACTCGGTGGGGGCTTCCTGCCGCGTCCAGAGGGGCGTGGCGGCGTCATCGAAGGGAGAGTCGCCCCAGCGGTATTGCCACCCCGTATCGAGGGGCAGCGTCGACGAATCCGCCTGCAGCGGGGAGCCGGCCAGCAACGCAAGCAACAGGGCCCAGACCACTGGGATGAGGGTCGAACGCATCGGGACTCGAAATCGGCCGCAGGAAGCTCGGCCAGTATAGAGCAAGGCGTGCCCCCTGTCCGCGGGTCCCCGCCGGCTCGCCCTCATCGCCTGGAGATGAGGGGCGGGCGGGATATCGCTATCGCGGTTTTATACCGTTATCTACCCGATGTCCTGACACACACCGCACCGCCGGCGCCAAACACAGCACCCGTGGCTCAGGTGTCGGGGGATGCGGCGACGAACGCGGAGAGCCCGGCGGCCTCGACCAGTGCCCGGGTGTAGTCGGTCCTGGGCCGGCCGAGCACCTCCAGGCAGTCTCCCTGTTCCACGACCTCGCCCTCCTTGAGCACCATCACGCGATGCGCCATCGCCCGGATCACGGCCAGGTCATGGCTGATGAACAGGTAACTCAGGCCGCGCCGCCGCTGGAGGTCGCGCAGCAGTTCGACGAGCTGCTTCTGCACCGTGCGATCGAGCGCCGAGGTGGGCTCGTCGAGCACCACCACCTCGGGTTCGAGGATGATGGCGCGGGCGACCGCGATGCGCTGGCGCTGACCACCGGAGAATTCGTGGGGATAGCGCGAGGCGCAGTCGAGCGGCAGGCCGACCTCCGCGAGCGAGGCCTGGACCCGGCGCACCACCTCGGCCTCGTCGAGCTCCGGGTAGTGGAAGCGCAGCCCCTCGCTGATGACCTCGGCGACCGGCAGGCGCGGCGATAGCGAGCCGTAGGGATCCTGGAAGACCACCTGCAGGCGCCGGCGCTGTTGTCGCAGGTCGTTGCCGGTGAGCCGGTCCAGGCGGGCCTCGCCGAAGCGGATCTCGCCTTCGCTCGTGGCCAGTCGCAGCAGGGCGAGGGCGAGGGTGGTCTTGCCGGAGCCGGATTCGCCGACGATGCCCAGGGTCTCGCCGCGGGCCAGGGTGAGTGACAAGGGCTGCACGGCGACGAAGGGCGCCGGCCGCGGGGCGAAGAGCCGCCTGGGACGCTGGAAGGCGACGCTCAATCGATCGGCCTCGAGCAGCGGCTGGCGCGTGGCCAGCGCGACCGGACGCCCCCGCGGCTCGGCATCGAGCAGCAGGCGGGTGTAGTCGCTGCCCGGTGAGCGGAACACCTCCTCGACCGGCCCGGTCTCCTGCTCGCGGCCTTCGTAGAGCACGCAGACCCGGTCGGCATGACGCCGTACCAGGTTGAGGTCGTGGGTGATGAACAGCATGCCCATGCCGTGACGGTCGCGCAGTTCGGCGAGCAGGGCGAGGATCTCCTTCTGCACGGTGACGTCGAGCGCCGTGGTGGGCTCGTCGGCGATCAGCAGCTCCGGATCGTTGGCGATGGCCATGGCGATCATCACCCGCTGTCGCTGGCCGCCGGAGAGCTGGTGAGGCCAGGCATCGAGCAACTCGTCCGGGCGCGGCAGCTTGACCTGGATGAGCAGTTCCCTGGCCCGGGCGCGGGCGGACTTGCCGCTCAGCCCCTGATGCAGCCGCAGTGTCTCGCCGATCTGCTTGGCCACGGTGTGCAGGGGATTGAGCGAGGTCATCGGCTCCTGGAAGACGAAGCCGACCCGGGCGCCCCGCAGTGCCTGCCAGTCGCGTCGTTTCAGGCGGGTGAGGTCGGTATCGCCCAGCCAGCGGCCACCCTCGACCCGGGCGTTGGCCGGCAGCAGGTTCATCGCCCCGAGCGCGCTGACCGACTTGCCGGAGCCGGATTCGCCCACCAGGGCCAGGGTCTCGCCTCGACGAATCTCCAGCGAGAGGCGATCGACCACCACGGCGTCGTCGAAGGCGATGCTCAGTTCATCGAGGCGCAGCAGGGTGTCAGGCATGGGGCGGGGTCCTTGGCGTCGGGGCGCTGGGGGCGGCGTACTGGATATGGCGCGGGTCGAAGGCGTCGCGCAGTCCCTCGCCGATGAACACCAGCAGCGAGAGCATCAGCGACAGGCTGACGAAGGCGGTGATGCCGAGCCAGGGGGCATGGAGGTTGTTCTTGCCCTGGGCGACCAGCTCACCCAGCGACGGCGACCCCGGCGGCAGGCCGAAACCGAGGAAGTCGAGTGCGGTGAGGGTGGTGATCGCCCCGGTGAAGAGAAAGGGGATGAAGGTGAGGGTGGCGACCATGGCGTTGGGCAACACGTGGCGCCACATGATCAGCCGTGGGGTCAGCCCCATGGCCTTGGCGGCACGCACGTACTCCAGGTTGCGTGCGCGCAGGAACTCGGCGCGCACCACATCGACCAGGCCCAGCCAGGAGAACAGCAGCATGATCCCCAGCAGCCACCAGAAGCCGGGCTGCACGAAGCTGGCCAGGATGATCAGCAGGAAGAGCACCGGCAGCCCCGACCAGATCTCGGTGAGGCGCTGGCCGATCAGGTCGGTCTTGCCGCCGAAGTAGCCCTGGACGCCGCCGATGAACACGCCCATCACCAGGGAGCCGGCGGTGAGCACCAGGGCGAAGGCCACCGACAGCCGGAAACCGTAGATGACGCGGGCCAGGACGTCGCGGCCCTGGTCGTCGGTGCCCAGCCAGTGGCGGCCGTCGGGGGGCGCCGGCGAGGGCTGCATCATCTGCATGTCGAGGGTCTGGTAGGAGAACGGGATCGGCGGCCACAGGGCCCAGCCGCGTTCGTCGATCCGCGCCTGGATGAAGGGGTCGTGGTAATCGGTGCGGGTGGGCAGGAAACCACCGAACTCGGTTTCCGGGTAGTCGACCAGCAGCGGCGCATACCACGCGCCGTCGATCCTCATGACGAGCGGCTTGTCGTTGGCGATCAGCTCGGCGGCGAGGCTCAGGCCGAACAGCGCCAGGAAGATCCACAGCGACACCCAGGCGCGCCGGTTGTGGCGGAACACCGACAGCCGGCGCCGGGCGATGGGGGAGAGCTTGGAGGAAAACGCAAGGGCCATCGTCTCAGGACTCCCGGGTCTCGAAATCGATACGAGGATCCACCCACACATAGGTGAGGTCGGAGATCAGCTTCAGGATCAGGCCGATCAGGGTGTAGAGGAACAGCGTGCCGAAGATCACCGGGTAGTCGCGCTGCATCACCGCTTCGAAGCCGAGCAGGCCCAGTCCCTCCAGCGAGAAGATCACCTCGATCAGCAGCGAGCCGGTGAAGAAGATGGTCACCAGCGCCCCTGGCAGGCCGGCGATGATGATCAGCATGGCGTTGCGGAACACGTGGCCGTAGAGAGTCTGGCGGTCGCTCGCCCCCTTGGCCCGGGCGGTGAGCACGTACTGCTTGTGGATCTCGTCGAGGAAGCTGTTCTTGGTCAGCATGGTCAGGGTGGCGAAGCTGCCGATGGTCATGGCCACCACCGGCAGGGTGATATGCCAGAAGTAGTCCTTGACCTTGCCCCAGGTCGAGAGCTCGGCGAAGTCGGGCGAGGTCAGCCCGCGCAGCGGGAAGAGATCCCAGTAGCTGCCGCCGGCGAACAGCACGATGAGCAGGATGGCGAACAGGAAACCGGGGATGGCGTAACCGACGATCACCAGCCCCGAGGTCCAGACATCGAAGCGCGAGCCGTGGCGCAGCGCCTTGCGGATGCCCAGCGGAATCGAGATCAGGTAGACCAGCAGGGTGGTCCAGAGGCCCAGCGAGATCGACACCGGGAGCCGTTCGATCATCAGCTCGACCACGGGGCGGTCGCGGAAGAAGCTGTTGCCGAAGTCGAAGGTGACGTAGTCGCGGATCATGCCGGCGAAACGCAGGTGGGCCGGCTGGTCGAAGCCGAACTGCTGTTCGAGTTGTTCGATGAAACGCGGATCGATGCCACGGGCGCCGCGGGATTCGTCGCGCACCACGACATCGCCGCCACCGGCATCGAGGCGGGTGCTGACCATGCTGTCGATGCCCTCGAAGCGAGCCAGCATCTGGTCGATGGGGCCGCCGGGGGCGGCCTGCACGATGATGAAGTTGAGCAGCATGATCCCCAGCAGGGTGGGAATCATCAGCAGCAGGCGGCGCAGGATGTAGCGGGTCACGGGGCGTCCTTGTGCAGGGCTGGCGTCAGCGACGACGCAGACGACGGTTGAGCTCGGCTTCGCGTTCGACATCGACCCACCAGGCGGCGAGGTCCATGCCGTACTCGGGGAAGGGCTCGGGCCAGGCGAACTTGTCCCAGACCGCGATCCGCGTCTCGCCGGAATGATATTGGGGAATCAGGTAGAAGCCCCACAGCAGCACGCGATCCAGGGCCCGGGTGATGGTGTTGAGCTCCTCGCGGCTGTCGGCGCGGATCAGCCGTTCGACCAGCTCGTCGACCACCGGGTCGGCGAGTCCCATCAGGTTGCGGCTCTGGGGGCTGTCGGCGAAGTCGCTGGTCCAGAACTCGCGTTGCTCGTTGCCGGGGCTGTTGGACTGGGGGAACTGCCCGATGACCATGTCGAAGTCGAAGCTGCGCAGTCGATTGAGGTACTGGTTGATGTCGACGATACGGATGCTGCCCTGGACGCCCAGGCGCGCCATGTTGCGCAGCATCGGCTGGACGACGCGTTCCATGCCGGTATCGAACATCAGCACCTCGAGGGTCAGCGGCCGTCCGGTGTCGCCGTGCACCAGCACGCCATCCTCGACCTCGTAGCCGGCCTCGCGCAGCAGCGCCAGCGCCAGGCGCAGTCGCTCGCGCAGGTCCCGGGGGTGGTCGATGGGCACCTCGGCCTCGAAGACGCGTTCGGGCAGTGCCTCACGGTGAGGCTCGAGGAGTTCGCGTTCCGCCTCGCTGGGGAGCCCCCTGGCGGCCATCTCGGAATTCTGGAAGAAGCTCTCGGTGCGCCGGTAGGTATCGTAGAAGAGGTTGGCGTTGAGCCAGGGGAAATCGAAGGTCAGCGACAGCGCCTCGCGTACCCGCGGGTCCGCGAACTTGTTGCGCCGCAGGTTGAAGACGAAGGCCTGCATGGTGGCGGGCTGACCGTCGGGCACGGTGAGGCGCTTGACCAGGCCGTCGCGATAGGCGGGGAAGTCATAGCCGATCGCCCAGGTGGCGGCCCGGGCATCGGTGCGGTAATCCATGACGCCGGACTTGAAGGCTTCCCAGGCGATGTCGCGGTCGCGGTAGTAGTCGTAGACCAGCCGATCGATGTTATGGCGGCCACGGTTGACCGGCAGGTCACGCCCCCAGTACTCCTCGGCCCGCTGGTAGACGATGCGTCGCCCGGGTTCGACCTCGGCGATACGATAGGGTCCCGAGCCGGGATGGCGGGCCAGGGTCGGGGCGGCGAAGTCGCGTTCCTCCCAGTAGTGCCTGGGCAGGATCGGCAATTGGCCGACGATCAGCGGCAACTCGCGGGAGTGATTGCTGGCGAACTCGAAGCGCACGGTATGGGGGTCGAGTGCCTCGACGCTGGCCACATCGGCATAGTAGGCCCCATAGAAGGGATTGCCCTGTTCGGTGAGCAGTTCGAAGCTGAACACCACGTCATCGGCGGTCACCGGCTCATCGTCGTGGAAGCGAGCCTCGGGTCGCAGGTCGAACTCGATCCAGTGGCGCTCCGGATCGAGGCGGATGCCTTCGGCG
Source organism: Halomonas heilongjiangensis (assembly GCF_002879645.1). GTDB lineage: Bacteria > Pseudomonadota > Gammaproteobacteria > Pseudomonadales > Halomonadaceae > Halomonas > Halomonas heilongjiangensis. Next base: position 19,457 of record NZ_PNRE01000082.1, on the reverse strand, counting down.
AGCAGGCCATAGGCACTGAAGGGCTCGTCGGGGTTGCTCTCGAGCAGGGTGTCGTAGATCTGCGAGATGCCGATGGCCGGCGTGCCGCGGATGATGAAGGGGTTGGTGGAGTCGAAGCTGCTGCCGACCGCGGCGCGGGTCATGGTGCCACCCTTGGGCGCCTCCGGCTCGACATGGGGAAAGTGCTCGAAGCCGAGCGGGAGCTCGGGTTCGTCGTAGAGCGCCAGACCGTGGACGGTGGGGACTTCGTCGGCATCGGCGGCCAGCGCCGTTGAACAGAGCCAGCCGGTGGCCAGGGTGCCGAGCAGGAGACAGCGTACGGCGATCGACATCGGTGACATCCTTGGTCGGGTCCGAACCCCGGATGACCCGGGGCAAGTTACCGGCATAAGGTGTCAGGCCGTCGTTGTCTTGTAAACCTGTCTTGTAAACCTCCGTGGTCTGCGCAGATGCCACCCTGGCGAGATCAACGGGCGGCGAGGCTGCGTTGCGGAATCTCGAGCTCCTGGCCGGCGTGAATCACATCACCGCTCAGGCCGTTGTGCTGGCGGACCTCGACGATACTGAGGCCATGGCGGGAGGCGATGGCCGAGAGGCTGTCGCCGCTTTGCACCACGTAGCGATCGCCGCCGATGGGGGCATCACCGGCCACGGCGGTGGGCTCGGGATTCTCCAGGCGGGCGATCAGCGCCTCCTCGCGATCGGCGGGGACCAGCAGCACCCGGGCGTGGCCGGGGCTGGCACTGCCGTTGATCAGCCCCGGGTTGAGCTCGGCCAGCGCTTCGTGACTCACCCCGGCGAGGCGGGCGGCCTCGGTCAGGTCGAGCGGACGGGTCAGGGGAATCTTGGCGAAGGCCGGGGCGTCCTCGATCTCGGGAAGGGCGACCTGGTACTCGTCAGGATCGGCGATGATCGCCGCGATGGCCTTGAGCTTGGGCAGGTAGTTCATGGTCTCGGTGGGCAGCCGCAGGCTCCAGTAGTCGCCGCGTTCGCCGCGGGAGAGGGCGGCGTTCCTGGCCCGGTTCACCGTGCCGGCGCCGGCGTTGTAGGCGGCCAGCGAGAGCTCGATGTCGCCGTCGTACCACTGCTCGGCCTGGAGCTCGATATAGTCCAGCGCGGCCTTGGTCGAGCTGACCACGTCGAGCCGGCCGTCATAGGCGCCGTTGCGGCTCAGGCCCAGGGCATCGGCGGTGCCCGGCATGAACTGCCAGAGGCCGGCGGCACCGCGATGGCTGCGTGCCTGGGGGTCGAAGGAGCTCTCGATGAAGGGAATCAGGGCGATCTCGCCGGGCAGGTCACGGGACTCGATCTGCTCGGTGATCCAGGACAGCCAGGGGCGCGCGCGCTCGGTGATCTCGACGATGTTCCCGGGGTTGGCCCGATAGTGATTGATCCAGTGCCGAACCCGCTCGTTGTAGCGATCGTCCTGCCACTGGAAGCTGGCACGCAGACGACTCCAGGCATCCCGCGGCTCGAGGGCCAGAGCCTCCCAGAAATGCTCTCCGGGGGTGAAGCCGCGGCTCGATGCCTCGCTGGTCGCCGGCAGGGGCGACGCCTGGGAAACGGCGCCGGCCGCCATCAGCGAGCCGAGCAGGGCAAGGGTGCTGGTCAGCCCCAGAATTCGTCGGCGTGTGGTGTGGTAGGTCATCGGTCGGTAGCCTCCTGGTCGCAGCAAGGCCCGGCGGTTGGCCGGGCCCTGGGTGGCGTCCATGTGCGTGTCATTCAGAAGTTGTCTTTCCAGGCACGCAGGGTGGCGAAGGTCGCCTCGCTGGTGTCGGTGTCGCCATGGACCGAGGCGGTCCGGCGAACGCTGTCGGCATCACAGCGCAGGAAAGGGTTGATGCGTCTCTCGCGGCCCAGGGTGCTGGGCAGGGTCGGGCGATCGAGCTCCCTGGCCCGACGGCACTCCTCCATGGCTTTCTCGACGTCGGGGTTCTCCGGGTCGGCGGCCCGGGCGAAGGTCAGGTTGGCCAGGGTGTACTCGTGGGCAGCGAACACCAGGGTGTCGTCGGGCAGGGTGGCGAGCCGGGCCAGTGAGGCATGCATCTGATCGGGCGTACCCTCGAACAGCCGGCCGCAGCCGGCGCTGAACAGGGTATCACCGCAGAACAGCAGCGGCGGGATGCCCGCGGTGAAGTAGGCGATATGATCCAGGGTATGGCCGGGCACGGCATGTACCTCGAACAGCCGGCCCATGACGCGGACCTCGTCACCGTCGCCCACGGTCTCGTCGATGCCGGCAATGCTCGGGTTGTTCGGCCCGATCACCCGCGGCGAATAGCGCTCGATCAGTTCGGGCAGGCCCCCGGTATGATCGTGGTGATGATGGGTGATCAGCACCGTGGAGAGTGTCAGGCCTTCGCGCTCGAGCATGTCGATGACGGGGGCCGCATCACCCGGATCGACCACGCAGACGTCCGGGGTCGAATCCTGGCGCAACAGCCAGATATAGTTGTCGCCAAAGGCGGGGATCGGTGTCACGCTCATCATGGGCATGGAGTCCTGATTCGGGACATGAATCACCGCTGCTGACCAGGGTTGCCTCGCGACGGACGACGCACAAGGACCTTGCCGGCTCTCGTCATGGTCAGACGCTGCCGTGAATCGGAACGGGTTGCAAAACCCCGCATCTTGGAGGGAAGTGCACGCCATGTCAACTTCGTCACCCGCCACCGACCTGGCACGACTGGTGCGGGATGGCCGTCGCTATTGGGCGAGTCCGGCCGGGCAGGCCGTCTGGCAGGCCGAGCGCGCCTGCCTGGGGCCGGTGTGCGAGCGGCTGTTCGGCGCCCATAGCCTGGAACTGGGCATGACCAGTGCCCTGGCCGACATGTGCCCGGTACGACACGCCATGCGCTGGGCACCGACCCGGGAGCTGGTCGAGCAGGCGGCGACCCTGGTCTGTCCACCCGATGCGCTGCCGCTGCGCGACGACAGTCTCAGTCTGGTGGTGATCCACCATCTGCTGGAGGTATTGCCCGACCCGCACCACATGCTGCAGGAAGCCGCCAGGGTCACCGCCGATGACGGCCGGCTGATCATCTTCGGCTGGGTGCCCCTCGGTCCGGCCGGCTGGTCGCGGGCCTGGCCGGGTCGGCGGCGCCGGTTGCCCTGGCGCGGCCACTGGCGCACGCCGGGGCGGCTCAAGGACTGGCTGGCATTTGTCGACTTCGAGATCGAGCGGGTAGACTACTGTGGTTTTCATCTGCCCGGCAGCCTGCCGCGCAATGCCATGCTGGAGACCCTGGGGCGGCATCACAATCTGCCTCTGGGCGACAGTTACATGATTCATGCCCGTCGCAAGCCGCAGCTGGCCCAGACCCAGCGCTCGCGCCTGACCTTCGCCCGGCCACTTGGCGGTTCGGTACTGGGCGGGGCCACGCGGCTCGGGCCGTCGCGGATCGAGCCGGAACAGGAAAGGATGACCGAGGGTGACTGATAGACACCAGGCCGATGCACTTCCCCGAGTCACCATCTACACCGACGGCGCCTGCCGCGGCAACCCGGGCCCCGGCGGCTGGGGGGCATGGCTGGTGAGTGGGAGCCACGAGAAGAAGCTCAACGGTTTCGAGGCCACCACCACCAACAACCGCATGGAGCTGATGGCAGCGATCATGGCCCTGCGTGAGCTGAAGCGCCCCTGCGAGGTGGCCCTGTGGACCGACTCCGAGTACCTGCGCCGCGGCATCACCGAGTGGATCCATGGCTGGATCAAGCGTGGCTGGAAGACCGCCAGTCGCGCCCCGGTGAAGAATGCCGAGCTGTGGCGGGAGCTCCATGAGGAGACCCGCCGCCACCGGATCGAGTGGCATTGGGTCAAGGGGCACAGCGGCCACCCGGGCAACGAATGCGCCGACGCCCTGGCCAACGAGGCCATCGACCGACACCAGCGGGCGCGCGCCTGAGCCACCTTTCACACGACTGCAAGCCGAGCTGACGAGACTCCACCATGCGCCAGATCATCCTGGATACCGAGACCACCGGCATCGACCCGCGCGAGGGCCACCGGCTGGTCGAGATAGGGGCGGTCGAGATGGTCAACCGCCGCCTCACCGGCAACACCTACCATCAGTACATCAACCCCGAACGGGAGATCGAGGCCGAGGCCGTGGCGGTGCACGGCATCACCAATGAGCGCGTCGCCGACGAGCCGGTCTTCGCCGCGGTCGCCGACGACTTCTGGGCCTTCATCGAGGGCGCCGAGTTGGTGATCCACAACGCCCCTTTCGACGTGGGCTTCATGGATCACGAGTTCGAGATGCTCAACCGCCGGCGCGGCGAGCCACGCCTGGGGCCGGTCGCCGAGCACTGCCGGATCCTCGATACCCTGCAGATGGCCCGGGACAAGCATCCCGGCCAGCGCAACAACCTCGATGCCCTGTGCAAGCGTTACGAGATCGACAACGGTCACCGGGTGCTCCATGGGGCCCTGCTCGATGCCGAGATCCTCGCCGATGTCTACCTGGCGATGACCGGCGGCCAGACGGCGCTTTCGCTGGATGCTTCCGCCGGTAGCGGCGAAGGCGCGGCCACCGGCAACACGGGCCTGGTCATTCGGCGCCTCGCCCTGGAGCCGGGACGGCTCGGCGTGCCTTCCCCGAGCGAGGCCGAACTGGCCGCCCACCAGGCCAAGCTGGGGCGTATCCGCGAGGCCGCCGGCGCTTGTCTCTGGGACCGGCTCGCCAAGGGGGGCGCCCCGAGCTGATGCTGCGACGTGACCTTCCCGTGGGTGCTGCCAGCGGTCACGTCATCCGCCTGGCCGAGGGGCGCATCGCCCCGGCACCGGACGGTGGTTTCCTGCAGCCTGCCTGCCCCTGGACCCCCGAGATGCAGCCGCTCTGCTACTGGCACGACGCACCGGTGGCGCTCAGCCTCGAGGAGCGGGCAGGGGATGCCTGGCCCGACGGGCGCGGCTGGCTCGGGCAACTTCCGGAATCCTGGTTCGCCCTGCTCTCCACGGCCCTCCAGGTGGGGGCCTGGTTGCGCGACCATCGCTTCTGCGGACGCTGCGGGGCTCCCGCCTCCCGGCTGGATGCCGAGTTCGCCATGCACTGCCAGGGTTGCGGCCACCGCAACTACCCGCGCATCTCCCCCTGCATCATCACCCTGGTGACCCATGGCGAGTCGCTGCTGCTGGCCCGTAGCCCGCGCTTTGCCCCCGGCCGGTATTCGACCCTGGCCGGTTTCATCGAGCCCGGGGAGTCCGCCGAGGAGGCGGTGCGGCGCGAGATCTTCGAGGAGGTGGGGCTCACGGTGGGGCGGGTGCGCTATTTCAAGAGCCAGGCCTGGCCCTTTCCTCATGCCCTGATGCTGGGCTACTTTGCCGAGGCGGCGAGCCGGCGCATCCGCATCGACGGGGTCGAGATCTCCGATGCCGCCTGGTTCAGCCCGCGACGCCTCCCGCAGCTGCCGCCGCTCTATTCCATCTCGCGGGCGCTGATCGAGACGCACCTGAACGAGGTGAGGGCAGCGCAATGACGACGGGCCGCCCTTGGGCGGCCCGTTCATCGCTCGTGCCGGGTGCTCAGCCGACGGGAAAGAGGCTGCCGAGCTTGGTCGCCAGCATGACGTTGCCGGTGGCCTTGAGCTTGCCGGTCATGAAGGCAGTCATGCCGTTGATCTCACCGTTCATCACTCCCTTGAGGGTGTCGGTGCTCATTTTCAGGGTCACGGAGGGGGCGTCGTGCTCGCCCTCCTCGACGGCGAGGCTGCCATCCTTCACCACCAGATAGTGGCTGTTGGCATCGCTGAAGTGGAACTGGAAGACCTCGTCCATGCCGCTGGCGGCCTGGGCGTCGAAACGAGTCTGCAGCTTGTCGAGGGTCGAAGGGGTCATGTCGTATCCTTGGTCTGGGGATTGGGTGATGGGCGCGGGCGCCGTCGGCGATGAGGACGAGAATATTTAAAACGATCGTTTCAATCAAGTATTGCTCCCGCCTCCGCTTCATGCTTGGCTGGGAGGCGACGAGAGCCGCGAGGCGAGGAGAGCCCGGTGAACGAGTGGTTGACGGATTTCGGCATGTTCCTGGCCCAGGTGTTGAGCCTGGTGGTGATCGGCGGCCTGGTGGTCGCCGTGGTGGTGAAGGCGCGTGGCGAAGTGGGCGAACGTACCCGGCTGCGCATCGAGGAGCTCAACACGAACCGCGAGTATCGGCGCCGCCGCCTGACCATGGCGGCCAGTGAGCCCGGTGAACGCAAGCGGCTGCTCAAGGGCTTCCGCAAGGATGACAAGTCTCGCGGCCGGCGTGGACGAAAGGGCAAGGCGGAGCCCCGGCAGACGGTGTGGGTGCTCGACTTCCATGGCGACCTGCGCGCCAGTGCGACCGGTCGCCTCGGCGAGGAGGTGTCGGCGCTGCTGGATGCCGCCGACGAGGGGGACGAGGTGGTGATACGCCTGGAGTCGGCGGGGGGGCTGGTGCATGCCTATGGCCTGGCCGCCGCCGAGCTCGATCGACTGCGCGAGGCGGGGTTGCGGACCACCGTCTGCGTCGACAAGGTGGCCGCCAGCGGCGGCTATCTGATGGCCTGCGTCGCCGACCAGCTGCGTGCCGCGCCCTTCGCGGTGCTCGGCTCCATCGGCGTGGTCGCCCAGTTGCCCAATGTCCACCGCCTGCTCAAGCGTCACGACATCGACGTGGAACTGCTCACCGCCGGGCGCTACAAGCGCACCCTGACGGTGTTCGGCGAGAATACCGAGGAGGGGCGTGAGAAGTTTCGCGAGGACCTGGAAGGCATTCACGAGCTGTTCAAGCGTTATGTGGCCGAGCGCCGCCGGCACCTCGATATCGAGGCGGTGGCCACCGGTGAGGTGTGGTACGGCAGTGAGGCGCTCGAGAAGGGGCTGGTCGATGCCCTGGGAACCAGCGAGGCCTATCTGGCCGAGCGCATGAAGGATGCCCGGGTGATCGGCCTGAAGCTGGAGCCGAAACGCAAGCTGGGCGAGCGCCTCGGCATGGCGGTCTCTCGCGGCGTGGAACGGGCCGTCGAGCGTGGTCTCGAGGTGCTCGACGCCAGCCGCTGGCAGAAACGCTGACGGTCTGCCTCAGGGCGTCGCGTCGAAGCCGAGCCGACCGAGCGCCTCGATCACGGTGCGTGCACTGTCGCCGTGCAGCGAGTAGTAGATGGTCTGGGAGGCGCGTCGCGTGCTGACCAGGCCCTCGCGGCGCAGGATCGCCAGGTGCTGGGACAGTGCCGACTGGCTGAGGGCGAGCCGCTGGTTGAGCTCCGTCACCGAGAGTTCATTGCCGTCGAGCAGGCACAGGATTCTCAAGCGATTGTCATTGGCCATGGCCTTGAGCAGTGTGGTTGCCTGGTCGATGATCGGATCCCCGCCATCGAGCAGGCGAGAGGCGACGCTGTTAGAAGTGCTCATGAGGATCCCCTCCTGCGCTGACAGGCCCTGCGGCCCCGGCACAATGGCTCGACACCCGGCTGTCGCCGGCGGTTGAGGCATTGCTGACGTTTTCCCCCGACCCTCCGTGGCACTTCCCGGTCCTGGCCTGGCGACTAGGCATTTTCTGTTTTAATCATTGCTCAAGCATAGCCCACCGCAAGCCCAAGCCAAGCCGCGTTTTCACGATGGTTCAATGGCGCGCAATGGGTGAACTGTGCTTGCCACCGGCATCGTTGTCGACAATAGGGCGCGAGACCCTTCACCTTTTGTCGCAAATTAGCCGATGGTATGAGGGCGGCCGGACAAAACTCCTCTAGAGTGTCAACAATTCCAGCCGTCATCCGATTGCAGACAGGACGCCCATGAGCACCTATCATCGCGAATTTCGCCGCTCCATCGAGCAACCCGCAACCTTCTGGGCCGAACAGGCACGCCGGCTTCCCTGGTTCACGCCGCCCACCACGATCCTCGAGTACGACGAGGCAGGGCATGCCCGCTGGTTCGTCGATGGCGAGCTCAACATCTGCCACGCGGCTCTGGACCACCATGTCGAGCAGGGGCGTGGTGACCAGCCGGCGATCTTCTGGGACTCGCCGGTCACCGCCGCCAAGCGCGTGATCACCTATGCCGAGCTGCGCGACCAGGTGGCCGGTTTCGCCGGCGCGCTAAAGGGGCTCGGCGTGGCGAAGGGCGACCGGGTGGTGATCTACATGCCGATGGTGCCCGAGGCGCTGGTGGCGATGTATGCCTGTGCCCGACTCGGTGCGGTGCATTCGGTGGTGTTCGGCGGCTTCGCCCCCCACGAACTGGCGGTGCGCATCGAGGATGCGGAACCCCGGGTCGTTGTCGCCGCCTCCTGCGGTGTCGAGGTCGACCGGGTGCTTCCCTACAAGCCGATCATCGACGCCGCCATCGAACAGAGCCGCTACAAGCCGGAGGCCTGCGTGGTGCTGCAGCGCGACCAGCATCGCGCCGAGCTGGGGCCGATCGACCACGACTGGACAGCCCTGGTCGAGAAGGCCGAGCCGGCCGACTGCGTGCCGGTCAGGGGCAGCGACCCGCTCTACGTGCTCTACACCTCGGGGACCACCGGCAAGCCCAAGGGGGTGGTGCGTGACACGGCGGGCTACGCGGTGGCGCTGCACTATTCCATGGAGACCATCTACGACATGGCGCCGGGGGAGGTATTCTTTTCGGCCTCCGACGTGGGCTGGGTGGTCGGTCACTCCTACATCGTCTACGCTCCGCTGCTGCGTGGCTGTACCACCGTGGTCTACGAGGGCAAGCCGGTGAAGACCCCGGATGCCGGCGCCTTCTGGCGACTGATCGCGGAGTATCGGGTGAAGAGCTTCTTCACCGCGCCGACCGCCTTCCGGGCGATCAAGAAGGAGGACCCGGACGGCAAGCTGCTCGGGCAGCACGATATTTCCTGCCTCAAGGCGCTCTTCCTCGCCGGCGAGCGGCTCGACCCGCCGACCTTCCACTGGCTCGACGACCTGCTGGACGTGCCGGTGATCGACCACTGGTGGCAGACCGAGACCGGCTGGCCCATCGCCGCCAACCTCCAGGGCCTCGAGCCGATGCCCACCAGGGCCGGCTCGGCCACGGTGCCGGTGCCCGGCTTCGACGTGCAGATCCTCGACCGGGAAGGCGAGCTGGCCGCGGCCATGGAGCAGGGCAGTGTGGTGATCAAGCAGCCGCTGCCGCCGGGCTGCCTGGTGGGGGTGTGGCGCGACCCGCAGCGCTTCCACAGCGCCTACATGGCGGCCTTCCCGGGCTACTATCTCACCGGTGACGGCGGCTATTTCGACGAGGACGGTTACCTCTTCATCATGGGGCGCACCGACGACGTCATCAACATCGCCGGCCACCGCCTCTCCACCGGCGAGATGGAGGAGGTGGTCGGCGCGCACCCGGCGGTCGCCGAGTGCGCGGTGATCGGCATCCACGACGCCCTGAAGGGGCAGCTCCCGGTGGGGTTGGTGATTCCCAAGGATGGCTTCGATGGTGACGAGGTGGCCCTTGAGGAGGCGCTGATCGCCCTGGTGCGCGAGAAGATCGGCCCCATCGCCTGCTTCAAGCAGGTGCTGGTGGTCGATCGGCTGCCCAAGACCCGCTCCGGCAAGATCCTGCGCAAGCTGCTGCGCAGCATCGCCGACGGCAAGGAGTACGGCGTGCCCTCGACCATCGACGACCCGGCAAGCCTGCAGGACGTCCACGAGGCGATGAAGGCGCGCTCGGTGGGGGCGGCCCACGATGCTCGCCAGGTCTGAAACCGCCAGACCTGCGTGACCGGCGCCGCCCCTGGAGGGCGGCGCCAGCGTATGCGCTCACCCCGGGCGCATGGCCAGGCACGCTGCGAGGCCGTATAATGCGCGCCCTGCTCGCCCCTGAAGCCACCGCAGCCGAGGAGATTGCCATGCCCATTGCACTCAATCATGTGGATACCGGAGGAGCGGGCATTCCGCTGGTGGTCGTCCATGGCCTGTTCGGCAGCGCCGACAACTGGCGCTCCCACGTGAAGGCATGGCAGGCGGGGCGCCGGGTGATCACGGTGGACCTGCGCAACCACGGCCGCTCGCCCCATGCCGTGGGCATGGACTATGAGGCGATGGCCGCCGACCTGCTCGCGCTGCTCGACCGCCTGGGCATCGCCCGGGCCCACCTGCTGGGCCACTCGATGGGCGGCAAGGTGGTGATCAGCCTGGCGCGGCTCGCCCCGGAGCGGGTGGCCTCGTTGATCGTCGCCGACATCGCGCCGCGGGCCTATGGCCATGACCACGATGCCGTCTTCGCCGCCCTCCGGCGGGTCGCCCAGGGCAGACCCGCCAACCGGCGCGAGGCCGACGAGCTGCTCGCCGAGCATGTCGAGGAGCGTGCCGTGCGGCTGTTCCTCGCCACCAACCTGGAGCGAGCCGAAGAGGGCGGCCTCCGGCTGCGCCTGGGGCTCGACGAGATCCAGCAGGACTACGAGGCGATCATGGGCGCCCCGGCCGGAGAGGGGGCTTTCGCCGGGCCAACCCTGGTGCTGCGCGGCGCGCACTCGCACTACGTCACCGACGAGATGCTGCCCGAGCTTCGCGAGGTGTTGCCCGAGGCGCGGGTGGTGACCCTGGACGCCGGACACTGGCTGCATGCCGAACGGCCCGAGGCATTTCGCGAGGCGGTGGACGACTTCCTCGGCGGAGCGGGCTGATTCGGCCTCAGAAGGTGCCGGGGTCGAGGGCCAGGCGCTCCACCGGGGTCAGCCGCTCGACCAGGCCGGCATCGTGCAGGAACTTCTCGAAGCGGGCGTAGCGGCCGTGGTCGACGGCCGCAGGGCTTGCGCTCAGGTGCATCAGGATGTCGGGCCAGGCCGCCAGGTTGGCCGGCGTGTCCAGCCCCGGCTCGGCGACCAGTAAGTGGGTCCAGGCCGCGGAGGGGTGTTCCAGGATCCAGGCGGTGGCTTCCTCCAGTGCCTCCACCAACTGACGAATCGCTTCACGCTGGCCATTCAGCCGATCGCGGTTGGCCAGCAGGATCAGGCCATCGTGCAGCGGTACCCCGTACTCCTCGACCCGCATCAGGCGGGTAGCGATCCCTTCGTCGCCGAGTTCGCGAGGCAGCAGGTGGCGCATGGCGCCGATCACGCCGTCCACCTCGCCCTCGCTGATGGCCCGCCCAGGACCGAAATTGATGCCGCGCACCTCGACCTCGGCTCGCTTGATGCCTTGGGGGCGCAGCAGGGTATCGAGCAGCACCGCCAGGCTGTCTTCGTCGGCATGGCCGATGCGTCGCCCCGCCAGGTCGGCAGGCGAGTCGATCCGCAGGCCGTCGCGGACGACCAGCGCGGCCAGGGTGCCGTCGACCAGGGTCGCGACCCGTATCAGCGGCAGGCCCTGGTCGACCTTCAGGTGAAGCAGCGGCTGGCGGGTCAGGGCGAGGTCCACCCGCGAGGCGGCGAGCAGCTTGGTCGGTACGTTGGGGTCGGCCGGCGTCGACAGGCGCACCTCGAGGCCGCGCCGCGCGAACATGCCCTTGTCACGGGCCACGATCAGGGCGGCATGCCGCGGGCTCGGGTACCAGTCGAGCATCACGTCCAGTTCCGTCATCGGCGGTGGCGCGATGGGTTCGGCCGGCGCCTGGGTCGTGCGGGGCACCGCGGGTTCGGCCTCACCGTCGAGCCGCTTCGGCAGCGTCGCCATGGGCGCTTCCCCCGATCCCCGCCGTCGTACCTCCGGCGGAGGGGCGGCCGGCCCGGTCGTCTCTGCCGATGGCGCCGGGTCCAATGGTGCCTCGCCCAGCACGGGCACCATCACCTCGGTCTCGAGGGCCGGGGGCGGCAGGGGCGGCACCGCCAGCGGCTCAACTTCGCCCCCGGCGGCGTGACCCGATGGCATGGTCAACGCCACCAGGAGTGACAGGGTGAATCCCCAGCTCGGCAGGCGGCGAGCGCGAGTGGTCATCGTGGGGGCTCCAACGGCTGGAAACGACAGGGACGCCCGTGGCGCGGCGCCAGTTTAGCCTCTGGCGCGGCGCCAGTTTAGCCTCTGGCGCTTCGCCGTGGCCAGTTCGGACCACGCCGCCCGCTTGGCCCGCCGTCGCGATGGGCAACGGGCCGTGCGATAATCGCCCTTCCCCGTTGTCAGGGCAGGACGCCATGGATGTCATCAATACCCTCTTTCTGCTCAGCGGCTTCCTGATTGCCCTGAGCGTGCTCGCCAGCCGGCTCTCCACCCTGGTGGGGCTGCCGCTGCTGTTGATCTTCCTGGGGCTGGGCATGCTGGCCGGGGAAGAGGGGGTGCTCGGCATCCAGTTCGACGACTATTCGCTGGCCTTCCTGATCGGCCACCTGGCGCTGGCCATGATCCTGCTCGACGGCGGGCTGCGCACCCGATTGAAGACCTTCCGGGTCGGTTTCCGTCCGGCCCTGTCGCTGGCCACCTTCGGGGTATTCATCACCAGCGCCCTGGTCGGCGCGCTGGCCATGTGGATCTTCGACCTGAGCCTGGTAGAGGGGCTGCTGGTGGGAGCCATCGTCGGCTCCACCGACGCCGCCGCCGTGTTCTCGATGCTCAGCGGCCGCGGCATCAACCTCAACGAACGCGTCGGTGCCACCCTGGAGATCGAATCCGGCACCAACGATCCCATGGCGATCTTCCTGACCATCATGCTGGTCGAGCTGCTGGTCGGGGAGATCGGTGGCGTGCTGAGTACCACGCTGTTCCTGGTTCAGCAGTTCGGTTTCGGGGTGGCGATCGGGCTGGGGGGTGGCTGGCTGATCGCCAAGCTGCTGCGCTGGGTCGACCTGGCTCCGGGGCTCTACTCCTTGCTGGCCCTGGCCCTGGGGTTCTGTGTCTTCGGCCTGACCAGCGTGCTGGGCGGCAGTGGCTTCCTGGCCATCTACCTCACCGGCCTGATGATCGGCAACCAGCCCGGCCGGCACCTCAATTTCATCCTGCCGGTGCACGATGGCCTGGCCTGGTTGAGCCAGATCGGCCTGTTCCTGGTGCTGGGACTGCTGGTCACCCCCAGCGAGATGCTCGAGTACGCCCTGCCCGCCTTGATGGTGGCCCTGGCGCTGATCTTCGTGGCGCGCCCGCTGGCGGTACTGATCACCATCAAGCCGTTCTTCAAGTTCCGCTGGCGTGAGGTGGGGTTCATTTCCTGGGTGGGGCTGAGGGGCGCGGTGCCCATCGTGCTGGCGATCTTTCCGGTGATCGGGGGGGTGGAGAATGCCTCGCTCTATTTCAACGTCGCCTTCGCGGTGGTGTTGATGTCGCTGCTGATCCAGGGGGGGACGCTGTCCTGGATGGCCCGCTGGATGAAGGTCGAGGTGCCGCGCAGCGTGACGCCTAACCTGCGCGGCCCGCTCGGGGTGCTGCCGGAGAACGACTACGAGATGTTCGTCTACGAGGTCGAGAACTCCGACCTCGAGGACGTGCCGATCCGCCTGCTGCGCTTCCCATCCGGGGCGCTGATCTCGGCGCTGTTCCGCGAGCACGCCATGCTGCACCCCAAGGGCGGCACCCGGCTGCAGCTCGGCGACGTGATCTGCGTGATCGGCCGCACCGATGACCTGCCGGCCCTCAACCGGCTGTTCAATGGCGAGGCCAAGCTCAAGCGGGAGCGTGCCTTCTTCGGCACCTTCACCTTCGACGGCGACGCCCGGATGCAGGATATCGCCGATGTCTACGGCCTGACCCTGAGCCCCGGCGAGAAGGAGATGACCCTGGACCAGTTCATCTCGCTGCGGGTCGGTGGCCACCCGGTAGTGGGCGATGACGTCGACTGGCACGGTATCCACTGGGTGGTCAGCGAGGTCGAGGGCGACAGGATCACCCGGGTGGGGCTGCGCCTCTACTGAGCCGGCTCCGCTGCCTGCTGCCGGCGCCGGCAGGCAACGGTGCGGTTCAGCGCCGGGTCCTCGGCTGCTTGCGTACGGCGAGCTCGACCTCCACCGACGCCTCCGGGCTGGTCATCCGGACTTCGCCATCCTGCACCGTGCAGCTCAGCGTCATGCCCTTGGCCGCCAGCGAGGCCAGGGCCTGCACCGATGCCGGGGGGATGTCGATGACCGACAGGTTGTCGAGGGTGGCACATTTCCCCGCGACCTGCTCCCACCAGATCTCGGCGCCATGGCCGCTGTAGGTGTAGAGGATCACACGGCCGGCCCGGCCGCAGGCACGGCGGATGGCCTTCTCGTCGGGCTGCCCCAACTGGATCCAGAGGTCGATGGCGCCGGTCAGGTCCTTCTGCCAGAGGTCGGGCTCGTCCTCGGTGCTCACTCCCCGGCCGAAGGCCAGTGCCTCGTTGGCGTGAAGCGCAAAGGCCAGCAGCCGTACCATCATGCGCTCATCGGTCTCGGAGGGGTGACGAGCCACGGTCAGCGTGTGGTCTGCATAGTAGTGCCGATCCATATCGGCGATCTGGAACTGGATCCTGTGAATCGTTGCCTTCAATGCCATCTGTCTACGTCACCCGACCGACTGGAAAAAGTATCTGCCATGATGACATAGACGGGGAGGATCTCGAGGGGCAATTGATACCGAAGTGGCCGGAGGGCTGTGCCGGGGGCCGCCTTCCTGCCAGAGGAGGCCGAGTCATGCTGATCGAGCATGAAGCGAACATCCGGGGCCGCGACTTCTTCGTGGGTGACATTCACGGCCAGCACCGACTGCTGCAGGAGGCGATGCGGCGTGTCGGTCTCGATCCGGCGACGGATCGCCTGTTTTCCGTTGGCGACCTCATCGACCGTGGTACCGATTCGCTCGTTTGCCTGTCGCTTGCCTCCAGGCCGTGGTTTCACGCCGTGCGCGGCAATCATGAGGAGCTGGCCCGGAGCGCGCTGCGGGAGGGCGAGGACAGCACCGCCTGGGCACTGTGGATGATCAATGGTGGCGGCTGGGTCGCGCGTAGTGGGGTGGGTGAGGTGCGCAAGATCCTGGATGAGGCGCTGCGCCATCTGCCCCATGCGCGCGAGATCGCGATCGCCGGGAAGCGCGTCGGCATGGTGCACGCCGAGCCGCCGGCAGACTGGTCGCGTCTCGCGGACGCCGACCCGGAAACCCTGGTCTGGGGGCGCGCCCGGATCCAGCGGCGCGACGAGACGCCGGTGGCGGGGGTCGACGCCGTCGTCGTCGGCCACACCATCGTGGAGCGGCCGCTGACCCTGGGCAACGTCCATTACATCGACACCGGTGCCTTCTGTACTGGACATCTGACCCTGGTCGATGCCCGCGAGCTGCTGGGGTGAGGGGGCGACGACGATGGCAAGCGTTGCCCGGGCAACAGGGGGATGTCGGGCCCATGAAAAAAGCGCCCGCAGGCGCTTGATTCATGAAGCATAATGGCGGAGGGACAGGGATTCGAACCCTGGGAAGGCTCTCACCTTCGCCGGTTTTCAAGACCGGTGCATTCAACCGCTCTGCCATCCCTCCGGCTCACGGGTGGGCATATTACCAGTTTTCGAGGTCGGGTCAAGAGCCCCTTGGGATCAAGGCGTTAGCGGGTTCGCTCGGTGTGGGCCAGAATGGGGGTGAGCGACCCCGGGAGACCGCATGAATCACGTCCCACCAGTATCCCCGCGCCCCGTTGCCGCCGTCTCGGCGGCGCTGGTGCGTGAGGGGCGGCTCCTGATGGTCCGTCGCCGCCATCCGCCCAATGCCGGTTACCTGGCCTTGCCCGGGGGGAAGATCGAGGCCGGCGAGAGCCTGGGCGACGCGGCGGTTCGCGAGCTGCTCGAGGAGACCGGGCTACATGCCACGCCACACGAGGTGCTGACGGCCATCGATGTCCTCGATCATGATGGCCAGGGGCGGCTGCAGACCCATTACGTCGTCGTGGTGATCCGCATGGCAGGGCAGTGGGGTGTCGAGGCGGCGGCTGACGACGCCAGCGAGCTATACTGGATGGATATGGCGGCGCTGGAGGCCGCTGGTGACGACGTCTGCCGGACGGCCGCCGAGGTGGCGCGCCGGGCTCTCCGGATGGAGCAAGGGAGGAATCACCGTTGAGGCATGGAGAGACAAGGGCTTGCGCCGTGAACGTCGAGTGGGCATTCTAGGTCGCGTGCCCAGATCAATAACCTCAGGGAGCTCTGGATCAATGGCTTACCAAGACACTCAGCTGACACGGCAGCAGACACAGGTGGTCAGCACCAACAAGGTGCTGCGCAACACCTACGGCCTGCTGGCCATGACACTGCTGTTCTCCGCCGTGACCGCCGGCGCCGCCATGGCCATGGGCATCGAGCGGATGAACATCCTGGTGTTCTTCATCGGCGCCTACGGCCTGATGTTCCTCGTGCACAAGACCGCCAACTCGGCGTTGGGGCTGCTTTCCACCTTCGCCTTCACCGGCTTCATGGGCTTCACCCTGGGGCCGATCCTCAGTGCCTACCTGGCCTTGCCCAACGGCGCAGCCCTGATCATGAACGCCCTGGCCATGACCGGCCTGACCTTCATCGGTCTCTCCGCCGTGGCACTGGTGTCCAAGAAGGACTTCAGCTTCCTGGGCAACTTCCTGCTGGCAGGCGCCATCGTGCTGATCCTGGCCATGGTGGCCGGGCTGGTCTTCCAGATCCCGACCCTGATGCTGATGGTCTCCGCAGGCTTCGTGCTGTTCGCCTCGGCGGCAATCCTCTACCAGACCAGCGAGATCGTGCACCGGGCCGGCGAGACCAACTACATCCTTGCCACCATCACCCTCTATGTGTCGATCTACAATCTGTTCATCAGCCTGCTGTCCCTGCTCGGCATCATGAGCAGCGACTGAACCCCGCTCGGCTGGATCCTGCTGGCCCCGCCTTCCCGGTGGGGCCAGACTGTTTCCGGAGACCCTTCATGCGCTATGCCATCCTGCTGCTGGGTGCCCCATACAGCTGCCAGGCCTCTCATTCCGCGCTGCGCTTCGCTCGCGCCGTGGTGGAGCGTGGGCACCATCTCGAGACGGTGTTCTTCTACCATGATGGGGTACAGAATGCGGCCCGTCTGGCGGCCCCTCCCCAGGACGAGCCGCACCTGGTCGACGCCTGGACGACATTGCACAGCGAGCACGGCACCTCGCTGCAGGTCTGCATCGCCGCCGCCCTGCGCCGCGGGCTGCTCGATGCACGCGAAGCGGTTCGGCATGGCAAGCAGGGCCATAGCGTCGAGCCCCCCTTCGAGCTGACCGGGCTGGGCCAACTGGTCGATCTCGGCCTGAGCTGCGACCGCCTGGTCACCTTCGGCCCCTGAGCCTGTATCGCGTCGAGGAAGCGACATGACCGAGCCAACCCCGTCCGACCTGCTGGTCATCCTGCGTCACGGCCCCCACGGCACCAACTGGCTGCGCGAGGGGCTCGATGCGGCCCTGGTCGCGGCCGCCTTCGGCCGCCGGGTCTCGCTGCTGTTCATGGGCGAGGGCGTGACCGCGTTGCTCCGGGGCCAGCAGGCCGGTCCGCTCGGCCAGAAAGGCACCAGCGCGACCCTGGAGATGCTGGAGATGTATGATATCGAGACGTTACTGGTGGAAGAGGCCGCTCTCGAGCGTTTCGGTCTCACCGAGGCAGATCTGATGCTCCCCGTGCGTCGGTTGTCCGCCGAGGCCATCTCCCGCCAGCCGGGAGCCCACCGCCTGGTGCTGACCTTCTGAGCACGCCACCGGCGACGCCATCCGTTGTACCGAGGATCCCCGCATGTTGCTGCACATTCTGAATCGCTCCCCTGCCGCCAGCCGGGTCTACCAGCAGGCTCTGGCCGCCATGGGGCCGGAGGATCGACTGCTGCTGATCGAGGACGGGGTCCAGGGCGCACTGCCCCAGTTGGTGCGCTACTTCGATGGGCTGCAGGGCCGGCTGTTCGCGCTGCGCGAGGACCTGGCGGCACGCGGTCTCGAGGGACGCTGCGAGGCGTCGGTCCAGGTGGTCGACGTGGACGGCTTCGTGGACCTGACCGAGGAAGCCGAACGCACGGTGAGCTGGTACTGATGGCAACGACGGCGATCGCACGCTTCGTGGAGGTGGGGGGGGAGCGGGTCGGCCTCGATCCCGAGGGGTATCTGGTCGATCTCGGCGACTGGTCGCCGGCGGTGGCTGTCGCCCTGGCCGCGGAAGAGGGGCTTTCGCTCACCGACGAGCACTGGGAGGTGATCGACGTGCTGCGCGCCTTCTACGAGCGCTTCGAGATGGCGCCGGCCATGCGCCCTCTGGTCAAGGCGGTTGGGCAGGCGCTGGGCCCGGAGAAGGGGCGCTCGATCCACCTGATGCGGCTGTTTCCCGGCAGCCCGGCCAAGCTGGGCGCGCGCCTGGCGGGCCTGCCCAAGCCGGCGAATTGTCTCTGACATGAATTTCCTGGCCCATGCCTGGCTCGCCCGCGGCGGCAGCGATGACTTCCTCTACGGCAACCTGATCGCCGACGGCGTCAAGGGCCCCGACCTCTCCGACTGGGATGCCGCAATCGCGGCGGGTATCCGTCACCATCGGCGGGTGGATGCCTTCGTCGATTCCCACCCGGTGGTTCTCGCGGTGCGGGAAAGAGCCCCGCGGGCCCAGCGACGCTATGCCGGTATCGCCCTCGACCTGGTCTGGGACCACTTCATTGCCCGCGAACTCGGGCTCGACATGAGGGAGTCGGCGCTGGTCGCCCGCAGTTACCGCCTGCTGGCGGACCGCCCGGCGCCGGCCCGCCTGGCCACCCTGATGCCGGTGCTGGTGGAGCAGGACTGGCTGCACGGCTATGCCGACTTCGCCTTCACCTGCCGCGCCATCCGCGGCATCGGCCAGCGGCTGTCCGGCCCCAACCGCCTGGCCGACCTGGTGCCCTGGCTCGAGGCGGACTACGCCAACCTCGAGGCCGACTTCCGGCGGCTGTGGCCGGCGGTCATCGACGTGCTCGAGTTTCCCGATCCCTGACCCGATTCAATCGCTCCTGAGCCACAGGCAGTCGACCCTGTCCCCCGGCTCGATCCGCGATTCGGCGGGAATCACCGCCAGGGCGTCGGCACCGACGCAGGAGGAGAGCACCGCGGAGTTCTGGTCGCGAAACGCCTTCGCCACGATCCCTTCCTCGCCGAATTCCAGTGCCACGCGCATGTAGTGGCGCCGCGGCCCGGTGGTGGTCGCGAAGTCGGCCCGGGCGGCGAGTACCGGCAGGGTGGCCAGCGCCGGGGAGCCGAGCAGGGCGCCCATCAAGGGGCGCAGGAACAGCCAGGCGCCGACGAACCCCGACACGGGATTGCCGGGCAGCCCGACGAAGTGGGCCTCGCGGCCGTCCGGCCGGGGCAGGCGACCGAGCGCCAGGGGCTTGCCCGGACGGATGGCCAGGCGCCAGAGGTCGAGCCGGCCCAGGGTCTGCAGCGCCGCCTTGACGTGATCCTCCTCGCCGACGCTGACCCCGCCGGTGGTGATCACCACCTCGGCACGCTCGGCGGCCAGGCGCAGCATATCGAGCGTCGCCACGCGGCTGTCGGGCACCGAGGCGGCCCACACCACCTCGGCGCCGAAGCGCTCGAGCAGGCGCTTGAGCATCGGCCGGTTGGAATTGTAGAGCTGCCCCGGCGCTAGCGGCCGAAGCGCTCGAGCAGGCGCTTGAGCATCGGCCGGTTG
>NZ_PNRE01000012.1 GCF_002879645.1 Halomonas heilongjiangensis | reverse complement strand
GGCGACGACCACCTGATCGTCGGCTCCACGCGCCACGAGAAGACCGCCCGCGCCCAGCTCATCGAAGCCGGCCAGGAAGTGCACCACAAGGCCGGCAGCAAGACCGTCATCGACGCCGGCGCCGAGATCACGCTGAGGGCCGGCGGCAGCTTCATCAAGCTCGACCCCAGCGGCATCACCATCGTCGGCGCCCAGGTCAAGATCAACTCCGGCGGCAGCCCGGGCTCGGGGAGTGGGCAGGGGGCAATGGAGCCCTTGTTACCTGTTGGTGTGGAAGGGCTTGAAATGGGCAATTACGATCAAGCGTTCGTCATTACCTGGGCGGGCACCAATATCCCCGCAGCCAACATGCGCTATCGAATGACAGACTCCCAAGGCAACATCGTCCAGGAAGGGCGAACCAATGAACTTGGCGAAACCGAGATGGCGCAAAGCCAAAGGCCGGGGCGGCTTCATATCGATATTCTGGAGGGATGAGACATGTCGTCGATGGAACGCGTGCTGGGCGAAGGGAATGCAGCTTATACCCCAACAGACGATACAGAGAGGATGTCCGTCTGCCTGCGTATTTGCGACAAGCAGGTGCCGCCTGCCGCCGAAAACCTGCTGGGCCGGTGTGAATACTATTATCGGCCGCTGCATGGCGAGTATGTCGAGAAGAGCGGGGTGGCGACCTGGGAAGCGCTCAAGGCCTGGGCGACTCGCTGGAACCCTTTCGATGATGCCATAGTGCTTCGGCGCCTGCTGAACAACCGGGACCGGCTAATCGAGCCGGAAAGCACCGACAATGACTGGTCGCGGCACGCCAACTTCATGATGCGCCATATTGGCTGCGGCCATCAGCCACCCGAATATTACGTCAGCTATGGCTACTACTATTGCTCGACCTATGGGGAGCGGCTAAGGCCACGATTAAACCCACAAGGACAGGATTGGTTGGATGAGGCGCGCTACTTACTTCAGCGCAATATTGATCTTGGCCTTAAAGATAATATGAAAGGTGATGAAATCCATGTGGTCTGCCGGCGCTATCCCAATCGCAGCGTCGAGATGACGGTGCCGAAGCAAGAGCTAGAAATCGATAACGCCACCTTCAAGACCTTTGCCTTCAATACCCATGTGCCGGCCTATCTGGATGCCGGCCTGGCGGATCTTTCCATTCCCGACCTGATGAGAATCGGAGGCCAACCTAATGTCGAGGAATGGCTGGACCGCGAAACCTGGCGCCAGGCCATCGACAGTGGTATGGAAGTCGGCTGGGAAAAGGCCGTGCGCGTTGGCGAAGCCGTCAGCGATACGGCGCGAACTGCGGCAGAAGCAGTGAGTGGTGCGGCACGTCAGGGGGCTGATGCGGTCGAGCGTGCCTTGCAGGCTTTGACAAGGCACCTGAGATAGGAGTCAAGCAAGATGCGCTGGCGTTGGTTAGCAGGGTTGGTGGCGGCCATAGCGGTCGTGGGATATGTCGTGGGAGGCAATGGAATGTGGGACAGAGTCAGCAACGACTTTATGAAGGAAGACAAGCCCTATGGGCCGGGAGATTTTCGGCTTCGTGGCGATAAGGTACTGTCCATGAAGCTGACGAATCCCGAGACTACCTTCAAGCCTCGCGAGGAGCGCAGCGACCCCAACAGAGCAGAGCCTACGGAAGCATGGATGGGGAATGTATCCGAAATTGCCAACCGCCGCTCGGTGCGCATCCTGGGCGGCAACCTGGATGGTGAGGTGACCCGGCGCTTCGAGGAGCCGGCCCAGCGGGCCGATTGGTGGCTGGCGCCGGACTGGAGCACGCTCTATCTGGCCACCGGCTGGATGGATTATCACGAAGAACCGGCACCAGGAGAGCGCTACACACCGCAGCTGACTCAGCTGTTCAAGTCCACCGATCAGGGGGCGACGTGGGAGCGGCTCGAGTGGCCGGAGGGGCAGAACATCAGCTTCCTGCGTTTCCTCGATGCCGAGCGCGGCTACCTGATCGGCTGGGGGCCGCGGATCTGGCGCACCGAGGACGGCGGTGAGCACTGGGAGGAACTCCCGGTGCCGGACGGGGCGTGTAACCCGGAGAATGAGCGCCAGCAGTTCGACCTGGTGGCGCTGGGACGTGACAACGTGCTGCGCATGGCCTACTTCGACCCCGAGAGCGGCACCAGCCCGGTCTACGCGCTGCCCTGGGGCGAGGACACGCCGCGGCTGGAACTCACCCTGCCGCAGCATACCGTCAGCGACATCGTCGCCAACGAGCAGGGCATGGTGTATGTGCTGGCCCGGGAAGGGCGCCCGCGCCATCTGACCGCTGCCGAGGAGCGCGACCAGCCGCGTCCCAGCTCGGTATGGGGCTGGAACGGCGAGACGCTGCAGGAGCTGCATGAGTTCGCGCCGCAACTGGTCGGCTACGCGCTCTATCTCACCCCGGAAGAGGGCCTGCTGTTCGACGGCGTCGACGATTCCAGCCTGCTGGGTAGTGACATCACCGCGGTGAGCTACGACGGTGGCGGGAGTTGGAAGATTGAAGACGAAGGCCGCAGCGCCCAGGGCGGTTACTACGACGCGCAAACTGGCGAGCGCTGGCGGGTCTCGGGCTACTCGCTCTATCGGCGGGAGATTCCCTGAGGCGTGGCGTCACGGCGACCGGTGGCAGGGGGCTCGCCATCGGTCGCCGCGTCGATCGTTCCCTCGGTCAGCGCTGCTGCATGCAGTTGTCATAGAAGGCCACGGTGGCCGGCCAGTCGCTGAAGATGCCGATCACGCCGACGTCCTGGACGAGCACGTCGAGCGAGATCAGCTTGTCGCCCTCGCGGCGAATCACCTCCTCGGTGGTGCTGTGGTACCACTGGCCGCCCTCGGCCAGTGGGCCGGAGCGCTCGAGGGTCCAGGTGATCAGCTCGAGCCCGGCGTCCCTGGCGTGCTCGGCATAGGTCGAGGGCACCACGCGGCTGTCGCCGTCACCGAACTCCGGGTTGGCGGCGAGCAGCATCCACATCGGCGGGGCGAGAATCTTCACGCCCTGATCGGCCAGTTCCTGCATGCTCGGTGACCAGGTGGCGGGGTCGGTGTGATCGAAACCGTCGTCATCGTAGCGGCCATCCAGGTAGACGGCCTGCTCGCCGAACTCGGGTTCGTTCTCGATCCAGTAGAGCACGTCGTCGAGCAGGAACGACTGGGCGTAGACGTCGCTTGCGGGCACGTCGGCGGCCTTGTACTCGTCGATCATCTTCTGGGCGTAGTCCTGCTGGGACATGCCGTTGAAGGGCATCTCCACGCTGGGCGCCTTGAGCTCCGGGGTCATCTTCACGCCGAGTGCCTTGAACAGCTCGATGGTGTCGGCGTGGCTCATCAGGGTGCCGCGGGTGTCGTAGAGGCCGGTGCGCCACCCGGGGGTGCCGGCGAGATAGGCCTCGATGCTGCGCGCCTCGCGGTCGGCGCCTTCCATCTTGCCCTCCAGGGTGCGGAACTCGGCCAGGGTGATGTCGCTGGTGCAGCACTGGATATCCGCGGCGTTGACGAGCTCGCCGCTGTCGGGGTCGAATTCCGGCGGCACGCTGCACTTCTCGGCCAGATCGGTTTCGACGATGTTGGTGGTGTAGTGCAGGTCGCACTGGGAGTGCCGGCAGACCAGCTCGTTGTCGGCGGTGAAGGTGACGTCGCACTCGATGATGCCGGCGCCGCCCTGGGCGCCGGCCAGGTAGGACTCCAGGGTGTGCTCGGGGAACATCAGTGGTGCACCGCGGTGGGAGATGGTCAGGTCGGAACGCTGGCCGTTGCGGTTGCCTGCGGCACAGCTCAGCAGGTCGGACTTGAGCTCGCGTTCTCGGTCGGTCTCCTCGCTCATGTCGTGGACCAGGAACAGCGGGCGAGGGCCCAGGGTGACGTGGCTGGCGGCGTCGATCAGGGCATCGTAGTAGCCGCTGGGATCGGTGTCGCCGGCGTAGGCGACAGGAGTGACGGTCAGGGCGGTGAGGCACCCCAGGGCGATGGTGAATTTCTTGTTCATGTCGTGTCTCGCTATCTTCCTTGTTGGCGTCGGGTGGAGGCGGTCACTGTGCCTGCGGCGTATGACAACCGCACGACGGTAGGGTGAGGTTCCACTCCACCTCACTAGAGTAGTTGTTTCATCCCATGGTGTGGCATGCATCACCCCCATCCTGACCTGAGCAACAGGAGTTCGGCCTAAAGCCAGACAAGCTAACGTCGTGCCAAAATTGTCTGACCGACTTGGGCCGCGGCCACTACACTCAATGACTCACCAACACTCCGTTTTGAGGGGCGTTAACATGTCAACCGCCAAAGCTGAACAAGTGCCCACGGTTCACGAGATTCCCGCAGCGAACTACGATACCTTCGTCGCCCTGCCCGAGAGCGTCGCCATTGCCTCGCAGCCGATGTTCGACTGGTGGGTGCATCACTGGATGGATGCCTCGCATCCGCTGGTCAGGATGCAACAGGCCTGGATGGAGTCGATCCTCGAGACGATCCAGGTCGAGGTCGAGTTCCTGACCGCCTGTGCCGTCTCGGGCGAGAAGATGTCGAAGTGCTTCTCCGACCCCGATACGCTGCGCAATCCCACTCTGCTGAGCAGCTGCTATCACGAGGTCGCCAAGGACATGACCGATGCCCATCTCTCGCGGCTCGGCAAGGTGGCCGATCTGCCCAAGGACTTCCGGCAACGGCTCTGGGAAGAGATCTGCTGAACCGGCACTCACTCCGGTGCTGCCATGAACGGGAAGGGAGGGGTTGCCCCTCCCTTCCCGTTGTTTCGCTTGTGCTCGCCGACTGTCGGACGAGGAGAGATCACATCGAGCGCCGCGCCATCAGCATCTCCCTTGTTGCCGGCGGCAGGCACTGGCGGTGTGCAGAAGGATCGAGATGTGGCGCCAGGATCGGCTCCATGCCCTTGAGTACCTGGACCGGCAGGGCCGAGGTGAAGCGGAAGTTGTCCGACTCGCCGCCCGCCACGTAGGCGGTGAGGGTGCCGAAGTGGTCATCGCCGAGGTAGAAGACGAAGGTGGCGGTGCGGTTGCGCGCCCGGGAGTCGATGACGTGCCCGCCGCGGGTCACCGTCTCGATGCGGTTGTTGCCGGTACCGGTCTTGCCGCCCAGGAGCAGGGCGGTGCCGTCGTCCAGGGCGAAGCTGCCATGCAGGCGACGAGCGGTACCGCCATCCACTACCTGGGAGAGCGTCTCGCGCAGTACCGCGGCCACTTCCGGGGCCATGACCTGGCGCGCACGGCCCTCGGTCGGCACGAAGCGGGTCTCGTAGGGGGTGGCGTCGGCGAAGTGCAGGTCGTCGATGCGCAGGGTCGGCAGGCGTACGCCGTCGTTGAGGATGATCCCGATCAATTCGGCCAGGGCCGCCGGGCGATCGCCCGAGGTGCCCACCGCGGTGGCCAGCGACGGCACCAGATGCTCGAAGGGGTAGCCCAGGCGCTGCCAGCGCTGGTGGATGTCGAGGAAGGCCTCGACCTCGAGCATGGTACGGATGCGTACGTCGCGGGCGCTACGGTGGCGGGTCTTGAACAGCCAGCCATAGACTTCCTGGCGTTCCTGCTGGCTGGCGGCGGCGGCCTCGAAGAAGGTGGCCTCGGGATAGTCCAGCAGGTAGCCGAGCAGCCACAATTCCAATGGGTGCACCTTGGCGATGTAGCCCTGGTCCGACAGGGTATGGTTGCCGGGCGCATGGACGTCATAGAGTTCGTCGATTCGACGGTCGCTGAGCGTTTCTCCGGGTAGCCACTCGGCGAGGAAGGCGGCGAAGACGTCGCGGTCGGCCTCCGGGAAGAGGTAGCGATGCACCGCGGCCAGGCGTGAGGCCGTGATGCGCAGCCCCCCGAGAAAGGCATCGAGGCGCTCGTCGCTGTCCTTGTCACGGTACTTGCGCCAGAAGCGCTGCATGAAGACACGACCCTCACGGTCGGCAAAGCGCTGCAGGTACTCCAGACGGCGCGGGTCGCCGTCGTCCTCGAGCAGATGGCTGCGATGCTCGTTGCGATGGGTGCTGTAGCGCACCAGATCGCGCAGCACGCGCACGAAGGGCAGGTTGAGCGATTCGCGCATGGCCTCCGAGAGGGTCGGGTTACGGCCGTTGTCCTCGCGGCGGAAGTTGCTGAAGGTATGACGCCCGCCGCCGGTGAAGAAGGCCTCATGGGGGCTGGCCGAGTAGCGCCGCTCCATGGCGGCCGCGAGGATCTCGTCGAGTCCGATGTCGGGGCGGGCGATCAAGGTGTCGAGTACCCAGCGGCTGAGCACGTCCTGACGATCCACCCCCACTTGACGCAGCGTCTCCACGGACTTGCCGGCATGGCGCTGGTGCAGCTCGGCGATCACTTCCAGGTAGGTCGCCAGTACGCGCAGCTTGGCGGTGGAGCCGAGCTCCAGCTTGCTGCCCTCGTTGATGTCGAAGGGCTGGCCGGTATTGTCGGTCTGCACACGCACGCGGAAGCCGTCATCGCCCCGCTCGAAGAGGGTGAAGCTGTAGCGAACCTCGCGGGTCTTCTCCGGCGACAGCAGGCGATCGCCGAACAGCCCGATCTCGCTGGCGAAGTCAGGGTCGGCGAGTCGGTACAGGTAGTCGGTGACCTGGCGCTGCAGGTCGCCGTGGAGAGTGGTGCGTGCCCTCAGGTCGAGACGGTCCAGGTCGTAGAACGGCAGGCCGACCAGGCCGCCGAGGCGGCCACGGGCCATTTGCAGGCCCTTGTCCAGCTCGACCTGCAGACGCACCGGATCACGAGCGAAGTCGCGGAACGGCAGGCGCTGGCCGAGGGCGGCATCGCGCAGGTCCGGGCCGACCAGTGCCTCGTCGGCAAGCAGGCGCAGGTAGCTGTCGGTGAGTTGCTCCAGCGCCTGACGGCCGGTGGTGAGGTACCAGGAGGGGCGACGCTGGGCGATCATCAGGGCGACCACCTGACGCAGCGCCAGGCCCTGGGCCTCGAGGGGGGCGGACGAGTTGAAGCCGGGGACCAGCAGCCGGTTCAGCTCGTCGAAATCGGCACCGAACCAGACCCAGAGCCCGTCACCGACCCCGTGAACCTCCCCGTAACCGGGTGCCGCCGACAGCGGCACCGAGTTGAGGTAGTCCAGCGCCACGTCCTGCCGTGCGGCCAGCGTCTGTGGCCCCTGCTGGTAGCCGCGGACGCTGGCCGAGACCATCTGGCGCATCTTCTCCATCGGCGAACCGGTCAGCCCGCGCGGGGAGTGCCGGTACTTCTCGACCTGGGTAGCCAGGGTACTCCCGCCGGCGGCCTGGCCGGACATGTCAAGCGCACGACCCACCTGGGACATGGCCGCCTTGGTGAAGCGTGGCCAGTCCACTGCCGGGTTGGCGTAGGGGGCGCTCTCATCGAGCAGTTGGCGATTCTCGATGTAGAGCAGCACCTGCAGCATCAGCGGCGGGACGGCATCGAAGTGCGGATAGTGACGCTGGGGATGGCGGAATTCGTACAGCGTCTCGCCACGGCACTCTTCCAGGGTCAGGCCGGCCCGGGTCTTCTCCGGGTAGGGCGGGAAGAAGCCGCGACGGGTGTATTCCAGCAGCGCTGGCGAGAAGCGTGCCTGGCGTTCGATGTCGTAGCCGCGACCGAGCAGGCGTTCCTCGATCTGTGGCAACTGGGCATAGCCCAGGCGCTGGTCGAAGGGCCCGTGGCGGGGGAAGAGGATGCGATCGCTCTGTCCGGGCGCGAGGGTATAGCCCAGCGTGCCGGCATAGCGTGACAGCTCCTGGGCCTGGAAGTGCGAGGTACGCGCCTCGGCGACCAGCAGGGTGGCCAGGGTGACGGCGACCAGAGCGAGCAGCAGCAGCCCCCAATTGCGCAGGCGGTGCCGCGGCTTCTCGGGTGGGTGAGCCGGCTCCAGCGGCGGTTCCTGGAGGATGAGCGGCGAGGCACTGGAGTGCGCTACGCCGTTCCCTGGCGATGATACGGCGGAAGAGGACTTCCGGTGTGACGACGACTCGTGCGCGCCCATACGCCACCCTCGCAACCTGCGATAACAAATTGTTCCTTTTTGTAGCGTAGCTCGGCGAGGGGGAAAGTGTAGCGAGGGACAGCAAAAAAAACGCTGTTCGAGCGAGTCAGGTCGTGCGGTAGACGCCGAAGTGCGTCAGCCCCCGGTCGTGCAGGTGCAGGGCCTGCATCCGGCTCATCACCCCCTGGTCGCAATAGAGCAGGTAGCAGCGGTCGTCCGGCAGGTCCGGGGCGCGGCCCTGGAGTTCATAGAAGGGGATCTCGAGGCGCGGTACATCGGGAAGTCGCAGGGGCGAAGCCTCGCGTTCCTCCGGGGCGCGGATGTCGATCACGCTGGCATCGCCGAGTTGCGCGAGGGCCTGAGGCGAGTCCACCGTCGGCACCTCGCCGGGGGGATGCCGGCGCTCCATCAGGCGGTCGGAGCGGGTCGTCTCGACCGCCCGGATGGCGGCCTCGAGCACCGCGAAGTCGAACCCGGCCTCGGCCTGCTCGACATCGTGGGCGCGGGCGCGGGTATGGGGTCGGCGGGAGATCACCCCGCAGTACTCGGGCATCGTCTCGGCGAAGCGGGCGGTGTCGAGGCGGCGCGCCTGGGCGATGATGTCCTGCTTGTCCTCGGTGAGCAGCGGACGCAGGATCGGCAGCTCGCTCGCTTCGTCGATCAGCGCCAGGTTGGTCAGGGTCTGGCTCGAGACCTGGGCGATGGCGTCGCCGGTGACCAGCGCCGGGATCCGCTCGCGATGGGCGATGCGGCTGGCGGCGCGCACCATCATGCGCTTGAGCACCACCCCCATGAGCCCATCGGGCACGCTGCGCAGGATCTCGGCGACCACTCCCTCGAAGGGGACCGAGAGGAAGTTGACGCGATGGGAGCTGCCGTAGCGCTGCCAGAGGTGGTGGGTCACCTCGCGCACCCCGGCCTCGTGGGCCGGCCCCCCCAGGTTGAAGAACAGGAAGTGGGTCTTGATGCCGCGCCGCATCATGCGCCAGGCCGCCACCGGTGAGTCGAAGCCGCCGGAGATCAGCGTCAGGGCCTGCCCCTGCAGGCCGAGCGGGTAGCCGCCCAGGCCGGGCCAGCGTGCCTGGATCAGCCGCAGTCGCTGGTGCACGACCTCGACGGAGACGTTCACGTCGGCGCGGGTGAGGTCGACCCTGGCATCGGGGCTCGCCTCGAGCAGCCGGCGGCCAATCAGGCGCTCGATGTGCTCGGAACTGAAGTCATGGTCGCCGCGGCGCTTGGCACTGACCCGAAAGCGGCGTCCCGCGATGGTGTGTTGCCACAGCGGCACCACCTGGTCGGCGATGTCGGTCAGGTCGGAGAAGGGCGCCTCGCGGATGGCCAGCACCTCGTGGATGCCCGGGATCCGGGTCAGTCGCTCTTCCATCTCACGGGTCAGCGCTTCGGGAAGTGCCTCCGGCAGGGTGACGTGCAGGGCATCCCAGGTGTCCTTGACGCTGACCCCTTCGTCGAGCCGACGCAGGATGGTGCGCACATTGCCGGCCAGGCAGCGCGTCATGTGCCGGCGTACGGAGCGCGACTTGATGGTGATCTCGGGGAACAGCTTGAGCAGATAGTGCATGCGTAAAAAACGATTCAAAAACAGTCTGTTGATATGATATCAGTGCCGCCGCGACAGCGCACGGCCTCGACCGGCGAGGTCAGGGATATCGCAGTTACCCAAAGCGAGTGGCGCCGGGGACAGGTCGAAGAGGGGGTCCGATTCCATGGATGGAATCGGTAGCGCCCAGGGAGGGGTTCACAGCGCCCCCTCGCCGACCTGTCGCCGGAACAGTCTCGAGCGTTACCGCCAACTGCGATTGCCCTGCCGGCGGATTCCCCGATGCAGAACGCCCGGCGAGTGCCGGGCGTTCCTGGGCAACGGGCCGAGTCCTGGGCGAGGGCAAGGCTCAATAGAGGGCCTGTTCCTCGTCGACCACTTCCTTGAGGACCTCCAGGTAGAGCCGGTCGGCCTCGGAGTGTTCGGTCGGATCCTCCGGGATATGCACGCTGGTGGTGTCCGAGATCTCGTTGGCGATCCGCGCCATCGCCTCGCTCTTGCTGCCTTCCGATAGCTGGCGGCGGGCGATCTCCAGCGACTGCTCGAGGATCTTGGGATCCTGCAGCAGTTTCTTGATGAAGCCACGCAACTCGTTGATGACTCGTGTCTTCTGGATTTCCGAAGAGGACATGGCGTTCTCCTTGTCGTGACCCTGCCGTGTCGGTGATGGCGTGACGATAGCACGTTTGGCAATGGCCGGGAGAGAGGGAGAACGGCGCCAAAGAATATTTTGTAGGCTTTCTCTTACATCAAGAGGCGCCGATCTCTTCGCTTTTTGCATCGATTAGGGATTGGACAAATGCCCGGCTTTGGTTACGATGACTTACAAAGGTTAACGTTCATGAAAAAGTATCGTGGCCCTCACCTCGCTCCAGCCGAGTTTTCTGATACCGATACGGAGTGAGGCATCGCCATTCGAAGGGAAGCGGGAAGGGAAGCGCCGTCCGGTCGAGCCGGATGAGGCCCGTAATAACAAAAATATAGGCTCAACCTCCTGACAGGCTTACGGCATCGTTCGTCGTTCGTCTGCTAATCATGAAAGGGAACTCAAATGAAATTCGCAATCGACTCTTCGCGTGTCCGGGATACCCGCCGACTGGCGCGGGCTGTCGTGGTGGGTACGTCGCTCACCCTGTTGCCGCTCGCGGCCGCCGTGGCCCAGTCCTTGCCGCCTGGCCTGGCCGCGCCCGGTTCGACCAACCTCCAGCAGGTGGTGCAGCGTGCCATCGCCACCAATCCCGAGGTTCAGGCCGCCTGGAATGGCCTGCGGGCCTCCGGTCATGACGTCGGCGTGGCGCGCGGCAACTACCTGCCGAGCATCGACGTAGCCGCCGGGATCGGTCGCGAGGACCTCGAGGGTGACGGGCGTGGCAGCTACGACACCGATTTCGCCGAGCTGACCCTGACCCAGATGCTCTACGACGGTTTCGCCACGCACAGCGAGGTGGCGCGGCTCGACCGCGCCAAGCTGGTGCGCTACTACGAACTGCTGGGGGCCAGCGAGGACGTTGCCCTGGAGGCCACCCGGGCCTATCTCGACGTCAGCCGCTATCGCGATCTGGTGGGCCTTGCCCAGGACAACTACGCCGATCACCTGCGCGTCTTCACCCAGACCGAGGAGCGGGCGCGGTCCGGTGCCGGTCGCGGCGTCGACCTGGAACAGATCAGCGGCCGGCTGGCCCTGGCCGAGTCCAACCTGATGACCGAGGCCTCCAACCTGCATGACGTCACGGCGCGCTATCAGCGCATCGTCGGCGACCTGCCGGCGGAGAACCTCGCCCCGGCGCCGGGCCTCGACAATCGCCTGCCGCCCTCGGTGGCCGAGGCCGTGGACCTGGCCTTCGCCGGCAACCCCGAGTTCCATGCCGCCATCGAGAACATCGAGGCATCACGTGCCGAGCGCGAGGGGGCCAGGTCCGGCTTCCATCCGCGCCTCGACCTGCGTGGCCGTACCGGCACCAACAACGAGAGTGGCCTCAATGGCCGTCGCGATCAGCACAGCATCGAGCTGGTGGCGAGCATGAACCTCTACCGCGGTGGCAGCGACCTGGCTTCCTTCCGTGCCGCCACCGATCGGGTCGAGCAGGCGATCAATCAGCGGGAAGTGGCTTGTACCAATGTGCGCCAGACCACCCAGATCGCCTATAACGACACCCAGCGCCTGCGCGAGCAGATGCAGTACCTCAACCAGCACCGCCAGTCCATCAACCGCGTGCGCGGCGCTTATCAGCAGCAGTTCGACATCGGCCAGCGCACCCTGCTCGACGTGCTGGACAGCGAGAACGAGTACTTCGAGGCCAGCCGTGCCTACGTCAATGCCCAGTACGACGTGGCCCTGTCCGACGCTCGCACCCTGGCCGCCATGGGCCAGCTGATGCAGGCTCTCGAGGTGCGCCGCGACGACATGCCGACCCTGGCCGAGCTGGGCAGCGACGGCGTGGAGATCAATCCCGATGTGGTCTGCCCGGCCCAGGGGCCGTCCGGTTTCACCCTCTCCGACTTCACCGGTGGCATCACGGCGCCGGCACCGACCCGGGCGCCGGACATCACGCTGTCCGCCGATGCACTGTTCGCCATCAACAGTGCCGAGCTCTCCGCCGAGGCCCGCAACGAACTGGCCGGGCTGGCCTCGCAGATTCGCGACCGCACCGACCTGGCGCGGGTCTTCATCGCCGGCCATGCCGACAGCACCGGCAACGATGCCATCAACGACCCGCTCTCACAGGCGCGTGCCGACAGCGTCGCCGATTATCTGGTCAGCCAGGGGGTGAGCCGTGGCCTGGTCGAGACCCGTGGCTACGGCTCCCGTCAGCCGGTGGCGAGCAACGACACCGTCGATGGCCGTCGTCAGAATCGGCGGGTCGAGGTGACCCTGGAGCGGGTCGGCGAGAACCTCGACATGAGTTTCCATCCCGTCGCGGAGCAGCCCCTTGGCCTCGCCGCCGGCAATGACGCGCTCTCCCGCGGTGTGGCGGGGTAACATCAGAGGTAGGTGTGACGCTCAGAGAAAACCTGGACCCGTCCTCGGGTCCTTCGCGCCCCGTCGTTCGGGATGAACTCCTCGAATGCCTCCAGTCCATCGCCCTGGTCCACGGGCATGCGGCGACGGCGGAGTCGTTCACCGCCGGCCTGCCCCTCGAGGAGGGCCGGATCACGCCGGCCATCTTCCCGCGGGCCGCCTCCCGGGCGGGGCTCACCGCGCGGATCGTCAAGAGTCGCCTGGTGCAGCTCAACCCGGCGCTGTTTCCTGCCGTGCTGTTGCTGGAGCCGGGCCGTGCCTGCGTGCTGGTGGCGCTGGACCTCAAGGCGCGCCGTGCCCGGGTGATCTTCCCCGAACTGGGCGATGCCGAGACCGAGGTCGGCCTCGATGGCCTCCAGTCGAGCTACAGCGGGCAGGCGATCTATGTGCGTCCGCGTTTCCATTTCGATGCCCGCGGGCCCGAGGTCAACAAGCAGCGCTCGCGCCACTGGTTCTGGGGGGTGATCCGCGAGAACCGCAAGCTCTACCGCGACGTCATCGCCGGGTCGGTGGCGATCAACCTCTTCGCCGTGGCGATGCCGCTGTTCGTGCTCAACGTCTATGACCGGGTGGTGCCCAACCACGCCACCGAGACGCTCTGGATCCTGGCCGTCGGCATCTTCGTGGTGCTCTGCTTCGACCTGGCGCTGCGCCTGATGCGCAACGCCTTCGTCGACCTGGCGGCGAGTCGGGCCGACGTCAAGCTGTCGTCGTCGATCATGGCGCGGGTGCTGGGGCTGAGGATGGAGGCCCGGCCGGCCTCCACCGGCTCGTTCGCGGCGACGCTGCAGTCCTTCGAGGCGGTGCGGGGCTTCATCGGTTCGGCCACGGTGGTGGCGCTGGTCGATCTGCCCTTCGTGCTCCTGTTCGCCGGCATCATCGCGCTGATCGCCCCGCCGCTGGTGCTTCCGGTGCTGGCGGGCATCGTCTTCGTGCTGCTCTACGCCATGGCGGCCCAGGGCAAGCTCCACGAGCTCTCCGAGACGACCTGGCGAGTGGGTGCCCAGCGCAACGCCACCCTGGTCGAGTCGATCTCGCACCTGGAGACGGTCAAGGCGCTGCGCGCCGAGAGCCGCATCCAGGGCATCTGGGAGAAGGCCTCCGCCTACCTGTCGCGCACCGCCGCCCAGTTGCGCCTGGTCAGTTCCTCGGTCTCCAGCGTGGCGCTCTGGGCCCAGCACAGCGTGGCGGTCTGCGTGATCCTCATCGGGGTCTACCAGATCATCGAGGGCAACCTGACCCAGGGGGGGCTGATCGCCGCCTACCTGCTCTCGTCGCGGGCCATGGCCCCGGTCAGCCAGGCCGCGGCGCTGCTCGCCCAGTACCACCAGTCGTCCACGGCGCTGCAGTCGCTCAACGCGGTGATGGAGCGTCCGGTGGAGCGTCCCGACGACAAGCAGTTCATCAACCGGCCGGTGGTGCGCGGCGAGATCCGCTTCGACAAGGTGAGCCTGCGCTACCCCGATGAAGAGCGCGATGCCCTGCGCGATATCTCGCTCACCATCGAGCCCGGCGAGAAGGTCGCCCTGTTGGGCCGGGTGGGCTGCGGCAAGTCGACGCTCACCAAGCTCATCCTGGGGCTCTATGCGCCCAGCGCCGGGGCGGTGCTGGTCGACGGCGTCGACATCCGCCAGTTCGACCCCATCCAGTTGCGTCGCCACATCGGCTATGTGCCCCAGGACGTCAGCCTGTTCTTCGGTTCGCTGCGTGACAACGTGGTGGCCGGGGGCGGCAGCGACGGGGTGGACGACGAGGCGTTGCTGCGGGCGATCGAGCTCGCCGGCCTCGAGGGCCTGGTCAACTCCCACCCCCATGGGGTCGACCTGCAGGTCGGGGAGCGCGGCCAGTCACTCTCCGGTGGCCAGCGGCAGGCGGTGGCCATCGCCCGGGCGCTGGTTCACGATCCGCGCATCCTGCTGCTCGACGAGCCCTCCAGCGCCATGGACCACGCCAGCGAGGAGGCCTTCAAGGCCAGGCTCAAGGCCTATGCCCACGGCAAGACCATGATCGTCGTCACCCACCGCACCTCGCTGCTGTCGCTGGTCGATCGCATCATCGTCATCGACGCCGGCAAGGTGGTCGCCGACGGCCCCCGCGACAAGGTGGTAGAGGCCCTGCGCAGCGGGCAGATCGGGAGGGCCGGCTGATGACAAAGCACCGGGACAGTACCGCCGAACAGCAGGGGTTCGAGGCGATCGGGCGTTTCTCCGAGGTGGGCGGCAGGCCCTTCCGGCCCTTCATCGACCGGCTCTTCGCGCGGAGCGTCACGGCGGCACACCTCAACCGCGACTGGGCCAGCGACGCCGACTGGGCGCGACTGCAGCAGGATCCGCTCCGTGCCCGGGCCTTCCTCTACGTGGTGTTGCTGGCGGTGGCGGCGCTGGTCGCCTGGTCGTACTTTGCCTCCATCGACGAGGTGACCCGGGGGAGCGGTCGGGTGATTCCCTCCAGCCAGCTGCAACGGGTCCAGACCTTCGACGGTGGCGTGGTCCAGGAGATGCTGGTGCGCGAGGGGCAGATGGTCGAGGCCGGCCAGGTGCTGATGCGCATCGACCCGACCCGCTTCGTCTCCAGCTTCCGCGAGAACCGCGCCCAGGCGCTGGCCCTGGAGGCGCGCGCCGAGCGATTGCGGGCCTTGATCACCGACACCCCCTTCGCCCCGGCGGAGACCCTGCGCAGCGAGGCGCCCGGGATCGTCGCCCAGGAGCGCGAGGTCTACGAGAGTCGCCGCGAGGAGCTGCGCGAGCAGGAGAGCATCCTCGCCGATCGCATCCGCCAGCGCGAGGAGGAGCTGCGCGAGGCCCGGGCCAGGCGCGACACCGCCCAGCGCGAGGCCAACATGGCCGGCCAGGAACTCAACCTGACGCGCCCGCTGCTGCAGTCCGGGGCGGTGTCCGAGGTCGAGGTGCTGCGCCTGCAGCGGGAGGTCTCGCGGGCCACCGGCGAGCGTGACCAGGCGGCGGCGGCGGTATCGCGACTCGAGGCCGCCGTGGAGGAGGCGCGCACCCAACTGAGCGAGGTCAGGACCGAGCGGCGCAGTGATTGGCAGAACGATCTGGCCCAGACGCTGGGCGACCTCAATGCCCTGGACGAATCCAGCACCGGGCTGCAGGACCGGGTGCGCCTGGCCGAGGTGCGCTCGCCGGTGGACGGCGTGGTGCAGCGTCTGGCCATCAACACCATCGGCGGGGTCGCCCAGGCCGGCCAGGAGGTGGTGGAGATCGTGCCCAGCGACGACCAGTTGCTGGTCGAGGCGCGCATCGCCCCCCAGGACATCGCCTTCCTGCGTCCGGGGCAGCCGGCGACCATCAAGCTCACCGCCTACGACTTCGCCATCTACGGCGGACTGTCGGCCGAGCTCGACCACATCAGCGCCGACACCATCACCGATGACAACGACAACACCTTCTACCTGGTGCGCGTGCGGACCGTCGAGAGCGAGAACATCGCGAGCGAGCTGGCGGTGATACCCGGCATGACCGCCCAGGTCGACATCATGACCGGCAAGCGCACCGTGATGCAGTATCTGCTCAAGCCCGTGCTGCGGGCCTGGAGTGACTCCATGGGAGAGCGATGATGGCACACCTGTTCGTCTGTCAGGGGCGCGACGAGATCCCGCGCTGGCGCGAGGCGTTTCCACAGGCTCGCCTGGTGAACCCGCAGCAGGCGAGGGCCTGGGCCGGTCGCGGCGATCGGATCTGGGTGATGAGCAATCTCGAGGGGTGGCCGGCCCTGGTGTCTACCCTCAGTGGGCGCGGCGCCACCCTGATGGTGCTGAGCTATGCGCCGAACTCGCTCGAGGCCTTTCAGGCCCTGAACGCCGGCGCACGCGGCTACGCCCATGCGCTCTCGCCAGCGGAGCTGCTGCGTCAGGTGGAGGTGGTGACCACCAACCAGGGGATCTGGGTCTGGCCCGAGCTGCTCGCCCAGGTGGTGGGGGGCACCTTCAAGGCGCTGGGAGGCGAGTCGCGGTTGCAGGAGGAGATCCTCGCCGTGCTCACCGGGCGGGAGCGCGCGGTGGCGCTGGCGGTGGCCGAGGGGCAAAGCAACAAGGCGGTCGCCCGGCGACTCGACATCACCGAGCGCACCGTCAAGGCCCACCTCGGGGCGGTGTTCCGCAAGCTCGGTGTCCGCGACCGTATGCAACTGATCCTGCGGCTCTCGCACCAGGACGCGAGCGTTGCCGATTCGGGATGATGAGCGCTGTCTTCGACCAGGCGGGACGCCTCCTCCGCCACCCTGATAAGCCAACAGTATTCTTTTCGGCCGCCATTCCTGATGGCGGCCATGTTTTTTGCTACCTGTCCATCGGTCCAATACTCAATCGATGCTTTGTTACTTAATGTGAAGGTATAAGCCGCCCAAGGGTCATGTTCTTCCGCCTCGCGAATGATGGGCTCCTGATGCGGCATCCGAAGACGAATACCTCGCAGGGAGTCATACCATGTCCATCGCAACCGTCGTTTCCCTCTCCGGCCAGGCCTGGGCGCGTGACGCCGAAGGCAACCTGCGCGAACTGCGCGTCGGGGATAGCCTTCAGGAGGGCGAGACGCTCGTCACCGCCGACAACGCCCGGGTCGAGCTCGACTTCGGCGACAACCTCGCCCCCACCCTGATCGAGGGCGGCCAGCAGATCGCCATGACCCCGGATCTCGACGCCGACCGGCCGGTGGACGTAGAGGATGCCAGCGCCCTGGACGAGGATCTCGAGGCGCTGCTCGCCGCCCTCGAGGATGAGGAGGGCGACCTGCTCGATATCTTCGACGCCACGGCGGCCGGTGCCGGCCCGGGTGGCGGCGGTGGCGACGGCCACAGCTTCGTGCGCCTGGCCCGTATCGCGGAAGACACCGACCCGCTGGCCTTCGACTTCAGCGTCGGGCAGTTCGATGGGCCGCCGGAGGGCGGGGCGCCGAGCTTGCTGGCCGAAGTGGAAGAGCAAGAGCCAGAACCCCCGGTCGAGGAGCCGGAAGTCGTCGATGCCATCCCGGAAGCGGGGGCCTCCGGGGCCGAGCTCTTCGATGCTCAGATGCTGGAAGAGGGTGGCTCGGTGTCTAGCGGCACGCTGGACTTCGACTTCGGTGACGACGGGGTGGGTAGCATCGGCTTCGCCGGCATGGACGGCAGCAGTGGTGTCGTGGGCTCCGAGACCGTCACCTACGGCTGGGATGCCGGCAGCAACACCCTGACCGCTACCGGCCCGCGCGGTGACCTGTTCACTATCCAGGTGAATCCGCTCACCGGCGAGTACACCCTGACGCTGCTCGACAATGTCCTGCACGCCGAGGGTACCGACGATGCCAGCACCGAGCTGACCTTCACGGTCATCGATGGCAATGGCACCGAGGCCACAGGGTCCCTGACCATTACCTTCTTCGATGACGCCCCCGAGGCCAGGGATGACGAGGGTGGCACCGTCACCGAGGACGGCGCGAACAGCCAGCTCAGCGGCAATGTGCTCGACAACGACAGCTTCGGCGCCGACGGCGACGGCTCACTGACCTGGAACGACGCGGCCAATGCCGAGGCCATGGCCGAACTGGCCAAGTACGGCACCCTGGTGCTCAATGCCGACGGCAGCTGGAGCTTCACCCTCGACAACAGCCTGGCCGCGGTGCAGGCGCTGGGGGACGACGACACCCTCGACTTCACGCTGGGCTACACCATCACCGACGCCGACGGCGACACCAGCTCGGCCACCCTGAGCCTGACCCTCCAGGGGGCCGACGACAGCGCCCGGGTGATCGTCAACACCCAGGGCGCCGATGGCACCGTATACGAGGCCGGCCTG
>NZ_PNRE01000015.1 GCF_002879645.1 Halomonas heilongjiangensis | reverse complement strand
GCCCAGGCCTGGCAGGCGTCACGGGACCGCCAGCGGGCGCTGGCCGCCTGGGAGGCGGTGGCCGAGCGCAGCGATGCCGGCGATGACTGGCTGCGTCTTGGCCAGCTCGCCCACGGCTGGGGGGAGCCGGCACTGGCCGAACGGGCCCTGCGGATGGCCAGCGAGCGGGGCAGGGAGGAGGCCGGGCGCTGGCTCGAGGCCCTGGCGGCGTCCCCCCTGTAGGGTTGGCGACGGTCCGACGAAGATGCACGAAAAGGTTACAGGTCGAGCTTGGTCCATACCGGCGCGTGGTCGGAGGGCCTCTCCATGCCGCGCAGGTCGTAGTCGATGCCGGCGTCGATCACCCGCTGGGCGAGTGGCGCGGTGACCAGGATATGGTCGATGCGCAGTCCGCGCCTGGGGTCGCGCTCGAAGCCGCGGGAGCGATAGTCGAACCAGCTGAAGCGGTCGTCGACCTCGGGGTAGCGAACCCGGTAGCTGTCGGTCAGCCCCCAGGCCTTGATGTCCTCGAGCCACTCGCGCTCCACCGGCTGGAAGCTGGTCTTGCCCTCGCGCAGCCAGCGCCGACGGTTGGCCTCGCCGATGCCGATGTCGATATCCTCGGGCGAGATGTTGAAGTCGCCCATCACCACCAGGCGCTCGTCGGGGCGGTGGTCTTCCTCGAGCAGGCGCTTGAGCCGGGCATAGAACTCGCGCTTGTTGGGAAACTTGACGGGGTGGTCGACGTTCTCGCCCTGGGGGAAGTAGCCGTTCCATACCGTCAGGGGATCGCCGCCGGCCGGGCGCAGGCGCACGCCGATCATGCGGCGCTGGGCCTCGTCGCCGTCGTCGGGGTAGCCGAAGTGTACCGCCTCCGGCTCGCCGCACTGACTCGTGTCGACCATCAGCGCCACGCCGTAGTGCCCCTTCTGGCCGTGGAAGTCGACCCGGTACCCCATCGCCTCCACCGCCGCGAGGGGAAACTCGCTGTCCTGGACCTTGGTCTCCTGCAGGCCGATCAGGGCCGGCCGGTGGCTCTCGACGAGCGCCTCGAGCTGGTGGAGGCGCGCCCGGATGCCATTGATA
Organism: Halomonas heilongjiangensis; assembly: GCF_002879645.1. GTDB lineage: Bacteria > Pseudomonadota > Gammaproteobacteria > Pseudomonadales > Halomonadaceae > Halomonas > Halomonas heilongjiangensis. Next base: position 29,691 of record NZ_PNRE01000015.1, on the reverse strand, counting down.
TTGAACGAGACGAGGCGCATCAGTCGTTGTTCTCCTCGCCGCTGGTACCGCCGTGCTTGTCGTCGGGGTGAATGGCGATGGACTCGCCGGCGGCCTGGCGGGCGAGCTTGCGGGCCGCCTGCAGCTTGCGCTGCTGGCGCTTCTTCTGGGTGAAGCGGGTCGACGAGGTCACCTGGTCGGGATTCTCGTGGCGCCACTTCTTGAAATCCTTGCGCTTGCCGGTGCGGATCTGCACCTTGTCGGCCAGCGAGCGTGTCTTCTTGCGGCGTGTCATGACGCAGACTCCTTGCGTATCCGGGGGCATTCTACCAGCCGGGCCGCGTGCTTCGACAGCGATCCGTGCGCGGTGCATGCGCGAGACGGGCCCTCGGCGCCGTAGACTGGTACAATGCGCGTTTGTGTCATGCCTCCTATCCACTGAAACGGACTAGACAGCAAGCCTATGAGCGAGTCGGAACAGATCACATCACCGGCACCGGCCCAGGATCGCAAGCCCAAGCGTCGCCGCCGCAAGCCGCGGCGTCGTCAGTCGTCGAGCTGGGACCTGCGCCAGTTCCAGGTGCCGGCCGTGGCCGGCAAGTGGCGCTTCCACGACTTCGACCTGCCGCTGCCGCTGATGCGGGCCATCCACGCCCAGGGCTTCGAGTACTGCACGCCGATTCAGGCCGAGGCCCTCGCCCACACCCTGCTGGGTGGCGACGTGGTCGGCAAGGCCCAGACCGGTACCGGCAAGACCGCCGCCTTCCTGATCTCGATCCTCGCCTACTTCCTCGAGGAAGAGGTGCCCAACGGCCAGAAGCCGGGCGCACCGCGCGCGCTGATCGTGGCGCCGACCCGTGAGCTGGCCCTGCAGATCGAGAAGGATGCCAAGGCGCTGGCGCGCTTCACCGACCTCAACGTGGCCAGCGTCGTCGGCGGCATGGACTACCAGAAGCAGCGCGAGGGGCTGGGCAAGAGGCTCGATATCCTGGTGGCCACCCCGGGGCGCCTGCTCGACTTCCACCAGAAGCGCGACGTTGACCTGACCCAGGTCGAGGTGCTGGTGCTCGACGAGGCGGATCGCATGCTGTCGATGGGCTTCATTCCCGACGTCAAGCGCATCATCCGTCATACGCCGAAGAAGGAGGAGCGCCAGACCTTCCTGTTCTCGGCCACCTTCACCGAGGACATCCTCAACCTGGCGAGCCAGTGGACCCATGAGCCGGCCCACGTGGAGATCGCGGTGACGGTGGAGAACGCCGCCGACATCGATCAGCGCGTCTACATGGTCAGCGACGAGGACAAGCAGCGGCTGCTGGTCAAGCTGCTGCAGCAGGAGAGCTTCGACCGGGTGATGGTGTTCGGCAACCGCCGCGACCTGGTGCGCCGGCTCGACGACCTGCTGCGCAAGGCCGGCATCAATGCCGCCATGCTCTCCGGTGACGTGCCGCAGAATCAGCGCATCCGTACCCTCGAGCAGTTCCGCGAGGGCGAGATCCAGGTGCTGGTGGCCACCGACGTGGCGGGGCGCGGCATCCACATCGAGGATGTCAGCCACGTGATCAACTACACCCTGCCGGAGGACCCGGAGGACTACGTGCACCGCATCGGCCGTACCGGCCGGGCCGGGGCCAAGGGGGTGTCGATCAGCTTCGTGGGCGAGGAGGACGCCTTCTCGCTGCCCGAGATCGAGCGCTTCATCAACGCCAAGCTGCCCTGCGAGCATCCGCCCGAAGGGCTGCTGTAAGTGGTAAGCGCGGCGCTCCGCGCCTGGAAGCTGGAAGACGCGGCTGCGCCGCTTGAAGAAAGGACCGCTCGGGCTGCGCCCGAGAAGCCACCCCACTGAGCGGCGTCGGGGACGGGTCGGAGCGGAGGTCATTCTTCATGGATGAAGAATGTAGCGCCCAGGGAAGGGTTCACAGCGCCTCCGCGAAGGCCTGTCGCCGGGAAAGCCGCGTTTCTCTCGTGGTCCCCCTAATGATACAGGCGCCAGCATGCTCGATGAGGTCCTGAAGGGCGAGATCCAGACCGCCTACCGCCGGGTGCTCGAGGGGCTCGACCTCACACCGCGCTACGGCCAGCGGCTGATGATCGCCGAGATCGCCCGTACCCTGGCCGGCATCGAGAGCGACGAGGCCGGCCGGCGGACCAGCGACGAACACGTCTGCGTGCTCGAGGCCGGCACCGGCACCGGCAAGACCCTGGCCTACCTGCTCGCCGCGCTGCCGGTGGCCAAGGCCCGCGGCAAGCGGCTGGTGATCGCCACCGCCACGGTGGCGCTGCAGGAGCAGGTGCTGCACCAGGACCTGCCGGCCCTCAAGGCCCACAGCGGCCTCGATTTCGACTTCGCCCTGGCCAAGGGGCGGGGGCGCTACATCTGCGTGGCGCGCCTCGACCAGGCCCTCGACGGCGGCGAGGAGAACCCGACCCTGTCGCTCTTCGAGCAGTCGCTCGCCAGCGGCGGCGACGCCTTCCAGGCCCTGGCGCAGTCGCTGGGCGAGGCCTACGGCAACGGCCGCTGGGAGGGCGACCGCGACAGCTGGCCCGAGGCCATCGACGACAGCCACTGGCGGCGCCTCACCGTCGACCATCGCCAGTGCACCAACCGCCGCTGCGGCCATTTCGGTGCCTGCGCCTTCTTCCGCTCCCGCCGCCACCTCGACAGTGCCGACGTGATCGTCGCCAACCACGACCTGGTGCTGGCCGACCTCGCCCTGGGCGGCGGGGTGGTGCTGCCGGCGCCCGGCGACTGCATCTACGTGTTCGACGAGGGGCACCACCTGCCGGACAAGGCGCTGCAGCACTTCACCCACCGCTTCGCCGTGGGCGGGGCGCTGCGCTGGCTGCGCACCCTCAAGAAGTCGCTCACCGAACTCAACGCCGCCCTGGCGGTGCAGCCGACCCTGGCGCGATTGCTGGCCGGATTGCCCCAGGCCATCGACGCGCTCGAGCCGAGGCTCGGCGAGGCCTTCGCCCTGGGCCACCAACTGGCCGAACGTCCCCAGGGGCTCGCCGACGGCGAGGAGAGCCGCCACCACCGCTTCGCGATGGGCCGGGCGCCGGAGGCGTTGCGCGAACTCGCCGCCGCCCTGGTGGTGATCTTCGCCGAGCTCGCGCGCACCCTGGAGAGCATGGGCGACATCCTGCGCGAGAGCCTCGACCCGGACAAGCACACCGGGCTGCCCCGCGAGCAGGCCGAGGCCTGGCTGCCGCTGGTGGCGCTGCTCCATGGCCGTGCGCTCGAGGCCCACGCCCTGTGGCTGGCCTTCGGCGAGCAGGACGATCCCGGGGAGCCGCCCCGGGCGCGCTGGCTGACCCTCGAGCGTTTCGGTGGCGATCCCGAGCTGACCTTCTCGGCGAGCCCGGTCTCCGCCGCCCATACCCTGGCCAGGACGCTCTGGGGCAGCAGCTTCGGCGCCGTGGTGACCTCGGCGACGCTGACGGCCCTGGGGCGCTTCGAGCGCCTGCAGGAGCGCGCCGGACTCGCCAACCGCTACCGCTACCAGCGCCTGCCGAGCCCCTTCGACTACTCCCGGGCGGTGCTCAGCGTGCCCCGGGAGGCGGTCGACCCGGCCGACCGCGAGGGCCACGAGCGGGCCATCGTCGACTTCGTCGAGGCCCTCGGCGAGCGGGAGGCGGTACTGATGCTGTTCTCGTCGCGGGCCCAGCTGCGCGGCGTGGAGAAGGCGCTGTCGGCCTCCCGTCGCGAGCGGGTGCTGGCCCAGGACCGGCTGCCCAAGCGCGAGCTGATCACCCGCCACCGGGCGCGGGTCGACGCCGGGGAGGGCAGCATCATCTTCGGCCTGGCGAGCTTCGCCGAGGGGATCGACCTGCCCGGCGACTACCTGACCCATGTGGTGATCACCCGGCTGCCGTTCTCGGTGCCCGACGACCCGGTGGGGGCGACCCTCGCCGAGTGGATCGAGAGCCGTGGCGGCAACCCCTTCATGCGCATCAGCGTCCCGGATGCCTCGATCAAGCTGGTCCAGGCCTGTGGCCGGTTGATCCGCAAGGAGGCCGACGCCGGGCGCATCACCCTGCTCGACCGCCGGGTGCTGACCCGTCGCTATGGCCGGGCGCTGCTCGACGCGCTGCCGCCCTTCGTGCGCGAGATCGACGGGGTGCGCCAGGACGCCTGAGCGTTCGTTCCATCACGCAACAGGCCCGCCGGTTCAGATCGGCGGGCCTGTTCGGGTCCGGCTGCGGGGCGGTGCCTGCTCAGGCCGCGCTACGGCGGGTCAGTACCGGGGTCAGCTTGTCGTGCATCTGCCTGAAGGTCTGCACGGTGGTGTCCCAGTCGATGCAGGCATCGGTGATGGAGACCCCGTACTGCAGCCGGCTGCGGTCCTCGGGGATCTTCTGGTTGCCCCAGCCGATGTTGGACTCCACCATCAGGCCGATGATCGAGCGGTTACCCTCGAGGATCTGGTTGGTGACGTTCTCCAGTACCAGCGCCTGCAGGGCCGGGTCCTTGTTGGAGTTGGCGTGGGAGCAGTCGATCATGATGTTGGGCTTGACCCCGGCCTTCTTGAGTTCCTGCTCGGCCAGCGCCACGCTGACGCTGTCGTAGTTGGGCTTGCCGTTGCCGCCGCGCAGCACCACATGGCCGTAGGCGTTGCCGCGGGTGCGGATGATCGCCACCTGGCCGGCCTGGTCGATGCCGAGGAAGTTGTGCGGGTGCGCCACCGACTGCAGGGCGTTGACGGCCACGTCGAGGCTGCCGTCAGTGCCGTTCTTGAAGCCCACCGGGCAGGAGAGACCGGAGGCCATCTCCCGGTGGGTCTGGGACTCGGTGGTGCGGGCGCCGATCGCCGACCAGCTGATGCAGTCCTGCAGGTACTGGGGCGAGATCGGGTCGAGGGCTTCGGTGGCCAGCGGCAGGCCCATCTCGGCCAGCTCCACCAGCAGCCGGCGGGCGATGTGCAGGCCCTCCTCGATCTCGAAGGAGTCATTGAGGTGCGGATCGTTGATCAGCCCCTTCCAGCCCACGGTGGTGCGCGGCTTCTCGAAGTAGACGCGCATCACGATATAGAGGCTATCCTTGACCTCATCGGCCAGGCGGCGCAGGCGGCGGGCATAGTCCAGTGCCGCATCGACGTCGTGGATGGAGCAGGGGCCGACCACCACCAGCAGGCGCGGGTCGCTGCCGTCGAGGATCCGCTGGATCGTCTCGCGGCCCTCGATCACCGTGCGTTCGGCGGCCTCGGTGAGCGGGATCTCGTTCTTCAGGGCCTCGGGAGAGATCAGGACGTCCTGGGCGAGGACGTTGAGGTTGTTGACCTGCTGCTCTGACATTGTGCTACCTGTGTCGTGTCTGCGCCGATGGCGATGAATACCAATAGTGGGTTCTACTATCGCCCGTTGGCATGGCAAAAATCAATCGCGCCGGGAACCGTTGAGACCCCGGCGTGTCCCACCGCGGGCATCGTCGGCGAGGGATTCGGCTTGATGCACGCGCCAGAAACGGGAACACTTGTGCCACTTCGGCTCCGGCCTTCGACTATCAGCTGCCTCAGGGCTTCAGGTTGACACTATGCATGCTTTACTAGTCCGCTCGCGGCGACTCCCTGGCAACCCGTCATGCCTCTCTCGGCCGGGGAGGGCGTGAATGGGCACTCGGGAGACCGATCAACAACTCGTCGAGCGCGCCCAGAAGGGGGACACGCGTGCCTTCGACCTGCTGGTGAGGAAGTACCAGCACAAGATCATCGGGCTGATCGGTCGCTATGTGCACGATCATGCCGAGGTCCAGGACGTGGCCCAGGAGGCCTTCATCAAGGCCTACCGGGCGCTGGGCAAGTTCCGCGCCGAGAGTGCCTTCTATACCTGGATGTACCGGATCGCCATCAATACCGCCAAGAACTACCTGGTCTCCAAGGGGCGGCGTCCCCCGGGCAGCGACCTCGACATCGTCGATGCCGAGATCGTCGATCACAGCGGCCGCCTGGCCGACATCGAGTCGCCGGAGGCGGCGATCGCCCGGGACCAGCTCGAGGCCGCCGTCTTCGAGGCGATCGAGAACCTGCCTGACGACCTGCGCACCGCCATCACCCTGCGTGAGCTCGATGGCCTCTCCTACGAGGACATCGCCCAGATCATGCAGTGTCCGGTGGGGACGGTGCGCTCGCGTATCTTTCGTGCCCGGGAGGCGGTGGACCAGCATATCCAGCCGCTGGTGACCACGTCGCGCAACCGTGAGCCGATCCCCGAATGAGCGACTCGATCAAGGTTTTTGACGAATTGCTGAACTGTCCGTCGCTTACGGCGTCAGAAGCAGTGACCGGCCCACCGGGGGTGGGTTCTAACATGTCGGCATCGCCAGGCCGTGGCCTGGATTGCCGATCTTCCAGGCTGTCAATGGACGCAAGGCAGGGCGCCTTGCGAGTGCGAGGGTGTGAAGAATGAGTCAGAACGCACGGGAATCGCTTTCTGCCCTGATGGACAACGAAGGTGATGAGCTCGAGTTGCGCCGGGTGTTGAAGTCGTTGGACGACTCTGCTGACGCTGCCGAGACCTGGCGACGCTACCATCTGATGCGCAGCCTGATGCGACGCGAGCCGGGCGTCGATCTCGCCACCGATCTTTCCGCCGGTATCATGGCGCGACTCCAGGACGAGCAGGCGCCACGCCTCGAGCCCGTAGCGCCGGCGGTTCGCCGCTCGCTGCCGCTTGCCCGCAGTGCCGGTATCGCCGCCGCGGTGTCGCTGATGGTGATCTCCGGGGTGCAGTTCTACCAGGGCGGTGGAGGCGACGAACCCGGCCTGGCGTCCGGCCCGGCCAGTCAATCGGCTCCGGCCTCGCTTGCCACGACCGAGGGAGGCGCCGGCAATTCGGCACGCCCGTCGCTGGTCGACCTGCCGCTGTTCCAGGCGCCCATGGGGGCTTCCGGTGGCGGCCAGGGGCTGATGACCGTCGGCGCGGGGGCCGAGTCCCCCATGTTCATGGCGCCGCCCCCCCGCCAGTCGTTGCGGGCCGACGAGGAGCAGGCGCGCCTGCTGCAATCCTACCTCGATCGCCACGCCGAGGGCTCTTCCTATCGCAGCGGCGACGCCTGGATGCCGCTGCTGCGCGCCTCGGGCGGCGAGACGCTGGGCACTCGCTGATGCCGGGAGTGTGCTGATGCGGACCGGCCTGCTCGTCGTTCGCAAGCGTCAGGTGTGGCGGTTGATGGCGGCTTCGCTGCTTGCCGGGGCCGGTCTGGTGCTGACCGTCGACGCCCCGGCCCTGGCGGCCGATGCCGAGGGCGGCGACCGTTTCGATTGCCGTGAGTTGGCCGAACGGGAAGCCCCGGAAACTGCCCTCGACTGGTTCGAGCGCAGCCTCTGGGCCAGCCACTGCTACGTCTTCCAGGCGCGTGCCGTGCGGATCGGTTATGACGGCATCAGGACCCTGGCCCTTTCCCACCACATCGAGGATGGCATCGAGCGCGAGATGGCCAGTTTCCTCGATGGTCCGCCGCTGGTCTTCGAGCGTCGCGGTCGCATCGGTCGCTTGAGTTGGGCCGAGCCGGGCAGCGAGGTGCCTGCCTCGCCGTCCGGGATCGCCGCTCACCTCGACGGCCTCTATCGCCTGCAACTGGGGGGCGAGGAGCGCATTGCCAGCCGTCGCACCGTGCGCCTGGACATCGACCCCCTCGACAGCTTTCGTTTCGGTCACCGGTTATGGCTCGACACGACCACGGCCCTGCCGCTCAAACAGGTCCTGCTCGACGAGGCGGGGCGGGTTGTCGAGACCTTCCAGTTCACCGAACTCGATCGGCCGCGTCTCCATGAGGGGCATGTGGTCCTCGACCAGTACCGCGAGGCGCCGTCCGATCCCTGGGACATCGGCTGGCTGCCCGAGGGCTTCGTGCCCCAGCCGGTGGACACCCGCAGCTCGCGGCACGCAGACACGGTCGATCACCGGCTCTATAGCGACGGCCTCTCTACCCTCAGTCTGTTCGTCGAGCCCATCGACGGGGCCGATGAACTGCTGGCCCCGGGGATGCACCGCCTCGGCGTCTCCCATGCTGCCGTACGTCATCGCGAGTTGGGTGGGCAGCCCCGGCAGGTGGTGGTGATGGGAGAGCTGCCGCCTCGCGTACTGCTGCGAGTGGCCGATACCCTGGAGTGGCGCGCCGAGGAGGCTGCCGCATCGGCAGAGATTCAAGGCGGCGCTGTCGCCGAGGAGGGGCCATGAGCGCCGGGATGGTCGGCTTCACGGACAACATCCGAGGCTTGGTTTCTCGACATGGCGTCACCATCTTCGTCGACGTGGCGACCCCTGATCATCCACGGCGGCCGGTCGGGCCCGATGCGTCGGCCTGATCCGCCAGTCGCCGATCATCTGAGCATTTCCTCTTGATCATTCGCAGGAGCACTCCATGAAGCGCATGACTCGACATCTTTCCCTGTGGATGCTGCTGGCCGCGACCCTGCTGGCCTGGCAGTCGGCCATGGCCCGGGAGCTACCGGACTTCACCGAACTGGTGGAGCAGGCGGCCCCGGGGGTGGTTAACATCTCCACCACCCGGATGGAGCGGGGCCGTGAGGATCCCTTCGGCGGTTTCGGTGGCCAGGAAATACCGGAGATCTTCCGTCACTTCTTCGGCGATCGCTTCCCGGCGCCGCCGGGCGGCGGTGGCCAGGGCCGCTCCCAGGAGCGCCAGTCACTGGGCTCGGGCTTCATCATCAGCGAGGACGGTTACATCCTGACCAATGCCCATGTGGTTCAGGGGGCCGACGAGATCCTGGTGCGTCTCAACGACCGCCGCGAGCTCGCCGCCGAGCTGATCGGTGCCGATGAGCGCACCGATGTGGCGCTGCTCAGGGTGGATGCCGACGACCTGCCGACCCTGACCCTGGGGGACTCCGATGCCCTGAGGGTCGGTGAGTGGGTGGCCGCGATCGGTTCGCCGTTCGGTTTCGACTCCTCGGTGACGGCGGGCATCATCAGTGCCATCAACCGTACCCTGCCGCGGGATGCCTATGTCCCCTTCATCCAGACCGATGTGGCCATCAATCCGGGCAACTCCGGGGGGCCGTTGTTCAACCTCGACGGCGAAGTAGTGGGTATCAACTCGCAGATCTTTACCCGCAGCGGTGGCTTCATGGGGCTCTCCTTCGCCATTCCCATCAACGTGGCCATGGACGTTGCCGGCCAGTTGCGCGATGACGGACGCGTGAGTCGCGGCTGGCTCGGCGTGATGATCCAGCCGGTCTCCCGTGACCTGGCCGAGTCCTTCGGCATGGACAGCCCCAGTGGCGCGCTGATCGCCGACCTGGATCCGGAGGGGCCTGCGGCCCGTGGCGGCCTCCAGGCCGGCGACGTCATCCTCGAGGTGGATGGCGACGAGGTCGATCGTTCCAGCACCCTGCCGCGACTGATCGGCCGCACCAGCCCAGGCAGCGAGGTGGACCTGGTACTGCTGCGTGACGGTGAGGAGCATCGCCAGACGGTGACCGTGGGCGACTGGCCCGATGCCGAGGGCCGAGACGTGACGCGTGCCGAGGAGGGCGGCCGTCAGTCCCGGCTGGGCCTGGCCGTGAGCGAGCTCGAGGCCGATGAGCTCGAGCGGCTCGGTATCGAGGATGGCGTCAGGGTGCGCGAGCTCGATCCGAGTGGCGCCGCCGCCGCTGCCGGCATCCGCCCGGGGGACGTGCTGGTCAGCATCGACCACCAGGTCGTGGGCAGCGCCGATCGGCTGGTCGAGGTGGTGGAGTCGCTGCCCTCCGATCGCGCCGTGCCGGTGCGTCTCTATCGCGACGGGCGTTCGTTGTTCGTCGCCCTGCGCCTCGCCGATGACTGATACTCCCGCCGGCAGGCTTCCCTGAAACAGCAACCCGACGGCCCGCGCCGTCGGGTTGCTGTTCCTGCCAGGCGCATCCCGCTACAATAGCGCCCATTCTCTTGCCCGCATGCCAGCGTCACGACGCCCGGCCGTGGCCCGACACCAACCAGGCAGAAGCGACTCGATGTCCCAAGACACCCCCTCCGATCAGCTCAAGCATATTCGCAATTTCTCGATCATCGCCCATATCGACCACGGCAAGTCGACCCTGGCCGATCGCCTGATCCAGAACTGCGGTGGCTTGAGCGAGCGCGAGCTCAAGGAGCAGGTGCTCGATTCCATGGACCTCGAGCGCGAGCGCGGCATCACCATCAAGGCCCAGTCGGTGACGCTGGATTACCATGCCCAGGACGGCAACACCTACCAGCTCAACTTCATCGACACCCCGGGGCACGTCGATTTCTCCTACGAGGTATCGCGGTCGCTGTATGCCTGTGAAGGGGCGCTGCTGGTGGTGGATGCCGGCCAGGGCGTCGAGGCGCAGTCGGTGGCCAACTGCTACACCGCCATCGAGCAGGGGCTGGAGGTACTGCCGGTGCTCAACAAGATGGACCTGCCCCAGGCCGACCCCGACAAGGTCTCCCACGAGATCGAGGAGATCATCGGCCTCGATGCCACCGACGCCTGCCAGGTCTCGGCCAAGAGCGGCATGGGCATCGACGCGTTGCTCGAGCGCCTGGTGCGTGACATTCCGCCGCCCAAGGGGGATCCGGACGCGCCCTTGCAGGCGTTGATCATCGACTCCTGGTTCGACAACTACCTGGGGGTGGTGTCGCTGGTCCGGCTGTTCGACGGCACCCTGAAGAAGGGCGAGAAGATCCGCATCAAGTCCACCGGACGGGACTGGCAGGCCAACGAAGTGGGGATCTTCACTCCCCTGCGTCGCGAGACCGGTATCCTGCGGGCCGGAGAGGTGGGCTTCATCGTCGCGGGCATCAAGGAGATCCAGGGGGCGCCGGTGGGTGACACCATCACCCATACGAAGACCCCGGACGTGGAGCGCCTGCCCGGCTTCCAGAAGGTCAAGCCCCAGGTCTATGCCGGCATGTTCCCGGTCAGTGCCGACGACTACGAGGACTTCCGTGACGCCCTGGAGAAGCTGGCGCTCAACGATGCCTCGCTGGAGTACGAGCCGGAGAACTCCGACGCCCTGGGCTTCGGTTTTCGGGTCGGTTTCCTCGGCACCCTGCACATGGAGATCATCCAGGAGCGTCTCGAGCGCGAGTACGACCTGGACCTGCTCACCACCGCGCCCACCGTGGTCTACGAGCTGGCCATGAAGAGCGGCGAGGTGATGTACGTTGCCAACCCCTCCAAGCTGCCGGACATGGCCGACGTGGAGGAGATGCGCGAGCCCATCGTGCGGGCCAGCATCCTGGTGCCCCAGGAGTTCGTCGGCAACGTCATCACCGAATGCGAGCAGCGCCGGGGCACCCAGCGCGACATGCAGTTCCTCGGCAGTCAGATCCAACTGGTCTACGAGTTGCCCATGTCCGAGGTGGTGATGGACTTCTTCGACCGCCTCAAGTCCATCTCCAAGGGCTATGCCTCCCTGGACTACAGCTTCGAGCGCTTCCAGGCGGCCAAGCTGGTGCGTCTCGACGTGCTGATCAACGGCGACAAGGTCGATGCCCTGGCCGTGATCATCCATCGCGATCATGCTCACGGCCGTGGACGGGTGCTGGTCGAGAAGATGAAGGAGTTGATTCCGCGTCAGATGTTCGATGTGGCCATCCAGGCCGCCATCGGCGGTCAGGTGGTGGCCCGCTCCACCGTCAAGGCGCTGCGCAAGAACGTCACGGCCAAGTGTTACGGCGGTGACGTCTCGCGCAAGAAGAAGCTGCTCGAGAAGCAGAAGGCGGGCAAGAAGCGCATGAAGCAGGTTGGCCGGGTCGAGATTCCCCAGGACGCCTTCCTCGCCGTGCTCAAGGTAAATGACTAGGAACGGATGACCGCATGGACTTCTCTCTACTGCTGGTGGTGGCGGTTGCCGTCACCGGCCTGATCTGGCTGCTGGATCTGGTCTGGTGGCGCCCGGCACGACGGCGACGCCTGGTGACCGCCGAGGCGGGTACCACCGAGGGGCTCGACGAGCGTGCCCGCGAGAAGGCGCTCAAGGAGCCGTGGCCGGTCGACTACTCCCGGTCGTTCTTTCCGGTGCTGCTGGTGGTGTTGCTGTTGCGCAGCTTCGTGGTCGAACCCTTCCAGATCCCCTCGGGCTCCATGCGCCCGACCCTGGAGGTGGGGGATTTCATCCTGGTCAACAAGTTCACGTACGGCCTGCGTCTGCCGGTGACCCATACCCGCCTCGTCGAGCTGAACGAGCCCGAGCGCGGTGACGTCATGGTGTTCCGCTTCCCCGACGAGCCCTCGGTGAACTTCATCAAGCGCGTGGTGGGGTTGCCGGGCGACCGGATACGCTACGAAGGCAAGCAGCTTTACGTCAACGGCGAGCCGGTCGCCAAGTTGCTGCTGGACGAGGCGGGGGCCGCGGCCCCCGGCGAGCTGCTGCTCGAGGAGCGCCTGGGCGCGCTGGCTCACCGTATCTACAATAATCCTCGAGACCCGGGGCCGCAGATGCGCGAGCTGGTGGTTCCCGAGGGTCACTACTTCACCATGGGCGACAACCGCGACCACTCCAACGACAGCCGCTACTGGGGCTTCGTGCCGGAAGAGAACATCGTCGGCCGCGCCTTCGCCGTGTGGATGCACTGGGATGGCGGTCTGCCCAGTTTCGGCAGCGTCCGGCGCATCCACTAGGCTTGGTCGACCTGGCCCGGGCACGCTGTTCCCCCGTGCCGGGCGCACCCCGTTTCCCTGAACCTTTCAGCCCCGACATCGATCATTCAGGAGCTTCGTGAGCAACTCCCTCAACGCCTTCAGCCGACGCATCGGCCACTCCTTCGGCGACGCCGCCCTGCTGGAGCTGGCCATGACGCACCGCAGTTTCGGTGGCCAGAACAACGAACGCCTCGAGTTTCTCGGCGATTCGATCGTCAACTTCGTGATCGCCGAGGCGCTCTTCCAGCGCTTTCCGGAGGCCCGTGAGGGGCAGCTGTCGCGGTTGCGCGCCCGGCTGGTCAAGGGCCAGACCCTGGCCGAGCTGGCCCGGGAAATGGGGTTCGGCGAACACCTGCGCCTGGGCTCCGGCGAGATGAAGAGCGGGGGCCACCGCCGCGAGTCGATCCTCGCCGATGCCGTGGAGGCGGTGATCGGCGCCATCTACCTGGACGCCGGCATGGATATCGCCCGTACCAGGGTGCTCTCCTGGTATGCCGAGCGGCTCGAGGCGATCAGCCTGCAGGATACCCAGAAGGACCCCAAGACCCGCCTGCAGGAGTTCCTGCAGTCGCGCCAGTCGCCACTGCCGCGCTACGAGGTGGTCTCGGTGGAGGGCGAGGCCCATGCCCAGACCTTCACCGTCGAGTGTCACATCGAGATGCTCGACGAGCACACCACGGGGACCGGCGCCAGTCGTCGCCATGCCGAGCAGCAGGCCGCCGAGAGGGCCCTGGACCGGCTCGAGCCCAGAGGAGCACGCTCATGACCCAGACCTGTGGCTTCGTGGCCATCGTCGGCCGTCCCAATGTCGGCAAGTCGACGCTGATGAACCGCATCCTCGGCCAGAAGATCTCGATCACCTCGCGGCGTCCCCAGACCACCCGCCATCAGGTGATGGGCATCAAGACCGAGGGCGAGGCGCAGTTCATCTACGTCGACACCCCGGGCATCCATATCATGGCGAAGGATCGCAACAAGGCGATCAATCGCTTCATGAACCAGGCGGCGACCCAGGCCCTGCGCGACGTCGACTGCGTGGTGTTCATCATCGACCGCACACGCTGGTCCGACGAGGACCAGGTGGTGCTGCAGCGCCTCGAGCACGTCGAGGCACCGGTGCTCCTGGCGGTCAACAAGGTCGATCGGCTGCAGGACAAGACCAGCCTGCTGCCCTGGCTCGAGGAGGTCGGTGCCCGGCGCGACTTCGCGGCGATCGTGCCGATCTCGGCGAAGCACGGCACCAACGTGCCGGAGCTGGAGGCCGAGGTGGCCAAGCACCTGCCGGAGGGCATCCACTACTTCCCCGAGGACCAGGTCACCGACAGGAGCCAGCGCTTCCTGGTCGCCGAGCTGGTGCGCGAGAAGGTGATGCGCCAGCTCGGTGACGAGCTGCCCTATCAGATGACCGTGGAGATCGAGGAGTTTCGCGACGAGGGCCGGGTGGTGCACATCAGCGCCCTGATCCTGGTCGAGCGGGCGGGGCAGAAGAAGATCCTGATCGGCGAGAACGGCGAGCGCATCAAGAGCATCGGCCGCGAGGCGCGCCTCGACATGGAGCGTGCGCTCGGTGCCAAGGTGATGCTCAACCTCTGGGTCAAGGTCAAGCGTGGCTGGTCCGACGACGAGCGGGCGCTGAAAAGCCTCGGCTACAACCTGGACTGATGGCTGCGGTGCCCTCCAGGGATGGCGGCGCCTATGGGGTCAGACCCCAGCCGGGTCGCCATCACTGCCCGGGTGCATCTTGCTTGCGGTATCGACACCGCCGGGGTCTGACCCCATAGGGAAACCTCGGCGCTTTCTGCATCGAACCTCACGGAAAGGCCATGCAGCCAGAGCCGGCATTCCTTCTCCATAAGCGTCCCTACCGCGAGACCAGTGCCCTGGTCGAGCTGCTGACGCTCGCGCACGGCCGGGTACGGGCCGTGGCCCAGGGAGTGCAGCGCCCGGGGAGTCGATCACGCTCCCGGTTGCAGCCCTTCGCGCCGCTGCACGTCACCTGGGTCGGCGAGGGTGAGCTCAAGCGGTTGCGCCTGATGGAGAGCCACGGCGCGGCGGCCCTGCTGGTCGGCGAGGGGCTGCTCTGTGGTCTCTATGCCAACGAGCTGCTCACCCGGGTACTGCCAGTGGAGTTTCCGGTGGCCGAGGTATTTGCCTTCTATACCGCCCTGCTCGAGGCGCTGCCACGCCCGGAAGGGCGCGCCGCGGCGCTGCGTCGGCTGGAGCACTCGCTGCTCGAGGCACTGGACGCTGCGCCACGGTTCGCCGAACCCGATGGCCGCGGCCTGGACCCCCAGCGCCGATACCGCTTCGATCGCGCCTCGCGGGCCTTCGTCCCCGGTGAGCCGGGCATCGATGGCCGTACCCTGCGCTTGCTGGCCGCCGGCGACTGGGGCGAGCCGGGACTCGCCGGCCCGGCCAAGGCGTTGACCCGCGCGGCCCTGGCGCCGCTGCTCGGCGTCCGCCCGCTGCGTTCCCGGGCGCTGATGCAGGAGCTTGCCGCGCGACGCCGTAACGGCCCACACTGATACACGCCTCTCATCCCATCCGCTCTGGAGATCCCGCATGCATCCCCCGCGCATCCTGCTCGGCGTCAACATCGATCATATCGCTACCCTGCGCCAGGCGCGGGGCACCCGCTATCCGGATCCGGTTCAGGCCGCGCTGCTGGCCGAGGAGGCGGGCGCCGACGGCATCACCATCCACCTGCGCGAGGACCGTCGCCATATCCAGGAGCGCGACGTGCGCATCCTGGCCGAGGTGCTCAATACCCGCATGAACCTGGAGATGGCGGTCACCGAGGAGATGATCCGTCTCGCCGAGGAGGTGCGGCCGGCGCATGTCTGCCTGGTGCCGGAGAAGCGTGAGGAGCTGACCACCGAAGGCGGGCTCGATGTGGTCGGTGGTTTCGACGCCATCGCCGCGGCCTGCCGGCGGCTCGCCGATGCCGGCTGCGAGGTGTCGCTGTTCATCGACCCCGAGCCCGATCAGATAGACGCGGCCCAGCGGGCCGGTGCGCCGGTGATCGAGCTGCACACCGGGGCCTATGCCGAGGCGTCGGGGGAGCGCGCCCGCCGCGAGCATGCCCGGCTCTCCGCGGCAGCCGAAATGGCCGGCGAACTGGGGCTGGTCGTCAACGCCGGCCACGGCCTGCACTACCACAATGTCGAGCCCATCGCGGCGATTCCCGGCATCCACGAGCTCAACATCGGCCATGCCATCATCGCCCGGGCCCTGTTCGTTGGCCTCAAGGAAGCGGTGGTCGAGATGAAGCGACTGGCGGTCGCCGGTCAGGAGGCCGGCCTGCTGGCGGCCATCGACGACCATGATCACGAGCACGATGCGGCGGGTGGCTGCTGCCGATGATCATCGGCGTCGGTACCGATATCGCGCGTATCGGTCGCTTCGAGACGGCCATGGCCCGTCATGGCTCGCGCTTCGCCCTGCGCCTGCTGGGCGAGGAGGAGCTGGAGCGATTCCATGGCCACGGCCTGCCGGCGGCCTTCCTGGCCAAGCGCTTCGCCGCCAAGGAAGCCTTCGTCAAGGCGTTGGGCACCGGATTGCGGCGCGGCATGCGCTGGACCGAGATCCAGGTGGTCAACGATGCCCTGGGGCGCCCGTCACTGGTGCTGAGCGGCAAGGCCCATGAACTGGCCGGGGTCGCCGGTGTGCGCTCCATTCACTTGTCGTTGACCGACGAGGCGGAACTGGCAGTGGCCTTCGTGGTGCTCGAGGGTTGATTCGCCTGCCAGTCACGCAGTCCCGCCATGGCGGCGAAGAGATCGTCGAGCAGCGGGGTAACGCCCTCCCGCCCCCGTGAGCGAAGGCGTGTCTCCAGGGTCTCGGCGAGCAGGGCCAGGCGTGGCGCTCCGCAGTAGCGGCAGGCGCCGTTGAGGGCGTGGATGGCGTCGAGCAGTGCCTCGTCGTCCCGGCGTTCCAGCGCCTCGCGAATCTCCCGCTCGCTTTCCTGGAGCGAGCCCGACAGGCGTGCCAGCAGCTCCCGGGCCAGGGACTCGCGTCCGCCGGCGAGGCGGGTGCCGAGGTCCAGGTCGACCACCGCCAGCTCGCCATCGTCTGACGCCCGCGCGGGAGGGGTGGCATCGCCCTCCGGGAGCGGCAGGGCGGGCAGGTCCAGATGCTGCTGAAGCAGCTCCGCCAGGCCCTGGGGGGCCAGCGGCTTGATCAGGACGTCATCGAGGCCATTGGCCAGCAGGCGCTGGCGTTCGTTCTCCAGCACATGGGCGGTGACCGCGATGATGGGCAGGTGGTTCCAGGCCCCCTGTAGCCGACGCAGCGCCCGGGTGGTCTCGACGCCGTCCATGCCCGGCATGCGGATATCCATCAATACCATGGCGTAGCACCGTTCCTGGGCCATGGCCAGGGCCTCTTCGCCGCTCGCCGCCAGCTCCACCTCGATCCCCGGACGCTGGATCAGTTCCCGCAGCAGCACGCGATTGGACTCGGTGTCATCCACCACCAACAGGCGCAACGGCCCCGTCTCGCCCTCGGCCTCGGCACCGGGGCGAGTGGGTGACAGGTCGCCGCCGAGCTGGCGTTGCACCGCCTCCACCAGGGCGACCCGGGAGAGCGGCTTGCTCAACACCTCGCCGCCCCGTGGGGGAACCAGCAGCGGCAGGTCCAGGGGGCTGGTGTTGGCCAGCAGCAGGGCGGGGCAGGCGATGGTGTCGAGCCGGCGCTGCCAGGTCGCGAGACCCGCGGCATCGAGGGCCTGGTGGGGGATACCCGCCATCAGCAGCGCAGGCGAGCACGCGCGGTCCGGCGACTGCCCGGCGTCGATCACCCGGGCCCCCCAGCGGGTGAGCAGGTGATGCAGCGCCCGGCGGGTGGCGGGATGCGGCTCGTCGAGCAGTACCGTCTCGCCGGAGAGCTGCAGTTCCGGGGGGCGCTCGCGGCTCTCGTCGCCTTCCAGCGGCAGGGTGAAGGCGAAGGTCGAGCCCTCGCCGGGTTCGCTCTCCACGCCGATCTCGCCGCCCATCTGTTCCACCAACTGACGGCAGATGGTCAATCCCAGGCCGGTGCCGCCGAACTCCCGTGAGTGGCTGGGGTCGGCCTGGCGGAAGGCCTGGAAGAGTCGCTTACGACTCTCGGGGGAGAGGCCGATGCCAGTATCGCTGACGCAGACCCGCAGGGTCACCCGGCCGGGCTCGGCCTGTTCCACCATCACCCGTACGATTACCTCGCCCCGCTCGGTGAACTTGATGGCGTTATTGACCAGATTGGTCAACACCTGCCGGATGCGCAGCGGATCGCCGCTCAGGGTGGCGGGGACGTCGTCGTAGACCAGTCCGATCAGTTGCAGGTCCTTCTGATGGGCCTGGGGCGCCTGCAGGGCAAGGACCTCGTCCACCAGCATCACCATGTCCAGCGGTACGTGCTCGAGTTCGAGCCGGCCGGCCTCGATCTTCGAGAAGTCGAGCACGTCGTTGACCAGCATCAGCAGGTTGTCGCAGGCGCGATGGACGTGATCGAGCCACTCGCGCTGGCGCGGCTCGAGCCGCGAGCGCCCGAGCAGGCGGCAGAAGCCGATGATGCCGTTGAGCGGCGTGCGGATCTCGTGGCTCATGTTGGCGAGAAACTCCGACTTGATGCGGCTCGCCTCGAGTGCCCGGCGATGGGCCATGTCGAGCTCGATGTTCTGGACCTCGATGGTCTCCATCGACTCCTGCAGCTCGGCGGTGGTCTGTTCGATCTGGCGTTGGACCTCATCCCGGGCGCGGTCCAGGTGATCGGACAGGGCATTGACGCGACCGGCCAGCCCGGCCAGCTCGGGGGGGGAGGCGCAGGTGAGAGGCGGCGGGTTGTCGCCGTTGGCCAGCCGCTCCAGGGCCCGATCGGCGGCCTGGACCGGGGCGATCAGGCGGCGGCTGGTGATATAGGCGATCAGCCACAGCAGCAACCCGGTCACCAGCAGGCCCAGCCCGGCACTGGCCAGGCGCCGGTAGTGGTTCAGCACCAGGGGCATGGCATCGATGTCGAGTTCCAGCCAGGTCGGAGTAGGGCGATCCGCCGCTCCCGCGGAGAGTGGAGCCTGCAGGCGCCACAGGCTACCGTCGGTATCCAGGTGGACTCCCCCCGCGTCGGCGGGCAGCGGGGCCGCGCGCAGCCGTCCGAGCTCGAGCCGTGGCGTTCCCGTGGCGTCCCGGATGCCCACCGCCCGGATCTCCTCCAGGTCGAGCAGGCGCCCGGCCACCGCTTCGAGTGCCGGGTGGTCCTCCTCGGCCAGGGCGGCATTCAGCTCCGGAGCGAGCAGGTCGACGGCGGTGGCGAGACGCTCGTGCAGGACCTGCCGGCGATGCTCGGACTCCAGGTGGAGGGCGATTCCGGTGAGACCGGAAAGGAGCAGCAGCGGCAGGCCCAGCAGCAGCACGAACAGTCGGTTCTTGAGCGACATCGGCGGGCTCTTCGGTATTGATTTCAGGACAGTATGACACAGGGAGCGAGGATGCCTGTCCACTCCGGGATGGCCCGGATATAATGCCGAAAAGACGTTTCCACAAGGAAGGTTGCATGCATTTCCCTACCATCGAGGATGTCGTCGGTCATACGCCGCTGGTCCGCCTCAAGCGCATCACCGCCGGACGCAACAATACCCTGCTGGCCAAGCTCGAGGGCAACAACCCGGCCGGCTCGGTAAAGGACCGTCCAGCGCTCTCCATGCTCGAGCAGGCCGAGGCGCGCGGCGAGATCGCCCCGGGTGACACCCTCGTCGAAGCCACGTCCGGCAATACCGGTATTGCGCTCGCCATGGCCGCCGCGATCAAGGGCTACCGGATGGTGCTGATCATGCCCGAGAGCGCCTCCAGTGAACGCAAGCAGGCCATGGCGGCGTTCGGCGCGACGCTGATCTCCGTCAGCAAGGAGGGGGGGATGGAGGAGGCCCGCGACCTCGCCGAGGCCATGATCGCCCGCGGCGATGGCAAGCCGCTGAACCAGTTCGCCAACCCCGACAACCCCCTGGCCCACTATCGCGGTACGGGGCCGGAGCTCTGGGAGCAGACCGACGGTGCCATCACCCACTTCGTCAGTTCCATGGGGACCACCGGCACCATCATGGGCGTATCGAAGTACCTCAAGGAGCAGAACCCCGAGGTGCAGATCGTCGGCCTGCAGCCCGAGGATGGCGCCAGCATCGCCGGCATCCGCCGCTGGCCCCAGGCGTACCTGCCGAGCATCTTCGATGCCAGCCGGGTCGACCGGGTGCTGGATATCGGGCAGTACGAGGCCGAGGAGCACATGCGGCGCCTGGCCCGCGAGGAGGGCATCCTCGCCGGGGTCTCCTCTGGCGGTGCCCTGGCCGGTGCCCTGCGGGTGGCTGCCGAGGTCGAGAATGCCGTGATCGTGTTCATCGTCTGCGACCGGGGAGATCGCTACCTCTCCACCGGTCTCTTCGCTCCGGAGCTCTGAGGTGGCGAGACTGGGCAAGCGGCGCCCGGCACGGATGCGCTCCGGCGTTTCCGGGCTGCAGGGGCGCCAGTCAGCGCCGGCGTCGCCCCGCGTGGACGGCGACGGGCCGGTGACCATCGAGCGGCTGGCCCATGATGGCCGCGGGGTGGCGCATACGGCGGCCGGCAAGACCCTGTTCGTCGACGGGGCGCTGCCCGGCGAGCGGCTCGAGGTGGCCGTGCATCGTGCCCGCAAGCGCTTCGACGAGGGCCATGTGCGCGAGCTCGTCACCCCCTCGCCGCAGCGGGTCACGCCGCCCTGCGCGCACTTCGGCCGCTGCGGCGGCTGCGATCTCCAGCACCTGGCCCTCGACGCCCAGCGGCACCACAAGGTCGCGGTGCTGCTCGAGCTGCTCGCCCGTCAGGGCATCGAGCCGCCGCTGGCACCGCAGCTGCTCGCCGGGGCGGGCGAGGGCTACCGTCGCCGCGCACGCCTGGGCGTCAAGGTCGATGCCGAAGGGGGCGTGCATCTCGGCTTTCGCGCCCGCCATAGTCACCGCCTGGTGGACATCACCGACTGCACCATTCTGGTGCCGTCGCTGAGCGCCCTGCTGACCCCGTTGCACGCTCTGGTGGCAAGCCTCGAGGCGCCGCGCCAGGCTGGCCACCTGGAGTTGCTGGAGAGCGACCAGGGGGTGGTGCTGGTGCTGCGCCAGCTGCGTGAGCACGACGCCGACCGGGGCCGCTGGCTGGCCTTCGCCGAACGCCATGGCCTGCACCTGGCTCGGCTGCTGGGACGCGAGACGCCCCGGCTCGAGTGGCTGACACCGGCGCCGGCGCTGAGCTGCCGGGTGCCCGGCCCCGGCGAGGCGCTCACCCTGGGCTTCGCCCCGGGCGATTTCCTGCAAGCCAACGCCGAGGTCAACCGGCAGCTGATCCAGACCGCCCTGGCCTGGCTCGGTGATGTCGAGGGGCTGGCACTCCTGGATCTCTTCGCCGGGGTGGGCAACTTCAGCCTGCCGCTGGCCGCAGCCGGTGCCCGGGTCACCGCCGTGGAGGGCAGTCCCGCGATGGTCGAGCGGCTGGCCGGAAATGCCCGACGCAACGATCTCGAGGTGCTCACTCGCCAGACCGACCTGGGCCGGGCCGGGGGCGTCGCCGAGCTGTTGACCCGGGACCCGCCGGGGGTGGTGGTGCTGGACCCGCCCCGCGACGGGGCGGAGGCCGTCTGCCGGACGCTCGTCGAGCATCCGGTGCCTCGCCTGCTCTACGTCTCCTGCGATCCGGCGACGCTGGCACGGGATGCGGCACGGCTCGTGCATGGAGGTTACCGGCCCAGCCGCCTCGCGGTGGCCGACATGTTTGCCCACACCTCACACCTGGAATCCATGCTGCTGTTCGAGCACCCGCGGACAGGGCGGCAGCCGCTAGGAGCCACACCCGATGGTTAAAGTCCGTGAAGACCAGCCGCTGAGTGACACCGGGCGGGTCGATATCGATCAGTGGATCGAGCGCCTGCAGGAAGACGTCAAGCTGCGTGATGCGGCGGAGATGCGCGAGGCCTGCCAGCTCGCCCAGACGCTGGAGAGGGAGTCCGACCGCCCTCACCGCACCTGGCTGGTCGATGGCTCGAGCTTTCGCATGGGGCTGGAGATGGCCGATATCCTCGGCGAGCTGCGGCTCGACCAGGCCGCCCTGGAAGCGGCGGTGCTCTACCGCGCCGTGCGCGAGGGGTTGATCGAGCTCGAGGCGGTCGGCAAGCGCTTCGGCGAGGAGGTCGCCGCGCTGATCGGTGGCGTATTGCAGATGGCGGCCATCAGTACCTCGCAGCTGCCCAGCCACGGCATGAGCCAGCATGATCAGCAGGACAACCTGCGCAAGATGCTGGTCACCATGATCGACGACGTGCGCGTCGCCCTGATCAAGATCGCCGAGCGCACCTGTGCGCTGCGTCAGGTCAAGGATGCCCCTCGGGAGAAGTGCCAACGGGTCGCCCGGGAAGTGTTCGACATCTATGCCCCCCTGGCTCATCGCCTCGGCATCGGCCAGCTCAAGTGGGAGCTCGAGGACCTCTCCTTCCGCTACCTGCACGAGGACGACTACAAGGCCATCGCCCGGCAGTTGGCCGAGAAGCGCCTCGATCGCGACCGTTACATCCACGACGTGGTGGAGACCCTCAAGGGGATGCTCGATGCCCAGGGCATCGCGCGCTACGACGTCGACGGACGGGCGAAGCACATCTATTCGATCTGGCGCAAGATGAAGCGCAAGCGCATCGACTTTTCCCAGGTCCACGACATCCGCGCGGTACGCATCCTGGTGCCCGAGGTGGCCGACTGCTACACCGTGCTCGGCCTGGTGCATTCGCGCTGGCACCACGTGCCCAACGAGTTCGACGACTACATCGCCAACCCCAAGAAGAACGGCTACCAGTCGCTGCACACCGCGGTGATGGGGCCCGAGAACAAGGTGCTGGAGATCCAGATCCGTACCTTCGCCATGCACGACGAGGCCGAGCTGGGCGTCTGCGCCCACTGGCGCTACAAGGGGCACGATACCGGGGGCAAGAGTTCGAGCTACGAGGAGAAGATCGCCTGGCTGCGCCAGGTGCTCGAGTGGCAGGAGGAGGTCGGCGACTTCGGCGACATCCGCGAAGGCCTCTCCAGCGACGTCGCGCCGGATCGCATCTACGTCTTCACGCCGGACGGCCACGTCATCGACCTGCCACGCATCGCCACGCCCATCGACTTCGCCTATCGGGTGCACACCGAAGTGGGCCATCGCTGCCGCGGGGCCAAGGTCAACGGGCGCATCGTGCCGCTCACCTACAAGCTCAAGACCGGCCAGCAGGTGGAGATCCTCACCGCCAGCAAGGGGGGGCCGAGCCGCGACTGGCTCAACCCCAGCCTCGGTTATGTCCGCACCTCCCGGGCGCGGGCCAAGATCCAGGCCTGGTTCAAGCACCAGGCCCGCGACCAGAACCTCGAGGAGGGGCGGGCACTCTTCGACCGCGAGATGAAACGGCTCGACGTCGAGGGCATGGACCTCGAGACCCTGGCCCGCAAGGTCAACTACACGACCCCGGACGACATGTACGCGGCGCTCGGTGCCGGGGACCTGCGCATCGGCCAGGTGTTGCACCAGGCCCAGCAGCTGTTCGGCGAGAGCGACGATCAGGAGCAGCTCGACCGGTTGCTGGCCAAGCCGCGCAAGGCCGCCGGCAAGGGGGCCGGCAGCGACATCACGGTGCTCGGCGTCGGTAACCTCAAGACCAGCATGGCCAACTGCTGCCATCCCGTGCCGGGCGAGTCGATCGTCGGCTTCATCACCCAGGGCCGCGGCGTCACCGTGCACCGTCAGGACTGCCCCAATATCCTGCAACTGCGCATGGACGAGCCCCAGCGCATCATCGAGGTGGAGTGGGGCGAGCGGGCCCGGACCCAGTACCCGGTGGACATCGAGATCCAGGCCTGGGACCGTTCCGGCCTGCTGCGCGATGTGACCGGCGTGCTCAGCAACGACAAGGTCAACGTGCTCTCGGTCAACACCCTGACCGACACCGACGACGGCATCGCCCGCATGGCGATCACCGTCGAGGTCGATGGCCTCGAGACCCTGGGGCGGCTCTTCTCGCGCATCCAGCAACTGCCCAACGTCATCGAGGTGCGGCGGCTGCGCAGCGGTGGCAAGCAGGGCAAGCGCAGGGGGAGGTCCGCATGAGCGAGCCACGTTACGCCCTCGACGACCTGCTGACGCTGATGGCGGTGCTGCGCGACCCCGATGACGGCTGCCCCTGGGACCTCGAGCAGGATTGGGGCTCCATCGTGCCCCATACCCTGGAGGAGGCCTACGAGGTGGCCGATGTCATCGAGCGGTGCGCCTTCGACGAGTTGCCCGCCGAGCTCGGCGACCTGCTGTTCCAGGTGGTCTACTACGCGCAGTTCGCTGCCGAGGAAGGGCGCTTCGATTTCCACGACGTGGTGCACACGCTGACCGCCAAGATGCTGCGCCGCCACCCTCATGTGTTTCCCGACGGCACCCTGGCCTCGCGCCGCCCGCCCGGTGTCACCGCCGAGCAGGTCGAGACCCGCCAGGTCAGCTCGCGCTGGGAGTCGCTCAAGGCCGAGGAGCGCGCCGCGCGTGCCGCCGCCGACGGCGACGCGGCCGCGGTGCGAGACAGCGCCGAGGCTTCGGTATTGGATGATATTCCGCGTACCCTCCCGGCGCTGTCCCGGGCCGCCAAGCTCTCCAGGCGTGCCGCTCGGGTCGGCTTCGACTGGCCCGATGCCCGCGGGGTGCTGGCCAAGATCCGCGAGGAGCTCGACGAGGTCGAGCAGGCGCTGGCCGAGGGTGACCGCGATCACGCCGCCGAGGAGGTGGGTGATCTGCTGTTCGCGGTGATCAACCTGGCTCGCACCCTCAAGGCCGACCCCGAGCAGTGCCTGCGCGCCACCAATGCCAAGTTCGAGCGCCGCTTCCGCCATGTGGAAACCGCCCTGGCCGCCGAGGGGGTGGCGCTGCCCGAGGCCGGCCTCGAGGCCATGGAGCGCCACTGGCAGGCGGCCAAGGGGGGCGAGGCCTCGGCCGAGCCCACCCGCGGTCCTGTTCCAGCCCATTGCAATGACAACCCCGGAGATCGCCGGTCATGAGCTACGACCTGCACGAATCGCTGCGTGACAATGTTCGTATCCTGGGCGACAGCCTGGGCCGTACCATCGCCGATGACCTCGGCACCGGGTTCGTCGACAAGATCGAGACCATCCGCGGTTTCGCCAAGCGCGGTCGCCAGGGCGACCAGCAGAGCCGTCGCGAGCTGATCGAGTACCTGCGCCGACTGCCCGATCGCGACCTGCTGCCGGTGACCCGGGCCTTCAACCAGTTTCTCAACCTGGCCAATATCGCCGAGCAGCATTACCGGGCGCGTTTCCGCCGTGTCGAGGACTACAAGCCGGGTTCCCAGCCGGTGCTCTCCGAGCTGCTCGAGCGCGCCCGCCGGTCAGGCCACTCGCCGCGCAAGCTGGTCGAGAGCCTCGCCGGCATGCGTGTCGAGCTGGTGCTCACCGCCCACCCCACCGAGGTCATCCGGCGCACCCTGATCCAGAAGTACGACGCCATCGACGACTGCCTCACCGCCATCGAGTCCTCCACCGACTACCTGGAGCGTGGCGTGCGGGCGGAGGGGCGACTCGAGGAACTGATCAGCCAGGCCTGGCACACCGACGAGATTCGCCACGAGCGGCCGACCCCGGTGGACGAGGCCAAGTGGGGCTTCGCGGTGATCGAGAACTCACTGTGGCAGGCGGTGCCGGATTTCCACCGCGATCTCGACAACCTGCTGCTCGAGACCGCCGGCGAGCGGCTGCCGCTCGATGCGGCGCCGATCCGTTTCGCCTCCTGGATGGGCGGCGACCGCGATGGCAACCCCAATGTCACCGCCCGGGTCACGCGGGAGGTGCTGCTGCTGGGCCGCTGGATGGCCGCGGACCTCTACCTGCGCGATCTCGAGCAGCTCAAGGCCGAACTCTCCATGTGGAAGGCCAACAGTGCGCTCAAGGCCGAGGTGGGCGATGTGGCGGAGCCGTACCGGGAGCTGCTCAAGCGCCTGGTGAGCCGCATCGAGGCAACGCGCGACTGGGCCAAGGCCGAGCTCGACGGGCGCAGTTTCGAGGGCGGCCCAATCATCGAGAATCGTGACCAGCTCTACGCGCCGCTGCTGACCTGCTACCGCTCGCTGTGCGACGTGGGACTCGACACCATCGCCAACGGGGTGCTGCTCGACACCCTGCGGCGGGTCGCCGTGTTCGGCGTCACCCTGACCAAGCTCGACCTTCGCCAGGAGGCGAGTCGGCATGCCCAGGTAATGGAGGAGCTCACCGACTGCCTGGGCCTCGGCCGCTATCGGGAGTGGAGCGAGCAGCAGCGCCAGGAGTTCCTGCTCGAGGAGCTCGCTTCCCGTCGGCCACTGATTCCCCGACGCTGGGACTGTTCCACCGAGTCCCGGGAGGTGATCGACACCTTCCGGATCGTGGCCGCCGAGCAGCCCGAGGCGTTGGGCACCTACATCATCTCCATGGCGGCCCAGCCGTCGGACGTGCTCACCGTGGCGTTGCTGATGAAGGAGGTGGGTGGCGACGTGCGCCTGCCCATCGCGCCGCTGTTCGAGACCCTCGACGACCTCAATCATGCCGGCGAGGTGATCGACCGGCTGTTGGCGCTGCCCGGTTATCGGGGGCTGGTCGGCGACGGCCAGGAGGTGATGATCGGCTACTCGGACTCCGCCAAGGATGCCGGCCAGCTGGCGGCGGCCTGGGCCCAGTATCGCGCCCAGGAGACCCTGGTGGAGGTGTGTCGCCGCCACGGCGTCGACCTGACGCTGTTCCATGGCCGGGGGGGCACCGTGGGGCGCGGTGGCGGCCCGGCCCATGCGGCGATCCTCTCCCAGCCGCCCGGCTCGGTGAACGGCAGTCTGAGGGTGACCGAGCAGGGCGAGATGATTCGCTTCAAGTTCGGCCAGCCGGACATCGCCCTGCGCTCCATGGAGATCTATGCCTGTGCGGTGCTCGAGGCGACCCTGCTGCCGCCGCCGGCCCCGCGTCCCGAGTGGCGCGAGGAGATGGATCGGCTGGCCGCGGTCGCCCATGGCGCCTACGTGGGGGTGGTGCGCGAGGATCCCGATTTCGTGCCCTACTTCCGTGCGGTGACGCCGGAGGGGGCCCTCGGGCGGTTACCGCTCGGCTCGCGGCCCACCAAGCGGCGCCAGGACGGTGGGGTGGAGACCCTGCGGGCGATTCCCTGGATCTTCGCCTGGACCCAGACCCGGCTGATGTTGCCGGCCTGGCTGGGCAGCGGCGAGGCGTTCGCCCGACGCCTGGAGGACGAGGGAGGGCTCGAGGTACTGCGGGAGATGCGCGACCAGTGGCCCTTCTTCGGCACCTACCTGGACATGCTCGAGATGCTGCTGGCCAAGGCCGACGTGGGCATCGCCGCCTACTACGAGAATCGCCTGGTCGACGAGCCCTCGCTCAAGGCGCTGGGCGAGAAGCTGCGCAACCGCTTCACCCGGCTGCACGAGGTGCTGCTCCAGGTCCTCGACCAGCAGGAGCTGCTCGAGAATACGCCGTTGATTCGCCAGGCCATCGAGGTGCGCAACCCCTACATCGATCCCCTCCATGGCCTGCAGGCCGAGCTGCTGCAGCGCAACCGGGATGCCGACGGGGCGATCAGCGCGGACCTGTCACGGGCGCTGATGGTGACCATGGCCGGGATCGCCGCCGGGCTGCGCAATACCGGCTGAGGCCGGTGCTTTCGCGGTGTTCGAAGCGCAGCGCCCCGGCCAGTGGCCGGGGCGCTGCGCTGTCGGCCGACTGGCCGTCAGGAGGGCTGCTTGACCGTACGCAGGTAGGGTTTCAGGGTGGTGAAGCCTTCCGGGTACTTCCTGCGGGCCTCCTCGTCGCTGACCGACGGTGGGATGATGAGGTCTTCGCCCGGCCGCCAGTTCACCGGGGTGGCCAGGGTGTGCTTGGCCGTCAGCTGCACGGAATCCAGCAGGCGCAGCACCTCGTTGAAGTCCCGCCCGGTGGTCATCGGGTAGACGAGCATCGCCTTGACCTTCTTGTCGGGTCCGATGACGAACACCGAGCGCACGGTGGCATTGTCGGCGGGCGTGCGTCCCTCGGCCGTGCCTTCGAGCTCGGCCGGCAGCATGTCGTAGAGCTTGGCGACCTCCAGCGTTTCGTCGCCGATCATCGGGTAGTTGGGCGCCGCCCCCTGGGTCTCCTCGATGTCCTTCGACCAGGCGGTGTGGTTGTCGACCGGGTCCACCGACAGGCCGATGATCCTGGTATTGCGCTTGTCGAATTCGGGCTTCAGCTTCGCCATGTAGCCGAGCTCGGTGGTACAGACCGGGGTGAAGTCCTTGGGGTGGGAGAAGAGAATGCACCAGCTGTCGCCGATCCATTCGTGGAAGTTCAGGGTGCCTTGGGTGGTCTGGGCGGTGAAGTCCGGCGCGGTATCACCAATTCTGAGGCTCATCGTCGTGGCTCCCGGTGCGGGTGGATGATGTCGTGTGGCAAGGATCCCGTCCGGCGGGATCGCCTGTCCGGCTGATTGAATATAGAGCATGCACCCAGAAGCCGCCCCCGGGTCAAGGGTCGGGGCGACCGAGGTGGTCGGGGACCTAGAAGGGGTAGTGGAGCGAGGCGGTGATCAGGTTGAGATGTGCCATGCTCGGCGCGTCGATCTCCTCGAACTCCAGCCGGCTGACCAGGCGGTTGAGCTGCAGACGGGCACCGAAGCCCTGCACGCGGGCGGTACCGGCGGTGGCCATGGCGAAGGGGTCGGGTCGATTGATCGGGTCGCCCTCCCATTCGGCGAAGCCCGACTTGGCATAGAGACCCAGGTGCCCGAGGCGAACGCCGGCGACGAGGCTGCCACCGAGGCTGGTGGTGTTGAGGATCATCGGCTGGTCGCCGAAACGGGCCGGCACCTCGTCGCTCTCGCGGTAGGTGAATTCGGCGCCGAGATCGAGTCGGGGCAGGGCCAGCGGCGAGAAGCCGGCGGTGAGGCGGAATCCCGAGGTATAGCCGTCCGGCGACTCGAGATCACGTCCTTCGAGCACCATCCCGTTGTCGAGGTACATCAGGTCGGTGGCCTTGCCGGCATAGGAAGGGGTGCCGACATCCGCCAGCAGCGGTGACGAGAAGAGGGTCAGACTGGTTGCCAGGGCAATGGCAAGTGGGAAACCCGGTTTCATGATCCCCGACCCTGAGCGCGAGGCTCCTAGAGTCCGCTTGCTCGTTACGAGTAGTGTCAACAGGTTAGCAGGGTCGTTCCGGACCTGCCAGGCGCTGGTTCAACGTGGGCCGTCGGGGATCGCCCGAACGAGTTCGACCAGTCGTGGGGCCTCGATACCATGACGTCTCGCCGCCGCCAGCAGCGGGCCGAGGATCGCCTCGCGCTCGGTGGGTCGGCCGGCCAGTACGTCCTGCAGCATCGAGGCACGGTTGGCGGCGGTGCCCGCCACCACCTGCCAGACCAGGACGCGCCAGCCGGCGGCACCGGCGCCGTCGGGCGGGGCGATGCCCTCGGCGGCCATGATCGCCGCAACCTCCTCGATGACTGCCTCGACCATGGGCCGGAAGGGCCGGTCGCGCAACTGGCCGTTGCGGATGCGAAAGCGTGCCACCAGCGGGTTGATGGCGGCGTTCACGGCGAGTTTTCGCCACAGGCGGATGCGGATGTCGGGTACCGCCTCGGTGGTCAAGCCGGCCGCCGCGAGGGTGGTGGCCAGCGAGCGAGCCAGCGGGAGGTGGTGATTGGCCAGATCGCCGAGGAAGGTGACTCCATGGCCGGCATGCACCACGCGGTCATCGCCGGCGAGCCAGGCCCCCTCGGTGGTGGTGGCACACAGTACCGGGCCGTCGTGGCGCTCGTTCAGCCGCGGCTGACAGTCGAAGCCGTTCTGCCACAGCACCAGCGGCGTCCCCGGGGCGAGCCGCGGAGCGATGGCCGCATGGGCGGCATCGGCGGCGTAGGCCTTGGTGGCCAGGTGCACGACGTCGGCGGTGAGCGATGGCAGCCGGTCCAGGAGGAGTGTCGGCACGGACCGCGTGAGCACCTCCCCCTCCGGTGTGATCAGCGTCTGCGCGACGGGCAGCGGGCGCCGGCCGACCAGCGTCACCCGGCCATTCTTCGCCAGGCTCA
>NZ_PNRE01000020.1 GCF_002879645.1 Halomonas heilongjiangensis | reverse complement strand
CCGCCGGATCGCCGCCCCCACCGGTAGCGAGCGCAGCTGCAAGAGCTGGCTCACCGAGGCCCCCCTGCGCATGCTGATGAACAACCTCCACCCCGACGTGGCCGAGCGCCCCGAGGACCTGGTGGTCTACGGCGGCATCGGCCGCGCCGCCCGCGACTGGCAGTGCTTCGACACCATCGTCGAGACCCTCAAGCGCCTGGAGGACACCCAGACCCTGCTGGTCCAGTCCGGCAAGCCGGTGGGGGTGTTCGAGACCCACAAGGACGCCCCGCGGGTGCTGATCGCCAACTCCAACCTGGTGCCGGCCTGGGCCAACTGGGAGCACTTCAACGAGCTCGACCGCAAGGGCCTGATGATGTATGGCCAGATGACCGCCGGCTCGTGGATCTACATCGGCTCCCAGGGCATCGTCCAGGGCACCTACGAGACCTTCGTCGAGGCCGGGCGCCAGCACTACGCCGGCGACCTCAGCGGCCGCTGGATCCTCACCGCCGGCCTGGGCGGCATGGGCGGTGCCCAGCCCCTGGCGGCGAGCCTGGCCGGCGCCTGTTCGCTGAACATCGAGTGCCAGCAGTCGCGCCTCGACTTCCGCCTGCGCACCCGCTACCTGGACGAGCAGGCCACCGACCTGGATGACGCACTCAAACGCCTCGAGCGCTACACCGCAGAGGGCCAGGCGGTCTCCATCGGGCTGTGCGCCAACGCCGCCGATATCCTCCCCGAGCTGGTCAGGCGCGGCGTGCGCCCCGACATGGTCACCGACCAGACCAGCGCCCACGACCCGCTGCACGGCTACCTGCCGTCGGGCTGGACCTGGGATGAGTACGTGGCGCGCGGCAAGAGCGAGCCCGAGGCGGTGGTCAAGGCCGCCAAGCAGTCCATGGCGGTGCACGTCCAGGCCATGCTCGACTTCCAGGCGCTGGGCGTGCCGACCTTCGACTACGGCAACAACATCCGCCAGATGGCCCAGGAGGAAGGGGTCGAGAACGCCTTCGCCTTCCCCGGCTTCGTGCCGGCCTATATCCGCCCGCTGTTCTGCCAGGGCATCGGTCCCTTCCGCTGGGCGGCGCTCTCCGGCGACCCGGAGGACATCTACAGGACCGACCAGAAGGTCAAGGAGCTGATCCCCGACGACCCGCACCTGCACAACTGGCTGGACATGGCCCGCGAGCGAATCAGCTTCCAGGGGCTGCCGGCGCGGATCTGCTGGGTGGGCCTCAAGGATCGCGCCCGCCTCGGCCAGGCCTTCAACGAGATGGTCGCCAGTGGCGAGCTCAAGGCGCCCATCGTCATCGGCCGCGACCACCTGGACTCCGGCTCGGTGGCGAGCCCCAATCGCGAGACCGAGGCGATGCGGGACGGCAGCGACGCCGTCTCCGACTGGCCGCTGCTCAACGCCCTGCTCAACACCGCCGGCGGCGCGACCTGGGTCTCGCTGCACCACGGCGGCGGGGTGGGCATGGGCTACTCCCAGCACGCCGGGGTGGTGATCGTCGCCGACGGCACGGATGACGCCCACGCCCGCCTGGGCCGGGTGCTGCGCAACGACCCGGCCACCGGGGTGATGCGCCACGCCGACGCCGGCTACGCGATCGCCAAGACCTGCGCCCGCGAGAACGATCTCGACCTGCCGATGCTCGATCGGTAACGCCCGCCATCACGCCAAGGGCGCCACCTCCGGCGCCCCCTCTATCGGGAGAGATACCATGCAACCCCTCAAGGGTGTGACCGTCATCGACCTGTCGCGCTTTCTGGCCGGCCCCTATTGCACCGCCATGCTGGCCGACCTGGGCGCCGAGGTGATGAAGATAGAAACGCCTCAGGGCGATGACAGTCGCCAGATCGGCCCCTTCATCGATGGCGAGAGCGTCTATTTCTCGCTGCTCAACCGCGGCAAGCGCAGCCTGACTCTGGATCTCAAGAGTGACGAAGGCAGGGAGCGCTTCCATGCCCTCTGCGCCACCGCCGATGTGCTGGTGGAGAATTTCCGCCCCGGCGTGGCGGCACGGCTGGGCATCGACGAGGCGAGCCTGAAGGCGATCAATCCCGGCCTGATCTACTGTTCGATCTCCGGCTTCGGGCAGCAGGGGCCGCTGAGCGCCAAGCCGGCCTACGACATCATCGCTCAGGCCCTCTCCGGCATCATGTCGGTCACCGGCGAGGAGGGAGGCGCGCCGACCCGGGTCGGTGAGTCCCTGGGCGATATCTGTGCCGGCCTCTTCGCCAGCTGGTCGATCTGTGCGGCGTTGTTCGGGCGCGAGCGTGACCCGGAGCGTCAAGGGAGCAGCCTGGATGTGTCGATGCTCGACTGCCTCTTCTCCATGCAGGTCACCAACCTCTCCCAGTTTCTGGCCAGTGGAGCGGCGCCGGGCCCGGTGGGCAACCGCCATCCATTGTCGGCCCCGTTCGATAGCTTCCGGGCCAGGGATGGGCAGGTGATCATCGCCGTGGCCAACAACGCCCTCTTCGCCAGGCTGGCGAACTGCATGGGCGAGCCGGAACTGGCCGAGGATGAGGCCTTCTGCAGTGACGAGCGACGCAACGCCAACCAGGCGGCCCTCAAGGCGCGCATCGAGACCTGGGCCGGGCAGTACAGCGTCGAGGAGGTATGCGAGTGCCTCGATGCGGCCGGGGTGCCCGCCTCGCCGATCTGGGATATCGGCCAGGCCGCCGCTTCTCCCCATGCCGCCGAGCGGCAGTTGCTGCCGCGTATCGGCACCCGACCGGGCTCGCCCCAGCCGGTCTTCTTCAACGGCCACAAGCCCTATAGCCGCCATCCGGCGCCGTCCCTGGGCCAGCACAATGACCTGTTCGATGAGGTGACCTGCCATGAACTTTGAACTGACCGCCGACGCCGTCGCCTTCCAGGATGCCGCCCATCGCGTATCCGCCGAGGTGCTCAAGGCCAATGCCAAGCGCTACGACGAAACCGGGGACTTCTGTCGCGAGAGCCTCGATGCTTTGGGCGAACTGGGTTTCTGGGGCATGAACCTGCCCGATGCCTATGGCGGCTTCGACCCCGGCAGCATCGCCATGTCCCTGGCGGTGGAGGAGGTGGCCTATCACTGTGCCGCCACCTGCTCCTCGCTGACCGCCCACTTCCTGGCCACCGACTCGGTGCTGCTGGGCGGTACCGAACGGCAGAAGCAGGAGCTGTTGCCGCTGTGCGCCAGCGGGGAGAAGCTCGGCGCCTTCGCCCTCACCGAGCCCGGTGCCGGCTCCAACCCGGCCGAGATGCGCACCAAGGCGGTGCGGCGCGAGGGGGGCTGGCACCTCACCGGCACCAAGCACTACATCACCAATGGTGCCTACGCCGACTTCCTGGTGGTCTATGCCAAGACCGACGAGAGTCAGGGCCACAAGGGCATCTCGGCCTTCCTGGTCGATCGCCATACCCCGGGTATCCAGTTCTCGAGCCCCGAGAAGACCCTGGGGCTGCGTGGCAGCCACATCTATGAGATCAGCTTCGATTGCCAACTCTCCGAGGCCACGCTGCTGGGTGAGGAGGGGCAGGGCTTCGCCACCGCCATGGCGGTGCTGGATCGCGGACGGGTCGAGGTGGCGGCCATGAGCGTCGGTATCGCCCGGGCCGCCTATGACGACTCCCTGGCCTGGGCCCAGGAGCGGGTGGTGGCCGGCAAGCCGCTGTGCAGGCACCAAGGCATCCAGTGGATGCTGGCGGAGATGCACACCCAACTGGCGGCGGCCAAGCTGGTCACCTACCAGGCGGCGGCGGCCCGGGACTCCGGTGGTCGCTTCAGCCTGGAGTCGGCGGTGGCCAAGCTGTTCGCTTCCGAGGCGGCGGCCAAGATCACCGATAGCGCGGTGCAGGTGCATGGCGGCTATGGCTATATCTGTGACCTGCCCATCGAGCGCTACTACCGGGATGCGCGCATTACTCGCATCTTCGAGGGTACCTCGGAGATCCAGAAGATCATCATCGGCCGGGCCATCACCGCCTGAGCTCGATTGCCACAGGAGTCGAACGATGAAAATTCTCGTCGCGGTCAAACGCGTCATCGATTACAACGTCAAGATCCGGGTCAAGCCGGACCATGCCGACGTCGACCTCACCAACGTCAAGATGGCCATGAACCCCTTCTGCGAGATCGCCGTGGAAGAGGCGGTGCGGCTGAAGGAAAAAGGCGTGGCCAGCGAGGTGGTCGCCGTGACCGTGGGACCCAAGGCCGCCCAGGAGCAGCTGCGCACCGCCCTGGCGCTGGGCGCCGATCGCGCCGTGCATATCGATACCTCAGCCGAGACCGACGCGCGGGTCGAGTCGCT
>NZ_PNRE01000018.1 GCF_002879645.1 Halomonas heilongjiangensis | reverse complement strand
CTGGGCGTGGCGTTGGCCGGCTGCGGCCAGAAGGGCCCCCTCTACCTGCCCGATGACGAGGCGGCGGCCGAGCGCTACGGCGCCCCCGCCGACACCGACGACGCGCCTCAAGACAGCGAGACCTAGGCATGGATCATTTCGAATATCGCGACGGCGTGCTCTACGGCGAGGAGGTGCCCCTGACCCGCATCGCCGACGAGGTCGGCACGCCCTGCTACGTCTACTCCCGGGCCACCCTGGCGCGCCACTTCCGCGCCTACACCGAGGCCCTGGGCAGCCACCCGCACCTGATCTGCTACGCGGTGAAGGCCAACTCCAACCTCGCGGTACTCGGCCTGCTGGCGCGGATGGGCGCCGGCTTCGACATCGTCTCGGTGGGCGAGCTGGAGCGAGTGCTGGCCGCCGGCGGCGACCCCACCAAGGTGGTCTTCTCGGGCGTCGCCAAGCAGGAGGCCGAGATGGCCCGGGCGCTGGAGGTGGGCATCAAGTGCTTCAACGTCGAGTCGCGCCCCGAGCTCGAGCGGCTCGATGCCGTGGCCGGGCGGCTCGGCAAGGTCGCGCCGGTGTCGCTGCGGGTCAACCCGGACGTCGACGCCGGCACCCACCCCTACATCTCCACCGGGCTCAAGGACAACAAGTTCGGCATCGCGGTGGACGAGGCGCTGGCCGCCTACGAGCTGGCCGCCGGCCTGCCCAACCTCGAGGTGGTGGGCCTGGACTGCCATATCGGCTCCCAGCTCACCGAGCTCTCGCCCTTCCTCGACGCCCTCGACCGGCTGCTGGTGCTGCTCGAGCGACTGCGCGACCGCGGCATCGAGATCGAACACCTCGACCTGGGTGGCGGTCTCGGCGTGCCCTACCACCACGAGCGCCCCCCCCAGCCCTTCGACTACGCCACCGCCCTGCTCGAGCGCCTCGCCCGCTGGGAAGGCAGCGAACGCCTCACCCTGCTGTTCGAGCCGGGCCGGTCGATCGCCGCCAATGCCGGGGTGCTGCTGACCCGGGTCGAGTTCCTCAAACCCGGCGAGACGAAGAACTTCGCCATCGTCGACGCCGGCATGAACGACCTGATCCGCCCCGCGCTCTACCAGGCCTGGCAGGCGATCCTGCCGGTGGACACCCGGCATGTGCGCGAGACTGCCACCTACGACGTGGTCGGCCCGGTCTGCGAGACCGGCGACTTCCTGGGCAAGGAGCGCGACCTGGCCATCGCCGCCGGCGACCTGCTGGCGGTACGCTCGGCCGGGGCCTACGGCTTCGTCATGGCCTCGAACTACAACAGCCGACCGCGCCCGGCCGAGGTGATGGTCGACGGCGAGCTCGTGCACCTGGTGCGCCGCCGCGAGCCGCTCGACGCGCTGTGGGCCGGCGAGACGCTGCTGCCCGACGACGGTGAGGAGGCACGCTGATGCTGCTGCACTTCACCAAGATGCATGGCCTCGGCAACGACTTCATGGTGGTCGACCTGGTCACCCAGCGGGCCCGCCTGGAGGAGGCGCAGATCCGCCGACTCGCCGACCGCCGCTTCGGCATCGGCTTCGACCAGCTGCTGGTCGTCGAGCCGCCCCGCGACCCGGACATGGACTTCCGCTACCGTATCTTCAATGCCGACGGCAGCGAGGTGGAGAACTGCGGCAACGGGGCCCGCTGCTTCGCCCGCTTCGTGCGCGACCAGCGGCTGACCCACAAGCACGAGATCCGCGTCGAGACCGCCGGCGGCCCGCTGACCCTGCGGGTCGAGGACGACGGCCAGGTCCGCGTGGACATGGGCGTGCCGCGCTTCGCCCCCGAGGCGCTGCCCTTCGACGCCGCCGAGGATCGCCTGCGCCACGCGCTCGAGGTGGCGGGCGAGCGGCTCGAGATCGGCGTGGCCTCGCTGGGCAACCCCCATGCCGTGCTGCGGGTCGAGGACGTCGACACGGCCCCGGTGGCGCGCCTGGGCCCGGCCATCGAGGCCCACCCGCGCTTCCCCAGGCGGGTCAACGCCGGCTTCATGCAGGTGGTCTCGCCCCACGAGATCCGGCTCAGGGTCTACGAGCGGGGCAGCGGCGAGACGCTGGCCTGCGGCACCGGCGCCTGCGCCGCGGTGGCCTGCGGCATCCGCCAGGGGCTGCTCGAGAGCCCGGTCACCGTGCACCTGCCCGGCGGCGACCTGCGCATCGAATGGGCCGGCGACGACGCCCACCTGACCATGACCGGCCCCGCCGTGCGCGTCTTCGACGGCCGCGTCGCCCTGGGCTGACGCACGCCGGCGTCCCGGCAGAACAAGAGCCTTCAGTCGACCAGCGTCCTCGGCTGGAAAAGTGCCCCACAGGAGAAGCCCGCATGACACGAGCCGCCCCCGAACCGCGCAAGACCCTCGATCCCGACCGAGTGGCCCAGTGGCTGGCCCGACACCCGGATTTCTTCGTCGGTCGCGAGGGGCTGCTGCAGCAACTCAAGGTGCCGCACCCGGAGGCCCGCGGCGCCACCTCGCTGCTCGAGCGCCTGGTCCACGACCTGCGTACCCGCGCCGAGCAGGCCGAGTGGCGCCTCGAGCAGCTGCTCGAGTCGGCGCGTCACAACGAGGCCCAGTACCGCCGCACCCGGGAGCTGGTGCTGGCCCTGCTGGAAGCCGAGGACAACGACGCCCTGGGCCAGGCGCTCGCCACCCAGCTCAGCGAGCGCTTCCACACCTCGGCGGTGGCGCTGTGGTGTCCGGCCAGCCTCACCGATGCCGAACCCCAGCCGCCCCAGCCGCCGCGCCACGTGCTCGACGATCACGCCGGCCAGCGCCTCGCCGCGCTGCTCGATGGCCGTGCCAGCCGCTGTACGCGGCTCACCCCCACCGACTGGAAGCGCCTGCTGCCCCATGCCCAGGCACCGCGCAAGGCCGGCTCCTGCGCCCTCGCCCGCCTGACCCTGGGCGAGCCGCTGGGTTACCTGGTGCTGGCGAGCCCCGACCCCGACCACTTCCGCGCCAGCATGGACACCCTGTTCACCGAGTACGTCGGTGACGTGGTGGCCCGCCTGCTGATGCGCCTGGCCCACGCCCCCCATGGCTAGGCGCCCGGCGGCCGAGCACCCGCTGGCGCGGGAGATCGAGGCCTTCCTGGAGGGGCTCGCCCCCCATGGCTAGGCGCCCGGCGGCCGAGCACCCGCT
>NZ_PNRE01000038.1 GCF_002879645.1 Halomonas heilongjiangensis | reverse complement strand
GCCGCGGGTCGGGGTGCTCCGCCTCACCGGCGGGGGGTTCCTCGAGGCGGAAGCGTTGTCTCGGGCGCGGATCCGGGTCGCGGGTGTCGCTCATTGCAGCTTGTCTCCGATCAGCCAGTCCAGGGCGGCATCCATGCGGATATGGAGCAGGGCGCCGCCCTCCCGGGGAGCCGGACGGAAGGCGGGGAAGTCGAAGCCCTGGCGGGCCCAGAAGGCGGCATCGGGCAGCCGGTCCGGCACCTCGCCGGGAAACAGCAGCTGCTCCTCGCCGGAGAGGTCGGTACCGCGCAGCGCCGGCGAGCGTCGCCCCTGATGGCTCACCTCGCGGCTCTCGGTGGCGCGGATCGCCGCCAGCGACAGGGCGCGGACCGGCACGTCGGCGAAGCGCAGGTCCTTGAGCGGCTCGGCCAGCAGGGCCTCGAGCAGGGCGACCAGGCGGCCGTGCTGCTCGGGGGTGACGTGATCGGCCTTGGTGGCGGCGATGGCCAGGCGGTCGATGCGCGGGGCGAACAGCCGCGACAGCAGGCTGCGCTTGCCGTAGTCGAAGCTCTGCATCAGGTTGGCCAGCGCCCGGGAGAGGTCCTCGAAGCGCTCCGGGCCGGCATTCAGGGCGCCGAGCAGGTCCACCAGCACGATCTGGCGGTCGAAGCGGCGGAAATGATCGCGATAGAAGGGGCGTACGATGTGCTGCTGGTAGTGGCGGAAGCGCTTGGCCAGGGTGGCGTAGTTGCTCTCGGGCGGCAGCCTGTCCAGCGCGGCGCGCTCGGCGCCCTCGATGCCCGGCAGGGGAAAGAACTGCAGCACCGGCGCGCCGGCGAGCTCCCCGGGCAGCAGGAAACGCCCCGGCTGCAGGTCGGCGAAGCCGGCCTCCCGGGCGGCCCTCAGGCCCTCGGCGTAACGCTCGGCGAGCTCGGCGAGCTGCCCCTCGTCGGCGGCGGCGGCGGGGTCCAGTTCGGCCGCCGCCGCGAGCCAGTCGGTGAACAGGGCGGCGCGCTCATGGCCGCGTGCCGGCTGCTGGGCCAGGCTCCAGCTGGGGTAGTCGTGCTCGAGCAGCGGCAGGTCGAGCAGCCACTCGCCGGGGTAGTCGAACAGGTCCAGGGCCAGCTCCCGGGTCTCCCCGCCGAGCAGGCCGCGCCTGGTCGGACGGTAGCGGATCGTCAGGCGCAATTCGCTGATGCCGCGGGTCGGCTCCGGCCAGTGCGGCGGGGTGGCGTCGAGGGCGGCCATGGCCTGGTCGTAGGGAAAGCGCGGCACGCCCAGGTCTTGCTGGTTGACCCGGCGGGCGCCGAGCAGGCGACCCTCGCGGGCCACCGGCAGCAGGTCGAGGCGCGCCTCCAGGCCGGCGTGGCGGAGCTGGTTGACCAACGAGGTCAGAAAGGCGGTCTTGCCCGAGCGCGACAGGCCGGTGACCGCCAGGCGAAGCTGGCGGTCACGGCCGCGCTCGAGCAGGTCATGGAGTTCGCGAGCCAGGGGCTGGCGCATCGGCAACGGTTCCCTTCGCAGCAGGATCAGCCGCTAATGTGAGGGCGTTGGCCGCGTCTGGCAAGCCGTTGCCAGATCAGCAGGGCGATCGGCAACAGCGCCGGCGGTACCAGCAGGGCATTGAGCAGCGACCAGCCGAGCAGATTCACCAGGGGGCCGGCGAGCAGGGCGGTGAGGGCCACGGTGGTGAAGACCAGGAATTCGTTGGTGGCCTGGGTGCGCGCCTTCTCGGCCGGGCGGTAGGTCTCGGTGAGCAGGCCGGTGGCCGGCAGGAAGGTGAAGTTCCAGCCCAGGCCGAGCAGGATCAGGGCGGTGTGGAAGCCGGCCACGCCGGCCTCGACCTGGGCCACCAGGCCGCACGCCGCGAGCAGCAGGCAGCCGGTGGCGATCATCCGCTGAGGCCCGAAGCGGGCCGTGAGGTGGCCGGTCACGAAGGAGGGCAGGAACATCGCCAGCACATGCCACTGGATGGTGGTGGCGACATGGTCGAAGTGGAACCCCGCCCCGGCCATGGCCAGTGGAGTGGCGGTCATCGCCAGGTTCATCACGCCGTAGCCGATCAGGGCCGAGACCACGGCGAGGAGGAACACCGGCTGGCGCACGATCTCGCCGAGGGGGCGCGGCTGCCCTTGGCCGTGGGTGGCCTCGGGCGGCGGCAGGCGGGTCAGCAGCAGGATGACCAGGGCGACCAGGTAGAGCACGCCGAGCCCCAGGAAGCTGCCGAGGAAGGGCGTATCGGCGAGTTCGCGGCTGACCCGGGCCAGCCAGGGGCCGAAGAAGGCGGCCAGCACGCCACCGCCCATCACCAGGCCGATGGCGCGGTCGCGCAGGGCCAGGGGGGCGGCCTCCACGGCGGCGAAGCGGTAGAGCTGGCCGAAGCCGATGCCGATGCCGATCAGCCAGGTGCCGAGCATGAACAGGCCGAATGACTCACCGATCAACGCCTGGGCGGCCACCGCCACGCCACCGAGCCCCGTCAGGTTGCCGAGGATGAAGCCGCGCCTGCGCCCCAGCCGGGCCATGATCAGCGAGGCGGGAATGGTCGCGCACATCAGGCCCAGCCACTGGGTGGCCACCGGCGCGGTGGACCAGACCGGGGCCGGCGCGAGGCCGGCGCCGATCAGCGGTGAGACGGCGATCAACAGGATATTGCCGCTGACCAGCAGGGCCTGGCACAGCGACAGCAGGGTGACGGTCAGTGGCATGGGGTGAGTCTCCTTTCGATGGCTGCACTATAGCCTGTGCGGCTCTGGAGGGGACATGTCAGCGTCCCGTGAAAACGACGATGCCCCGCACGGGGCGGGGCATCGAGGCGTCCGCGAGAGCGGTGTCAGGTGCCGGCGAAGGCGGCGTAGATGATGACCACCAGCACCACCAGCACGATGCCGGCGGGCACCGCGCCCTTCCAGGGCGTCAGGTCGACATCGCCGCTGTACTCGTGGACCCAGTCGGTGTCCCGCGGGCGCAGCCTGCCGATGAGCAGCATGACGGCCACCAGCAGCACGAAGACGCCGGCCACGAAGTGGAACTCGTGGATGATCAGCGGCAGCTTGTCGAAGGGCGGCACGAAGTAGCCGGCGGCGATCAGCAGGCAGCCGCCGACCAGCGCGACCTTGGCCGCCATGGGCGGTACCCGCTTGGTCAAGAGACCGACGATCACGACCGCCAGGATCGGGATGAAGTAGATGGCGTTCATCTTCTGCAGGTAGCCGAACAGGCTCTCCTGGCCGGCCAGCAGCGGGGCGATGGTCATGGTGACGATGGCCATGATCCAGCCGAACACCTTGCCCGCCCTGACCACCTGTTCGTCGCTGGCATCCTTCTTGAGCACGCCCTTGTAGATGCCGAGGCTGAAGATGGTGGTGGTGCTGTTGAGTGCCGAGTTGAACGACGACAGGATGGCGCCGACCATCACCGCGGCGAAGAAGCCGGTGAGGTAGGGAGGCAGGACATTGAACACCAGGTGGCCATAGGCCTCGTCGGCGCGTACGCCCTGGTCGGCGTAGAGGTGGTAGGCGATGATCCCGGGCAGCACCAGATAGAGCGGGCCGAGCAGCTTGAAGAAGCCGGTGAGCAGCACGCCCTTCTGGCCCTCGGCGAGGGTCCTGGCGGCGAAGGTACGCTGGATGATCTGCTGGTTGGTGGTCCAGTAGAACAGGTTGATCAGGAACACGCCGGTGAACAGGGTGAAGAACGGCACCTGCTGCTCGGGGCCGCCGATCGAGTTGAGCTTGTCCGGATCGCTCTCCTTGAGGATGCTCCAGCCCTCCAGGAGGCCGCCGTCGGCGCTGACCGCCTGCAGGCCGAAGTAGACGATCACGAAGCCACCGACCAGCAGCCCGACACCGTTGAGGGTGTCGGACACGGCAACGGTGCGCAGGCCACCGAACAGGGCGTAGATGGCGCCGATGATGCCGACGATCCACACCGTCAGCCACAGCAGGACGGTGGGCGACTGGATGCCGGTCAATCCCTGCAGGTCGAGCATGCCCTGCAGCCCCATGGCGCCGGAGTAGAGGATGATCGGCAGCAGGATCACCGCATAGGCGATCAGGAAGATCACGTTGGTGATCAATTGGGTCCCTGCGTCGAAGCGGATCGCCAGCAGCTGCGGCAGGGTGGCGATACCGCTTCTCAGGAAACGCGGCAGGAAGAACAGCGCCAGTGCCACCAGGGCGATGACCGCCACCACCTCCCAGGCCATCACGGAGAGGCCGTCGCTGAAGGCGGCACCGTTGAGCCCCACCATCTGCTCGGTGGACAGATTGGTCATCAGCAACGAGCCGGCGATCAGCGGGAAGGTCAGGGTGCGACCGGCGAGGAAGTAGCCGCTGGTGCTCTCGTGGTCGTCGCGGCGGGTGAGGCGCCAGGTGATCAGTGCGACCAGCCCGGTGAAGAACAGGAAGGACGCCAGGGTCAGGGCATGCATAGGGGAGAACCTTGCGGTTGTCGTGGGTGGTCGGCACCCGAGGTGTGCCGCGAAAAATCGGTAAATTTACATGGAAGCAAGGGATTCTAGAGAGGATAATCGATTCATCTATTAGGCTTTGGTAGTAGTCGTGGCGTCTATTTCAGGTGATATTACTTTCCGAATGCTCGGAGGGCCGTTTTTCAGGCCGTCGCCGCGAGCATCTGGTAGAGCACCGGAAAGGCGGCGATCAAGAAGCCACCCACGGCGAACAGGTAGCCGGGCCAGCGATGGCGGGTCCGCTGCGCCAGGGTCAGGCCGGCGAGGCACACCACCAGGCCGATCAGGTTGAAGGCGTAGCTGGCGATTTCCAGGTAAAGCTGTAGCGACATGGCTGTTCCTCGACGGTCCGCGGGCTCGCGGCGGTGTTCATGCTAGGCTGATGCTATCAGGAGCGGCAGGGCGCTCGCAGGCCGCCCGAGCGAGGTGGCAAGCGTGGATGACAGGGAGAATGGCATGGACACAAGGCTGCCGGGGGTGGAGGCGGTGATCGACTTCTGGTTCCACGGGCTCGAGCCGGCCCAGTGGTTCCACAAGGATCCCGCCCTGGACACGACCATCCGCGAGCGCTTCGGGCCGCTGCTCGAGGCCGCCGGCCGAGGTGAGCTATGGCAGTGGCGGCTCTCGGCGCGTGGCCGACTGGCCGAGGTGATCGTGCTCGACCAGTTCTCGCGCAACATCCATCGCGACACCCCGTCCGCCTTCGCCCGCGACCCCGTCGCCCTGGTGCTCGCCCAGGAGGCGGTGGCCAACCGCATCGATCGCCATCTCGAGGTGCCCTGGCGGGCCTTCCTCTACATGCCGTTCATGCACAGCGAATCGTTGTCGATCCATGACGAGGCGCTGGGCCTGTTCGACCAGCCGGGGCTCGAGGAGAACCTGCGCTTCGAGCGACGCCATCGTGAGGTCATCGAGCGCTTCGGCCGCTACCCGCACCGCAACGCCATCCTCGGGCGCGAGTCGACCCCCGAGGAACTGGCCTTCCTCGAGCAGCCGGGGTCATCCTTCTGAGCCGGGGAGCCTTTCTTCCCGGCCCCGGCTGGGGCACCATCGGGACCATCCCGACCACATGCTATGTAAGGAGAGCGACATGGGACTGATTGCCTGGCTGATCATCGGTGGTCTGGCCGGCTGGATCGCCGGCCATATCATGCGGGGGGGCGGTTTCGGCATCCTCGGCAATATCGGCGTCGGTGTGGTGGGGGCCGTGATCGGTGGCTTCCTGTTCAGCCTGCTGGGGTTGCAGGCCGGCGGCTTCATCGGCTCGCTGGTTACCGCCGTCGTCGGCGCCGTGGTGCTGTTGTGGGTGATCGCGAAGATCCGGCAGGCCTGAGCCTCGCGGCAGGGCAAGTGACCTCGCCCGGCCGAAAACGGCCGGGCGAGGTCGTTGTGGCCCCTTACCGGCCCGCCGGCGCGGGCCGGATGCGTCGATAGCGATCGACCCTCCGGTCGAGCCAGGCTCCGTCGAGGGAGGCCTCCTCGGCGCGACCGGGTACCTTGATCTCGAGCAGGAAGATGCCGTCGCCCCCGCCGTTTGTCTTGCCGTGGGCGAGGCGGCGGCCGAGCCGCCGGGCGAGGGTGGGCTCGAGGCCTTCGACCCGCCGCCAGGTCAGCCGCAGGGCCTGCCGGTCGAGCAGAAACCGGAAGCGGGCCGCCTCGGTGAGCACCGAGACGGCGCCATGCACCAGGCCCTGGGAGAGGCCCTCGAGGGTGCGGTAGGCAGGGGCGCCGGCGGCCCGGCAGGCGTGCGCCCCCTCGACGCGGCAGCGCTCCCGTTCGGCGGGCTCGTCGGGCCACCGGCCGCCGCGGCGTCGCTCGGGGGTGGCCGGATAGGCCAGGGTGATGGCCAGGCCGGGGGTGCCGTCGGGCAGCGTGATATCCGTAGCCGTGATCACGCCGTGCGGCAGCTCGTCCTTCAACCAGCGATAGTCGCAGGCCTGCTGAATG
Source organism: Halomonas heilongjiangensis (assembly GCF_002879645.1). GTDB lineage: Bacteria > Pseudomonadota > Gammaproteobacteria > Pseudomonadales > Halomonadaceae > Halomonas > Halomonas heilongjiangensis. The sequence goes on along the minus strand of NZ_PNRE01000038.1, from coordinate 59,986 downwards.
GTGGTCCGGGCGTCCTCCAGGGTGTGATGGGCGCTCTGCAGCGAGCGCAGCATGGCAAGGGTGCGGAACATCGGGGCTTCCTGTCGGCGGCCGAGGCAACCCTCGGGATAGTGGGTCAAGGCCCGTGGCCGGGTCAACGCTCGTCAGACGACGAACCGCCCGGCTGTTGCCAGCCGGGCGGTTCGGGGTCAAGCGCCGTCGGTGCCGGGTGGTCCGGTCAGGCGGTGGCGGCGGTTTGGCTGCCGACCAGCTCCTTGAGGGACTCCTCGACGATGGCGAGGCCTTCCTCGAGGATCTCGTCCTCGATGGTGACCGGCATCAGGAAGCGGATGGTGTTGCCGTACAGGCCGCAGGAGAGCAGGATCAGCCCCTTCTCGCGGGCCTTCTTGCACAGCGCGCCGGCCAGGTCGGCGTCCGGGGTGTGCGTGGCCTTGTCGGCGACCAGGTCGATGGCCGCCATGGCCCCCATGTTGCGGCCGTTGTCGACGCAGTCGAACGTCTGCTGCCACTGGGCGAAGCGCTTGGCGAGCTTGTCGCCCAGCGCCTGGCTCTTCTCCAGGATGCCCTCCTGTTCGAACACCTCGAGGACCGCCAGGGTCGCCGCACAGGAGACCGGGCTGCCGGTGTAGGTGCCGCCCAGGGAGTTGGGGCCGGAGGCGTCCATGTGCTTGTCGGTACCGACCACCGCCGAGATCGGCATGCCGTCGGCCATGCTCTTGGCCATGGTGATGATGTCGGGCTCGACGCCGCTGTGCTCGATGGCGAACATCTTGCCGGTACGCCCGAAGCCGGACTGCACCTCGTCGACGATCATCAGCATGCCGTGCTCGTCGCAGATCTCGCGGATCGCCTTGAGGAAGCTGGCCGGCGCCGGGTAGAAGCCGCCCTCGCCGAGTACCGGCTCGAGCACGATGGCCGCGGTGTCGCGGGGGTTGGCGTCGGTCTTGAGGGCCATCTTCAGGCCGCGCAGCGCCTCGTCCTCGCTGACCCCGTGATAGGGCACCGGGTAGGGCGCCCGGAAGACGTTGCCCGGCATGCTGCCGAAGTCGGTGGCGTAGGGCGCGACCTTGCCGTTCATGGCCATGGTCATGAAGGTGCGGCCGTGGTAGCCACCGTCGAAGCAGATCACGTTGTTCTTGCCGGTGGCCGCACGGGCGATCTTGACCGCATTCTCCAGCGCCTCGGCACCGGAGTTGGCCAGCATCACCTTGGCATGGCCGCGCACCGGGGTGATCTGGCTGAGCTTCTCGGCCACCTTCACGTAGCCCTCATAGGGCATCACCGTCTGGCAGGTGTGCATGACCTTGTCGAGCTGGGCCTTGACCGCCTCGACCACCTTGGGGTGGCGGTGGCCGATGTTGAGCACGCCGATGCCGCCGGCGAAGTCGATGATGCGATTGCCGTCGGCGTCCCAGAGCAGCGCATTCTCGGCGCGGTCGGCAAACTGGGTGGCCGGGCTCGCGGCCCCGTTGGCCACGTAGCGCTGCTTGAGTTCGTTGAGCTGAGCGTTGTTCATGATGCCTCCTTGAAAAAAGGGATTGGCGACCGATCAGAGTCCGCCGACACAGACGTATTTTAGTTCAGTGTACTCATCCAGACCGTGGCGCGACCCTTCGCGTCCCAGTCCCGACTCCTTGACGCCGCCGAAGGGGGCCAGCTCGGTGGAGAGGATCCCCTCGTTGACCGCCACCATGCCATACTCCAGGCCCTCCATGACATGCCAGATACGGCGGTAGTCGCGGGCATAGAAGTAGGCCGCCAGGCCGAATTCGGTGGCGTTGGCCATGGCGATCGCCTCGTCGACAGTGTCGAAGCGGAACACCGGCGCGAGCGGCCCGAAGGTCTCTTCCGTGGCCACGCGCATCTCGTCGGTGACATCGGCGATCACGGTGGGCTGGAAGAAGGTGCCGCCCAGCGAGTGGGGCTCGCCGCCGCAGACCAGGCGGCCGCCCTTGGCCAGGGCGTCGGCGATGTGCGACTGCACCTTGTCCACGGCAGCCTGGTTGATCAGCGGCCCCTGCATCACGCCGTCGTCCAGGCCGTTGCCGACCTTCAGCTCGGCGACGCGACGGGTCAGTTTCTCCAGGAAGGCGTCGTAGACGCCGGCCTGGACCAGCAGGCGGTTGGTGCAGACGCAGGTCTGGCCGGAGTTGCGGTACTTGGAGGCCACCGCGCCCTCCACGGCGGCGTCCAGGTCGGCGTCGTCGAAGACGATGAAGGGGGCATTGCCGCCGAGCTCCATGGAGGCCTTCTTGACCGTGCCGGCGCACTGGGCGAGCAGTTTCTTGCCCACCGGGGTGGAGCCGGTGAAGGAGATCTTGCGCACCCGCGGGTCGCTGGTCAGCACCTCGCCGATCTCCGCGGGCTTCGCGGCGGTCACCACGTTGAGCACCCCGGCGGGGAAGCCCGCCTGCTCGGCGAGCCTGGCCAGGGCGAGGGCGGTGAGCGGGGTCGCCTCGGCGGGCTTGATCACCACCGGGCAGCCGGCGGCCAGCGCCGGCGCGCACTTGCGCGTGATCATCGCCAGCGGGAAGTTCCAGGGGGTGATGGCGGCCACCACGCCGATCGGCTCGCGAAAGACCAGGATACGCTTGTCGGCGCCATGGCTCGGCAGGGTCTCGCCGGCCACACGCTTGGCCTCCTCGGCGTAGTACTCGACGAAGGAGGCGCCGTAGGCCACCTCGCCGCGGGACTCCGCCAGCGGCTTGCCCTGTTCCAGGGTCATCAGGCGGGCCAGCGCCTCCTGGTTGGCCATGATGGCCTCGAACCAGGCGCGCAGCAGGGCGGCGCGCTCCTTGGCGGTCCGGCGCCGCCAGGCCGGCCAGGCGGCCTCGGCGGCGGCGACCGCCTCGCGGGCGGCATCGCCATCGAGATCCGGGACCTCGGCGAGGGTCTCGCCGCTGGCGGGGTTGGTGACGGCGAAGCGGCGTTCGGCGTCGCGCCACTGCCCGGCGATATAGGCCTTGTCGACGATCAGTTCGGTCATGTGCGCCTCCTGCGGGGCGGTGGTCATCATGTTGGACGAGTGTGCATTATTTAAAACGCTTCGCCAAGCCCTTCCTCGTTCGCATCCCGGCGAGACGGGATATGGGCGACACGGGACGATTTCCTGATCTCCGACCATCGGCGCGGGCGTGGCTTTCCGCTACACTAGGGCGCCGAATTCCCGGTACGCCCGAGCGTGCCGGCCGTCTTTCTTGGAGTCGAGGTGAGCCTTGGTCGATACCCTGAATGCCTGGTGGGCCCAGCAGCTGGTGCTGTGTGACTGGGCCTTCGATCCGGACCCGCTGGCGGTGGACGCCGCGGCCGCGGTAGCTCGTCTGGCGGTCCTGGGCGTGTCCGATCGTGGCGAGCTCGGCTGGCGTCTGGTCGAGACGATAGGGGGCGGCGGTGCCGCCGTCGACCCGGCCCGGATGCTGGCCGGCCTCGAGCTGGTGGCCCTCGCCGGCGGCGCCGGCTGGCTCTCGCAGCCGCGGGCACGGGACTGGGCCCAGCGGCTCGCCGGCGAGATCAGCGCCCACTATTCCAGCCTCGACGTCTGGCTCGAGGCGCTGCGCCGTGTGCGCGGTGCCGAGGGCTGGGTGCGCGGCGACGACGGCTTCAGCGATGCCTGCGAGGCGCTGGCGGTGCTCGAGCACGAGGGCGACGGTATCACCTGGGAGCGGCTCGGCGAGTGGCTGGCGATCCACGACCGGCACCTGGCGCTGTGGCCGGAGGCCCCGGAAGAGCAGGTCTGGCGCCTGCGGGCCGGCTTCTCGCCGGTGGTCGAGTGGCCGGCGGGGCCTGCCGACTGGGCAGGCCTGGAGGCCTGGCTGGAGGAGGCCTGGCAGATCCAGGGGCGTGACGACCTGCTGCGCGCCCTGCTGTGGCTGGCCGGGCAGGGCGACCGCCAGGGCTGGGACCTGGAGGCCAGTCGTCTGCTGGCGCTCGACATCGCCGCTCGGCATGACTGGCTGGAGCGGTTGAGTGGTAGCGAGCACGCCTACGGACGCGTACTGCTGGCCTTCGTCGGCCATGGCGAGCCCCTGGAGTGGGCCGCCTGGGACTGGCTGCGGCTGATCGACCTGGCCTGGGCCGGTGCCTGCCTGGGCTGGCTCGACGATCGGGAGGCGACGGATTTCGCCCTGCACGGAGCCGACCTGATATTGCATCGCTACAGCGACTGGGCGGCCGTGGCCCGGGCGTACCAGCGGGGGCGCAGCCTGTTCGAAGGCCGCGACCTGCTGCCCGCGCTCGAGGCCGACTGGAAGCTGCTGCTGCAGTCACCGGTGAGTCCCTGGCACCCGGCGTTGCAGGGCCTGATCGAGTCGTCGCTTCTCGAGCGCTCTCGCCGCGCCCTGCACGACTGGCGCCGCACGCCGCGTCACTGGGTGCTGGCCCTGGCCTCGGTGCGCGAGCCCGAGCTCGCCGTGCGCCAGGGGCCGGTGGCACCGGTGCTCCCGGCGCGGCGTGACGATGCCCGCGAGTACCTGCGTGATACCCTCGACCTGCATGCCGACGAAGGCGTCGAGGCCCTCGCTCGCTACTGGCTGCCGGCCCAGGCCCACCACCTCAACCAACTGGCCGCCGATGCCGCGCATGGGGCCCTGCCTGCCGTCGAGACCCCCTTCGGCCATCCGGCGGGGGGCGATCTCGCCCAGCGCGATGGCCTGCGTACGGCCAGCCGGCACTCGGCCACCGTCCACATGGCCGAGAAGTACGCCTTCTACCTGCAGATGGCCATGGACAGTGAGGCCTTCGATGCGGCCGGCCTCGAGGTGCTGGCCGAGGCGCTGCGCGGTTCGCTGTGCCGCTTCTATCCCGATGCACGCCGGCTGCTGGAAGCCTGGGCAAGCTGGGAGTCGCTGCTGCCCGAGGAGGAGCAGCCGCCCTTGTCCGCCGAGATTCGCTGGCACCTCGAGGATCCCGGCAGTCTCTTCCACTGGCTCGACTGGTGTCCCGGCGAGTGGCAGGAGCCGGGCCGCCGGCCCAGCCTGCCGCACTTCACCGCCATGGCGCTGGTCGGGCCGCTCAACAGCGCCGCCTGGAGCCTGCCGCAGCCGGAGAGCGAGCGCGAGTGTGCCTCGATCCGCGACTGGATCGACGGCCACTACGGCCTGCATGCGGCCACCGAACTCACCGAGTTCCTCGACTTCCTGCTCGAGGCCGGCGACCGCCAGGAGTATCAGATCAACTACGCCCCCTACACCCTCAACGATGCCCGCCTGGGCTCGGAGATCGCCACCCTGGAGTCCGGCGAGTGCAGCGAGGAGGAGGCCAGCCACCTGCTGCGGCTGCGGCGGGTACGCGACAACGAGGACGGTTGCAACGACACCGACATGGCGGCCTGGGACATCGCCCAGACCGTCGACCTGGCCATCGCCGGTCGCCAACTGGGGTGGCTCGATGAGACGGCCTTCACCCGTGTCCTCGAGAGTGCCCATGCCCTCGCCGCGGCTCACTACGCCGGCTGGGAGGAGTACGCCCGGGGCCTGTATGCCGGGTTCTCCTTCTTCATGGGCGAGACGCCGGAGCGCGAGAGTTTCCTGGCCAGTTTCCGCCAGGCGCTGGTGGCCTGGCTGTCCGGGGCGCCGCCGCTGGCCGGGCCCTGGGCGAGCCTCGACTTCCCCGGTGCCCGGCCTCGCCATTGGGCGCCGTTGCACATCGATACGCTGCCGGGAGATACCCGAACGCTCCACTGACCGGGGGCCGGGACCTCTCGCGTGCCGGAAGGCCTGTCGTCGTCACATGGGACTCGCCATCGGCCGGAAGAGTGGTTTATAGTCAACGGGTTTGATGATACGGCTCCTGTTTTCGGGAGCCCCAGCCACTCAGCGAGCCGCAGTCAGGCCGCTCTGGCAGTGATACCGACGAGGGTGTCAGGCGTCACTGCCACAGCGACAACCCGGTGGTCCGAGATGCAGCCTGCGAAGTGCTGCCCGGGACGGGTGCGGCTCAGGGAATGAGGTCGTCGCAGGATGGTCGTCACGCGATCGTGTCGTGCCCTGATGGTTATCGTGTCGCTGGCCCTGCTGGCCGGCTGTGCCGCCGCCCCTCGAGAGGGCGCCTCCAAGGCCCCCGACGACTACTTCGCCCGCCAGTTGCCGGGCTTGCCCGGGGGCTGGGATCCGATGATGTCCCCGGTGGACAACCCCGTTCGCCAGGTGCGCAGCCTGCACGCTCCGCCGCCGGCACTGGTGCGCCAGGCGCTGCTGGCCCAGCACGAACGCTGGGTGGGCACCCCCTACCGCCTGGGTGGCACCACCCAGCGCGGCATCGACTGTTCGGCGCTGGTCCAGCACGTCTTCAACGACACCTTCCGCCTGGAACTGCCGCGCTCCACGGGAGAGCAGGTGCACCAGGGCACGCCCATCGCGCGTGACGAGTTGCAGGCCGGGGACCTGGTCTTCTTCCGCCCGCCGGGGGCCTATGACCATGTCGGCATCTACGTCGGCGACGGTTACTTCCTGCACGCCTCCACCTCCCAGGGCGTCAAGCTGTCGAGGCTCGAAAGCGACTACTGGCGCCGCCACTACTGGCAGGCCCGGCGGGCGCTCGAACCCACCCAGCTGGCGCAGCGGGTCGCCGCCTCCGGCGAGGGCTGAGCGCCGGGTTCACAGGGCGTCGCGATGACCCAGCACGAAGTCGACGAAGGCCTGCTCGGCGCGTGACAGGTAGGCGCCCCGTGCCCAGGCCAGTGACAGGTCGAGCCAGGCCGGGGGGTCGAACGAGACGGCGGCCAGCTCCGGCTCGTCCACCACCCGGCGCAGGAAGGTGGTGATGCCGAAGCCCTGGCGGACGATCGCCTTGGTCAGCGGGATCAGGTTCGACTGGAAGGCGACGTCTGCCGTGAGACCCGTCTGGCGCGACAGGGCGTCGACGAACTCGCGATGGAAGTAGCCGTCCTGGAACAGCACAAGCGGCTCGCGGAAGAATGCCTCGGCGGTGACCCCCGCGCGCCCGGTGAAGGGGTGCTCCCGCGGCACGCAGACCACCATCTCCTCCCGTACCAGCCGCCGCCGCTCCAGGTGATGGCTCGCCGCGTCGTCGATCACCACCCCGAGATCCAGCTCGCCGTCGGCGATCATGCGCTGCAGGCGGCGGGCGCCGGCCTCGACCACGGTCAGGCGAATGCCGGGGTGGCGGGCCTTGAAGCCCATCAGCAGGGGCGGGAAGTAGTAGGAGCCGAGCATCGAGGGAATGCCGATGCGCAGCTCGCCCTTGACCAGGCCATGCAACTCGCGCATGGCCAGGTGGGTGGCTTCGGCCCGCTCGAGCAGTTGCCGGGCATGCAGGCGCAGGTGTTCTCCTTCCGGCGTCAGGCCGATGCGCCGCTCGTGACGCTGGAAGAGCGTCAGCTCCAGGCGCTTCTCCAGGTTGGCGATGGTCTGGCTCACCGCCGACTGGGCGACGTGCAGCTCCCGGGCCGCGGCGCTGAAGCCGCCCCGGTCGGCGACGCTGAGGAAGACCCGCAGGGCGCGCAGGTCGAAGGGTAGGCTCATAAGATAATCAGATGGCTCCTATCTTGATATTCTGTTTGGCTTATCATTGTGCGCGAGCGATCATGCCTTGCCAAGCAGGAGGGCAACATGATCGAAGTGCATTCCCGCGCCTGGTGGCGCGCCACCCTGGCCCTGTGCCTGGGTTCCTTCCTCGTCTTCATCAACCTCTACGCGCCACAGCCGCTGCTGCCGGAGCTGCGTGCGACCTACGGGATCTCTACCCTGATGGCGGGCCTGGTGATGTCGGTCGCGACCCTGGCGCTGGCCGCCTCGCTGCTGGTCTTCGGCCCGCTGTCGGATGCCATCGGCCGTGCCGGCATCATGCGCCTGACGCTGCTGGCGGCGGGGGCGCTCTCGCTGGCCCTGGCGCTGGCACCGAACTTCGAGAGCCTGCTGCTGCTGCGGGCCCTGCAGGGGTTCGTGCTGGGCGGGCTGCCGGCGGTGGCGATCGCCTGGATGGGCGACGAGTTCGAGCGCCCGGCGCTGCTTTCGGCGGTGGGCCTCTACATCGGCGGCAACACCCTGGGGGGCATCAGCGGCCGGGTCGTCGGCGGGGCCGTGGCCGAGGTGGGTGGTGCCCCGGCCAGCTTCCTGGTGGTGGGCGCCATGACGCTGGCAGGCGTGGCGCTGTTCTGGAAGCTGCTGCCGCAGGCCCGGGCCTTCACTCCGCGCCCCTTCGAACTGCGCGGCGCCCTGGCCGACCTGGCGGGCCACCTGCGTAATCCGCTGCTGCTGTCGGCCTACCTGCTCGGCGGGCTCAACTTCCTGATCTTCATCAACCAGTACAGCTACATCACCTTCCGCCTGGCCGAGGCGCCCTTCGGGCTGGGAGCGAGCCTGCTGGGTCTGATCTTTCTCACCTACCTGGGCGGCACCCTGGGGTCGACGCTCTCCGGCCGGCTGGCCCGCTCGCTGTCGCAGCCGGCCTGCATGATGGCCGGCATCCTGATCCTGATGACCGGTACCCTGGTGACCCTGGTCGACTCGCTCTGGCCGATCGTCCTGGGGCTGACCCTCAACGCCTTCGGCTTCTTCCTGGCCCACTCCATGACCTCGAGCTGGGTGGGGCGCCATGCCGAACGGGCCCGCGGCAGTGCCTCGGCCCTTTACCTGGTGTTCTACTACGGCGGTGCAAGCCTCGGTGGCCTGTGGCTGGAGCCCTTCTGGCGGTTCGCCGCCTGGGAGGGCGTGGCCCTGGGCTCCTGGCTGGTGCTGACGGTGACGCTGGGCATCGCCGGCTGGTTATGGCGGCATGAGCGCTCAGCGAGCGAGCGACAGGTCGCCGCCTAAGCCTCCCGCCTCTTCGCCCCAGATCTCGTCGAGGCGCTCCTCGCGGCGACAGGCGGCCTTGTAGAAACGGTAGCGTACCGGGTTCTTGCGGTAGTAGTCCTGGTGATACTCCTCGGCCGGGTAGAAGGCCTCGAAGTCATTGATCTCGGTGGCGATCTCGCGACCGAATCGGTCGGCCAGGGCCTCCCGGCTGGCCTCGGCCAGGGCCCGCTCCTCGTCGTTCATGGGGAAGACCGCGCTGCGGTAGGAGGCTCCCGCATCGCAGAACTGGCGGTCCACGGCGAAGGGGTCGATGTTGCGCCAGAAGACGTGCAGCAGCGCCTCGTAGTCGACCACTTCGGGATCGTACTCCACTTCGACGACCTCGGTATGGCCGGTACCACCGGCGACCACCTGGTTGTAGGTGGGATTCTCCACATGGCCGCCGCTGAAGCCGGAGGTGGTCGAGAGCACACCCTCGACCGGATCGAAGGCTTCCTCGACACACCAGAAGCAGCCGCCGGCAAAGACGGCGGTGGCGGTCTGCTCTTCGGCGAGGGCCGTTCCGGTCAGGCCGAGCCCGAGCGGGAGGGTGAGCAGGGCGAGCCAGCGGGGAGTAGTGAGAACCGGCATGGGGGTGGCTCCGATGGACGGGGGTGGTAGATTGGAGGTTGTCGTACGCCAGGGGTTCCGTACAACCCCTGTTGAATTCTACCCTTGCTGTAAGGTAGTGCGAGTGGCGGCGACACAAGGGCGAACCCGTCCCACGAGCCCATTCTCACCAGGAGCCTTCCCGTGACCCGACGTCGCCTGTTGCTCGCGGCCCTGATCGCCATGATCGTCGCGGCCTATTTTCTCAGCGGGGCCGACGAGGCCTTGACCCTGCAGAATCTTCAGGCCGAGCAGTCCCGCTTCCGGGACTGGCTGGCCGCGGAGCCACTGACGGTCGTCGGCGGCTTCTTCCTGATCTACGTGGTCATGGCCGCCGTCTCGCTGCCGGGGGCGACCCTGCTCACGCTGCTGGGAGGCGCGCTGTTCGGCTTCGGCTGGGGCTTGCTGATCATCTCCTTCGCCAGCACCCTGGGCGCGACCCTGGCGGCCCTGATCGCCCGCACCCTGGTACGGGCACCGCTGGAGCGGCGCTTCGCCCCCCAGTTGGAGCGCATCAATGCCGGCATCGCGCGCGAGGGGGCCTTCTATCTCTTCACCCTGCGGCTGATCCCGCTGTTCCCCTTCTTCGTGATCAACCTGGTGCTGGGCCTGACCCGCATGCGCCTGTGGACCTTCTACTGGGTCAGCCAGGTCGGCATGCTGCCCGGCACGGCGGTGTACGTGAATGCGGGCCGCGAACTCGGCAATCTCGAGTCGCTCTCGGGCATCCTGTCCCCGGGGCTGATCGGCTCCTTCGTCCTGATCGGGCTCTTCCCCTGGCTGGCCCGGGCCGGTGTGGCGGTGGCCAAGCGCCGTCGGCTGGCGCGGCGCTATGACCGGCCCACCGCCTTCGACCATGACATCGTGGTGATCGGCGGCGGATCGGCGGGGCTGGTGGCCAGCTATATCGCCGCCGCCGTCAAGGCCAAGGTCGCGCTGGTGGAGCGCGACCGCCTGGGCGGCGACTGCCTCAATACCGGCTGCGTGCCGTCCAAGGCGCTGATCCACGCCGCGCGTGCCGCCAGCGAGATACGTGGGGCGTCGCGCTACGGCGTGCAGGCCGGTGAACCGGAGATCGACTTTGCCGCGGTGATGGGGCACGTGCACCGCGCCATCCGCGAGGTCGAGCCCCACGATAGCCGTGAGCGCTACGAAGGGCTGGGCGTTGACGTGATGGCCGGCGACGCCCGCCTCGAGGACCCCTGGCGGGTGAAGGTCTCGACGGGCCAGGGCGAGCGGGTGCTGACCGCACGCCACGTGATCATCGCCAGCGGGGCGCGGCCTCGGGTGCCCGACCTGCCGGGCCTCGAGGCGATCGAGGTGCTGACCTCGGATAATCTCTGGCGGCTCGAGGCCCTGCCCGAACGGCTGGTGGTGCTGGGCGGGGGCCCCATCGGTTGCGAGCTGGGGCAGAGTTTCGCCCGCCTGGGGAGCCGGGTCGCACTGGTGGAGATGGGGGACCAACTGCTGCCCCGCGAGGACCGGGACGTGGCGGCCGAGGTCGAGACCCGGCTCGGCGGAGAGGGGGTCGGGGTGCATCTCGCCACCCGGGCGCGACGCGTGGTGCCGGTGGACGGCGGCCATGCGCTGGAGGTCGAGCGCCCGGGCGACGATGGCGAGGCCGTCATCGAGCGGCTGGGCTTCTCGCACCTGCTGGTCGCCGTGGGGCGCCAGGCCAACGTCGAGGGGATGGGACTCGAGGCGCTCGGCGTGGAAACACGTGGGGACGGCACCCTGGCCGTGGACGAGAGCCTGCAGAGCGTGCTGCCCAATGTCTGGGCCTGCGGCGACGTGGCGGGTCCCTTCCAGCTCACCCATGCCAGCGCCCATCAGGCCTGGCATGCCACCGTCAATGCCCTGTTCGGTGAGCTCAAGCGCTTCCGGGTCAGCTATCGCGCGCTCCCGGCGGTGACCTTCACCGACCCGGAAGTGGCGCGGGTGGGGCTCAGCGAGCGCGAGGCACGGGACAGGGGCGTCGAAGTCGAGGTCACGCGCTATGATCTGCGCGAGCTGGACCGGGCCATCGCCGAGGGCGAGACCGATGGCTTCGTCAAGGTGCTGACGGTGCCTGGCAAGGACAAGATCCTGGGGGCGACCATCGTCGGTCAGGGCGCAGGGGAGATGCTGGCCGAGTTCACCCTGGCCATGACCCACGGCATCGGGCTCAACAAGCTGCTGGGGACCATCCACTCCTATCCGACCCGCAGTGAGGCGGTCAAGGCCACGGCCGGCGTCTGGAAGAACGCCCACAAGCCGGAACGGCTGCTGGGCTGGCTGGCGCGCTACTTTGCCTGGCGGCGCGGCTCGACTCGGTTGGCGGCAATGAAGACAGTCGACGAGAGCATGAGAGGGAGTTGAAATGCTGGATCGCTGGACGATGCCGTTGACCCAGGCGCCGCTGACCTGGCTGGCCAGGTGGCTGCTGGCCCGAGGGGCGCGCCCCGACCAGGTGACGGCGGGGGCCTTTGTGGTCGGGATGCTGGCCGTGCCGCTGCTGGCGCTGGAGTGGTATCTGCCGGCGCTGGCGGTCATCCTGATCAATCGGCTGGGCGACGGCCTCGACGGCGCCCTGGCCAGGCTGGCGGGGCGATCCAGCGATGCCGGGGGGTTCCTCGATATCGGCCTGGACTTCGTCTTCTATGCTGCCGTGGTGCTCGGCTTCGCGCTGGCCGACCCGGCGGCCAATGCCCTGGCGGCGGCCTTCCTGCTGTTCGCCTTCATTGGTACCGGCACCTCGTTTCTGGCCTTCGCCATCATGGCCACCCGTCATGGCCTCACGCGGCCCCGTTTCCGGCAGAAGGCCTTCTACTACCTGCATGGCCTGACCGAGGGGACCGAGACGATCCTCGCCTTCGTGGCGTTCTGCCTCTGGCCCGCGCATTTCGCGCTGCTGGCGATACTGTTCGCCGCGGCCTGCCTGGTCACCACCGCCACCCGGCTCTGGGGCGGGTATCACACCCTGCGGGCCCTCGCGGCTTCTCCCTGAATACGGACGATGGGACCCGGAAACGACGAAGGGGCAGCCGGTGGCTACCCCTTCGCGATCGAACCCGGCACGGATCTCAGTGCTCGACGCCGCCGGCGCCATGCACGTGGCCGTGCTCGATCTCTTCCTGGCTGGCCTCGCGAACCTCGGCGATCTCGACGTCGAAGTTCAGGATCTGGCCGGCCAGCGGATGGTTGCCGTCGACGGTGACGGTATCGCCTTCCACCTTGGTCACGGTGACCATCAGCGGGCCGCCCTGGGTCTGGGCCTGGAACTGCATGCCGGGCTCGACGCTTTCTACCCCCTGAAAGGCGTCACGCGGCACTTCCTGCACCAGCTGCGGCTGCTGCTCGCCGTAACCTTCCGCGGGCTGCACGGTGGCGGTGAGCTTGTCGCCGGCGGCGCGGCCCTCGAGCTCCTTCTCGAGGCCCGGAATGATGTTGCCGGCGCCGTGGAGGTAAGTCAGCGGCTCGCGGCCTTCCGAGCTGTCCAGCACTTCACCTGCGTCGTTGGTCAGGGTGTAGTGGAACGCGACAACGGAATTTTGCGCAATCTGCATTGATGAACCTTTCGGTGAGTGCATGTAGCCAACATGGTAACGCGCTGGTCGGGGGGCTGTCAGGGGGATGGGCGAATTTCAGGATGCCCGCGTCGATCCTGAGACACATTCACGCCACCCGGTTCGGCGGCGGGAGGACTCTCGAACGGTTGCGTGCCCCAGTGGGCAGGGATACCCTTGCGTGACACCCATTTCCCCACCGCATACACCATCTTCCGGAGAGAGCCCATGACCATTGCCATGATCTGGCTGATCGCCTTCGCCGCCATCCTGTTCCTCTGCTATAGCCGCTGGGAGTCCAGCGTCAGCCCCGGCCTCGACAGGTTGCTTCCGGCGGTAATGAAGACCCATGGCGACAATCGTCTGGTATGGAGCCTGGCCCTGGCGGTACTGGGTGCCACCACCCTGGTGCGCCCGGTGGACATGCTGCTGACCGCGATCATCATCGCGCTGCTGGTGCTGATTGGCAGGAAGCTGGCCGGCTGGGCCATGAACAAGGTCGATATGTAAGCAGGGCGGGGCCCGGTGCCCCGACCCTCGCGCCAGGCAGAGGGCCCGCGGATGACTTCCGCGGGCCCTCTGTTGGTGTGGGGTGGCGTGCCTCGAGCGCCGGGAGGCGATCAGTAGGGGGCCACGCTCAGGTTGCCGCCGCTGCCGATCAGGCGTACGCGCTGGCCGGTCTGGAAGTCACGATCGGCCTTCTGGACCACGACGATGTTCTGGCCGTCGTCGCGGCGGATCTCCATCTCCCAGGCGCGAACCCGGTTGGTGGCGTCCTCGACGCGCGAGCCGGCCACGCCGCCACCGATGGCACCGGCCGCGGTGGCCAGCCGGCGACCGGAACCGCCGCCCACCTGGTTGCCCAGCAGGCCACCGATCACGGCGCCGCCGGCGGTGCCGAGCAGGTTGCCGGTGGGGCTGTCGGCCTGGATCTGTACCTGGCGCAGGGCGGTGATGGTGCCGAAGGTGACCTGCTGGCCGGTCTGGGCCTGACTGCCGCGATAGACATCACCGCCATAGGGGGAGGTGTTGGCACAGCCGGCGAGCGTCAGGACGCCGAGGGCGAGAACGGGAAGAAGACGTTTCATGTGGGACCTCCTGGGGCATTCATTCGGGCTATCGTGATGACAGCCCGGTGACATCCTGTCGCGGAATCTTGTCGTTACAGAACGCTGTTTGTTAATTAGTTTACCCAGCTCTGGTTGCTTTGACCAGCCACCCGGGGGGCGAGTGCCACCAGTGTAGCGCGTGAGTTGGGCAAATAGTGTGAAAACCGCACCGACGCCGGCCACCACAAAAAAGGGGAGGCCGAGCCTCCCCAAGGGTTCCAGTCGATCTACCGCGTTCGCGTCGGCTCAGCCGAACTGATTCATGGTGTTGTCCTTGCCACCGGCCTTGAGGGCCGCCTCGCCGTGGAAGAACTCCTTGTGGTCGTCACCGATGTTGGAACCGGCCATGTCCTGGTGCTTGACGGTGGCGATGCCCTCGCGGATCTCGCGACGCTGAACGCCCGCCACGTAGGCCAGCATGCCCTCGTCGCCGAAGTAGCCCTTGGCCAGGTTGTCGGTGGACAGGGCCGCGGTGTGGTAGGTCGGCAGGGTGATCAGGTGGTGGAAGATGCCGGCCTCACGCGCCGCGTCGCGCTGGAAGTTGCGGGTCCACTCGTCGGCCAGCCGGCCGAGCTCGGTGTCGTCGTAGTCGGCGCTCATCAGGCCGGCACGGTCGTAGGCGGAGACGTCCTTGCCTTCCTGCTGCCAGGCATCGAACACCTGCTGGCGGAAGTTGAGCGTCCAGTTGAAGGAGGGCGAGTTGTTGTAGACCAGCTTGGCGTTGGGCACCACGTCGCGGATGCGGTTGACCATGCTGGCGATCTGGCCGACATGGGGCTTCTCGGTCTCGATCCACAGCAGGTCGGCGCCGTTCTGCAGGCTGGTGATGCAGTCGAGCACCACGCGGTCCTCGCCGGTACCCGGCTTGAACTGATAGAGGCCGGAGGCGAGGCGCTTGACCTTGACCAACTTGCCGTTCTGCTTGATCACCACGTCGCCGTTGTCGATGTCGGAGGCGCTCTCGATCTCGTCGCCATCGAGGTAGCTGTTGTACTGGTCGCCCAGGTCACCCGGCTCCTTGGTCACGGCGATCTTCTGGGTCAGGCCGGCCCCCAGGGAGTCGGTGCGGGCGACGATCACGCCGTCTTCCACGCCGAGCTCGAGGAAGGCGTAGCGCACGGCGTTGATCTTGGCGATGAAGTCTTCGTGGGGCACGGTGACCTTGCCGTCCTGGTGGCCGCACTGCTTCTCGTCGGAGACCTGGTTCTCGAGCTGGATGCAGCAGGCCCCCGCCTCGATCATCTTCTTGGCCAGCAGGTAGGTGGCCTCGGCGTTGCCGAAGCCGGCGTCGATGTCGGCGATGATCGGCACCACGTGGGTCTCGTGATTGTCGATGCTGGCCTCCAGCTCGGCCGCCCTGGCGCTGTCACCGGCCTCCTGAGCCGCTTCCAGGTCGCGGAACAGGTGGTTGAGTTCCCAGGCATCGGCCTGGCGCAGGAAGGTGTAGAGCTCCTCGATCAGGGCCGGCACCGAGGTCTTCTCGTGCATGGACTGGTCGGGCAGCGGGCCGAACTCCGAGCGCAGGGCGGCGACCATCCAGCCGGAGAGGTAGAGGTAGGAACGCTTGGTGGTACCGAAGTGCTTCTTGATGGAGATCAGCTTCTGCTGACCGATGAAGCCGTGCCAGCAGCCCAGCGACTGGGTGTACTGGGAGCTGTCGGCGTCGTAGGCGGCCATGTCCTCGCGCATGATCTTCGCGGTGTAGCGGGCGATGTCGAGACCGGTCTGGAAACGGTTCTGGGCCCGCATGCGGGCGGCGTGCTCGGGGTTGATGCTCGCCCACTTGCCCTGCTGGGCTTCGCGCAGTTGAGCCAGTGCCTTGATATCGTCTCTGTATGACATGGGGCCATCCTTTTGGTCTGGAATGAATCTCTGGGTGGCGACGCCGTGGCACGGCTGATGTCGTGGCCGTCGGTATCGCCGGCTGCATCACTCGGCAATGCCTTATGCTGCACCTGCGAAGTCTCATCAGGTTCGGCCAGTTGCCAAGGGTTGTCTCTACGGCCTTGGTCGAACCCTGGGCGAGAGGCGGGTCGTTGCGTCGCCGGTACTGCGAGCCGGTCGATGAACGGTCGTTTTACCCTCGCCATGGCCTCCACTATGGCGCCTTGTGACGGGCCACAGCAATTGGCACTTGGGGGTAGGGGGCGTTGTAGTTCGACTACAGGGGCGCACCGCGGGGGGGCTTTCCTGTAGTGAATTTCCGTAGAGGAGCGAGGGGGCGGTGGCTCAGCCCCGTAGGGGAAGCAGCATGTTGCGGTGCGGAATTCCGGCGTCGAGGAACTCGTCACCGAAGGCCTGGAAACCCAGGTTCTCGTAGAAGGCCAGGGCGTGGGTCTGGGCGGCCAGCGCCACGCACGGGTGTCCGTGGCGCCGGGCCGCCTCGATGGCGGCCCGCATCAGGGCCGCACCGATGCCGAGCCCGCGGGCCTCGGCGAGCACGGCGACCCGGCCGATATGGGCGTCGGGCAGCAGCCGTGCGGTGCCCACCGGGCGGTCGTCGGCGATGGCCAGGAAGTGCAGGCAGTCGGGGTCGCGGCCGTCCCACTCCTCCTCGAGGGGAACGCGCTGTTCCTCGATGAAGACGACACGCCGGATCTCGCCGGCCGCCGCCCCGAGGGTGGCCCAGTCGCCTTCGCGGATCTCGATCTCCGGCATCCGGCGTTACTCCTCTGCGAAGTCGTCGGCCCAGCCGAGGCTACCGGCATCGAGGAGCGCGGCGAGCAGCTCGGCGGCACCCGGGAGCTCGAGCAGCCCGGCATCCAGCGGGGTGTCGGAGGCCAGTGCCCGGGCCAGAGTCAGATCGCAGCCGATGCCGTCGCCGTCGGCGAAGAGCGTCGCCCGGCCGTCGCCCAGGGTGCGCCAGGCGAAGCGTGAGCCGGGGCTGCGCAGCAGCTCCTCGCCGTCCTGTAGTGCCGCGACAAGCGCCTCGACGTCGGTAGCGGTTTCGGCGGGCACCAACTGGTCGACGTACTTGGGCTGGGTCATCACCCGGCCGAACCACTGGGCCATCTGGGCCGGCTCGTCGAGGGTCGCGAGGATCAGGGCGCGCATGCGCGCCACGGCGGCATCGTCGAGCTCCGCCGGATCCGCCGGGGGCGCCATGCCGGCATCGGCGTAGCGCCGCGAGGCGGGGAGCTGCTCGCCCAGGTAGTCGGCAAAAGACGTGATCGCCTCGTCGGCGGAGGGGGCGCGAAAGCCCACCGACAGGGTCATGCAGTCGTCGGACTGGCTGACGCCGTGGTGGGCCCAGGCGGGCGGCAGGTAGAGCATGTCGCCGGGTTCCAGCACCCAGTCGTCGTCGCCCTCGACCGCGAAGCGCTCGAGGATGCGCAGGTCGATGCCGGTGATGATCGGGGCATCGTCGGCGACCCGCCCGCCGAGCTGCCAGCGCCGCGTGCCGCTGCCCTGGAGCAGGAAGACGTCGTACTGGTCGACATGGGGGCCGACGCTGCCACCCGGCGGGGCGTAGCTGATCATGATGTCGTCGAGGCGCCAGCGGGGCAGGAAGTCGAAGTGCTCGAGCAGCTCGGCGACCTCCGGCACGTAGTGATCCACCGCCTGGACCAGCAGCGTCCAGTCGCGCTCGGGCAGCTTGGCGAAGGTGCGCTCGTCGAAGGGGCCATGGCGGACCTGCCAGGGGCCGTCGGCGCCGTGCTCCTCCACCAGCCGCGCCTCGACGCCCTCCTCGCAGGCGAGCCCCGCCAGTTCGTCGGGGTCCAGTGGGCATTCGAAGTCGGCGAAGGCGCCGCGGATCAGCAGCGGCTTGCGCTGCCAGAAGTCGCGCAGGAACTCGGTGGCGGTCAGGCCGCCGAGCAGTTGCAGCGGGGTATCGTTGGACATGTTCAGAGCCTTCTGGCCTGCTGTTCGGCGTTGCCGATATAGCTGGCCGGGGTCAGCGCCTTCAGCTCTTCCTTCACCGTGTCAGGAAGGTCCAGCGTGTCGATAAAGGCCGCAAAGCCGGCCTGGTCGATGCGCTTGCCGCGGGTCAGCTCCTTGAGCTTCTCGTAGGGCTTCTCGATGCCGTAGCGCCGCATCACGGTCTGGATCGGCTCGGCGAGCACCTCCCAGCTGGCGTCGAGGTCCTCGGCCAGGCGCGCCGGGTTGGCCTCGAGCTTGCCGATGCCCTTCAGCGAGGCCTGGTAGGCGATCAGGCCGTAGGCCAGGCCCACGCCGAGGTTGCGCAGCACCGTGGAGTCGGTGAGGTCGCGCTGCCAGCGCGAGATCGGCAGCTTCTGGGCCAGGTGGCCGAGGAGGGCGTTGGACAGCCCCAGGTTACCCTCGGAGTTCTCGAAGTCGATGGGATTGACCTTGTGCGGCATGGTCGAGGAGCCGATCTCGCCGGCCACGGTGCGCTGCTTGAAGTAGCCCAGCGAGATGTAGCCCCAGACGTCGCGGTCGAAGTCGATCAGGATGGTGTTGAAGCGGCACACGGCGTCGAACAGCTCGGCGATGTAGTCGTGGGGCTCGATCTGGGTGGTGTAGGGGTTGAAGGTCAGCCCCAGGCCCTCGACGAAGGTGCGGGCGTTGGCCTCCCAGTCGACCTCCGGGTAGGTGGCGAGGTGGGCGTTGTAGTTGCCCACGGCACCGTTGATCTTGCCCAGTATCTCGACGCTCTCGATCTGCTTGAGCTGGCGGCGCAGGCGATAGGCGACGTTGGCCATCTCCTTGCCCAGGGTGGTGGGGCTCGCGGTCTGGCCATGGGTGCGCGAGAGCATCGGCACGGCGGCGTGTTCACGGGCCAGCCGGGCGATCTCGTCGGCGACCCGGTGCATCACCGGCAGCAGCGCCTGGAGGCCGTCGGTGAGCATCACGCCGTGGGAGAGGTTGTTGATGTCCTCGCTGGTGCAGGCGAAATGCACGAACTCGGTGACCGCATGCAGCTCCGGCTGGCCGGCGATCTGCTCCTTGATGAAGTACTCCACCGCCTTGACGTCGTGGTTGGTGGTGCGCTCGATCTCCTTGATGCGCTCGGCATCCGCCACCGAGAAGTCGCGGATCAGCGTCTCGAGGCAGGCGGTGGCCTCGGCGGAGAGCGGTGGGACCTCGGTGACGCCGGCCAGTTCGGCGAGGCGCTGCAGCCAGCGGATCTCGACGATGACCCGGGCGCGGATCAGCCCGAACTCGCTGAAGTGCTCGCGCAGGGCCTCGGCCTTGCTGCCGTAACGGCCGTCGACGGGGGAGAGAGCGGTAAGGGCGGAGAGGGGCAGGGAGGCGCTGTGCATGGTCGGGGTTCCGGGTCGGTGTAAAGAGACGGTTGGGCTGGGGAAGATACGTTCAACCCAGTTGGTCCAGGGCTTTCCTGAGGGCGCCGCGCTGGAAGACCAGCTTCCAGCGGCGCCCCCCTTGCTGGTGCCAGAGCAGGGCGAAGCGAATGCCGGCGAGCAGGATGGCGCGGACCCGCTCGGGCATCATGCGGCTCTGCAGCAGCGAGGGATCGCCCTGGACCACGATGCGGGTCTTGAAGGTGGAGATCGTTTCCTGATAGGCCTCGCCGAGGCTGGCGATGACGTTCTCGTGGGTCGCCTCGAAGTGCTCGGCCTGGCCCTGGATGCGGGTCAGGCGGCTGCCCAGCTCGCTCATCATGGCATCGTTGACGCGCAGCTTGTTCATCAGCAGCAACAGCGAGAAGCCGTAGCGCAGCACCACCGGGTTGGCCTGCTTGCGCCCGATCACCGCCTCGAGTACCTCGAGGCCGCGGCGCAGGTTGTTGGGGTGGCCGCCGTAGATCGCCTCGAAGCTCTCGGGGTTGGTGTCGAGGGTGGCGTGGATCAGGGTCTCCCAGGCGCGCGACTCGACCTGGCCGGTGCGGGCCAGCTCGTCGACCAGGCTGGCGGCCTGGAAGACGCCGGCCAGTGCCAGGGCCTGCCTGGCCGCCGGGGTGTCGGGGGCGCGGTGGATCGGGGTCGAAGCGGTCATGCGGAAGACTCCGTGGCGTTCCAGGTGTCGCGGATCACGCCGCCACCGAGGCAGATCTCACCGTCGTAGAGCACCAGCGACTGGCCGGGGGTGACGGCGCGCTGGGGATCGTCGAAACGGACCTCGACGCCGCCGTCCTCGCGTACGGTCATGGTGCAGGGCACGTCGGTCTGGCGGTAGCGGGTCTTGGCGGTATAGCGTCCCGCGCCGGCCGGCGGCTCGCCGGCCACCCAGTCCATGGCCTCGGTGGCCAGGCTGTCGGTGTAGAGCAGCGGGTGGTGCTTGCCCTGCACGGCGACCAGCACGTTGCGGTCGAGGTCCTTGGCGGCCACGTACCAGGGCGCTTCGGGATAGTCGGCGAGACCGCCGATGCCGAGCCCCTGGCGCTGGCCGAGGGTGTAGTACATCAGCCCCATGTGCTCGCCGATCACGTCGCCATCGGGGGTCTCGATGACCCCCGGCTGGGCCGGCAGGTACTGCTTGAGGAAGTCGCGGAAGCGCCGCTCGCCGATGAAGCAGATGCCCGTCGAATCCTTCTTGGTGGCCGTCGCCAGGCCGTGGCGATCGGCGATGGCGCGGACCTCGGGCTTCTCCAGCTCGCCGACCGGGAAGAGGGTGCGGGCGATGGCGACTTCGGGCACGGCGTGCAGGAAGTAGCTCTGGTCCTTGTTGGGGTCGAGCCCCTTGAGCAGGCGTGGTCGGAGGTCGCCATCGAGTCGGCCGCGGGCCTGCCCCTGGCGAACATAGTGGCCGGTGGCGATCCGCTCGGCGCCGAGCATTTCGGCGTACTCGAGGAATACCTTGAACTTGATCTCGCGGTTGCAGAGGATGTCCGGGTTCGGCGTGCGCCCGGCCCGGTATTCGGCCAGGAAGTGCGCGAAGACGTTGTCCCAGTACTCGGCGGCGAAGTTGGCGGTGTGCAGCGTGATGCCGAGCTTCGCGCACACGGCCTCGGCATCGGCCAGGTCGGCCCTGGCGGTGCAGTACTCGGTGCCGTCGTCCTCGTCCCAGTTCTTCATGAACAGGCCTTCCACGTCGTAGCCCTGCTCGAGCAGCAGCAGGGCGGAAACGGAGGAGTCGACGCCGCCGGACATGCCGACGATCACCTTGCCTGGGGTGGCTGTCATGGACGCTCTCGGAATGGATGGATCGCAAATGGGCGGGGATTATACCTTATCTTGGATTGATGCTTCGAGCGTCGCTCGGCGATGCCCCGCCACGCCGAGGAGGAAGGCGGGGCATGAAGCGATTATTGACCGGCCGGCCAGTTAATACTATGTTGCCGGGATGACGAATCAGACGACGACCCGAGACCCGGAACAGACCCGCCTGCGCATCATGGAGGCGGGGGCCGAACTGTTCGTGGAGCATGGCTTCTCGAGCGTGACCATGAGCCAGCTGGCGAAGTCGGCGGGGGTGACCAAGAGCCTGATCCACCACCACTTCGGCAGCAAGGAGCGGCTCTGGGAAGCGGTCAAGGAGCGCGCCTTCGAGCGCTACTTCAGCACCCAGATGGCGATGCTGGAGGAGGCGGGCGAGCCCGATGCGGCGCTGCTGGGCGCCTCGGTGGAGGCCTATTTTCGTTTCCTGCAGGCCAATCCCGAGGTCGTGCGGTTGTTCGCCTGGACGCATCTGGAAGGCGACACCTCCTGCGGTGAGCTGGATGCGCAACTGGTCGGGGCCGGTGCCGAGTGGGTCCGCCAGGCGCAGCAGCGAGGGCTGCTGCGCGACGACGTCAATCCGACCCATGTGATCGCGACCTTCGTCATGACCTGCACCCAGTGGTTCGAGGCCAAGTGTCATCACCAGCACTGGCCGGGCATGGGCAGCGACGACGCCTTCCTGGAGGACTTCCTGAGGATCTTTCTCGAAGGGCTGTTGCCACGCCGGTGAGGGCGGTTTTTTTGGGATCGATAACTGACCGGCCGGCCAGTTCATAATGGGGCGGCCAGTCAAGAAGAGGAGGGGGCATCATGGGGCGGGGAGGGCATGCGATCCTGGCACTGGGCCTGG
Organism: Halomonas heilongjiangensis; assembly: GCF_002879645.1. Classification (GTDB taxonomy): domain Bacteria; phylum Pseudomonadota; class Gammaproteobacteria; order Pseudomonadales; family Halomonadaceae; genus Halomonas; species Halomonas heilongjiangensis. The sequence continues at coordinate 37,999 of NZ_PNRE01000038.1, read as the reverse complement.
TCATCGGGCTGGTCACGCTGCTGGCGGGCTGCGATGCGGCGCCGGCCGAGACCGAGACCGAGTCCGTGGAGGAGGGGCGGGCGGCGGTGCGCGTCATGGAGGTACGCGCCAGTGCCCCCGAGGAGTGGCTCCGCTTTCCCGGCACCGTACGAGCCCGGGAACGGGCGACGCTGGCCTTCCTGCATGCGGGCGTGCTGCGTGAGCGGCTCGTCGCGCGTGGCCAGGGCGTCGCCGAGGGCGAGCCCCTGGCGGTACTGCACAACCCGGCCCTGGTGCCGGCCCTCGCTGCCGCCGAGGGGCAGGTGAAGGAGCTCGATGCCCATCTCGCCCGACTGCGCCGGGACGTGGAGCGGGCGCGTACCCTGCGTGGCCGCAACCTGGTCGCCGAGGAGGAGCTGGATCGGCTGGAGTCGGAGCTGGAAGCCAACACCCGGGCCCGGGAGCAGGCCGAGGCGCGGCGGTCCGAGGCGCAGGCCCAGGTCGAGGAGATGACGCTGCATGCCCCCTTCGCGGCCGAGGTCACCGACCTGTTGGTCGAGCCGGGCGACTTCGTGACCGCGGGTCAGGCGGTGCTGGAACTCTCGGGCGTCGATGGCCGGGAAGTCGAGATCCGTGTCCCGGCGGCACTCGGGGAACGGCTGGCCGCGGGCATGCCCGTACAGGTGACGCCCACCCTGCGCGAGGCCCGCTTCCAGGGACGCATCGCCGGCGTCGGGCGGGCCGGTGCCGCCCTGGCACCGGCCATCGTCCGCCTCGAGGAGGACGCTCGACTGGCACCGGGCGAGCCGGTACGGGTGCACCTGGCCGTGGCCGTGGCCGCGTCCGAGTCGCTGCAGGTGCCGCTGACGGCGGTACTCGACCCCGGCGGGCACGCCCCCCATGTGCTCGCCTTGACGGAGGACGATGTGGTGCGCCGCGTGCCGGTGATGCCGGGGCGGGTGACGGACGACTGGGTGACGATCTCGGCATCGCTCGCTCCACGCCAGCGGGTGGTGACGGCCGGTCAGGGTCGCCTGGAAGAGGGTGACCGGGTACGGGTGCTGCCATGAAGTGGTTGCTCGCGAGCCTGCAGTACCGTCGACTGGTACTGACCGTCACGGGGCTGCTGGCCCTGCTGGGGCTGGCGGCCTGGGTGGCCATGGACCGTCAGGAAGATCCCTTCTTTCCCTACCGTTTCGGGCAGGTCGTGGTGCCGTACCCGGGGGCCGAGCCGGAACAGGTCGAGCGGCTGGTGCTCAACCCGCTGGAGGAGGAGCTGGCCCAGGTCGAGGAGGTCAGCGAGGTCATCGGTACGGCACGGCTGGGCCTGGCCCACGTGTCGGTCGAGATGCATGAGCACGTCTATGACACCGATGCCGCCTGGGAGCGGATCCGCCTCGCCGTGAACCGTGCCGCGCGCGAGTTCCCCGATGGCGTGGGCGAGGCCGAGGTCAGCGACCGTGACTCCGACGCCCACGCCGTCGTGCTGGCGCTCACCGGGTCGCGGGACCTGCTCGAGCTGCGCGAGGCGGCCGAACGCTTGCGACGGGACCTGTTCCGGCTCAAGGGGATCGCCCGCATCGACCTGCTGGCCGACCCGGGGCAGCAGGTCGTCATCGGCTGGGACGATGCGCTGGCCGAGTTGACCGGCCTCGACGCCCGCGGGCTCGGCGAGCAGCTGGCCGCGCGCAACCTGACGTCGCCCGGGGGCAGCCTGTCCAGCGGGGGACGCTCCGTGGTGCTCGACCCGGTGACGGAGTTCGCTTCCCTCGACGAACTGGCCGCCACGCCGATTCGCACGGACCGGGGCGACGCCCTGCCGTTGGGCGAGCTGGCCGACATCCGCCTGTCGCCGCTGGAGCCGGCCGCCGAGCGGCTCTGGCATGACGGCGAGCCAGCCGTGGCGCTGGGCGTCATCCTGTCCAACGAGCGGGTCAACGCCGTTCGCTTCGGCGAGGCGCTGCGGGATCTGCTCGACGAGCGGCGTCCCGCCTATGCGCCGCTCGAGATCCACGAGATGTTCTACCAGCCGCATTGGGTCGAACGGCGCCTGGCCGAACTCGGCCTCTCGCTGTTGCTGGGCATCACCATCCTCGGCGTCCTGCTGTTCCTGGCCATGGGCCTGCGGCTGGGCCTGGCCGTGATACTGATCGTGCCGCTGGTGACCTTCTCCGCGCTGGCCCTCTATGCCATGGGGGGCGGGGTACTGCACCAGATCGCCGTGGCCGGCATGGTGATCGCGCTGGGCATGCTGGTGGACAACGCCATCGTCATGGTCGAGAACCTCCAGTGGCACCGCGACCGGGGGTTGTCGGCCGCGGAGGCCGTGACGCGCTCGGTGAGAGAGCTCGCCGCGCCGCTGCTGGCGGCGACCGGCACGACCCTCGCGGCCTTCGTGCCGTTGCTGCTGTCCAGTGGCAATACCGCCGACTTCACGCGCGCGATTCCGGTAATGGTGATGCTGACCCTGGCGGTCAGTTATCTCTATGCCGTCTTCGTCACGCCCGTCTTCGCCGCCACCCTCCTGAAGCCGCGACCCTCGGTGGGACGACCTGGCCTGTCGCAGGCGGGGGCGTGCATCGGGCGATTCGCGGTTCGCTGGCCGGCCTGGATACTGGTCGGTGCCGGGGGGCTGCTGGTCGGGGCGCTGGCGATGCTGCCGCTGCTCGATCACGACTTCTTTCCCGATACCGACCGCAACCAACTGGTCGTGGACCTGCACTTCCCCGAGGGCACCCACCTCGACACCACCGCCCACCAGGCCGGGGTGCTGGCGGCGGATCTGCGCGAGCGGCCCGCGGTGCTCGCCGTTCACCAGTTCGTCGGTTTCAGTGGCCCGCGCTTCTACTACAACCTGGTCGAACAGCCGCGGCAGCCGCACCTCGCGCGGCTGGTGGTCGAGGCCGAGAGTGCCGATGACCTGGCCGCGTTGATGACCTGGGTGCGGACCATGGCGCCACGGCGCCTGCCCGAGGCCCAGGTGGTGGCACGGCGGCTGGGGCAGGGGCCGCCCGTGGAGGCGCCTGTCGAGATCCGGGTGTTTGGCGAGGACCGGACGAGGCTCGCCGACGCCGCCCAACGCATCCTGACGGTGGTGCGTTCCGCCGAGGGAGCCCGCGACGCCCGGCACCGCCTCGGCGAGGGGCTGGCGACGCTGCGGCTGACGGTGGACGATGCGCGCGCGGCCGAGTTCGGACTGTCGCGCCGGGACGTCGCGACGGCCGCGGCGGGGGCCAGTCGCGGTATCGAGGTCAGTACCTGGCGAGCCGGGCGTGACCCTGCCCCGCTGCTGATCCGTTCGCCGGAGGGCGAGCGCTTCCCCACCGCCGGCCTCGAGGGTCTCCGCCTGGCCGCCGGCAACGGTCAGGCGGTGCCGCTCGGCGAGATCGCCACCCTGTCCCCGATCTGGCGGCCCGCGGTGATCCAGCACCGCAGCCTGCGGCGCATGACCACGGTGCTGGCCGAGGTGGCGGACGGCCACACCTATGCCGGCGTGCTGGATGTGATCCTGCCGCGCCTGGCCGAGCTCGAGCTGCCGGCTGGCGTCACCTACAGCGTCGGCGGCGCGGCCGAGTCGGCCGGCGACGCCAATACGGCGCTGTTCCGCACCCTGCCGGCCGGCGGGTTGCTGCTGGTCGTGTTCCTGCTGGCGCAGTTCAACTCCTTCCGCCAGTTGGGCATCGTGCTGGTCACCGTGCCGCTGGCCGTGATCGGCGTGATCCCCGGGCTGTGGCTGACCGGGCAGCCGTTCGGCTTCACCGCCATGCTGGGCGTCGTGGCCCTGGTCGGCATCGTGGTCAACAATGCGATCGTGCTGATCGATGTGATGAACGCCAATCGCCGTCAGGGCATGGGCCTGGCGGAGGCGGTGACGGCCGCGGTCGCCCGGCGCACGCGGCCGGTGCTGCTCACCACGGCGACCACCGTCGCCGGTCTGGTGCCCTTGACCCTCACCCAGTCGACGCTCTGGCCGCCGATGGCCTGGGCGATCATCTCGGGGCTCGTCGCCTCGACCCTGCTCACCCTGCTGGTGATCCCGGCGCTCTACCGCCTGGTCATGAAATGGTGAGCGGCAAGGGGTGAGGAAGGGGGTCAGCGTTCGTGGATCACGTCCATGGGAAAGAACTTGCCGGCGAGGGCGTCGCGGATCCGGCGCATCACCAGGGGGCTGAGCAGTCGCCCCTGGCGCTCCAGCTCCTCCAGCTCCTCCAGGGTCAGCCAGTGCACGGCGAGGATCGCCGGGTCCAGGTCGTTGCCCCGGTGGGCCAGCGCCATGCCGAAGAAGCCGTGGCTGTGGAAGGTGTGGCCATCCGGCGCCTGGTAGACGTAGATGCCCAGGTAGTCGGTGATGCCCACCTGCCAGGCGGTCTCCTCGCCGACCTCGCGCAGGGCGGCCTCCTTGATGCGCTCGCCCGGCTCGAGATGGCCGGCCGGCTGGTTGAACAGCGTGTGGGGGCCGCCGCGGTCCTCCTCGACCATCAGGAAGCGGCCGGCGCGTTCGACCACGCAGGCCACGGTGACATGGGGGTGCCAGCGGTTCATCGGCGGCCTCCTTTGTAACGGGTCGGACGTTGCCGGTGCGATGGCGACGCGGCGGGACGCGGCGCATGCAGGGTCTCGCGGCGCCACTGTCCCGGCGCCAGATCGTCGAGGCGCCAGGGGCCGATGGCCACGCGTACCAGGCGCAGGGTGGGGTGGCCGACATGGGCGGTCATGCGCCGCACCTGGCGATTGCGCCCTTCGCTGATGGTCAGCTCCAGCCAGGTGGTGACCGGGTGGCGCTTCGGATCCAGCGGCGGGTCTCGCTCGGGCAGTCCGCTCGTCGCCAGGCGCCGGACCTTCGCCGGCCGGGTGCGGCCATCCTTCAGCCGTACGCCGTCGCGCAGCGCCTGCAGGGCGGCATCACTGGGGCGGCCTTCCACCTGCACCCGATAGGTCTTGGGCTGCTTGTGGCGCGGGTCGCTGATGCGATGGATCAGCTCACCGTCGTCGGAGAGCAGCAGCAGGCCTTCGGAATCATAATCGAGGCGTCCGGCGGCATAGATGCCGGGCACCGCGATCACGTCGGCCAGCGTCGCGCGTCGCTCTCCATCGTCATCGTCGGCTTGGCGATCGGTGAACTGGGAAAGCATGCGGTAGGGCTTGTGCAGCAGGTAGAGTGCGCTCATTCGACCAAGGTCTTGCTACCATGGATTGTCGACAAATATGGCTCCAAGCCTACTCCGATCGATCGGGTGAATGCTATACTCCGCGCTCCACTGAACAGACCAGACAGGGGAGTTCTCAATGGGGTTCCAGAAAATCGTCGTCCCTGAAGGCGGCCAGAAGATCACCGTCAACGCCGACAACACCCTGAACGTGCCGAATGAGCCGGTCATCCCGTTCATCGAGGGTGACGGCATCGGCGTCGACGTGACGCCGGCCATGAAGATCGCCATCGATTCCGCCGTGCAGAAGGCCTACAACGGCGAGCGCAAGATTCACTGGATGGAGGTCTACGCCGGTGAGAAGGCCACCCAGGTCTATGACGCCGATACCTGGCTGCCGGAAGAGACCCTGGAAGCCGTCAAGGACTACGTCGTCTCCATCAAGGGCCCGCTGACCACCCCGGTGGGCGGTGGCATCCGCTCCCTGAACGTGGCCCTGCGCCAGAAGCTCGACCTCTATGTCTGCCAGCGCCCGGTTCGCTGGTTCGAGGGCGTGCCGAGCCCGGTCAAGAAGCCCGGCGACGTGGACATGGTCATCTTCCGCGAGAACTCCGAGGACATCTACGCCGGCATCGAGTGGAAGGCCGGTACCCCGGAGGCCGACAAGGTGATCAAGTTCCTGCGCGAGGAGATGGGGGTCACCAACATCCGCTTCCCCCAGGACTGCGGCATCGGCGTCAAGCCGGTCTCCGAGGAAGGCACCAAGCGCCTCGTACGCCAGGCCCTGCAGTATACCGTGGACAACGACCGCGAGTCGCTGACCCTGGTGCACAAGGGCAACATCATGAAGTTCACCGAAGGTGCCTTCAAGGACTGGGGCTACGAGATCGCCAAGGAGGAGTTCGGTGCCGAGCTGCTCGACGGCGGCCCCTGGATGACCTTCAAGAACCCCAGGACCGGCAAGGACATCGTGGTCAAGGATGTCATCGCCGACGCCATGCTGCAGCAGATCCTGCTGCGTCCGGCCGAGTACGACGTCATCGCCACCCTGAACCTCAACGGTGACTACCTCTCCGACGCCCTGGCGGCCGAGGTGGGCGGTATCGGCATCGCGCCGGGCGCCAACCTGTCCGACGCCGTGGCGATGTTCGAGGCCACCCACGGCACCGCGCCGAAGTACGCCGGTCAGGACAAGGTCAACCCGGGCTCGCTGATTCTCTCCGCCGAGATGATGCTGCGCCACATGGGCTGGGTCGAGGCCGCCGACCTGGTGCTCAAGGGCATGGAGAAGGCGATCTCCAAGGGTGAGGTCACCTATGACTTCCATCGCCTGATGGACGATGCCAAGCTACTCAAGTGCTCCGAGTTCGGCCAGGCCGTCGCCGACAACATGTAAGTCGCGGCATCGGGCTCGGGGCCCCCGTCCGCCGCATGGCGGGCGGGGGCCTTTGCGTTGAAGCCGCTCGAGTGAACCCCGTCGGCCCCGTGGCGTCCAATCACGGTTGAGACTCACCCTGGTGGCCGGCTTGTCGAGATGGATAGTGGCTCTTATGTTCAAGACAGAAGAGGAGGCGTGGCGTGAGTGGCACGCCTCGATCCGGGGAGGCATGACCCGCCCCCCCGAGCCTGGCGAGGAGGACGACGACGACCTGGCGGTGCAGAGCGCCGATCCGGAGCTGGCCCGTCCGCCGTTGTACAAGGTGGTGTTGCATAACGACGACTTCACCCCCATGGAGTTCGTGGTGGAGGTGCTGCAGACCTTCTTTCACATGGACAGCGAGACCGCGGTGCAGGTGATGTTGACGGTGCACACCCAGGGCAAGGCGACCTGTGGCATCTTTACCCGCGATATTGCGGAAACCAAAAGCCACCAGGTCAATCAATACGCAAGAGAGTGTCAGCACCCGCTGCTGAGCGATATCGAAGCGGCGGACTGACCCCGGACATGGTCGCGAAGGGAAATGGATGTCGGCCGTTGGGCGAGGAGACTTGCAACGGCAGCGTTTGTGCCCGATGTTGATGATGCCGGACCTCGAAAGATCCGACGCAAGCCCTAGGCGGCGAGAAGGGGACTGCCATGCTGAGCAAAGAACTTGAACTGACCCTGAACACGGCCTTCACCGTGGCGCGTTCCAAGCGTCACGAGTTCATGACCGTGGAGCACCTGCTGCTGGCTCTGCTGGACAACGCCTCCGCGGCGGACGTGCTCCGGGCCTGCGGGGCCAACCTCGACAAGCTGCGGTCCGACCTGCAGGATTTCATCAACTCCACCACGCCGCTGATCCCCGAGGATCAGAGCGATCGCGAGACCCAGCCGACCCTGGGTTTCCAGCGCGTGTTGCAGCGCGCCGTCTTCCACGTCCAGTCCTCGGGCAAGAGCGAGGTCACCGGGGCCAACGTGCTGGTAGCGATCTTCTCCGAGCAGGAGAGCCAGGCGGTCTACTTCCTCAAGCAGCAGAACGTGGCCCGGGTCGATGCGGTCAACTACATCGCCCATGGCATCTCCAAGGTGGCCGGCCACGGCCAGAGCCCCGCGTCCCCGTCTCCCGACTCCGAGGAGGCCGAGGAGGGCAATGGCGAGACCGGCGGCAATCCGCTGACCGGCTATGCCACCAACCTCAACGAGCAGGCCAGGCTCGGCAAGATCGACCCCCTGATCGGTCGTGAGCACGAGCTCGAGCGGGTGGTGCAGATACTGGCGCGCCGGCGCAAGAACAACCCGCTGCTGGTGGGGGAGGCCGGCGTGGGCAAGACCGCCATCGCCGAGGGGCTCGCCAAGCGGGTCGTCGAGGAGGACGTGCCCGAGGTGATCGGCGATGCCGTGGTCTACGCCCTGGACATGGGGGCGCTGCTGGCCGGCACCAAGTACCGCGGCGACTTCGAGAAGCGCCTGAAGAACCTGCTGGCCGAGCTCAAGAAGCAGCCCAACGCCATCCTCTTCATCGACGAGATCCATACGGTGATCGGTGCGGGGGCGGCCTCGGGTGGGGTGATGGATGCCTCGAACCTGCTCAAGCCGCTGCTCTCCTCGGGTGATCTGCGCTGCATAGGGTCCACCACCTTCCAGGAGTTCCGCGGCATCTTCGAGAAGGATCGGGCGCTCGCCCGCCGCTTCCAGAAGGTCGATGTCATGGCGCCTTCGGTGGAGGACACCATCCGTATCCTCAAGGGGCTGCGGTCGCGCTTCGAGGAGCACCATCAGCTCAAGTACACCGATGCGGCGCTGGAGAGTGCGGCGCGCCTGGCGGATCGCTACATCAACGACCGCCATCTGCCCGACAAGGCCATCGACGTGATCGACGAGGCCGGTGCCCACCAGCGGCTGCTGCCGCCCGAGGTGCGGATCGACACCATCGACGTCGACCAGGTCGAGGCGGTGGTGGCCTCCATCGCGCGGATTCCGCCGAAGAGCGTCTCCAGCTCCGACCGCAAGTTGCTCGAGAACCTCGATCGCGACCTCAAGATGCTGGTGTTCGGTCAGGACGAGGCGATCGACAGCCTCTCGGCCGCCATCAAGCTGTCGCGGGCCGGGCTCAAGTCGCCGGACAAGCCGGTGGGCAGCTTCCTCTTCGCCGGCCCTACCGGGGTAGGCAAGACCGAGGTCGCTCGTCAGCTGTCGAAGATCATGGGGGTCGAGCTGGTGCGCTTCGACATGTCGGAGTACATGGAACGCCACACGGTGTCGCGGCTGATCGGGGCCCCCCCCGGTTACGTCGGCTACGACCAGGGCGGCCTGCTGACCGAGGCGATCACCAAGAATCCGCACTGCGTGCTGCTGCTCGACGAGATCGAGAAGGCCCATCCGGAGGTCTTCAACCTGCTGCTGCAGGTGATGGATCACGGTCGCCTGACCGACAACAACGGCCGTGAGGCGGACTTCCGTCACGTGATCCTGATCATGACCTCCAACGCCGGGGTCGAGCTGGCCACGCGGCGCTCCATCGGCTTCCAGACCCAGGACCATTCCACCGACGCCATGGAGGTCATTCGCAAGACCTTCTCGCCGGAGTTCCGCAACCGCCTGGATGGCATCATCCAGTTCCACGCGCTGCCGATGTCGGTGGTGCGCAGCGTGGTGGACAAGTTCCTGGTGGAACTGCAGGCGCAGCTCGACGAGAAGCGGGTCCAGCTCGACGTCGACGATGCCGCCCGGGTCTGGCTGGCCGAGAAGGGCTACGACCCCGACATGGGGGCTCGCCCCATGGCACGCCTGATCCAGGAGAAGCTCAAGAAGCCGCTGGCGGAGCTGATCCTGTTCGGCGAGCTCTCGGAGCACGGCGGGGTGGTGCACGTCAGCGTGGAGGACGGCGAACTGCACCTCTCCACCGAGTCGGAACTGGCCGACGCGCCCTGAGCGGCGTCACGTGCTTTCGCCACGACGACACGGCGCCCTGTCTCCGGACGGGGCGCTGTTCGTTTCGTGGCCGTGAGCGGAGGCGCGGTGTGCGGCGCGCCGGGCGGGCAGGGTCAGCGTGAACGGTAGACGATGCGACCCTTGGAGAGGTCGTAGGGAGTCAGCTCGACCTTGACCTTGTCGCCGGTGAGGATACGGATGTAGTTCTTGCGCATCTTGCCCGAGATATGGGCGGTCACCACGTGGCCGTTCTCCAGCTCGACGCGAAACATGGTGTTGGGAAGGGTATCGACGACGACGCCTTCCATTTCGATATGGTCTTCACGTGCCATATAGGCGGTTCCTCGCTGATGATGATGGTGCGATGCGGCACCGAGGCGCGCAGGTGACGCCCGTGCCGACAGAATAGCGCGGTATTGTGCCGCATGCCGGGCGTCATGGCAAAAAAGCCGCGGTTCGACGCGGGGTCAGACGGGGAGGGTGCGCCGCCAGTGGCGCCCGTCGAGCACCTCCAGCGGTTGGAAGGCCTGCTTGTAGTTCATCTTGCGGCACTCGCGGATCCAGTAACCCAGGTAGACGTGGGGCAGGCCCAGGTCCCGAGCCCGCTCCACCAGCGAGAGGACGGCGAAGGTGCCCAGCGAGCGGCGGTCGAGCTCCGGCTCGGGGGCGAAGAAGGTGTAGATCGCCGAGAGCCCGTGCTCCAGCTGGTCGTAGGCCGCCACGGCCACCAGCCGGCCCTCGAGGCGGAACTCCAGCAGTCGGGCATAGTCCTGATCGAGGGTCAGGAAGGTGCGGTACTGCTCGTGGCTCGGGGGGTACATGTCGCCGTCGGCGTGGCGGGTACGGATGTAATGGGCATAGAGCGTGTAGTGCTCGCTGTCGAAGATCGCCGGGCGCACGTGAAGCGAGAGGTCGGCGTTGCGCCGGGCGAGGCGGCGTTGGTTGCGGCTCGCCACGAAATCGGCCACCGGGATACGCACCGAGATGCAGGCGCTGCAGCCCTCACAATGCGGACGGTAGAGGTGACGACCGCTGCGCCGGAAGCCCAGCAACGCCAGGGCATCGTAGACGCCTCGCCCGGGCGACTCCTGGGGATCGAGGAACAGGGTGGTGGCCTCGCGCCCCTCGAGATAGCTGCAGGCATGCGGCACGGTGAGGAAGAAGCGTAGATCCCGTACCGGCTGCCGAGGTGTATTGCTGCTCACGGCTACCCCCTCTCTTGCGTCGTATGGCGCACCGCACCGAGGCGTTCGAATGACCAGCCGGGCGGGATGATCGAGGTATCATCCGCGCTGGCTTCCGGTGCCTTGCCCAGCCACTTCTCAAGATAGCCGATGAACTCGGCCCGGGCGATGTCCCGGGCACCGAGACTGGCCAGGTGGGGGGTGTGCATCTGGCAATCGATCAACCGGCCGTCGCCGTCCTGCATGGCCCTGGCCAGGTGCACCAGGGCGACCTTGGAGGCGTCCGGTTCGCGGGAAAACATCGATTCGCCGAAGAAGACGGGGCCGAGGGCCACGCCGTAGAGGCCACCGACCAGCCGCCCATCGCGCCACACTTCCACCGAGTGGGCCACACCCAGGGCATGCAGGCGGGCATAGGCCTCGCGCATGGCGTCGGTGATCCAGGTGCCGGGCTGCCCCTCACGGGGCCCGGCACAGGTCGCGATCACCTCGCCGAAGGCGGCGTCGGCGGTGACCCGGAAGCCGCCGTTGCGCAACCGCTTGGCCAGGCTCCTGCGCACGCGAATCTCGTGAGGGAACAGCACCATGCGCGGGTCGGGGCTCCACCACAGGATCGGCTGGTCGTCGCTGTACCAGGGGAAGATGCCACGGCGGTAGGCCGCGAGCAGCCAGGCCGGGCTCAGGTCGCCGCCGATGGCGAGCAGCCCGTCGGGATCGCGCAGGGCCTGCTCCACGGGGGGGAAGTGCACGGGGTAATCGGCAAGCCAGGGCAGCATCGAGAATCGAATCCTTGCGCAGCGGGGCCTCAAGTGTGACGCTCACCGCCACGCGGCTCAAGATGCTTGCGGTCTGTGCGCGGCCCCTGTGATGGCAAGCACTTGCTCGGTATGATTGGCGCGATGGAAACGGAAGACGCCAACTGTGGCGCAAGGGGGAAGGCCGCTTGAGTGTCAAGAAGAAGGTGTCGCCGCGTCGGGTGAGTGCGGCCAACGCCAGGGAGACGGCGAAGCGCTTTGGCCTGCGGCTGCAAGGGTCGGCACGGGAAGGGGTGGCGATCATGCTGCTGGCGGCCTGTGTCTTCCTGTTGCTGGCGCTGTTCAGTTTCCAGCCCGCCGACCCGGGCTGGTCGCGCAGTGGCCCCGAGACCGAGGTTGCCAACTGGATGGGGCCGATCGGGGCCTGGCTCTCCGACGTTCTCTACTCGCTGTTCGGTGCCAGCGCCCTGTGGTGGCCCGGGATGCTGGGTTTCGCCGCCTGGTGGCTGATCCGCTCCCGGCAGGTGCACCTGGAGTGGGATGCCACCGCCCTGGCGGTACGCAGCGGCGGCCTGGTCCTGCTGCTGCTCGGGACCACCACGCTCGGCGCGTTGCACTTCTACAACCCCGACAGCCTGCTGCCCTACTCCTCGGGAGGGATCCTCGGGGAGGGGCTGGTCGGTGCCCTGGTGCCACTGGTCGGCACTGGGGGGGCCGGGCTGCTGTCGCTGGCGGCGATGCTCTGCGGCTTTCCGCTGTTCACCGGGTTGTCGTGGTTCACGGTGATGGATGAGCTCGGCCACCGCGCCCTGCGGCTCTGGCAGCGGCTGGCCGAGCCTTTCGGCTTCTCGGCTGACCGGCGCGAGCGGCGCCGGGCCGAACGTGCCGAGGCCGAGGAGCAGGCGGTCCAGGTACCTGCTGCCGAGCCCGCCGAGGAGGCGTCCGAGGCGCCGCCACGGCAGCGCTGGTGGCGGCGTCTGCTGCCCGGCCGGGCCCCCGAGCTGGCGGCCGCCGGTGACACCCGTCGTGAGCCGGGCTTCGGCAACGATGGCGATACCGAGATCCCCTGGGAGGTGCCCGAGCAGACCCCCTCCGCCAAGCGCCCGGAGGCGGCCTACAGCGCCCGCACCCCGGCATCGCCACCTGGCGGTGGGGGGGGCGGTGCTGCGGCGGCAGTGGGCGCTACGGCGGCGTCTGGCACCGCTGCCGCCCCCTCCCGGGCTCCCGAGACAAGCGGCTCCCAGCGGGAGCCGGAAACGGTGCCCGACCCCGTATTGCCCGACGATGACGAGGCACCGCCGGCCTGGAGCGGGCCGTCGCTGCGTGCCAGCCGTGACGAGGATCCCCTCGCGGCACCGGCCGCCGGCGACGAGCGGCGAAAGGCGTCTTCCCCCGATGCTGCCGACCCGAAGGTCGAGACGCCGCCACCGGCGTGGGCCTCGTCGGGGTCGTCACCGCACTCGCCGGCACGCGACAGGGGCCGTCGCGAGCCGGGCCTGGTCGACTGGCAGGACGCCGACTGGGACGACGACGGCGACGAACCGCGCCTGGGCTGGGAAGACCCGCAGGAAGAGGCCGAGGTGCCGGCCCCGAAGCCTTCGATCACCGCTGCACGTGACGATCTCCCCGCGACGGAGGCCGGGGTGGACGAACCCGAGGCGGATGGCCCAGGGCGGGTTGCCACCGCCGAGCAGGGGCGCGAGGCCGCCGACCAGCCCGATGGCCCCACCCTGTGGACCGTGGAGCATCTGCAGAGCCAGCGCCCGCTGTTCGACGAGTTGCCCGATCCCGACGGCGACCTGCCGAGCCTGCGTCTGCTGACCCCACCCCAGGCCCATCAACCCAACTACACCGACGCGCAACTGGCCGAGATGGCCGAGCTGCTCGAGGTGCGGCTTCGCGAGTATGGGGTCAAGGCCGAGGTGGTCGATACCTGGCCCGGGCCGGTGATCACCCGCTTCGAAATCAAGCCCGCGGCGGGGGTGAAGGTCTCCAAGATCAGCAACCTGGCCAAGGACCTGGCGCGCTCGCTGATGGTCAAGAGCGTGCGGGTGGTGGAGGTGATCCCCGGCCGGCCCACCGTGGGCATCGAGATCCCCAACCCCAAGCGGGCGATGATCCGCCTGCGCGAGGTGATCGACTCCGACCGCTACCAGCAGGAGGCCTCGGCGCTGACCCTGGCCCTGGGCCAGGACATCGGTGGCGGGCCCGTGGTGGCCAACCTGGGCAAGATGCCCCACCTGCTGGTGGCCGGCACCACCGGCTCGGGCAAGTCGGTGGGGGTCAACGCGATGCTGATCTCCATGCTGCTCAAGGCCACCCCCGACGAGCTGCGGATGATCATGGTCGATCCCAAGATGCTCGAGCTGTCGGTCTATGACGGGATTCCGCATCTGCTGGCGCCGGTGGTCACCGACATGAAGGAGGCCGCCAACGCCCTGCGCTGGTGCGTCGCCGAGATGGAGCGCCGCTACAAGCTGATGGCCTCCATGGGCGTGCGCAACATCGCCGGCTTCAACGCCAAGCTCGACGAGGCCGAACGGGCCGGGGCCCAGGTCGCCGACCCGTTGTGGGAACCCCAGCCCTGGGAGATGCACCAGAGTCCGCCGGTGCTCGAGAAGCTGCCCTACATCGTGGTGGTGATCGACGAATTCGCCGACATGTTCATGATCGTCGGCAAGAAGGTCGAGGAACTGATCGCACGCCTGGCCCAGAAGGCCCGGGCCGCGGGTATCCACCTGATACTCGCCACCCAGCGCCCCTCGGTGGACGTGGTCACCGGCCTGATCAAGGCCAATATCCCCACGCGCATGGCCTTCCAGGTCTCCTCGCGGGTCGATTCGCGCACCATCCTCGACCAGGGCGGTGCCGAGAACCTGCTGGGCCACGGCGACATGCTCTACCTGCCGGCGGGCTCCGGGCTGCCGACCCGGGTTCACGGCGCCTTCGTCGACGACGACGAGGTGCATCGGGTGGTGGAGGACTGGAAGCGCCGCGGCGAGCCCGAGTACATCGACGAGATCCTCTCCGGCGGCGTCTCCGCCGAGGCCCTCACCGGCCTGGAGGCCGAGGGTGTCGACGGCGACGACGCCGAGCAGGACGCCCTCTACGATGAGGCGGTGCAGTTCGTGACCGACTCGCGCCGGGCCTCCATCTCGGCGGTGCAGCGTCGCTTCAAGATCGGCTACAACCGGGCCGCCCGCCTGGTCGAGGCCATGGAGATGGCCGGCGTGGTCTCGACCATGGGCACCAACGGCGCCCGCGAGGTGCTGGCGCCGCCGCCGGTGGGGAACTGATCCCTGCGGTTGCTCGATGTGCCGCTCAACCATGCAGCAATGATGAAAGCGTCGGCGGGCGTGCAACCCGCCGAGGTTCCCTTGGTCCGAGTGACAGGATTCCATGATGGACCCGTCCAGGGAGACAGAGACGATGACAGTGAAGAAGACCCTTGCCGCCTTGGCCTTGACGTTCGCCGTACCGGTGTCGGCCCTGGCCAGCGAAGGCGCCGAGCGCCTGACCCGTATGCTGGAGCCGTTACAGACCTACGAGGCCGCCTTCGAGCAGCAGATCCTCGACGGCAGCGGCGAGCGCCTGCAGCAGGCCAGCGGCCGCATGTGGCTGTCGCGCCCGGGCAAGTTCCGCTGGGAGGTCGATGCGCCCTACCAGCAGGAGGTGGTCTCCGACGGGGAGGAGGTCTATCTCCATGACCCCGACCTGGAGCAGGTCACGGTGCAGGCGCTCGACCAGCGGGTGACCCATACCCCGGCACTGCTGCTCTCCGGCAGTGCCAGCGAGCTGACCGACAGCTATGACGTCTCGCGCCAGCAGCAGGGCAGTGCCGAGACCTTCACCCTGATGCCGAAGTCCGCCGATACCCTGTTCGAGGAGCTGAGGATGACCTTCCGCGGCGAGCGCCTGGCGTTCCTGCAGATGACCGACAGCACCGGCCAGGAGACCGCCATCGAGTTCCTCGACGTGCAGATGAACGAGGCCATCGACGACAGCATGTTCGTCTTCGAGATCCCCGATGGCGCCGACGTGATCCGCGATACCCACTAGCCCGGCTTCGCCGGGAGCTGTCAGCCATAAGCTTTAAGCTGTAAGAGAATCGCCCCCGTGGTCCTGCCACGGGGGCGATTCGATTCAGGCTGTTTTCGGCGTACGCCTCGGCGCTACGCGTCGCTGCCGTTTCCGTCCGCCTCCCTGTCGAGCGCCTCCCGCCAGGCCATGAGCTGGCCATAGCGCTTCTCCTGGCCGTACGCCGTCGGCCGGTAGAAACGCGGGTGCGGGAGCTCGTCGGGCCAGCAGTCGTGGGCGCTGCCCGCCGGGTAGCCTTCCGGCTCGTTGTGGGCATAGCGGTAGCCCTGGCCGTGGCCCAGGGACGCCATCAGCTTCGTCGGCGCGTTGCGCAGGTAAGTGGGCACCTCCAGGCTCGGCTGGGCGGCGACGAAGGCCTTGGCCTCCTTCCAGGCGCGGTCGATGGCGTTGCTCTTGGGCGCCACGGCGAGGTGGATCGCCGCATGGGCGATGGCGCGCTGGCCCTCGTAGTCGCCCAGGCGCAGGTAGGCATCCCAGGCGGCCATGACCAGCGGCAGGGCGCGCGGGTCGGCGTTGCCGACGTCCTCGGAGGCGATGGCGGCGAGGCGGCGGACCACGTCCAGCGGGTCGCCGCCACCCTGAAGGAAGCGGGCTATGTAGAGCAGCGCCGCGTCGGGTCGCGAGGAACGCACCGACTTGTGGATCGCCGAGAGCAGGTCGTAGAAGTGGTCGCCCTGCTTGTCGAAGGCGCTGGCCTGGTGGCCGAGCACGTCCTCCAGCGCCTCACGACGCAGGATCTCGCCGCCGCCCTCGGCGGGCTCGGCGAAGTCACAGGCGGTTTCCAGCAGCCCCAGGGCGCGGCGGGCGTCGCCGGCCGCGGCCCGGGCCAGCAGCCCCAGTATCCCGTCGTCCACGGCGATCCGGCGATGCCCCAGGCCGCGCTCGGTATCGCCGAGCGCCTGGCGCATCACCGTGACCAGCTCCGCCTCGGACAGCGCCTTGAGCACATGGACCCGCGCCCGGGAGAGCAGCGCCGAGTTGACCTCGAAGGAGGGGTTCTCGGTGGTGGCCCCGATCAGGGTCAGCAGGCCCGACTCCACATGGGGCAGCAGGGCATCCTGCTGGCTCTTGTTGAGCCGGTGGATCTCGTCGAGAAACAGCAGGGTGGACTGTCCCTGGCCCTGGGCGGCCCGGGCGCGATCCACCGCGGCACGGATCTCCTTGACCCCGGCCATCACCGCCGACAGATGCTCGAGGTGAGCGCCGGACTCCGCGGCAAGAATCTCGGCCAGGGTGGTCTTGCCGGTGCCGGGGGGGCCCCACAGGATCATCGAACGTACCACGCCGGTCTCGGCCATGCGGCGCAGCGGCTTGTCGGGGCCCACCAGCGCCTGCTGGCCCACGTAGTCGGCAAGCCGCCGCGGTCGCATGCGGAAGGCCAGGGGTGCGGCGTCATCGCCGGTGGTCTGGTGGAACAGGTCCATGGGCGGTCTCCCTGATGAACGGCAAGAGGATGTCCTGGCGGGGGAGGTGGACAATGCGACCTTGGTCGATAGACAGCCTCGCCGCCAGGCACTAGCTTGATACAACGCCTTCGGCGTGCCCTCCGGTATCGAGTGGGTCGCTGAACCTAGGCCAGGATGGCGAATCCAAACATGAATGCCTTCCACACATCGCTGACAGGAGAGGAGGTCATGACATGACCATGCTGACCCAGCTGCGCCGGGATCATGCCAATATGGCGCGCATGTTGCACGTTCTTCAGCTCAAGCAGAAGACCCTGTCGACCGGCGAGCGCCCCAATTTCCAGCTGGTGCGGGAGGTCGTCGACTACATCCTGGACTACATGGAGGGGTTCACGCTGCCCCTCGAGCGGATCTGCACCGAGCAGTTGCAACAGAAGGCTCCCGAGAGCAGTGACGTCACCGAACAGCTGGCCAAGGACTACCGGGGGCTGCGCGCCCGCCTGAAACGCCTGTCCGGCGACATCGACATGATCCTCATGGATGCGGTCGTGCCGATGGATCGCTTCACCGACGACCTCAAGGCCTATCTGGAGAGTCACCGGGCCTACCTGCGTGACGAACACGAATTGCTCTTTCCGCTGATCCAGGAGCACTTCGACGAGGAGGAACTGCGGCATCTCGCCGAACTGCTCCCCGAAGGGGCCGCTGCCGAGCTGGAGCGTCTCCAGGAGGCCTATCCCGAGCTCTATGCCGAGCTGCGCGAGGCCCCGGAACAGGTGACCTGAGCGTTCCGGCGTCGGCCGCTTCGGGTCGTCGCCCGCCTGAGGTAGAATGCGTCCCCATGGTCGGTCCAGAGTGCTCCGTCGGGAGCGGTCGGCCGGTAACGTACCGTCGGGACCCAGAGCGATGCCAGCCAACCCGTGTCATCTCACGCCCTTCTGTCTCCTGCCCCCCGCTCCTGACCGGGCGAGGGGCTTGCCTCGCGGGGCCTGCCGATGACGGGGCCGGTGTTGGTGTTCGACTCCGGCGTGGGCGGGCTTTCGGTGGTGGCGGCCCTGCGCGAACGCCTGCCGGGAGCGGCCCTGGCCTATGCCTGCGACAACGCGATGATGCCCTATGGCATTCGCGAGGACGGCTGGCTGGTGCAGCGCATCCTCGCCGTCTGCGAGGCGGCGGTATCGGCCAGTGGCTGCTGCGTCCTGGTGGTGGCCTGCAATACCGCCAGCACCCTGGCGCTGGATGCGTTGCGGGGGCGCCTCGCGGTACCGGTGGTCGGCACCGTGCCGGCGATCAAGCCGGCGGCGCAATTCAGCCGGACGGGGCATGTCGGCTTGCTGGCCACCAGTGCCACGGTGGGCCGCCCCTACACCCTGCGGCTGATCCGCGAGTTCGCCGCCGGCTGCCGGATCACCCGGCTCGCCGCCGATGCGCTGGTGGGCGAGGCCGAGCGCTGGGTGTGCGGCGAGGCCCCGGATCGCGACGTGATCCGCGAGGCACTCGCGCCGCTGTGGAGCGATTCCGAGCTCGATACGGTGGTGCTGGGCTGTACCCACTTCCCGCTGTTGCATGACTTCCTGGTCGAGGCGGCGCCGCGCGGCGTCGCCTGGATCGATTCCGGCGATGCCATCGCCCGCCGGGTCGCCCAGGTGATCGCCGGTCCGGCCCCGTGTCGGGGGCCGGGCGAGAGCTTCGTCACCGCCCCGGAGCCGCGCCTGAGGGCGGGGCTGGCGGCATTCGGCTTCGCCGAGCCGAGCCTGCTCCACCTCGATTGAGCGTCGCAGCATTCGTCATCCTTTCATCGCTACTTTTCTCACTACAGGAGGCCCCGTGGCCGTTCCCGTCGTCGACCCCGCCCGCTACGACCAGCAGCTCGAGGCCAAGCGCGTGCGCATCAGCCACGACTTCGCCCGCTTCTCGCCGCCGACGCTGGAGGTGTTCCCCTCGCCGCCGAGCCACTATCGCCAGCGCTGCGAATTCCGGCTCTGGCACGAGGGGGACGACCTCTTCTATGCCATGTTCGAAATGCAAGGGTCCGAGGTCGACCCGAAGGACCCGAAGAAG
This sequence comes from Halomonas heilongjiangensis, assembly GCF_002879645.1. Lineage (GTDB taxonomy): Bacteria > Pseudomonadota > Gammaproteobacteria > Pseudomonadales > Halomonadaceae > Halomonas > Halomonas heilongjiangensis. The sequence goes on along the minus strand of NZ_PNRE01000038.1, from coordinate 19,015 downwards.
AAGACGGTCATCCGCCTGGACGACTACCCGGTGGCCGGTCGGCGGATCAACGAGCTGATGCCGCGCCTGCTCGACGCCATTCGCGACGTTCCCTTGCTGCGGCGCAAGCTGTTCCAGGTGGAATTCCTCACCACGCTCGAGGGCGAGGCGCTGGTCACCCTGATCTACCACCGCCCGCTGGACGAGGCCTGGGAAGCCGAGGCGCGACGGCTGCAGGCGAGGCTCGATGCGATGATCATCGGCCGCTCGCGCAAGCAGCGCCTGGTGCTCGAGCGGGATCACGTCTGGGAACGTCTCGAGGTGGACGGGCGCGAGTTCGTCTACCAGCAGGTGGAGAACAGCTTCACCCAGCCCAATGCCGAGATCTGTCGCTCGATGCTGACCTGGGCCCGGGAGGTGACCCGCGACAGTCAGGACGGCGACCTGGTGGAGCTCTACTGTGGCAACGGCAACTTCACCGTGGCCCTGGCCGAGAACTTCCGCCGGGTGCTGGCCACCGAAATCTCGCGCACCTCGGTGGCCAGTGCGCGGCTCAACCTCGAGGCCAACGGCATCGACAATGCCGTGGTGGGCCGCATGTCCGCCGAGGAGTTCTCGCTGGCGCTGAAGGGCGAGAAGGGCGGGCGGCGCGTGGCCGAGTGGGCGCTGGACGACTACGATTTCACCACGGTGCTGGTCGATCCGCCCCGGGCCGGACTGGATGAGGCGAGCTGCCGACAACTCAGCGACTACTCGCGTATCGTCTATATTTCATGCAACCCGGATACACTGGCGGACAACCTCGAGACCCTGACCAGGTCCCATGACATCCGGCGTTTCGCCCTGTTCGACCAGTTCCCCTGGACCCCTCACTGCGAGTGCGGGGTGCTGCTCGAGCGGCGGACATGAGTGCGACCTTGGTCTAGGAGGCGGAGAGAAAGTCAAGCGGTGATGCGCAACCGACATGCGCCATGAGCAAGAGGGCAAGTCGGTGGGGGCGGTCCGGGGAGTGGCGTAAGATCGAGGGCAGGGCGGCCATGGGGCCGCCGTGAACTATTCCCGGCCGCCCTTCGGCGGCCGTCGGCAGCCGAGGTGACGGATGCAGCACGTTGCGCACGACGAAGTCAGGCAGGATTTTCTCAAGCAACTGGCCGAGCGGCTGGCCAGTCGGCTGGACAGGGACAAGGCCCGCGAGGTGGAGTCCTTCGCCCGCTACTTCTACGCCACGGTGCCCTTCGATGACCTCGCCGACCGCCGCCTGGACGACATCTATGGTGCCACCCTGTCGGTGTGGCATTTCATTCAGCAGTTCGATCCCGCCTCGCCCAAGGTGCGGGTCTTCAACCCGGACTTCGAGGAGCATGGCTGGCAGTCGACCCACACCTTCGTGGCGGTGCTGCACGAGGACATGCCGTTCCTGGTCGACTCGGTACGCATCGAGCTGAATCGGCGGGGCATCACCGTGCACGCGATCCACAACGCCGTGCTGGCGGTGTCGAGGGATGCCAAGGACCACCTCGAGTGGGCCGTCTCTCCCCGTGAGGCGGGCGCCCCCGAGTCGCGCGAGTCGCTGATCGCCATCGAGATCGACCGCCATACCGACCCGGCCGTCCTCGCCGATATCCAGGCCAGCCTCCACGAGGTGCTGGTCGATGTGCGCACCGCGGTGGCAGACTTCGAACCGATGCACGATCAGGTCGAGAAGGCGCTCGAGGAGATCCGAGCCGTCCGCCCGCCGTCGATCGACCCCGAGGACCACAGCGAGGCCATCGCCTTCCTCGAGTGGCTGCGCCAGGACAACTTCACCTTCCTCGGCTATGACGCCTACGAGATCGGCATGCAGGATGGCCGGGAACGGCTCGACAAGGTCGAGGGCAGTGAACTGGGGGTCTTCCGCCTGGATCAGCCGCGCTACCGCGAGCGAATCCGCACCACGCTCGGTGTCGACGGCGACCACTATGTGCTGGTGCCCCAGCTGCTGTCGTTTGCCAAGAGCGCCCACCACGCCCGGGTGCACCGGCCGACCTATCCCGACTATATCTCCATCGATCGCTACGATGAGGAGGGCCGGGTGATCGGCGAACATCGCTTCCTGGGCCTGTTCACCGCCACGGTCTACAACGAGTCGCCGCGCAACGTGCCGATCCTGCGCCGCAAGCTCAAGTCGGTGATGGAGATCGCCGGCTTCAATCCCAAGGGGCACAACGGCAAGCAGCTGTTGCAGATTCTCGAGGTCTATCCGCGCGACGACCTCTTCCAGATCGACATCGACGAGCTGGTGCAGACGGCACTGGGCATCCTCGACATCCGCGAGCGGCGCCGGGTACGGCTGTTCGTGCGCGAGGACCGCTTCGGCAAGTTCTACTCCTGCCTGGTCTTCGTGCCGCGGGACGTCTTCTCCACCGAGCTGCGATTGCGCATCCAGAACCTGCTCTGCGAGGAGCTGGGCGCCACCTTCGGCGACTTCAACACTTACCTGTCGGAGTCGGTGCTGGCGCGTATCCAGTTCATCCTGCGTTTCGAAGGCGACCATCCCGTTGCCTACGACCTCAAGCGGCTGGAGGGCAAGGTTGCCCAGCTCTCCCGCAACTGGCGTGACGACCTCCAGGCCGCCAGCATCGAGGGGTTCGGCGAGGAGCAGGCCAATCGCTTGATGGACCGCTTCCGCGACGCCTTCCCCGCCAGCTATCGCGACGACTTCAGCGCCCGCACCGCGGTCTACGACCTGCACCACATCAGCGAGCTGGACGATGGCATTCCCCTGGCGCTCTCGCTCTATCGTCTGGTCGAGGAGGAAGGCAGCGGGGTCAACCTCAAGCTCTTCCACCGCGACCGGCCGATTCCGCTCTCCGATGTGCTGCCGATGATGGAGAATCTGGGCCTGCGGGTGATCGGTGAGCGCCCCTACGGGATCCACGCCACCGATGCCACCTACTGGATCCATGACTTCGACCTGGAGCATCACACCAGTACCGAGGTCAATCTGCAGGAGATGCGCGAGCCCTTCATCGAGGCCTTCCAGCGCATCTGGGTCGGCGAGGCGGACAACGATGCCTTCAATCGCCTGATCATCGGGGCCAACCTGGGCTGGCGCGAGGTCGCGATGCTGCGCGCCTATGCCCGCTACCTGAAGCAGATCCGCTTCGGCGTTTCCCAGGATTACATGGCCACCACCCTGGCCAACCACCCGGAGATCACCCGGGAGCTGGTGACGCTGTTCGAGCTGCGATTCGACCCCGAGGAGCGCCCCGACGAGAGCGAGGTCGAGGCCTGCCAGCAGCGCATCGTGCGGCTGCTCGATGACGTGGCCAGCCTCAACGACGACCAGTTGCTGCGCCGCTACATGGAACTGATCATGGCGACCCTGCGCACCAACTACTACCAGACGGGCGCCGATGGACGCTACAAGGACTACATCGCCTGCAAGATGAACCCGTCGCAGGTCACCGGCATGCCCAAGCCACGGCCGGCCTACGAGATATTCGTCTGTTCGCCGCGTATCGAGGGGGTCCACCTGCGCGGGGGCAAGGTGGCCCGCGGTGGGCTGCGCTGGTCAGACCGCCAGGAGGACTTCCGCACCGAGGTCCTTGGCCTGGTCAAGGCCCAGCAGGTCAAGAACGCGGTGATCGTACCGGTGGGGGCCAAGGGCGGCTTCATCTGCAAGCGGCTGCCCGAGGGAGGCGATCGCGACGCCATCCAGCGGGAGGGCATCGCCTGCTACAAGACCTTCATCCGCGCCCTGCTCGACGTCACCGACAACCTGGTCGGCGGCGAGGTGGTGCCGCCCCGGAACGTGGTGCGCCACGACGACGACGATGCCTATCTGGTGGTGGCCGCCGACAAGGGGACGGCGACCTTCTCCGACATCGCCAACGAGATATCCGCCGAGTATGGCCACTGGCTGGGTGACGCCTTCGCCTCGGGCGGCGCCAACGGCTATGACCACAAGAAGATGGGCATCACCGCCAAGGGGGCCTGGGAATCGACCAAGCGCCACTTCCGTGGCCTGGGCCTGGATACCCAGCGCGACGAGTTCACCGTGGTGGGCATCGGCGACATGGGGGGCGACGTCTTCGGCAACGGCATGCTGCTCTCCGAGACGATCCGGTTGGTGGGTGCCTTCAACCACCTGCATATCTTCGTCGACCCGACCCCGGATGCCGCCGCCACCTTCGCCGAGCGCAAGCGGTTGTTCGACCTGCCGCGCTCGAGTTGGGAGGACTTCGATGCCGGCCTGATCTCCGAGGGCGGCGGGGTATTCCGGCGCAGCGCCAAGTCGATCCCGATCTCGCCGCAGATGAAGACGGTGTTCGGCATCAAGGAGGACAAACTGTCCCCCAACGAGTTGATCCGCGCCATGCTCAAGGCCGAGGTCGACCTGCTCTGGAACGGTGGCATCGGCACCTACGTCAAGGGCAGCGGCGAGACCGATGCCGACGTTGGCGACAAGGCCAACGACGCCCTGCGCATCGATGGCCGGGAACTCAACTGCCGCGTGGTCGGCGAGGGCGGCAACCTCGGGCTCACCCAGCATGGCCGCATGGAGGCCGCCGCCAAGGGGGTGCGGGTCAATACCGACTTCATCGACAACGCCGGTGGGGTGAACTGCTCCGACCACGAGGTCAATATCAAGATCCTCATCGACGAGGTGGTCAAGCGCGGCGACATGACCGGCAAGCAGCGCAACCAGCTGCTCGCGGACATGACCGACGAGGTCGCCGAGCTGGTGATCCTCGACAACTATCGCCAGACCCAGGCGCTGGATCTCTCCGAGATCCTCTCGCGCCAGGGCATCGGTCCCTTCCGCCGCTTCATCAGCGAGCTCGAGGCCGTCGGCCAGATCGATCGCGAGCTCGAGTTCCTGCCCTCCGACGAGGAGCTTCAGGAGCGGGCCGCCAACGAGCAGGGCATGCTGCTGCCCGAGCTCTCGGTGCTGATCTCCTATGCCAAGAGCGTGCTCAAGGGCGACCTGATCGCATCCGAGGTGCCGGATGACCCGACCGTCGCGCAGCATGTCGAACGCATCTTCCCGAAGGTGCTGGTCGAGCGCTTCCGCGGCGAGATGTACGACCACCGGCTGAAGCGCGAGATCGTGGCCACCCAGGTGGCCAACGACCTGGTCGACCACATGGGCATCGTCTTCGTGCGCCGGCTGATCGATTCCACCGGTGCCGGTCGTGCCGACATCGCCCGGGCCTATGTCGTCGCTCGGGAGAGCTTCCAGCTGGCGGGCGTGTGGGAGCAGATCGAGGCGCTCGACAACCAGGTGCCGAGCCAGGTGCAGTACGGCATGATGCTCGACCTGATGCGCATGCTGCGTCGGGCGACCCGCTGGTTCCTGCGTCAGCGCCTCGGCATGACTCCCCGGGATGCGATCGCCTACTTCGCCCCGCGCCTGGCCCAGCTGCAGGAGAACATCGGCAAGCGGCTGCGCGGCGAGGAGCGCGAGGCCTGGGAAGCCCGGCGCAAGGAGCTGGTGGAGGCGGGGGTGCCCGCGGGGCTGGCCGCCACGGTGGCCGCGGCGAGCAGCCTCTATACGTCCCTCGGTATCATCCAGGCGGCGCGCCAGACCGGCGAGAAGCCCCAGCGGGTGGCCGAGGCGTTCTACGAGGTCGGCGATCGCCTGGAGCTGCCGTGGCTGATCCAGAAGATCACCGACCTCAAGGTGCGCGACAGCTGGCAGGCACAGGCCCGGGATACCTTCCGTGACGACATCGACCGCCAGCAGTTGGCGCTGACGGCGGGCGTGCTCGGCATGGAAGGCGGGCCGCGGGACCCCGCGGAGCGGGTCGACCGGTGGCTGGAGCTCCACGAGGCCATGCACCAGCGCTGGTGCCGGTTGCTCGAGCAGGTGGGCAGCGGCAGCCAGGGCGGCTTCCCGCTCTTTGCGGTCGCGGTGCGCGAGCTGGTCGACCTGGCCGAAGGCAGCCGCGAAGCCTGAGGCGAGTCGATATGGCGTGAGCGACGAACCCCGCTGGCGGGGTTCGTCGTTTCCGGGCGTCCGGGCTGCTATACTCCCGCCCGCCCGCTCGACACTGCCTGGAGATACCATGTATTCGCTCGCCCGTTCGCTCCTGTTTCGCCTCGATGCCGAAACCGCCCACGGGATCGCGCTGTCGGGGCTGGACCTGGCCGGCCGGCTGGGGCTTGCCGGGCGACTGGCCGATCCCCGGGTCGACGACCCGCTGGAGCTGATGGGGTTGCGCTTCCCCAACCGGGTGGGCCTGGCGGCGGGGCTCGACAAGAACGCCGATCACCTCGACGCCCTGGGCGCGCTGGGTTTTGGCTTCGTCGAGGTGGGGACGGTGACGCCGAAACCCCAGGAGGGCAATCCCAGGCCCCGGCTGTTTCGACTGCCGGCGCAGGGAGCCATCATCAACCGCATGGGGTTCAACAATGCGGGGGTGGACCACCTGGTCGAGCGGGTCCGGAAGAGCCGTTATGACGGCGTGATCGGCATCAACATCGGCAAGAACCTGACCACGCCGGTGGAGCGAGCGGTGGACGACTACCTGACCTGCCTGCACAAGGTCCACGCCCATGCCGATTACGTGACGGTGAACGTCTCCTCGCCCAACACGCCGGGGCTGCGCAACCTGCAGTTCGGCGAGCACCTCGACCAATTGCTCGGTGCGCTGCGCGAGACGGGGCGGGTGCTCGATCGTGACAGCGGCCGGCGCGTGCCGCTGGCGGTGAAGATCGCCCCGGACATGAGCGCCGAGGAGGTGGCGCTGGTGGCCCGGGCGCTTGCGGCCAATGCCATCGATGCGGTGGTCGCCACCAACACCACGGTGTCGCGGGAGGCGGTGGCGGGGCTCGTGCATGGCGACGAGCAGGGGGGACTCTCCGGCCGGCCGGTCCTCGAGCCGTCGAATGCGGTGGTGCGTGAACTGCGCCGTCACCTGCCGACGATGCCGATCATCGGCGTGGGGGGCATCGACAGCGGAGAGGCCGCCGTGGCCAAGTGCGTGGCCGGGGCCGACCTGGTGCAGCTCTATTCGGGGTTCATCTACCGCGGACCGCGGCTGGTAGGGGAGTGTGCACGGGCACTGAAGGTTCACGCCGAGCGACACGAGGTCTCATGAATCAAGAAGCCCGTGGCATGGCCACGGGCTCTATCTGCTGGCCGTCGATGACGGCCGGTGAGGAACCTCGAAGGAGGGTAGTGGGTTCACATCACCATGGGGTTCTTGTGTATACCGGAGACACCTGTCATGCCGGACCAATGGTCGCCACGACCTTCACGCCAACCGCTCATCCAGTATTCACGAAGATTGATGTCCTGACTCGGACAATCATCGCGGGAACGACCTGAGACACCTGCCTTGTAGCCATGAATGTAGGCGCGCTGGAAGCGATCACGTTTCTGTCGTTTCATTGGACTACCTCTTGAAAAGGTACCGGATTGGGCCCGTCCTGAAAAAGGCTGAGCCCGCCCGTTTTCGATCCTCGGGCCATCCTCCACCTGCCGGCAAAAGGATGCCGACTGTGCGACGGAGGAGACCCGTTGACAGCGAACGCATGCGTTGTTCAGTAGCTACTGACTAATTGATAGCGCAACGGGGTCGACGTTGTCGACCGTTGATTTGTAACATCCCGTTCACTCGGTGGTAATGGCCACGCTCCATCCCCACCAGGGACCGATGGACCTTACATGACTGAGACACAAGTGACTGATTCACTGGTATTCCTCGCCACCTGCCCGAAGGGCATCGAGCTCCTGCTGGCCGACGAGCTCGCCGAACTCGGGGGCCAGCCGGGCAAGACCACCGTGGCCGGGGTGCATTTCCGGGCCAGCCTCGAGAGCGCCTACCGGATCTGCCTCTGGTCGCGCCTGGCCAACCGCGTGGTGTTGTGCCTGGTGCGCGAGGAGGGAATCGAGACACCGGAGCAGCTGCGTCATGCCGTCGCGGCGGTGGACTGGCGGGCCCATCTGGGGCCCGGTGGCAGTCTGGCGGTGGACTTTCACGGACGCTCCGAGGCGATACGCCACACCCGTTTCGGTGCCCAGACCGTCAAGGACGGGGTGGTGGAGCGGCTGTTCGCCGAGGGGTGCCCGCGGCCCGATGTCGACCTGCGCCACCCCGATCTGCGCCTCTACGCCAACCTGCATCGCGGCCGGCTGACCCTGGGGGTGGACTTCTCCGGCGACAGCCTGCACCGCCGGGGCTATCGTCGCGACGTCGGTCATGCGCCACTCAAGGAGAACCTGGCCGCGGCCCTGCTGGTGCGCGCCGGCTGGCCGGAACAGGCTCGGCAGGGCGCGCCGCTGGTCGACCCGCTCTGCGGCGCCGGCACCTTGCTGATCGAGGCGGCGCTGATCGCCGCCGATATCGCCCCCAACCTGGCGCGGGAGCGCTTCGGCTTCCACGGCTGGGCCGGCCATGATGAGCGGCGGTGGCGGGAGCTGCGCCGCGAGGCCGAGGCCCGGGCGAGCATCGGGCGCAAGCGCTGTCGATCACGGCTGTTCGGCTTCGACGAGAGCCCACCGGCATTGGCTGCGGCCAGGGCCAACGCCATGCGCGCCGGTATTCCGGCGCTCATCGAGTTCCATGGTGCCTCGCTGGGCCGGCTCGAGCGCCCCGCGGGGGTGCCGGACGAGACTCGGGGCCTGCTGATCACCAACCCGCCCTATGGCGAGCGCCTGGGCGAGCTGCCGGAACTGGTGACGCTCTACGGCCAGCTCGGCGAACGGGCGCGGGCGGCCTTTCCCGGCTGGCAGCTGGCGGTGTTCACCGCCAACCCCGACCTGGGCCACCGCATCGGCCTGCGCGCCCACAAGCACTACTCGCTGAAGAACGGCCCGCTGGATGCCCGGCTGCTGCTGATGGCGATTCCCGAGACCGAGGAGGGCGAGGCCCGTGCTGAGGTCGCGGCAACGCCCCGATACTCCAGGGGGGCGCAGATGTTCGCCAATCGCCTGGAGAAGAACCGCAAGCGGCTGCGCAAATGGCTCAAGCAGTCCGGCGAGAGCTGTTATCGGCTCTATGACGCCGACATGCCGGAGTACGCCCTGGCGATCGACGTCTACGGCACGCGGGTGCATGTCCAGGAGTACGCGCCGCCGAAGACCATCGACGCCGACCAGGCCCAGAGGCGCCTCTTCGATGCCCTCACGGTGCTGCCCGAAGTGCTCGGCGTGGACCCGGCGGCGATCGTGGTCAAACGCCGCGAGCGTCAGAGCGGGAAGGGCCAGTACCAGAAGCAGGCCGCCAGCGGCGAGCGCTTCGAGGTGCGCGAGGGCCGGGCACGGCTGTGGGTCAACCTGCGCGACTACCTCGACACCGGCCTGTTCCTCGACCACCGCCCGGTGCGACGGATGCTGGGCGAGATGGCCGCCGGCAAGCGCTTCCTCAACCTGTTCTGCTACACCGGCACCGCCACGGTGCAGGCGGCACTGGGGGCGCAGAGCGAGGGCGCCGAGGCGGCGGGCGGGGCCAGCGACAGCGTCAGCGTCGATCTCTCCAACACCTACCTGGAGTGGGCGCGGGACAACTTCGCCCTCAACGGCCTCGACCCGAGCCGCCACCGGGTGGTGCGCGACGACTGCCTGCGCTGGCTGGAGACCGCCCGGGCGCAGTTCGACCTGATCTTCCTGGACCCGCCGACCTTCTCCAACTCCAAGAAGATGGAGGCCACCCTGGACGTGCAGCGCGACCACGGCCGCCTGGTGCGCCTGGCCATGGCTCGCCTGGCGCCGGGCGGCACCCTGGTGTTCTCCAACAACCAGCGTCGCTTCCAGCTGGATGCCGACCTCGCCGAGCACTATGCGGTGGAGGACATTTCGAAGCGAACCTTCGATCCGGATTTCCAGCGACGCCCCGCGTTGCACCACTGTTTCCTGATCCGCCACCGGGAGGCGTCATGATAGGCGATAGAGAGCTGGGCTCTTGCGTCGAGGTCACGCCAGTGGGGTCTGACCCCGTGCCCGACAGGAGTCGGCATCATGGGCATTCCACGGCGACCTCGATGTCCCGGGGGTCAGACCCCACAGGCTTCACCAACGTCGGTAGCCCGTCATCGCAGTCAACCCCAGCGACTCTGAACCACCATCGGGAGGCGTCATGATCCGGCTGCGGCTCTATACCACCCTGGGGTGTCATCTCTGCGAGCAGTTCGAGGCGCTGTTGTTCCACCTGGCCAACGAAGCGCCGGTGCTCGACCGGGTCGAGATCAGCGAGGACGATGCCCTGGTCGAGCGCTACGGGGTGCGGATTCCGGTATTGGCGGACGCGGCCGGCGAGGAGCTCGACCGCGGCTTCGAGGCGCCACGGCTGGCGGCCTGGCTGGCCGCGCGGGGCTGGCTGGACGAGGCCGCCTGGCAGCAGCTGCAGCGGGAGCTGGGGGGAGAGCCGCCGCGCCCGGCCCGGGGCGCGGTGATACGCGGCGGCCGGCGCTACCTGGGGTGAGTGCCTCGGAACGAGGGGCTCAGGCGTTGTCGAGCAGTGACAGCTGGCTGATGGCGTCACGTCCCTCGGCGGACTCGGCCTCCACCTCCAGCACCTTGCGGAAGCCGCGGGAAGCCTGGATGGTGGCTTCGTCGCCGAGCCACATCATCGCCTGGGCGTGGTCGTCGGCCAGACGGTGCTTGAGCCCCCCGAACTGGGTGCCGATCTGCCCCCAGGCACGGCTGAAGATCCAGTCGCCGAACATGTCCTGGTGGACATGTACCAGCACATAGTCATGGTCGGTTTCCCAGCGGACGATCACGGCGACTCCCGAAAGCGCGAGGCACTGCCACACGGCAGCGCTCAAGTGTCATATGGTGGCTAGGCAGGTATTGTAAGGCCTTGAGCCGCCCGAACAAGTCGTGCCATCCAGGGAGCCAGGAGACATGCCATGAGAATCCTCGTCGATGCCAATGTACCCGCCGCAGACGCCTGTTTTGGCGGGCTCGGCGAGGTGGTCCGGCTGCCGGGCCGCGAGATCGATGCCGGGGCCGTGCGCGATGCCGATGCCCTGGTGGTGCGCTCGATCACCCGGGTCGACGAGGCGCTGATCCAGGAAGCCTCGCGGCTGCGTTTCGTCGGCACCTGCACCATCGGCACCGACCATGTCGACCAGGCCGCCCTGGCGCGCCACGGCATCGCCTTCGCCAGTGCCCCCGGCTGCAACGCCGAGGCGGTGGTCGACTACGTTCTCGGCAGCCTGCTGACCCTGGCCGAGTGCCAGGGCTGGCGGCTGGCCGACCGCCGGATCGGCGTCGTCGGGGCCGGTAACGTCGGCGGAAGGCTGCTCGGGCGGCTCGAGGCCCTGGGCATCGACTGCCTGGCCTGCGATCCGCCCCGGGCGGAGCGGGAGGGGGCCCGGGGTTTCGTCGATCTGGCGGCGCTGATCGACGCCTGTGATGTTGTCTGCCTGCATACTCCCCTGGTCACCGACGGCCCTCATGCCACCCGTCATCTGCTCGATGCCGAACGGATCGCCGAGCTGGCGCCGGGAACGGTGGTGCTCAATGCCGGCCGCGGCGGCTGCATCGACGGCCAGGCACTGCGCCAGCGGCTGGCCGGGCAGGGCGATATCACCGCCGTGCTCGACGTCTGGGAGCATGAGCCCGGCATCGATGCGGCGCTGCATGACCTGGCGGCGATCGCCACGCCGCATGTCGCCGGCCACAGCCTCGACGGCAAGTTGCGAGGCACCCACCAGGTCTACCGGGAGCTGTCCCGGCACCTCGGCCTGCCGGCACGCGTGACGCTCGCCGACCTGCTGCCGCCACCGTCGGTATCGCGCCTGGTGCTGCAGGGGAGGCTGGAGGCCGAGGAGGCGCTGCGGCTGTGTGTCCGGGCGGTCCACGACGTGCGCCGTGACCACGACAGCCTGTTGCGCGAGTCGCGCCGCCAGGGCATGGCCAGGGGCTTCGATGCCTGCCGTGCCCGCTACCCGCTGCGCCGCGAGTTCGCGACCCTGGAAGTCGAGCTGCGACAGGAGGCCCGTCGGCTCTCTTCCCTGCTGGAAGGTGCCGGCTTCATCGCTTGCGAGCACGGTGACCTGCCGGCCTGAGGGACCGGGAGACCGAGGTGGGTCAGTCGCCGCCGGCCCCGGCATGTTGCCGGGATTCGAGGGCGCGGGCGGTGGCATGCCCGAGGCGTTCGAGTCGGCTGACGGTTTCACCGAGGGAGGCGAAGTCGGCGTGCCCGGCGTCTCGCTCGAGCCTGGCGGACGCCCGGGCGAGCGCCTCGCAGCCTAGGGAGGCGGCGGCGCCCTTCAGGGAGTGAGCCGCTTCGAAGAGCGCGCGGCGATCTCGCTCGGCGATTCCTTGGGCCATGCATTGTCGCTGCTCGGGCAGCAGGTCCAGGAACAGGGCGTTGAGCTTGCCGAGGGCATGACTGCCGAGTGAGTCCCTCAGCTCCTCGAACACCCGCTGGTCCAGCAGTGGATCACCGCCTGCGGTGACATCGGCCGGAGTGTGGACCGTGTCTTTCGTCTGGCCGCCGACCGCTTCGTCACCGGGTGGCGACGAGGGCAAGGGGCCGGCGCCGGAGGAGGCGTTCAGGTAGTGGGCCAGCACCCTGTAGAGGTCGTGGCGGGTGAAGGGTTTGCAGATCACCTCATCCATGCCGGCGTCCATGCAGCGTTGCCTGTCGACGGGCATCACGTTCGCCGTTATGGCGACGATGGGCAGGCGTGTCGCCGAGAGACGGCTTTCCCGCTCGCGCCAGCACCGGGTGGTGGTCACGCCGTCCATCACCGGCATCTGCATGTCCATGAAGACCAGGTCGACGCCCTGTCGTGACAGCATGGCCAGGGCCTGTTCGCCATTTTCCGCCAACAGGACGGTCTGTCCCAGGCTCTCGAGCATGGCGCAGACGATATCGCGATTGATGACCTGATCCTCGACCACGAGCACGCGACCACGGGGCAGCGGCGGTAGCTCCCGGACGGCACAGGTGGCAAGGCTCGAGACCAGGGGGATGGCATCGGCAGCGGGAAGGGGCACTTCGAACCAGAAGTGGCTGCCCCGATGCGGATGGCTCTCGACCCCGATGCGGCCCTTCATGGCCGCCACCAGCCGATCACAGATGGCCAGCCCCAGGCCGGAGCCCCCATGGCGGCGTGCGATGGAGCTGTCGACCTGGGAGAACGGCTTGAACAGCGCCTCCTGGCGGTCTTCCGGGATACCGCAGCCGGAGTCTTCCACCGAAAAGCGGATGCCATCCGCGTCGGCGAGTGCCACCGTCAGGCTGACGCTGCCTTCATCGGTGAACTTGAAGGCATTGTTCAGCAGATTCATCAAGATCTGGCGCAGGCGGTTGATGTCGCCTTCGAGGTAGGCGGGCACGTCGTCCTCCACCCGACAGCGGAAGCGGATGGCGTGCTTCTCGCTGCGCAGCCGGTAGCCGCGACAGAGTTGCTCGATGAAGGCGCGAATGTCGAAGGGCTCGGTCTCCAGGTCGAGGGAACCGGCTTCGAACTTCGTGTAGTCGATCACGTCGTTGATGACGGCCTGCAGGCTCAGGACGCTATCGTTGAGTGACGCGATGAGTACCCGTCCGCGTTCGCTCTGCGGCTCATCGGTCAGCAGGTCGGCGACGCCCGCCACGCCATTGAGCGGCGTACGGATTTCATGGCTCATCACTGCCATGAACTCCGATTTCGCCTGGCTGGCCTGCTCGGCCCGGCTCGCTGTGTCGTCCAGTTCGCGGGCCTGGTTCTCCAGCATGCGCGTCTTGTGGGCATGCTCGCGGCCCTCTCGGATCAGCGAGACCACCAGCACGATGCCGGAGAGCAGCAGCAGCAAGGTCAGGGTGAGCATCACGCCGTAGAGCTTCAGCAGGCCGTTGCGTTCGGCGGTGCGCAGCCTGCCGGCATAGGTGTTGGTATCGAGCAGCAGGGCCGAGGTGATCTGCTGGAGCTCGACGAGTCGTGCGCCTATCCGCTGGCGCTGCTGGCTGTCGAGTGGCTGTTCTCCGGTGGTGATGGTCGCGAGGAGGGGGGCCAGGGCCTGGATATGTTGGTTGGCGGCTTGCAGGCCTTCGGTCAGGGGGGTGCCGGCTATCGCTTGACGAAGCTCGCCCTGACCGAAGAGGTTGGCGCGGCTGACGAGAATCTCGTAGCGAAGCTGCAGGTCCTCGCCCCGCGCGTCGGGGATGTCGCTCAGGGCCAACCTCAGATCGCGCACCTCCCGGTCGAACTGGTAGGTCGCCCAGGTCAGGTTCCCGAGCATCTTGTTCTCGATTTGCTGCTGCCGCTGGTGGACGGCCCCGGCCGTGACCAGGGCGGAGAGAAACAGCAGGATGGCGGCAAAGGTCGCGATCCTGTATCGCAGCATGCTGGCGGGTAGAAGCCGGCTCATGGGGTCAGTCGCGCCGTACGTCGATGCGGTTGACCTGCCATACCGAGCGGGCCATGACCCCTTCGGTGAGCAGGTGGGGGTGTTCGTCGAAGGGGTAGATGACGAACAGCGGTCCCTGGTCCCTGACCCTGAGCGGCTCCCCGTTCATGAACATGGCCAGGATGACGTCATGTTCCATCAGGTCCTGCACCGGTACGCTGGCGGCGTAGTCGTTAAGCGCCGTGATCCGCAGCATCTCGCCCTCAGCCCCCACGGCGTCCAGCAGCGCACGGCCGAGGGGCCCGGAGAAGGTGACGGTCTCGTCGTGCCAGGGGGTCTGGGTGGTGGTGACGCGCTGGGGCAGGGCCAGCAGCATCTCACGGTCGAAGTGGGCTTCATCGCCGGCGTTGGTGTGCGCGATGTGGCCGGTCACGGTCAGCAGGACCGGCCCCTGGGGGGCTTCCAGTGCCACTGCCGGGCCGGCTGCGAGCCAGGGCAGTAGCGAGACGATCAAGAGGAGCTGGCGCATTGTGTCGTCCGTGGCTGGGGGGAACACCTAGTATAAGGTGGCTCACGCACCTGGGCGTCAACGCTCGCCGGGTGGGTGGCCGAAAGGGATCGGGCCCACCGGATTGGCGGGCCCGAGGCCTCGTCGTGGGCGGGCGTCACTGCCGATAGGCCGCTTCCTTCAGCGCCCGGATGCGGTCATCCAGGGGAGGGTGGCTGGCGAAGAGCCGCTCCATGATCTTGCGCGTCTGGCCGGTGGTGATGGCGAAGGCCGTCAGGGTGTCCGGCATCTGGTCGGGCATCTCGGTCTCGGCCTTGAGGCGTGCCAGGGCGTTGATCATGGCACCCGAGCCGGCGAGCTTCGCGCCGGCGGCGTCGGCGCGGTATTCGCGGAAGCGCGAGAACCAGGCGACGATGGCCGAGGCGACGATGCCGAAGACGATCTCGGCGACGATCACCACCGCGAAGTAGCCCATGAAACCGAGCCCGCCGGCGCCATCGCTGCGGCTGCGCAGGAAGTTGTCGACCAGATGAGCGACCACCCGCGCGAAGAACATCACGAAGGTGTTCACCACGCCCTGGATCAGCGCCAGGGTGACCATGTCGCCGTTGGCCACGTGGCCGATCTCGTGGGCCAGCACCGCGCGTACCTCTTCCGGGCGCATGCGGTTGAGCAGGCCGGCCGAGACCGCCACCAGGGCGTCGTCCTTGTTCCAGCCGGTGGCGAAGGCGTTGGATTGCTGGGCGGGGAAGATACCCACCTCGGGGGTCTTGATGCCGGCATCACGGGCGAGTTCCGCCACGGTGTCGAGCAGCCACTTCTCGGTGGCATTGGAGGGCGTCTCGATCACCATGGTGCCGGTGGCGCGCTTGGCCATCCACTTGGAGATGAACAGCGAGACCATGGAGCCGGCCATGCCGAACACGAAGCAGAAGATCAGCAGGGCGTTGAAATTCATGCCCTGGCCGCGCAGGTAGCCCTCGACCCCCAGCAGGCGCAGGGTGATGCTGGCGACGAGTATCACTGCCAGGTTGGTGCCCAGGAAGAGCAGGATTCGCATCATGGGGTGGGTTCTCCATCAGTCGTCAAGGGGGAGGTGTCGCCCGCGGGCGGCGTCCAGAAGCTGTTGCTTAGATACGGGCTCGGTCGTCGGGTTTCAAGCGCGGCACAGGCGATGGCCTGTCGCGTTCACTGACGGTAGCGCGACAGGAAGCGGGCGAAACGGTCCAAGGCATCCTCGAGCTGGTCGGCCCAGGGCAGGGTGACGATGCGCACGTGGTCGGGGTCCGGCCAGTTGAAGGCGGTGCCCTGGACCAGCAGGATCTTCTCCTGCAGCAGCAGGTCGAGCACCAGTTGCTGGTCGTCGCGGATGTTGAACACCTTGGGGTCGAGCCGTGGGAAGGCGTAGAGCGCGCCCTTCGGCTTGACGCAGGAGACCCCGGGAATGGCGTTGAGCTTCTCGAAGGTGATGTCGCGCTGGGCCAGCAGGCGCCCGCCGGGCAGGATCAGGTCGTTGATCGACTGGTAGCCGCCGAGTGCCGTCTGGATGGCGTGCTGGGCCGGTACGTTGGCGCACAGGCGCATCGAGGCGAGCATGGTCAACCCCTGGATGAAGTCGGCGGCGCGCTGCTTGGCGATATGCCCCGACAGGATCATCCAGCCGGAGCGGAAGCCGGCACAGCGGTAGCTCTTGGAGAGCCCGTTCATGGTCACCACCAGTTGGTCCTCCGAGGCCAGCGCCCCGGTGGAGACGTGTTCGACGTCATCGTAGAGGATCTTGTCGTAGATCTCGTCGGAGAACACCACCAGGTCGTGCTCGCGGGCGATATCCAGCAGCTCGCTCACCACCTCCGGCGCATAGACGGCACCGGTGGGGTTGTTGGGATTGATGATCACGATGGCCCGGGTGTGGGCGGTCACCTTGGCGCGGATGTCGGCGAGGTCCGGCGCCCAGTCGGCCTGCTCGTCGCACAGGTAGTGCACGGCGTGGCCGCCGGAGAGGTTGGCGGCGGCGGTCCACAGCGGGTAGTCGGGGGCCGGGATCAGCACCTCGTCGCCGTCGTTGAGCAGTGCCTGCATGGTCATCACGATCAGCTCGGAGACGCCGTTGCCGATGTAGATATCCTCGATGCCGACGTTGGGTATGTTCTTGCGCTGGCACTCCTGCATGATCGCCTTGCGCGCCGAGTAGAGCCCCTTGGAATCGCAGTAGCCCTGGGCGGTGGGCAGGTTACGCATCACGTCCTGGAGGATCTCCTCCGGGGCCTCGAAGCCGAACGGGGCGGGGTTGCCGATGTTCAGCTTGAGGATGCGCTGGCCTTCCTCTTCCAGGCGCTTGGCGTGGTCGAGCACCGGGCCGCGGATGTCGTAGCAGACGTTGTGCAGCTTGTGCGATTTCCGGATCGGGGTGGTGTCCATGTCTTCCAGTGTCCATGCAGGCAATGGCGGGTGCGAGCGTGTGATTATGCGGGGTTGCCGGGCCGGGGGCCATCCTCCTCGACGCCGGCCGGCTCGTCTTCCGGTTCGGCGGTGATATCCGCCGGGGTCTCCAGGGTCAGCCGGCCGAGCTTGCCGTCGCGCAGCTCGTGCAGCAGCACTTCGGCGCCGCGGTGCAGGTCGACCTCGCCACCGGGGCGCAGGCCGCCGCGCCGGGCGGCGATCTCGGCCAGTATCGCATGGCCGTCGAAGCCGGCCAGCGCCAGCAGGTCGACGCGCGCCGGGCCGTCGGCCTCGACACGCTCGGCCTCGGGGTTGGGCGTATAGGCCGGCAGCGCCTTGAGCTTGTAGCGCGCCTTGAGCGCCTCGGGATAGCGCCGCGCGAGTTCGGCGGCGGTGACCACGGCCACGTCCACATAGTCGATGGCGGTGTCGCGAATGGCGCCGCTGGCGGCCAGGCGGTAGGCGCTGGCCTGGTCCTCGATCTTGGGCCACAGCACCCCGGGGGTGTCGATCAGCGCCACCCGGCCGGCGATGCGCACCTTCTGCTGGCGCTTGGTCACCGCCGGCTCGTTGCCGGTCTTGGCGATGGTGCGCCCGGCCAGGCCGTTGATCAGGGTCGACTTGCCGACGTTGGGGATGCCCATGACCATCACCCGCACGTCGCGATCGACGCGCACCTGCCCCGCCAGTTCGTGGCACAGCCTGGGGATGCGCTTGAGCTCCCGGGCGTTGGTGGTGGTCACCGGCAGGGCCCGGGTATCGGCCTGGGCATCGAAGTGGGCGGTCCACTCGCGGGTGCGCTCGGGGTCGGCCAGGTCGGCGCGGGAGAGCACCTTCAGCACCGGCTTGTGGCGGGTCAGCTCGGCGAGCATGGGGTTGGCGCTGGAGTAGGGCAGCCGGGCGTCGAGGACCTCGATCACCACGTCGATCTCCGGCAGCGCCTCGGTGATCTGCCGGCGCGCCTTGTTCATGTGTCCCGGGTACCAGCCGAGCATCGGAGCCACTCCTGCGAGCCTGAAAATGAAAAGGGCGACCATCATACCAGACGGTCGCCCGTTTCAGGTCAGGCCAGTCGCCTACTCGCCGGCATGGAACTGGATCGCCACCGAGTTGATGCAGTAGCGCAGTCCGGTGGTCTCGGCCGGGCCGTCGGGGAAGACATGGCCCAGGTGGGCGTTGCACCGGGCGCAGGTCACCTCGGTGCGCTGCATGCCCTGGGTGGTGTCGGGGTGCTCCTCGACGCAGCCCGATACCAGGGGGCGGTCGAAGCTGGGCCAGCCGCAGCCGGCATCGAACTTGTGCTCGTTCTCGAACAGCGGGGCGTTACAGCAGACGCAGTGGTAGATGCCGTGCTCGTCGGTGACCCGGTGGTCTCCGCTGAAGGGGCGCTCGGTGCCTTTCTCGCGGGTCACGTGGTACTGCTCGGGTGTCAGCTGCGCACGCCACTCGGCGTCACTCTTCTCGATCTTCCTTCGCATGACGTCTCTCCTGGTCTGGCCTGTCAGGGGCGGCATCGGCCACCGGGCCGATGCCTACATTGTGGCACCATCTACCCACCGCCATGCCAGGGGATTTCCGTCTTCGGTCACGCCCGTTCAACGACGGCCGGCACCAGGCTTGACAGCTTTCAGGGTGCTCAGTAACATACGCGCCACCTCGACGAGCCGAGACATGTGTCCCATTCGTCTAGTGGTCCAGGACACCGCCCTTTCACGGCGGGAACAGGGGTTCGAACCCCCTATGGGACGCCACTCGACTCATCAGGTGCCGGAGTGCGGGAATAGCTCAGTGGTAGAGCATCGCCTTGCCAAGGC
>NZ_PNRE01000014.1 GCF_002879645.1 Halomonas heilongjiangensis | reverse complement strand
GCCTGTCAACCGCGATCTGTCGACCGCTGCGTGAGCCCAGAGACTCACCGATTGACCGCCTCTACCACCGCTTGGTGGCCGCCGATCGAGTGAGGCGCATTCTAGCGAATCCGCCGTGACTGTCAAGATTTATGCTTCCAGAACAATCACTTCTGTCACTCATCACCGCCTGCAACGTTGCCCGTCGCCGGCAGCGGATGCGTACTTTACGGATTTCACAGGGCATGCGCAACCCCCTGCATCTAAAAAAGGTAGCCCACTCCTCGCCTCTCTGCCATGACTCGCGTCAAGTTTCTCCCTGGCCTGATCGCCGTGCTGGCGAGACACCTCGCCGAGGCCACTCATGACGATCCCCTGGACCGGGTCACATCACGAACAGATCGACGAACCTGTGGACCGGGGTGCTCTCCAGGCGCGCCTGATCCTTGCACAGCTCCAGGATCTGCGCACAGCGGCCGGAGGCGAAGCGAGTGGCCAGATTACGCCTGAATTTCTCTTCCAGCACCGGGATGCCCTCGGCGCGGCGACGACGGTGTCCGATCGGGTATTCGACCTCGACCTTGTCGGTGGCACTGCCGTCCTTGAAGAATATCTGGATGGCATTGGCGATGGAGCGCTTCTCGGGGTCGTGGTAGTCACGGGAGTAGCGCTCATCCTCGACCACCTCCATCTTCTCGCGCAGCTCGTCGATGAGCGGGTTGGCGGCATGGAACTCATCCTCGTAGTGCTCGGCCACCAGGTTGCCGAAGATCAGCGGCACGGCGGTCATGTACTGGAGGCAGTGGTCGCGATCGGCGGGGTTCGCCAGCTTGCCGGACTTGGAGATGATGCGGATCGCCGAGTCGTGGGTGGTCAGTACGATCCTGGCGATCTCGCCCAGGCGATCCCTGACCCGAGGATGCAGGGTGACGGCGGCTTCACAGGCGGTCTGTGAGTGGAACTCGGCCGGAAAGGATATCTTGAACAGCACGTTCTCCATCACGTAGGTGCCGAAGTCGCGCTGGAAGGAGAACCGGCGCTCTGCTTCCGGCTTGGTCGCCAGGTCCTTGTTGGTGTGGCTGAACAGCACGTCGTAGAAGCCCCACTGCGACGCGGTGAGCGCACCGGGGATGCCCATTTCGCCGCGCATGGCGATATCGGCCAACCGGACCCCCCGCGATGTCGCATCCCCCGCCGCCCAGCTCTTGCGGGAGCCGGCGTTCGGGGCATGACGATAGGTGCGCAGGCTCTGGCCGTCGACCCAGGCGTGGGACAGGGCCGAGAGCACCTGCTCACGGTCGGCACCCATCATCCTGGCAGCCACCGCCGTGGACGCCACCTTGACCAGCACCACGTGGTCGAGGCCGACACGATTGAAGGAGTTGTCCAGCGCCAGCACGCCCTGGATCTCGTGGGCCATGATCATGGCCTCGAGCACCTGGCGCATCCGCAGCGGCGCCTCACCCTCGGCGACTCGCTTCTGGGACAGGTGGTCGGCCACGGCCAGGATGCCACCCAGATTGTCGGAAGGGTGGCCCCACTCGGCGGCCAGCCAGGTGTCATTGTAATCGAGCCAGCGGATGATCGTGCCGATGTCCCAGGCCGCCTTGACCGGATCGAGACGGAAGGAGGTACCGGGCACGCGGGCACCATGGGGAACCACCGTGCCTTCGACGAGCGGCCCCAGGTGCTTGGTGCATTCCGGAAAGCGCAACGCCAGCAAACCACAGCCCAGGGTGTCCATCAGGCAGTTGCGGGCGGTATCCAGGGCCTCGCCGCTCGCGATCCGGAAGTTCAGGACGTAGTCGGCGATCTTCTGCAATTCGACATCGTAGTCCGGACGGATGTTGCTTTCGACGGTGGCACTCATCGTCTTGCCTCCTCTTTCGCTGCATACGAAAAGGCTCGGCCACTTGTCAGGTACCCGGGCACGCCCTTCCCCTGACAGGAGTATCGTTATGGAGTGTCCGGGTAGCCAGGGGCGATTCGGTCGCTCACGCCAGCGGGACGACATCACCGGGTACACGGACCCAGCCTTCCATCAGCACTCTGGCGCTGCGGCTCATGACCGCCCTTGTCGCTGTCCACTCGCCGTTCACCTCCACGGCTTCGGCGCCGACCCGCAACGTACCGGACGGATGGCCGAAGTGCACGGTGGTGCGCTCGCCGCCTCCGGCGGCGAGGTTGACCAGGGTACCGGGCACCGCCGCGGCGGTGCCGATGGCCACGGCGGCGGTGCCCATCATGGCATGATGCAGCTTGCCCATGGAGAGCGCACGCACCAGCAGATCCACGTCGGCGGCCTCGATCGACTTGCCGCTGGAGGCGACGTAATCCGCCGGACTGGCGACGAAGGCCACCTTGGGGGTGTGTTGACGACTCGCCGCTTCATCGGCGTGCTGGATCAGGCCCATGCGCACCGCGCCATGGGCGCGGATGGTCTCGAACATCGCCAGCGCCCTGTCGTCGCCGTTGATCGCCTCCTGCAGCTCGGTTCCGGTGTAGCCGATCTCCTCGGCATTGACGAAGATGGTCGGGATGCCCGCATTGATCAAGGTGGCCCTGAGGGTCCCCACCCCCGGCACCTCGAGGTCGTCGACCAGCTTACCGGTGGGAAACATCGCCCCCTCCCCGTCGGCCGGCTCCATGAACTCCACCGGCACCTCGGCGGCGGGGAAGGTGACACCATCGAGTTCGAAGTCGCCGGTCTCCTGCACCTGACCGTCGATCATGGGCACCCGGGAGACGATGGTCTTGCCGATATTGGCCTGCCAGATGCGCACGACGGCCACGCCGTTCTCCGGAATTCGCTCGGGATCCACCAGGCCGTTGCTGATGGCGAAGGGCCCCACGGCAGCGGAAAGGTTCCCGCAGTTGCCGCTCCAGTCGACGAAGGGCTTGTCGATGGCAACCTGGCCGAACAGGTAATCGACGTCGTGGTCGGAGCGCTCGCTCTTCGACAGGATCACCGTCTTGCTGGTGCTGGAGGTGGCGCCCCCCATGCCATCGATCTGTTTCTGATACGGGTCGGGACTGCCGATCACCCGCATCAGCAGTCTGTCCCGCGCCTCACCGGGCACCCGGGCCGCCTCGGGCAGATCCTGCAGCCGGAAGAACACGCCCTTGCTGGTCCCCCCACGCATATAAGTGGCAGGGATCCTGATCTGGGGAACCTGGCTCATGGGTTGACCGCCTCCTCGGACTCGAGGAAGTCTTGGGCGAAGCGCTGCAGCACACCGCCCGCCGCATAGATCGACACCTCTTCCTGGGTATCCAGACGGCAGGTCACCGGCACCTCCACGCGCTCGCCGTTCCTGCGGTTGATTACCAGTGTCAGGGTGGCACGGGGCCTCGGCTCGCCCACCACATCGAAGGTCTCGGTGCCGTCGATAGCCAGCGTCTTGCGGGTGGTGCCGGCCTCGAACTGCAGCGGCAGCACGCCCATGCCGATCAGGTTGGTGCGATGGATGCGCTCGAAGCCCTCGACGACGATCGCTTCCACGCCGGCCAGGCGTACGCCCTTGGCGGCCCAGTCGCGGGACGAGCCCTGACCATAATCGGCGCCGGCGACGATGATCAGCGGTTGTTTGCGCTGCATGTAGGCCTCGATGGCCTCCCACATGCGAGTCACCTGGCCTTCCGGCTCGATACGCGCCAGCGAGCCCTGCTTCACCGTGCCGGTATCATCCCGCACCATCTCGTTGAGCAGCTTGGGGTTGGCGAAGGTGGCCCGCTGGGCCGTCAGGTGATCGCCGCGGTGGGTAGCGTAGGAATTGAAGTCCTCCTCCGGCAGGCCCATCTTCGCCAGGTACTCCCCCGCGGCGCTGTTCGCCATGATGGCATTGGACGGCGACAGGTGATCGGTGGTGATGTTGTCACCGAGCACCGCCAGCGGACGCATGCCCCGCAGGGTACGCTCCCTGGCGAGGGCCCCTTCCCAGTAGGGAGGCCGACGAATGTAGGTGCTCTGCGGGCGCCACTCGTAGAGCGGGCTCACCTGGGCATGTACGCCCTTGTCCACATCGAACATCGGGATATAGGTCTCCCGGAACTGTTCGGGCTTCACGCTCGCCTTGACGATGGCGTCGATCTCCTCGTCGCTGGGCCAGATGTCCATCAGGGTGACGGGATTGCCGGCCGGGTCATGGCCCAGCACGTCCTTCTCGATGTCGAAGCGGATGGTGCCGGCAATCGCATAGGCCACCACCAGCGGCGGCGAGGCCAGGAAGGCCTGCTTGGCGTAAGGGTGAATCCGCCCGTCGAAGTTGCGATTGCCGGACAGCACCGCGGTGGCGTAGAGATCACGGTCGATGATCTCCTGCTGGAGCGCCGGATCCAGGGCGCCACTCATGCCGTTGCAGGTGGTGCAGGCGAACGCCACCACGCCGAAGCCCAGCGACTCCAGCTCGGGCAGCAGGTCGGCCTCTTCCAGGTACATCTTCACGGTCTTGGAACCCGGCGCCAACGAGGTCTTCACCCAGGGCTTGCGGGTCAGGCCCAGCCGGTTGGCGTTGCGGGCGATCAACCCGGCCGCCACCATGTTGCGCGGGTTGCTGGTGTTGGTGCAGCTGGTGATGGCGGCGATGATCACCGCGCCATCGGGCATTTTGCCTGCCTCGTTTTCCACCTTGCCGCTGATGCCGCGCGAGGCCAGCTCGGAGGTCGGCAACAGGGCATGGGGGTTGGAGGGGCCGGCCAGGGTGCGCGGCACGCTGGACAGGTCGAAGGTCAGCACGCGCTCGTACCCGGCGTTCGCCAGGCGATCGGCCCACAGGCCGGTCTCCCTGGCGAAACGCTCCACCAGCGCCACCTGGTCGTCGTCGCGACCGGTCAGCTTGAGGTAGTCGATGGTCTGCTCGTCGATGTAGAACATCGCCGCGGTGGCCCCGTATTCCGGCGTCATGTTGGAGATGGTGGCGCGGTCGCCGACGGTCAGCCTCGCGGCGCCCTCGCCGAAGAACTCCAGGTAGGCCCCCACCACCCGCTCGCGGCGCAGGAACTCGGTCAGCGCCAACACCATGTCGGTGCTGGTGATGCCCGGCTGCAGCTTGCCGGTCAGCTCGACGCCGATGATGTCGGGCAGGCGCATCCAGGAGGCGCGGCCGAGCATCACGCTCTCGGCTTCGAGGCCGCCGACCCCCACCGAGATCACCCCCAGGGCATCGACCATCGGCGTGTGGCTGTCGGTACCGACACAGGTATCGACGAAGGCTACGCGTTTTCCCTTCGCATCGGGGCGTACCTGCACCACCGGCGACATCTTCTCCAGGTTGATCTGGTGCATGATGCCATTGCCCGGGGGAATCACGTCGACGTTCTCGAACGCGGTCTTGGTCCAGTCGATGAAGTGGAAACGGTCGTCGTTGCGACGATCCTCGATGGCGCGGTTCTTCTCGAAGGCGTCCTGCTCGAAACCGGCATGCTCCACGGCCAGGGAGTGGTCGACGATCAGTTGGGTCGGCACCACCGGGTTGACCTTGGCCGGGTCGCCACCCTTGGCGGCGATGGCATCGCGCAGGCCGGCCAGGTCAACGAGCGCCGTCTGGCCGAGGATGTCATGGCACACCACCCGGGCCGGATACCAGGGAAAATCCAGATCGCGCTTGCGCTCGATCAGCTGCTTCAGCGAATCCGTCAGCATCGAGGGGTCGCAGCGGCGCACCAGGTTCTCCGCCAGCACCCGGGAGGTGTAGGGCAGCGTGTCGTAGGCACCGGGCTTGATCGCCTCGACGGCGGCGCGTGCGTCGAAGTAGTCCAGGTCAGTGCCGGGAAGCGGTTTGCGATAGTCGGTATTCATGGCGTGGCACCATCGGGTCATGGACATAAAGAGAGGTGACAGCAGCGGCTGGCTGGCCGGCGACAAGCCTCCGCGAGGGCGCTGTGAACCCATCCCTGGGCGCTACCGACGCCATCCATGGCGTAGGACCCTCGCTTCGCCTTGTCCCCGGCCCCGCCTTCACCGGGCATAGGCGGACACGTCAGTCACGCTCCTCGATCGGCACCCAAACGCTCTTCTCGGGGCCGACATAGTCCGCACTCGGACGAATGATGCGGTTGTTCTCGCGCTGCTCGAAGACATGGGCGCACCAGCCGGTGACACGCGAACAGACGAAGATCGGCGTGAACAGCTTGGTGGGGATGTCCATGAAGTGGTAGGCGCTGGCGTGGAAGAAGTCGGCGTTGCAGAACAGATTCTTCTCGCGCCACATGACTGCCTCGACGCGCTCGGAGACCGGGTAGAGCACACTGTCGCCCACGTCCTCGGCGAGCCGCTTCGACCACTCCTTGATGATGGCGTTGCGCGGGTCGGACTCGCGGTAGATCGCGTGGCCGAAGCCCATGATCTTTTCCTTGCGCTCGAGCATGCCCAGGATCTTGCGCTCGGCCTCGTCCGGGGAGGTCCAGTTCTCGATCATCTCCATGGCCGCCTCGTTGGCGCCGCCGTGCAGCGGGCCGCGCAGCGAGCCGATGGCACCGGTCACGCAGGAGTGCAGGTCGGAGAGGGTCGAGGCGCAGACGCGTGCGGTGAAGGTCGAGGCGTTGAACTCGTGCTCGGCATAGAGGATCAGCGAGACGTTCATCACCCGGGCGTGCAGCTCGCTGGGAGCCTCGCCGTGCAGCAGGTGCAGGAAGTGGGCGCCCACCGATTCGTCGTCGGTCTCGGTCTCGATGCGCACGCCGTCATGGGAGTAGCGGTACCAGTAGCAGATGATCGACGGCAGCACCGCCACCAGGCGGTCGGAGACGTCCTGCTGCTCGTCGAAGCTCTGCTCGGTCTCCAGGTTACCGAGCATGGAGGCACCGGTACGCATCACGTCCATGGGATGGGCGGAGGCCGGAATCTGCTCGAGCACGGCCTTCAGCGCCTGGGGCAGGCCGCGCAGGCCCTTGAGCCTGGTGATGTAGGCGGCGAGCTCGGCCTGGTTGGGCAGCTTGCCCTTGAGCAGCAGGTAGGCCACTTCCTCGAACTTGGCCTTCTCGGCCAGCTCCGCGATGTCGTAACCGCGATAGGTCAGGCCAGAGCCGGTCTTGCCGACGGTGCACAACGCCGTGCTGCCGGCACTCTGGCCGCGCAGGCCGGTACTACTGACGGGTTGATCTGCCATGTTGCGTCTCCTCGTCTTGCACGTGGCTGTCGTATGCGTGCTTGTCGTGTCGTTATTGTCGGGCGTCGGCCACAGCATCCGGCTTGCGCCTCGTCCCACCTGCCTCGGCACCCTTCAGTCGGTGCCTTCCTCGAAGAGGGCATCGAGCTTGCGCTCGAAATCGTGGTAGTTGAGGAAGTCGTAGAGCTCATCGCGGGTCTGCATCAGCTCGACCACCTCCTTCTGGTGCCCCTTGTCGTGGATGCTCTGGTACACCTTGAGCGCCGCCGCGTTCATGGCGCGGAAGGCCGACAGCGGGTAGAGCACCATGCGACAGCCCACCTCACCCAGCTCCTGCTGGCTGAACAGCGGCGTGGCGCCGAACTCGGTGATGTTGGCCAGGATCGGGGCATCGACCCGCTCGCAGAAGGCGCGGTAGTCATCGAGGGTGTGCACCGCCTCGGCGAAGATGGCATCGGCACCGGCCTCGATGCAGGCGTTGGCACGCTCGATGGCAGCGTCCAGCCCCTCCTTCTGGAAGGCATCGGTGCGGGCGATCAGGGTGAAGTCCGGATCGATGCGGGCATCGACTGCGGCCTTGATGCGATCGACCATCTCGGCCTGGGAGACGATCGCCTTGTTGGGGCGGTGACCGCAGCGCTTCTGGGCGACCTGGTCCTCGAGGTGCACCGCCGCCACCCCGGCACGCTGCATCTCCTTGACGGTGCGAGCGATATTGAAGGCGCCGCCCCAGCCGGTGTCGATGTCCACCAGCAGCGGCAGCTCGGTGGCACCGGTGATGCGATGGGCATCCTCGACCACGTCGTTCATGGTGGTCATGCCGAGATCCGGCAGGCCGAACGAGGCATTGGCCACGCCACCACCGGACAGGTAGATGGCCCGATGCCCGACGCGTTCGGCCATCATGGCGGTGTAGGCGTTGATGGTGCCGACGATGGGCAGCGGCCGACTGGCGTCGAGGGCGGCGCGGAAGCGAGCCCCCGGTGTCTGTTGCGTCATGCGATCTCTCCTCATGTGTAGCCGGACCGGCCTCAGGGGGTCGTCTCGGCTTCCTGTGCCAGAATGGCGGCATAGCGGTCGGCGACATTGGCCCGCGAGGCACTGACGTGTCGGCGCATCAGCAGTTCGGCCAGTTCGGCATCACCGGCCTCGATGGCATCGACGATACGATGGTGCTCGACGAAGGCGCGCTGGGGTCGCGAGCCGCTGGCGCTGAACTGGGTGCGATAGAGCCTGACCAGGTAATAGAGGTCGTCACAGAGCAGCGTCATCAGCATGCGGTTGTGACTGCCCTGGACGATGCGGAAGTGGAAATCCAGGTCGCCCTCGCGCTGATAGTAGGCCTCGCCACGCTTGAGATCGCTCTGCCGCTCGTGCAGCGCGAGCACCTCGCGCAACCCGGCGACCTCCTCACTGGTCATGTGTTCGGCGGCCAGGCGGGCGGCCATGCTCTCCAGCGCCTCCCGCAGGTCGAACAGCTCCAGCAGCTCCCTCATCGACAGCTTGACGACCCGCGCCCCCACATGGGGCACCCTCTCGATCAGGCGGTGCGCCTCGAGGCGACGCATCGCCTCGCGCAGCGGCCCCCGGGAGATGCCGTAGGCCTTCGACAGCCCGGGCTCGGTGATCTTGCTGCCTGGCGCCAGTTCCCCCCTGACGATGGCGTCCTGCAGCTGCTGGAAGACCCGCTCGGCCAGGGTGCGGACCTCGGGGGTAGCCTGTTCCGGTACGATTGAGTTCATGGCAATTGTCGACAATCAAGTGGTGAAACCACTTTAATCACTGACCGCCAGACGGTCAACCGTGGATAATACGCGACCGACTACACCTTTGGTTGTAGACAACTCACCCCGCCAGACGAGCGATGTCGACAATCCTGGCCGGCTCGTTGACGTGGCGTCCTTGCTCGAGGGCCAACGGGAGGGACAAACCGAGCCATGATGCCTAGAATGAGGCGCCTGTTCAGGGAAGGCACGTTGATGACACCACGACTCGAGATCACCCCCCTGCCCCACCGCGAGGATCCGTTGGGCTACTTCGCAGCACTGCGCAACCGCCCCGGTGCCGTGCTGCTCGACAGTGGGCGCCCCGCCGCCCCGGGAGGACGCTACGACATCCTCAGCAGCGACCCGGTAAGTCTGCTCGAGATCGATGCCGAGGGCGAGGTGCACGGTGATCCGGCGCTCGTCGGCCTCTCGCCCTTTGCCGCCCAGCAGGTGCTGCTCGATCGCCTGTCGGCTACGGTGCCCGACAGCGACCTGCCGTTTCTCGGCGGCCTGATCGGTTACTGGAGCTACGACCTGGCGAGCCAGCTGGAGCCGATCACCGGCCGGGCACGGCGGGTGGTCGACCTCCCCTCGAGTCGCGTCGGCCTGTATGACTGGGCACTGATCCAGGATCAGGTGCGCCGGGAGACCTGGCTGGTGGCCACCCCCGAACGGCGTCGGCAGGTGGTCGCCTGGCTGGATGAGGCGCCCATGCCGCCGGGCGACTTCCGCCTGACCGCCCCCTTCGCCGGCGAGATGGATCGAGAGGGTTACCTGCAGCGCTTCGACGCCGTGCAGCACTATATCCGTGCCGGCGACTGCTACCAGATCAACCTGGCCCAGCGCTTCAGCGCCCCGTTCGCAGGCGACCTGTGGGCCGCCTACCTGCGACTGCGCGAGGCCACGCCGACGCCCTTCGCCGGCTACCTGGCCTGGCACGACAAGGCGATCCTGTCGCTTTCGCCCGAGCGCTTCCTGCGCTGCCTCGGCGACCAGATCGAGGCGCGCCCGATCAAGGGCACCCGCCCCCGCGGCGACACTCCCGAAGAGGACCGGCGCCTCGCCCTGGACCTCGAGGCGAGCCTCAAGGACCGCGCCGAAAACGTGATGATCGTCGACCTGCTACGCAACGACCTGGGCCGGGTCTGCCGCCCGGGCAGCGTCCGGGTGCCGCAACTCTGCGGACTCGAGAGCTACGCCAACGTCCACCATCTGGTCAGCGTGGTCACCGGGGAGCTGGACGCGGGGCGTCGTCCCCTGGACCTGCTGGAGGCAGCCTTTCCCGGCGGCTCCATCACCGGCGCGCCCAAGGTACGGGCCATGCAGATCATCGACGAGCTCGAGCCCTGCCGGCGCAGCGCCTATTGCGGCAGTCTCGGCTACGTGGACGTGCGCGGCCGCATGGATACCTCCATTGCCATCCGCACCGCGGTGGCCGATCGCGGCCGGCTGCACCTCTGGGGCGGTGGCGGCCTGGTGGCCGACTCCAGAGGCGAGGACGAGTACGCCGAGACCCTGGACAAGATCCGCCATCTGATGGACGCCCTGACGGCCACCGACACTCAGCACGATATGGAATAAGTGGTGGCTTTTTTCTTCAGTTTGGATATATCCATCCAATGAAACGGTATTGGGGGACGCTGCGCCGGCTTTGGTAGGGTAAGGCCAACTGCCGTCAACGACCCGGAGCCCCCCATGGCATCATCACTCGACGCTATCAACCGTGACCTTGGCAATGACCCCGACGCCCTGATCCGCTGGGCCCTGGAACAAGGCGAACGCCCCATCTGCACGACCAATTTCCGCCCTTTCGAGGCGGTCATCCTGCACATGGTCACGCGCCAGCGGCCGGACATCCCGGTGGTGTGGATGGACAACGGCTACAACACCGAGGCCACCTACCGCTTCGCCGACGAACTGGTCCAGCGGCTCGACCTCAACCTGATCACCTATCTGCCGCGCCGCTCACGGGCCCACCGGGAAGCCGTGGAGGGAGCGATGCCGGGCATCGAGGACCCTCGCCACGAGGCCTTTACCCGGGAAGTGAAGCTCGAGCCCTTCGAGCGGGCGCTGCAGGAAATGGCCCCGGACGTCTGGTTCACGGCGCTGCGCGCCGAGGACACGCCGGAGCGCGCGCGCATGGCCCCTGTCAGCCGCAATGCCAATGGCTTGCTGAAGGTCTCACCGCTGCTGCACTGGAGCGCCCGGGACATGTACCAGTACCTGCAGGCCCACGACCTGCCCAACAACTTCGACTACTTCGACCCCACCAAGGTCGAGGAGAAGCGGGAGTGCGGCCTGCACCTGCAGCACTGAGCCGGGTCAGCGCACCGGTAGCGCGATTCCCTCGAACAGCCCCTGTTCATGACGAGGCCCCGCCGTCATGGCGGCATCGACCAGGTCACGGTCCAGGTGCGAAGCGAAGCGCTGGAGGAAGTCGTACATGTAGCTGCGCATGAAGGTGCCGCGACGGATGCCGATCTTGGTGGTCGAGCTCTCGAACAGGTGCCCGGCATCGAGCGCCACCAGATCGGTATCCTGTTCCGGATCCACCGCCATGTGGGCGACGATTCCCACTCCCATGCCCAGACGCACATAGGTCTTGATCACGTCGGCGTCGGCGGCCGTCAGCACCACGTTGGGAGACAGACCATGGGCCCTGAAGGCGTCGTCGAGCTGGGAGCGGCCGGTGAAGCCGAACACGTAGGTGACCAGCGGATGGGCGGCCAGTGCCTCGAGAGTCAGGGACTCGAGCTGGGCGAGGGGGTGATCCCTGGGGACCAGCACGCAGCGATTCCAGCGATAGCAGGGCAGCAGCACCAGGTCATTGAAGAGTTCCAGCGACTCGGTGGCGATGGCGAAATCGGCCTGGCCGTCGCTGACCATCTGGGCGATCTGCTTGGGCGTGCCCTGCTGCATGTGCAGGGCCACGTCCGGGTACTTGCGGGTGAAATCGCGGATCACCGGAGGCAGCGCATAGCGTGCCTGGGTGTGGGTGGTGGCGATCGACAGGCTGCCGCGGCGTTCGTCGCTGTGCTCCTGGGCCACTTCCTTGATGTTCTCGGTCAGGCGCAGCACCCGGCCGGCCAGTTCGATGATCGCCTGTCCCGCCGGCGTGACCCGGGTGAGGTGCTTGCCGCTGCGGGCGAAGATCTCCACCCCGAGCTCGTCCTCCAGCAGGCGGATCTGCTTGGAAATCCCCGGCTGCGAGGTAAAGAGGCTCTGGGCCGTCGCCGACACGTTGAGATTGTGACGCGTGACTTCCCAGATATAGCGCAGCTGCTGAAGTTTCATGGTGGACTCGGCTCCCTCTGCCGCCCGACGACTCGATACACGATAGCGATTAAAGCGGCATCATGTAATCACTATATAGCATAAAAGAAAACCGCCCGAATCGGCCCTCCTCGCGACTCATGATAGTCGGGCGCGATGGTCCGCCGAGTGGGCTTCCATTTGCCAGCAACCCGGTCGGCCGCTAACATCAGCCGACCGGACACGCCCCAGGCGTGTCACCCCGATCCGCTCGATGCAGCGCAACGTAACTGGAGAATCACATGGCCAACAACGTCGATGTCACCAATGCCAATTTCGAGCAGGAAGTCCTCAAGGCCGAGACACCGGTCCTGCTGAAGTTCTGGGCCCCCTGGTGTGGTCCCTGCAAGGTGATGGCACCGGTGGTCGACGAGGTCGCCGGAGAGCGTACCGGCAACCTCAAGGTCGTCAGCATCAATGTGGACGATGCTCCGGAGATCGCCGCCGAACAGGGAGTGCGTGGCGTACCCACCGTGATGCTGTTCAAGTCGGGCAGCAAGGTGGCGTCCCTGGTCGGCGCCCAGTCCAAGTCGCAGCTGGTACAGTTCATCGACCAGAACGCCTGATCGGCTACCGCGGGAACACAGATGGCTCGCCCCGGCTCCGGCCGGGGCGAGGCCGTTCTGGGCTCATCCCGTGTCGTCACGCCGGGAGGGCGGCTGGTCGGCCTCCTCGATATCATCGGCGACGAAGCGTTCACCGGGACCCAGCAGATGGGCGATCCAGCGAGTATCGGGGTGACTGTCGAGGGCGATCTTGAGCGTCATGGTCAGCACCACCGAGAGCAGCATCCCCACTGCCCCGAACACCCAGCCCCACACCACCAGTGAGAGAAAGGCCACGAAGGTCGACAGCCCCAGCGCTCGCCCCATGACCCGCGGCTCCACCAGGTTGCCGAGCACGAAGTTGATCACCAGATAGGCCGAGGCCAGCAGCATCGCCGACCACAGCCCGCCATCCTGGGCAACCAGCATCAGCAGGACCGGCGGAACGGCGGCGATCGCCGAACCGATATTGGGAATGAAGTTGAGGGCAAAGGCGAGCACGGCCCACAGCAAGGGAAAATCCACGCCCACCAGCACACAGGCCAACCAGACCAGCACCCCCGTCACCAGGCTGATCATCGTCTTGACGGCCAGGTAGCGCTTGAGCGTCAGGCTGAACTCGCCGAAACGGCGCAGGCTCGGCGCCGGATTGGCCAGCGCCCGCGAGACCTTGGCGCGAAAATTGAGCGTCTCGAACAGCATGAACACCACCAGCAGTGCCACCACCACGCTCTGCACCAGCAGGTTGCCCAGCTCACCGAGCAGCGCCGTCACCCAAGCGCCATCGTCCTCGATCTCCAGCAGCCTGGCCAGGCGCTCAGGGTCGATGGCGAGCCCCATGGTGGCGAGCCTGTCGAGGAGGCTCAGGTAGTATGCGTAGAGCCGCGTCTCGATGCCCGGCAGGGCCTCGACGAAGGTGCCGAAGCTGTTCACGACCAGCAGCCCCAGCAGGGACAGGAACACCCCGATCACCAGCAGGGTGAGCCAGACCGCCAGCCGCAGGCTGAGCCCCAGACGATGGAGCCACTGCACCGGTGCCGTGCAGACCACCGCGATGAACAGCGCCAGCAACAGCGGCACGATCAGGTCCGACCCCGCCTTCATGCCGGCGATGATGATCACCAGGGCGGCCAGGGCCAGGATGAGGTTGAGGGGGACGGTCCGGAAGGACTCGTCGTCGGGAAGGCGCATGCCGGGGTCCCTACCAGCCAGTGAATACCCATGATGCCGCCTGCCGGGCGCGGGTACAAACCGTTTGAAATCCCCATGGAACAAGGTGCAGATTCGATGGATGCTGCCCCGACCGCGGAACCACGACCGAGGTCTGCGCTCGAAGCAGGGCGCGGTATCATGCCGCCGCTTCCACTACCCGTCGCAAGGAGGCTTCCATGTCGCTCTCTCCGTCACCCCGGCAGCTGCTGCTGGGGGCCGTGCTCGTCGCCACGTCACTGATCGCCACCACCACGCTGGCCGAGGAGCCCCGCTCGCGGCTCGATGTCCAGGCCGAGGCCCAGCTGGACGTGATACCCGATCGTGCCACCCTCAGCGCGCGCCTCTGGGAACGCACGCCGGCCATCGCCCAGCGAGACGACACCGCCAACGACCCCGATGCCCTGCGCGAGGCCCGCGACCGCCTGGAGACCCGCGCGGCCACCCTGATCCGCACCCTGGAAGAGGCCGGCCTGGAGCGCGAGGCGATCGGCGCCGGCTCCCTGAACGTGCAGCCCGAATACCTGCCCGGCGAGAGGCGCGGCGACGACGAGCGCGAGATGCTGGTGCGCACCCGCCTCGAGCGTCCCTTCCAGGTCGAGGTCGAGGACCTGGAACGCCTGCCGTTGCTGCTCGATGCCCTGACCGAGGCCGGCGTCGATGCGCTGGATGGCGTGACCTACGACCTCGCCGACCGTGACGCCGCCACCGACGAGGCGCTGGTCAAGGCACTCGAGAGGGCCCGTCACAAGGCCGAGCTGATGGCCGAGACCCTCGGCGTGTCGCTGGGCGCGGTGACCGGCATCGCCGAGACTCGCCCCCCGGTCTACGCCCCGCGCATGATGGCCATGAGCGCCGATGCCCGGGAGAGCGCGCCACAGGCCGAGTACCGTCCCGGCACCATCACCATCGAGGCAGGGGTCGGCGTCAGCTGGGAGATCGAACCACAGCCGTAAGCTGGAACCGCAGCATTCTCAAGCCAAACAAGCACAACCCCCATCGGACAATACCGGATGGGGGTTGTTGATCTTCAAGCTTACAGCGACCATTAACGCCTCAAGCGTTAATGGTATCGATCCCGCCCATATAAGGCCGCAGCGCCTCGGGCACGGTGATGGAACCGTCGGCGTTCTGGTGGTTCTCCATCACCGCGATCAGGCAGCGCCCCACCGCCAGGCCGGAGCCGTTGAGGGTATGCAGCAGTTGCGGCTTCTTCTGCTCGGGATGGCGGAAGCGCGCCTGCATGCGCCGCGCCTGGAAGTCCTCGCAGTTGGACACCGAGGAGATCTCGCGGTAGGTGGACTGGCTCGGCAACCACACCTCCAGGTCGTAGGTCTTGGCGGCACCGAACCCCATGTCGCCGGTGCACAGGGTCACGACGCGGTACGGCAGCTCCAGCGCCTGGAGGATCGCCTCGGCGTGGCCGCGCATCTCCTCCAGCGCCTCGTAGCTGCGCTCGGGCTCGACCAGCTGCACCATCTCCACCTTGTCGAACTGGTGCTGGCGAATCATGCCGCGGGTATCACGGCCGTGGGAGCCCGCCTCGCTGCGGAAGCACGGCGTATGGGCGGTGAGCTTCACCGGTAGCGCCTTGAAGTCGAGGATCTCGTCCCGGGCGAAGTTGGTCAGCGGTACCTCGGCGGTGGGGATCAGATGGTAGCCGCGCTCGTCGTCCAGGCGGAACAGGTCCTCGCCGAACTTGGGCAACTGCCCGGTCCCGAAGAGCGAGTCGCTGTTGACCATGTAGGGGACATAGCACTCCTCGTAGCCGTGCTCGAGGGTCTGCTTGTCGAGCATGAACTGGGTCAGTGCCCGATGCAGCCGGGCGATCTGGCTGCGCATCACCGCGAAGCGCGCCCCGGTCAGCTTGGCCGCCAGGTCGAAGTCCAACTGCCCCAACTTGGCGCCCAGGTCCACATGGTCGCGGACCTCGAAGTCGAAGGCGCTCGGCGTGCCCCAGCGGTGCAGCTCGAGGTTCTCCTCCTCGCTCTCGCCCTCCGGCACGCTCTCGTGGGGCAGGTTGGGGATGCCGCTGACCAGGCCGTCCCACTCCTCCTGCACCTCGACCAGACGCACCTTGGCGGTGTCCAGGCGCTCGCCCAGATCGGACACCTCATCGAGCAGCGGCTGGATGTCCTCGCCCTGGGCCTTGGCCTTGCCGATCGCCTTGGAACGGGTGTTACGCTCGTTCTGCAGGGACTCGGTCTCGGCCTGCAGCTCGCGACGCCGGGCCTCCAGCGTCGCGAGCCGCTCGGTATCGAGAGTGAAGCCCCGCGTGGCCAGTCGTTGGGCGACCGTGTCGAGGTCGCTGCGCAGCAGTTTGGGATCGAGCATGGAATCCGGTCCGTTGCAGTCGGTGAAGTCACAGGGCAATGCAGCCGGCCTTGTCGCTCAGGTTGCGCCACGGACAGGCCTGCGAGGAGGCGCTGTGAACCCATCCCTGGGCGCTACATTTGCCATCCATGGCAAATGACCTCCTCTCCGGCCTGTCCCCGGCGCTTCCACCATGGCTAACCGTGATTGCCCAAGGGAAGTCAAAAAATCAGGCCGTCCATTGTAGGCAAAAGGCCCTCGCTGCGCCACGCGCCACCGACCGCGGGATGCGCGCCACCGCCCTCTCGCGGTAGAGTAGGGCCATTCCCTCCCACCGTCCGGCCACGCCGCGGCGGCATCACAACAGAATACGACCATCATGATCGCAAGACTGGACACCACCGGCGAGCCCATCCACGCGACCCAGGAGGCCCCCTATCGGCGCTTCCTCGCGGCCCTCTCGGCCGCCGGCTTCGAGGGGGAGATCGCTCCCGACTACGCCAACCGCACGGTACTCGCCACCGACAACTCCATCTACCAGCGCCTGCCCCAGGCGGTGCTCTACCCGAAGAACGCCGCCGATCTCGAGCGCATCGCGCACCTCGCCGGCCAGGTGGAACACCGCCGGGTGGTACTCACCCCGCGCGGCGGCGGTACCGGCACCAACGGCCAGTCGCTCACCGACGGCCTGGTGGTGGACGTCTCCCGACACATGAACCGGATCCTCGAGATCGACGTCGAGAACCGCCGGGTGCGGGTCCAGGCCGGGGTGGTCAAGGACCAGCTCAACGCCGCCTTGAAGCCGCACGGGCTGTTCTTCGCCCCGGAGCTCTCCACCTCCAACCGCGCGACGATCGGCGGCATGATCTCCACCGATGCCAGCGGCCAGGGCAGTTGCGAATACGGCAAAACCCGCGACCACGTGCTCGAGCTCGACAGCGTGCTGCTCGGCGGCGAGCGCCTGGTCAGCCGCCCGGTGGAGGACGCCGACCTCGCGACGCTCTGCGCGCGCGACGATGTCACCGGCCGTGCCTATCGTACCGCCCGGGAGCTCATCGACACCCAGGGCGAGCTGATCCGCGCCAAGTTCCCGCCGCTCAACCGCTGCCTGACCGGCTATGACCTGGCGCACTTGAGGGACGCGGAAGGTTGCCTCGATATGAACAGCCTGCTGTGCGGCTCCGAAGGCTCGCTGGGCCTGCTCAACGAGGCGGTGCTCAACGTGCTGCCGATCCCCAGGCACTCGACGCTGGTCAACGTGCGCTACGCCGGCTTCATGGACGCCCTGCGCGACGCCAAGGCGCTGATGGGCTCCTCACCAGACCAGCCGCAGGCGCCTGGTGCCAGGCCCACCTCCATCGAGACGGTGGACGACACCGTACTGATGCTGGCCATGGAGGACTTCGTCTGGGACAGCGTCGCCGAGTTTTTTCCAGCCAGCGAGCCCGCCCCATCCGGCCAGGGCGGTGACACCGCCACGGCCACTCGCCAGGCGGCGGCGATCCGCGGCATCAACCTGGTCGAGTTCAACGACGACGACCCCGCGCGGCTGGCCGAACGGGTCGCGGCCTTCTGCCGCCACCTGGAGGCGGACGCGAGCGTCGAGCGCCTGGGCTACACCCTGGCCGAGGGACGCGATGCCATCCAGCGCGTCTACGCCATGCGCAAGCGCGCCGTGGGCCTGCTCGGCAACGTCCAGGGCGAGAAGCGTCCCATTCCCTTCGTCGAGGACACCGCGGTGCCGCCGGAGCACCTGGCAGACTTCATCGGCGAGTTCCGCGCCGCCCTGGATGCCCGCGGCCTCGCCTACGGCATGTTCGGCCACGTTGACGCCGGGGTGCTCCACGTGCGCCCGGCCATCGACATGAAGGACCCGGCGCAGGAGCGGCTGATCCGCGAGGTCTCCGACGAGGTGGCCACGCTCACCCACAAGTACCACGGCCTGCTGTGGGGCGAGCACGGCAAGGGCGTGCGCTCGGAGTACGCGCCCCGCTTCTTCGGCGAACTCTACCCCAGCCTGCAGCGGGTCAAGGCCGCCTTCGACCCCCACAACCAGTTGAACCCCGGCAAGATCGCCACGCCGCTCTCTATCCCGCCCGACGCCGCGGGAAAGGCGCTTGATACCCCGCCCGACGCCGCGGGCGCTACCGGTGCCGCCGCCACGGAAGCGCCGGCAAGGCTGGTCGACCCGGGCCTGCTGACCATCGACGGCGTGCCCACCCGCGGCCAGTTCGACCGCCAGATCGACGAGAGGGTCTGGCAGGCCCACGCCGCCGCCGTCTACTGCAACGGCAACGGCGCCTGCTACAACTACGACCCCGATGACGCCATGTGCCCCTCCTGGAAGGCCACCCGCGAGCGCGTGCACTCGCCCAAGGGCCGCGCCAGCCTGGTGCGCGAGTGGCTGCGCCTGCAGGGCGCCGCCGGCACCGACCTGGTCGAGGAGTCGAGGAAGAAGCAGGCCGAGGGCGCCTG
The DNA here is from genome assembly GCF_002879645.1 of Halomonas heilongjiangensis. Taxonomy (GTDB): domain Bacteria; phylum Pseudomonadota; class Gammaproteobacteria; order Pseudomonadales; family Halomonadaceae; genus Halomonas; species Halomonas heilongjiangensis. The sequence continues at coordinate 51,071 of NZ_PNRE01000014.1, read as the reverse complement.
GGGCTTCATCAAGCACTTGCCGGCGCGCACCCTCAATACCCTCAGGCGACGCAAGGAGGCCGACTTCTCCCATGACGTGTACGACGCCATGGCCGGGTGCCTGGCCTGCAAGTCCTGCGCCGGTCAGTGCCCGGTCAAGGTCAATATCCCCGAGGCGCGCTCCCAGTTCCTCGAGGTCTACCATGGCCGCTACCTGCGCCCGCTGCGCGACTACCTGATCGGCGGCCTGGAGTTCATGGTGCCGACGCTGTCGCGCATCGCGCCGCTCTACAATGGCCTGCTCGGCAATCGCCTGGTGGACCGCCTGCTGGCCGGCCCCATCGGCATGGTCGACAGTCCGCGCCTGTCCCGGGCGAGCCTGGCGAAACAGCTGCGTGCCTGGGGCGTCGCCGAGGCGACCCCCACCTCGCTCGGCCTGCTCACCGAGGCCCAGAAGGCCCGCAGCGTGGTGATCGTCCAGGACGCCTTCACCAGCTACTTCGAGGCCCGGCTGGTGATGGACATCGTCGAGCTGCTCAGCCGCCTCGACGTGCGGGTGTTCGTGGCGCCCTTCGCCCCCAACGGCAAGCCGCTCAACGTCCAGGGCTTCCTCGGCGCCTTCGAGCGCACCGCCGAGAAGCAGGCCCGGCGGCTGCGCACGCTGGCCGAGTTCGGCGTGCCCCTGGTGGGCATCGACCCGGCCATGACCCTGACCTACCGCCAGGAGTATGTGAAGGCACTGGGCGAGGACGCCGTGCCCGAGGTTCTGATGCTCCAGGAGTGGCTGGTCGCGCAGTCACACACCCTGGCCTCTCGCCTGGTCCCTGGAGACGGGGCCGAGGCGACCGACCCCGGCTACCGGCTGCTCTCCCACTGCACCGAGGCCACCAACGCCCCGGGCAGCCCCAAGGCCTGGCAGCAGGTGTTCGCCGCCTTCGGCCTCGACCTCGAGCTGGTCGCTACCGGCTGCTGCGGCATGTCCGGCACCTACGGCCATGAGGCCCGCAACCGCGCCACCTCCCGTGCCATCTATGGCCTCTCCTGGCAGACGGTGGTGGAAGACGAGACCAACGCCGGGCGCCTGCTGGCCACCGGCTACTCCTGCCGCAGCCAGGTCAAGCGGCTCTCCGACGCCGCGCTCCCCCACCCGCTGCAGGCGCTGCTCACGGAACTCAAGCGCCGCGGCTGAGCCAACAAAGCAAAGCGCCCACCGGTGGCAAACCACCGATGGGCGCCTTGCCCCAACTCAGGAGGCGATCCCATGGAACGCCCCCTGATCCTGATCGGCCTGCTGATCGTCGCCATCGGCCTGCTCTGGCCTGGCTCTCCAGGCTGCCGCTCGGTCAGCCCCCTGGCGACATCGTCATCCCCACGAGAACGTCTTCTTCTACTTCCCCATCACCACCATGATCCTGCTGAGCCTGCTGGTCTCGGCCATCCTCTGGCTCTTCCACCGCTGAACGATGCCCACACGACAGCGGGCAGCCCTTGGGCTGCCGTCGTCGATATCGCGAGCGCAGGCGTAGCGCCTAGAAGAACAGCCGCCGCAGCGCCTCGCCGGGGTCGTCCTCGCGCATGCAGGCCTCCCCCACCAGGAAGGCGTTGACGTCGTGTTCGCGCATGCGCAGCACGTCGGCCTGGGTGTGGATGCCCGACTCGGTGACCACGGTGACGCCGGCGGGGATGCGCGGCAGCAGCTCCAGGGTGGTCTCGAGCCGGGTATCGAAGGTGTGCAGGTCGCGATTGTTGATGCCCACCAGGGAGAGGTCGAGCTTCAATGCCCGGTCGAGCTCCAGGGCGTCGTGCACCTCCACCAGCACGTCCATGCCGAGCTCCACGGCCTGGCGATGGAGGTCCCGCATGCGGGCGTCGTCCAGAGCGGCGGCGATCAGCAGGATGCAGTCGGCGCCGATGGCTCGCGCCTCGCTCACCTGATAGCCGTGGATGATGAAGTCCTTGCGGATCACCGGCAGCGAGCAGGCGTCGCGCACCTCGACCAGGAAGTCCTCGTGGCCCTGGAAGAAGTCGGCATCGGTGAGCACCGAAAGGCAGGCGGCACCGCCGGCGGCGAAGCGCTCGGCGATCTCGGCCGGGTGGAAATCCTCGCGTATCACCCCCTTGGAGGGCGAGGCCTTCTTGATCTCGGCGATCACCGCCGGGTCACCCTCGGCGATACAGCGATCCAGCGCCGAGATGAAACCTCGCGGGGCACCCTGCTTCCGGGCCAGGACCAGCAGTTCCTGCTCGGATACCGCGCGACGGCGCTCGGCGACCTCCTCGTCCTTGCGGGCCAGGATACGGGTGAGAATGGTTGGGATGGCAGCACTCATGTCGGTGTCCTGGTGATCGAGAAACGGAGCGCGCACTCAGGGAGTGAGCACGCGGGTGAAGTCGGCGAGTTCCTTCATCTTCTCCAGCGGCAGTTTCGAGGCCTGGGCATCCTGGGCCATCGCCACGCCCTCCTTGAAGTTGTCGGCGACGCCGGCACAGTAGAGCGCCGCCCCGGCGTTGAGCGCGACGATATCCGCCGCCGCCCCGTCCCCCACCAGGGCCTCACGCACCAGCCGCAGGCTGTCCTCGGCGCTGAGTACCTTGAGTGCATCCAGTGGCTGACGCGCGATGCCCACGTCTTCGGGCGCGATGGTGTACTCGCGGATCGCGCCGTCCTTCAGCTCGGCGACCCGGGTCGGGGCGGCCAACGAGATCTCGTCGAGGCCATCCTCGGCATGCACCACCATGACATGGCGGCTGCCCAGGGTCTTGAGCACCTCGGCCATCAGCGGCACCAGCTCGGCGGCATAGACGCCGAGCACCTGATTGGGCGCGCCCGCCGGATTGGTCAAGGGACCGAGGATGTTGAACAGGGTGCGCACCCCCATTTCGCGACGCGGCGCCACCGCGAAGCGCATCGCCGGGTGGTGGTTGGGGGCGAACATGAAGCCGACGCCCACCTGCTCGATGCAGCGCCCCACCTGCTCGGCGTCCAGGTCCAGGTGAATGCCGGCCACCGCGAACAGGTCGGCGCTGCCGGACGACGACGACACGCCCCGGTTGCCATGCTTGGCCACATGGGCGCCGCCGGCGGCGGCCACGAAACTCGAGGCGGTGGAGACATTGAACAGGTTGGCGCCGTCGCCGCCGGTGCCGACGATGTCGACCACGTTCTCGGCCGTGACCCTGACCGGGTTCATCAATTCGCGCATCACCTGGGCGGCGGCGCTGATCTCCTCGACGCTCTCGCCCTTCATCGCCATGCCCATCAGAAAGGCGGCGATCTGGGCGTCGCTGGCCTCGCCGGTCATGATCTGGCGCATCACCGCATGGGTGTCATCGAAACTCAGGCTCTCGCGGCGCATCACCGCGGCGATGGCCTCTCGCATCTGCATGGGACGATTCTCCTCTCGCTTGCGCGGCTCAGCGGCGTCTCAGGAAGTTGGCCAGCAGCTCGTGCCCCTGGCGGGTCAGGATCGACTCGGGGTGGAACTGCACCCCCTCGACATCCAGCTCACGGTGGCGCAACCCCATGATCAGCCCCGGGGTGACGTCGTCGTCGTCGGTCCAGGCGGTGACCTCGAGGCAGGCCGGCAGGCTCTGCCGCTCCACCACCAGGGAGTGGTAGCGGGTCACCTCGAGCGGGTCCTCCAGCCCCGCGAACACGCCCTCGCCACGATGGCGAATCCTCGAGGTCTTGCCATGCATCACCTGGGGGGCCCGCACCACCCTGCCGCCATAGACCTGGCCGATCGCCTGATGGCCGAGGCACACGCCGAGGATGGGAAGCCTCCCGGCGAAGTGGCGGATCGCCGCCATGGAGATGCCGGCCTCGTTGGGGGTACAGGGCCCCGGCGAGATCACCAGGTGGCTGGGCGCGAGCGCCTCGATCTCCTCGAGGGTGATGGCATCGTTGCGGTGGGTGACCACGTCGGCCCCCAGTTCGCCCAGGTACTGCACCACATTGAAGGTGAAACTGTCGTAATTGTCGATCATCAGCACGGACATGGATCGCTCTCCGGCGCTCGCCCGGCAACGCCAGGCGATGGAAATCAGGGGATCACTCGAGCACGAGGGGTATCGGGACCATCGCTACTCGAGGTTGTCGAGGCCACGCTCGGCCATGGCCACGGCGCGGAACAGGGCACGTCCCTTGTTGAGGGTCTCCTGCCACTCCAGCTCGGGCTGTGAATCGGCCACGATCCCGGCGCCGGCCTGGACGTGTAGCTCGCCATCCTTGATCACCGCGGTGCGGATGGCGATGGCGGTATCCATGTTGCCGTGCCAGGAGAGATAGCCCACGGCACCGGAGTAGATACCGCGTTTGACCGGCTCCAGTTCGTCGATGATCTCCATCGCGCGGATCTTGGGCGCACCGGAGAGCGTGCCCGCCGGGAAGGTCGCCCGCAGCACGTCCATCGCGGTCAGCCCCGGCCTCAACCGGCCGGTGACATTGGAGACGATGTGCATGACGTGGGAGTAGCGCTCCACCACCATCCGGTCGGTGACCTCCACCGACCCCGTCTCGCTGATGCGCCCCACATCGTTGCGGCCCAGGTCGATCAGCATCAGGTGTTCGGCGCGCTCCTTGGGATCGCCCAGCAGGTCGGCCTCCAGGGCCCGGTCCTCGTCTTCCGTCCTGCCCCTCACCCGGGTGCCGGCGATCGGCCGCACGGTGACTTCGCCATCCTCCAGGCGGGTGAGGATCTCCGGCGAGGACCCCACCACCTGGTGGTCGTCGAGGTTGAGGAAGAACATGTAGGGCGATGGATTGAGGCTGCGCAGCGCCCGGTAGAGGTCCAGCGGCGAGGCCCGGTAGGGGATCGACATGCGCTGGGAGGGCACGCACTGCATCACGTCGCCGGCCAGCACGTACTCCTTGATCTTCTCCACCGCGGCCTTGAAGCCCGCCTCGGTGAAGCCAGAGGTGAAGTGGCCTTCTTCCACCGCGGCGCCCCCGGTGCCGGGGCTGATGGTATTGAGGGTGGCACTGCGCAGGCGCACCTCGAGCTGCTCGAGGTGGGCGCGAGCGCGCTCGTAGGCGTCCGGGTCGGCCGGGTCGGCGTGGGTCCAGAGGGTCAGCCGGCCCGACAGGTTGTCGAACACCACCAGGTCGTTGCAGACCATCAGCAGGATGTCCGGCACGCCGATGGGGTCGGGTTTCTGCACGCCGCGCAGGCGCGGTTCGATATAGCGGATGGTGTCGTAGCCGAAGTAGCCCACCAGGCCACCGTCGAAACGCGGCTGATCGTCGAGTCGCGGCACCTTGAAGCGCGACTGGAACTGCTCGATCCAGGCCAGCGGATCCTCGACCTCGGTGGCGCCCTGCCGCTCGCCGTCGACGACGTGACTGACGGAGAAACCGCGCACCTCGATGCGCTCGCGGCACGGCAGCCCGATGATCGAGTAGCGCCCCCACTTCTCGCCGCCCTGCACGGACTCCAGCAGGAAGGTCCAGGGCTCGTCGGCGAGCTTCAGGTAGGTGGACAGGGGCGTGTCGAGATCGGCCAGCACCTCGCGGGTGACCGGAATGCGGTTGTAGCCGGCGGTCGCCAGCTCACGGAAACGTTCGGGGGTCATCATGCCCGGATCCTCGATGATGGAAGTTGGCGATGGTGGTGACGGAGGCGAGCGGAAGCCCGCTCAGCTGTGGAGCGTCACCATCGCCAGCCGCCGGGCACGGCGTGCGGCGCAGTCGGGCAGGCGGCGACCAGGGGGTCACCACCACGAGAGGCGAGGTCATCCAGCGTCATGCGGCCGTCCATCGAAGCGTTTCCCGCGTGGGAAGTTATGATAGCGAAAACATATTGACCAGGCAGCGCTCATAGCGACAGCCAAAGTTACCCTAAACGAGTTCCGCCAGCGATTCAACCACCGCATCCGGGCCGCAGTCGCGCACCGGCTCGCCGTGATTGTAGCCGTAGGGCACCGCCAGGACACGAAAGCCCGCGCGCCGGCCCGCCGCGATGTCGTGGCGCGAATCCCCCACCATCAGGCAGGCCTCCGGCACCACCTGGAAGTGGCTCGCCACGTGCAGCAAGGGGACCGGGGAGGGCTTCTTCTCCGGCAGGCTGTCACCGCCGAGACACAGCCCGAAGTGTTTCTCCAGGCCGAAGCCCTCGAGGATCGGGGCAATGAAGGCGAAGGGCTTGTTGGTCACCAGAGCCAGCGGCAATCCGCGTGCCCGCAGGCCATCCAGCGCCTCGCGCGCCCCGGGATAGAGCCGGGTACGCGAGGCGGGATCACGGCCGTAGTGCCCGAGAAAGCCCTGGTGGCCACGTTCCAGCCAATCTGACGTCGGCGTGCTGCCCAGGGCATCGGCCAGGGCGCGTTCCATCAGCTTGAGCGAGCCGTTGCCGACCCAGGCCCGCACCCTGACCTCACCGGCCGGCGCGAGGCCGAGGTCGACCAGGGCGGCATCCACCGCCACGGCCAGGTCGGGCACGGAGTCGATCAGGGTACCGTCGAGATCGAAGGCCACCACCCGGATGCCGTCGAGGAGTGGGTGCATGGGAATCCTCCGCGGAAGGAAAGTCCCCATTGTGCCGGATTACCCATGGGCAGGGAATGCGGACCGGCTTATGCTGGTATCCCCTTTATTCCCAGGAACTCACTCATGAGCGTACCAAGAATCGTGGTCGTCGGCGGTGGCGCCGGGGGCCTGGAGCTGGTCACCCGGCTCGGCCGCAGGCTCGGCAGGCGGGGCAAGGCCGAGATCGTGCTGGTGGACCGCAACTCGACCCATATCTGGAAGCCGCTACTGCACGAAGTCGCCACCGGCGCCCTGGATTCCGGGCTGGACGAGATCGCCTATCAGGGGCACGCCCGGGCCCATGGCTACCAGTTCCAGCGCGGTACCCTGTGCGGCCTGGACCGGGAGGCACGTACCCTGACCCTGGCGCCGATCCTCGACGACGACGGCGTCGAGGTGCTGCCCTCGCGGACCCTGCCCTACGACGAGCTGGTGATCGCAATCGGCAGCGTCAGTAACGACTTCGGCACCCCGGGCGTCGCCGAACACTGCCACTTCCTGGACAGCCCTCACCAGGCCGAGGCCTTTCGCCGCGACATGCTCAATGTCTTCCTGCGTTACAACGCTCCGCAGCAGCATCGGAACCCGCGGATGGCAGTGGGGATCGTCGGCGCCGGCGCCACCGGCGTGGAGCTCGCCGCCGAGCTCTACGACGCCTCCCAGATGCTCAACAGCTATGGGTTCACCCCCCTCGAGAGCGAGCAACTCGAGGTGCACCTGATCGAGGCGGCCCCGGACATCCTGCCGGCCCTGCCCGACCGCATCAGTCGGGCGGTGCATGCCGAGCTGGAGCGCCTCGGCGTCCGGGTGCACGTGGCGACACGGGTCACCGAGGTCGACCCCTCCGCCATCGTCACCGCCAGCGGTGAACGGATCGAGACCGACCTGAGCGTCTGGGCCGCCGGCATCAAGGCACCGGCCTTTCTCTCGGAGCTGGGCCTGGCGACGGAACACAACCATCGCCTCAAGGTCGACGCCACCCTGCAGAGCGTCGACGACCCGCATATCTTCGCCTTCGGCGACTGTGCCAGCTGCCCCCAGGCGGGCGATGCGACGGTCCCGCCCCGCGCCCAGGCCGCCCACCAGCAGGCCAACCGGCTGTATCGCAACCTGTTGGCACGGCTCGACGGCAAGCCGCTCAAGCCGTTCGTGTTCCGGGACCGCGGCTCGCTGATCTCGCTGGCTCACTTCGATGCCATCGGCAGCCTGATGCGCGGCGCCTCGGCACGCAGCCTGTTCATCGAGGGGCACCTCGCCAAGTTCTTCTACTCCTCACTCTACCGCATGCACCAGCGCGCCATTCACGGCAGCCTGAAGACCGCCCTGATGGTGGTGGTGGATGGGCTCAACCGCTTCCTCAAGCCACGCATGAAGCTGCACTGAACCACCGCCGCCAGCGCCCGGGGCCGCCACGAATCGGCGGCCGCGGGCCCGGCAACTCGGCGTTCGAGGGCGGCCTCCCGGCTAACGGTGTCGCGGATGGCCCGCTTTCGGGCGATCCGCCAGCCAGGCTCGCTTCTTCGTCGCCGGGAGGCGCTTGAGCCAGGCCTCGAGCCGCAGCGCCTCGCCGCGGCTACCCACCGCCTCGTGGTGAACCAGCCGCAGGGGCCCACGGCCACGCAGCGCCTTGGCGCCCCGCCCGGCAGCGTGCTCGGCCAGCCGCCGCGCCACGTCGGTGGTGATGCCGGTATAGAGGGCACCGCTGGCGGTCTCTATCAGGTAGAGATGCCAGCGCGGGGACGACGCGCCGTCACTCACTGCCCTGCTCACCTCACCCCGGCCAGCTGCTCGCGGAACTCGCGGATCACGCTGTCGTAGCGATGCGGGTCGACCTCGCTGCCGGCCTTGAAGATCGCCGAGCCGGCGACGAAGGTATCGGCCCCGGCCCGGGCGATCTCGGCGATGTTGTCGACCTTGACGCCGCCGTCGATCTCCAGGCGGATGTCGAGCCCCGAGGCGTCGATGCGTCGACGCGCCTCGCGCAGCTTGTCCAGGGTGCCGGGAATGAAGGCCTGGCCACCGAACCCGGGATTGACACTCATCAGCAGGATCATGTCGACCTTGTCCATGACGTGGTCGAGGTAGCTGAGCGGAGTGGCCGGATTGAACACCAGCCCCGCCTTGCAGCCGCCGTCGCGAATCAGCTGCAGGGAGCGGTCGATGTGGTCGGACGCCTCCGGGTGAAAGGTGATGTAGCTCGCGCCGGCCTCGATGAAGTCATCGATCAGCCGGTCCACCGGCCGCACCATCAGGTGCGCGTCGATGGGCGCCGTCACGCCGTGCTTCCTCAGCGCCTCGCAGACCATGGGCCCGATGGTCAGGTTGGGCACGTAGTGATTGTCCATCACATCGAAGTGGACGATGTCGGCCCCGGCGGCCAGCACGTTGTCCACCTCCTCGCCCAGGCGCGCGAAGTCGGCGGAGAGGATCGAGGGGGCGATGAGGAAGTCACGGGTCGCGTCGGTCATGGAAGTGTCCAGGCGGTTGCTCCAGAAAGAGTGCATTCTAGCAGAGGCACCCGTCTGGCAGCAGGCGACACGCTTTTCGACGCCCCGGTCATGAAGAGCGACCATCGGGATTTATTCCAAAAACAAATAAAGAACACGATTGTAATTCCTCAAATCGAGAATTAACCTTGTTGTTAGCGTCCAAACCATCTTCGGAGCCCCCCATGACCGCATCGCGCCTCCTCAAGCAGAGCCTGCTCGCCATCGCCCTGGGCACCGGCCTGGCCGGCCCGGCCCTGGCCGCCGAGCGCGAACTGCTCAACTCCTCCTACGACATCGCTCGCGAGCTGTTCGCCGCCATCAATCCCGAGTTCACGGCCTGGTGGCAGGCCGAACACGACGAAGAGGTCGAGATCAGCCAGTCCCACGGCGGTTCGTCCGCCCAGGCCCGCGCCATCCTCCAGGGACTGCGCGCCGACGTGGTGACCTACAACCAGGTCACCGATGTCCAGGCGCTCGCCGATGGCGGCCTGGTGGCCGAGGACTGGCAGGCACAGCTGCCCAACAACGCCTCGCCCTACTACTCCACCACCGCCTTCCTGGTCCGCAAGGGCAACCCCAAGGGCATCGAGAACTGGGACGACCTGGTGCGCGAGGACGTGGAGATGGTCTTCCCCAACCCCAAGACCTCCGGCAACGGCCGCTACACCTACCTGGCCGCCTGGGGGTATGCCGACGACGCCTTCGACGGCGACGAGGAGCGGATTCACGACTTCATGCGCACCTTCCTGCGCAACGTGGCGGTCTTCGACACCGGAGGTCGCGGTGCCACCACCAGCTTCATCGAGCGCGGTATCGGCGACGTGCTGATCAGCTTCGAGTCCGAGGTCAACAACATCCGCGGCGAATACGGCGAGGAGGACTACGAGGTCATCGTGCCGCCGGTGAGCATCCTGGCCGAGTTCCCGGTGGCGGTGGTCGAGCCCAACGCCGAGCGTAACGGTAACCTCGACCTGGCCCGCGCCTACGTGGAGTACCTCTACAGCGAAGAGGCCCAGCGCCAGCTCGCCGGCTTCAACTATCGCGTGCACCACGAAGCGGTGGTCGAGGAGTTCGCCGAACGCTTCCCGCAGACCGAGCTGCTGCAGGTCGAGAACATCGTCGGTAGCTGGGAGGAGGCCATGGAAGCGCACTTCGCCGGCGGCGCCTTGCTGGATCAGTTGCAGCGTCGATGATCACGCTCGCCCTCCGCGCCGGCAGCTCCCCCAGGCGTGTGCTGCCGGGCTTCGGTCTCTCGCTCGGCGTCAGCCTGCTGTTCGTCTCGCTGGTACTGCTGCTGCCGATGACCGGGCTGTTCGGTCAGTTGGCCGATCTCAGCCTGGCCCAGTACTGGGCGATCATCACCGATGGCCGGGTAGTGGCCAGCTACACCGTCACCATGGGGGCGGCGGCGGTGGCGGCGATCGTCAATGCGGCCTTCGGCCTGCTGCTGGCCTGGGTGCTGGTACGCTACGAGTTTCCCGGCAGGCGACTGCTCGATGCCCTGATGGACCTGCCCTTCGCCCTGCCCACGGCGGTGGCCGGCATCACGCTCGCCACCCTCTACTCGAGCAACGGCTGGATGGGTCGCCTGCTCGAGCCGCTGGGCCTGCAGGTCGCCTACACCTGGGTGGGCATCGCCCTGGCCATGGCCTTCACCAGCATCCCCTTCGTGGTGCGCACCGTGCAACCGGTCCTCGAGGACCTGCCCGTTGAGGTGGACGAGGCGGCCCTTACCCTCGGCGCCAGCGACGGCACCGCCTTCCGGCGGGTGATCCTGCCTCACCTCTGGCCGGCCCTGGTCACCGGCACCGGCCTCGCCTTCGTGCGCTCGCTGGGCGAGTTCGGCGCCATCATCTTCATCGCCGGCAACATGCCCTATGAGACCGAGATCACCGCGCTGATGATCTTCGTCAAGCTGCAGGAGTACGACTATGCCGGCGCCTCGGCCATCGCCTCGGTGGTGCTGTTCGTCTCGCTGGCCCTGCTGCTGGCCATCAACCTGTGGCAGGGACGCTTCATCAAGCGGTTGCATGGAGGGATGGGCTGATGTCGCGACTCGAGGGTACCCAGCGCATCGGTGACGCCCCGCGGGTGCGGCGCCTGCTCGTGATCGCGGCGGTGGCCCTGTCGGCGCTGTTCCTACTGCTGCCGCTGGTGGCGATCTTCGCCCAGGCCTTCGCCCAGGGCGCCGGGGTGTTCTGGACCAACGTCACCAACAGCTACACGCGCTCGGCCATTGGCCTGACACTGTTCATCACCGTGCTGACCATCCCGGTCAACCTGGTGTTCGGCGTCATGCTGGCCTGGCTGGTGACGCGCTTCCGCTTTCCCGGACGGCGCATCCTGCAGACCCTGATCGACATCCCCTTCGCGGTGTCGCCGGTGGTGGCGGGCCTGGTCTACCTGCTGCTCTACGGGCGCAACGGCTGGATCGGTGGCTGGCTTGACACCCATGACATCCAGTTGATGTTCGCCTGGCCGGGCATCCTGATGGTGACCATCTTCGTCACCTGCCCCTTCGTGGCCCGGGAGCTGATCCCGCTGATGCAGGCCCAGGGCTCGCGTGACGAGGAGGCCGCCGTGACGCTGGGCGCCTCGGGCTGGACGCTGTTTCGCCGCGTGACCCTGCCCAACATCCGCTGGGCACTGCTCTACGGGGTGATCCTCACCAACGCCCGGGCGGTGGGCGAGTTCGGCGCGGTGTCGGTGGTCTCCGGCGCCATCCGCGGCCAGACCAACACCCTGCCGCTGCACCTGGAGCAGCTCTATCAGGACTACAACACCGTGGGCGCCTTCGCCAGCGCCGCACTGCTGGCCCTGATCGCCCTGTTGACGCTGGCCGCCAAGGCCGGCCTGGAATGGCGCGCCGCGCGCCAGGAGGCTTCGACATGAGCATCCGCCTTCAGAATATCGCCAAGACCTATGGCCCGCCGGGCCGGGGGGCCGCCAGGGCCCTGGACCCCCTCGACCTGGAGATCCGCGAGGGCGAGCTGATCGGCCTGCTCGGCCCCTCGGGCTCCGGCAAGACCACCCTGCTGCGCATCATCGCCGGGCTCGAGGCCGCCGACCACACGCCGGCGCCCGGGCGCATCCTCTTCGGCGACCGCGACGTGACCCACGTGCACGTGCGCGACCGACGCATCGGCTTCGTCTTCCAGCACTATGCGCTGTTCCGGCACATGACGGTCTACGACAACGTGGCCTTCGGCCTCACCGTGATGCCCCGTCGGCAGCGGCCGACCGGCGGCGAGATCCGCGCCCGGGTGCACCGCCTGCTGGAGATGGTCCAGCTCGAACCGCTGGCCAACCGCTACCCGGCCCAGCTCTCCGGCGGACAGCAGCAGCGCGTCTCGCTGGCCCGGGCGCTCGCCCTGCGCCCCGACGTGCTGCTGCTCGACGAACCCTTCGGCGCGCTGGATGCCAAGGTGCGCCAGGAGCTGCGCCGCTGGCTGCGCCACCTGCATGACGAGCTGAACTTCACCAGCGTCTTCGTCACCCACGACCAGGAGGAGGCACTGGAGCTCTCCGACCGGGTGGTGGTGATGAGCAACGGCCGCATCGAGCAGATCGACACGCCGGACAGCCTCTATCGCGCACCGGCCAACCGCTTCGTGTTCGAGTTCCTGGGCGACGTGAATCACCTGGAGGGCGAAGTGCGCGACGGCACCCTCACCTGTGGCGATGCACGGCTGGCGGTCGAGCTCCCCGACGGCCCGGAGGAGCTGCTGCTGCGCCCCCACGAGGTGAAACTGGCAGAAGCGCCGACCGCCGACGCCAGGCTGCCGGCCACCGTCACCGCCATCTCGCCGGTGGGCGCCGAAGTGAGGGTGGAACTCGCCGCGGACTGGATGGCCTCGCCCTGGCTCGCCACGCTGCGCCACGCCGACTACGAGCGCCTCGACCTGCGGCGCGGCCAGCGCCTCTACGCCCTGCCCCGGCGCTGGCATCGCTTCCCCGCGGAGCCAGACACCCGCCCCACGAGAGCCCGCGAAGCGGTATCGTGACCCCGGAACCGGGTTCTCGCTCCCCGACGAGCGGCCGATGGGCGGGGTCGCGAGCATCGCGCTCACTCGCAGGCTGGCTGGCGGGTCCATTGCATCCGGGTCTCCCGCTCGCCCGTCAGCGAGTCCTCGCCCTCGCCGCAGACCTGGAAGCCCAGCCGCCGGTAGAGGGAGACCGCTCGCACGTTACGCGAGTAGACACACAGGGTGATGCGGCGATGGCGTTCCATGGCATGGGCCATCAGCCGGGAACCGTGACCATAGCCCTGCACGTCCGGGTCGACGAACAGCGCCTCGAGGTGGTCGTCGTTGAGGGCGGCGAAGCCGATCACCCGGCTACCGATGTCCAGCACATGGACCTCGGCGGCGGGCAGGTAGTCACGCGCCATCGCCTCGGCCCGCGCCTCCCAGAACTCGGCGGGAATGAAATCGTGGGCCTGGCGCGAGGCTCGCAGCCAGATGTCGACGAGGAGCGGTATGTCCTCGGGCATCGCGGATCGGATCATGATGGCCATCCGTTGGTCTATCGCGACAGTGTAACCCTCCGCCGACACGCCGGGAATTCCTGCCCTCGTCGCGAGGGGATATACTCGCGGGACATCCTCCCATCTACCCTCACGGAGACACCGGATGCGTCGACGCTCTTTCCTTCGCCTCTCCGCGGTGCTGCTCGCCGGCCTCTGGCTGGCCGGCTGTGCCAGCCCCCACCACCTGCAACTGAGCCCCAAGCGCAGTGTCGCCGCGCCGCAGACCGGCAGCGGCCAGCAGATCACCGTGGTGGCCGTCGACGGCCGCGACAGCGAGGTGATCGGTACCCGCAGCGGCAGCGCCATGTCCACGTCCACCATCACGGTCAGCGCCCACGAGCTGGTGCCCCGGCTCCAGGCCGAGGCCGAGCGGGCCGTGCGCGAGATGGGCTTCAATCCCACCACCGAGAGTGCCCAGGGGCGCCCCAGCCTGACCCTGACACTCGACCACCTGGGCTACGAACGCGGCCAGAGCCGCCCGGTGATCGACGAGGCGCGCCTGGAGGCGGTGTTCATCGCCGAGGCGGTCAACGGCGGCAACACCTATACCGGCACCTACACCTCCCGGCGTACCCAGAGCTTTGCCGTGCGTCCCGACCGCGACACCAATACCCGCATGCTCAACGACCTGCTCTCGGACGGCCTCGACCGCGCCTTTCGCGATCCCGAGCTGGGTCGCCTGCTGACACGCTGATCGCCTCCGCCGGCACGACGAGGGCGCCCCGCGGGGCGCCCTCGTCGTTGGCGGACGCCAGGCTCGAGACGCCGCGCCGCTAGACCGAAGGGCCTCGCCTCACCAGGGCCCAGACGCTCTCACGGAAACCCCTGCCCGGCTCCGGCTCGCCGTCCTCCAGGTGGGTGACCTGGAAGTTGGGCTCGAACAGCTCGCGCACCTCCTCGGCGGCCACGCCGAAGGGCGGCCCTCCCTCGTCACCAGGCGCCCGGATCAGGCTGATCAGCAGGCCACGGGCCCCGGGGGGAATCAGTTGGGCGAGATGGAAGGCGTAACGCTGCCGGGTGGCCGGCGGCAAGGCGATCAGGGCGGCGCGATCGTAGAAGGCCCCGATCTCCGCCGCCTGCTCGATATGGAAGTGGAAGAAGTCGCCGCACCACAGCTCGACGTTCCCCTGGCGACAGACGTCGAAGCCGCCCTGCCGATACCGCGAGATCTCTCCCGCCCCCGCGGCGACGAACTGTTCGATCGCCTCGGGGGCGAGCTCGATGCCCAGCACCGGGTGATCGTGCTGTCCCAGCCAGCGCATGTCCAGGCTCTTGCCGCACAATGGCACCAGCACCTTGGTGCCGGGCGTCACACCCAGCAGGGGCCAATAGCGCACCAGCGAGGAGTGGATCTGCTCGCGGTGGAAGCCGATGCGGCCCTCCCGCCAGCGGTCGCGCCATTCGTTGACCATCTTCGCTCCTGCCGGGCCCGGCTCAGAACCAGCGGTCGCGCTTCTTGCGGCGACGCGGCAGGTGAGGAATGATCAGGCCGACCAGTAGCCCGCCCCCGGCCACCCCGCCCCCGTACATGAAGTAGCGCAGCAGCAGGTCCTCCTCCTGGGTATCGAGACGCGCCTGCAACCGGCGGATGGTCCCGCGCGACTGCTCGGCCTCGGCGTCGAGCTCGCGGTTATGGGCCTCGAGCTCCTCGATCCGCTCCTCGCCGGCGGCCAGGGCCTCGGTCATCGAGGAGACACGGTTCTCCCACTCGGCGTTGATGCCGTCGAGTTCGTCGGTCAGCTGGGCCACCCGGGTTTCCAGCTCGGGCAGGCGCACCTGGGAACTGGGGGTCTGCTGGAGTTCATTGCTCAGCACCCAGACGGTGTCGCCGTCGCCGTTCTGCACCCGGGAGTAATTGCCACTGGACTCCAGCACCGTGACCGGCTCGCCGGCGGTCAGGGTGCCGACGATGCGGTAGCCGTCGGTGGGGCCACTGCGTACATAGGTGGTCAGTGAGTCGGAGACCCACTGGGTGCCGTCTTCGGCCTCCTGGGCGTGCAGCGGCAGGGCCAGCAGCCCCAGCCCCAGGGTCAAGAACTTGAAATCGTGTTTCGTCATGCCGTCGTCCTGGCTGTAACTAGCGGGATCCGCTCCTCCGCGACCTGTCACCGCCACCGGCATCCCTCCGGCAACGGCACGATGAGACCTGAACTCTCTGAAAACTGCCGATGCCACCCGCCTGTCAGGCAACCGCCTGGTGTCCGGCGCCGTTTTCCACAGCTTCTGTGGACAAGTGCCGGGAAAACCGCTGGAAAGCCTCCGCCGAGGGCCACGCTGTCCGGCCTGCCCGCCTCCTGGTCATTGTATGACCAGGGTTCAGCGCTCACCCTTCGGGGGAGGGGCGAAGGATCGCGGAAACTCCGCCACCCGGCCCTCGCTCTTCACCGCTCTCGGTGGCCCCTCACGCTCCACCTCATCGATACGCACGATGGCGTTGAGCGGCAGATAACTGCGCCCGACCCCGTCGAAGGTACGCCGCAGCTTGTCGGCAGAGGGATCCACCACCAGCTTCGAGACGTCCTCGAAGACGAACTCCTCGATTTCGATGAAGCCCCAGAGGTCGCTCTGGAAGATCTCGCGGACATACAGCTCCCAGACCTCACCCTGCTGGTGGAATACCACTCGATAGATCGGTTTGGCCGCCATGATAGTGCCTGTTCCTTGCCTGTCACCCTGAATATGACGCTCGTGCGCCGCGACATATCGCAAGGCGCCAAGGGTACCACAGACGGCCATTGTGCACCCGGGCGGCTGGCCCCCCGCGGGGTGCCTGCGTATAATGGGCGCATTCGAGCGGCCGCACCCGGCCGACCCGCGCGACGACCTCGCGACCCCCATTCATCTTCATCGGTAACAGACGTCGGGCGCCAGCCGCCACGACCCTATTCTTATGGCGAAGAAACTCTTCATCAAGACGCACGGCTGCCAGATGAACGAGTACGACTCCGCGCGCATGGCGGATCTGCTCGGCGAATCCCACCAGTTGGAGCTCACCGACGACGAGCGCGAAGCCGACGTCATCCTGCTCAACACCTGCTCGATCCGCGAGAAGGCCCAGGAGAAGGTGTTCCACCAGCTCGGTCGCTGGAAGAAGCTCAAGGACGCCAACCCCGAGCTGGTGATCGGGGTGGGCGGCTGCGTCGCCAGCCAGGAGGGCGAGGCGCTGCGCAAGCGCGCGCCCCACGTCGACATGGTGTTCGGCCCCCAGACCCTGCATCGGGTGCCGGCGATGCTCGACGCGCGGCGCAACGACCAGATCTCGGTGGTCGACGTCACCTTCCCCGAGATCGAGAAGTTCGACCACCTGCCCAAGCCGAGCTCGGACGGCGCCACCGCCTTCGTCTCGGTGATGGAGGGCTGCTCCAAGTACTGCACCTTCTGCGTGGTGCCCTACACCCGCGGCGAGGAGGTCTCGCGGCCCTTCGAGGCGGTGATGGACGAGGTGATTCACCTGGCCGACCAGGGGGTGCGCGAGATCAACCTGCTGGGCCAGAACGTCAACGCCTATCGCGGCGAGAACCGGCTCGGCGACGAGATCGACCTGGCCGAACTGATCGCCTGCGTCGCCGCGGTGGAGGGCATCGACCGCATCCGCTTCACCACCTCGCACCCGGTGGAGTTCTCCGACAGCCTGATCGAGGCCTATGGCGAGATCCCCGAGCTGGTCAGCCACCTGCACCTGCCGGTGCAGGCCGGTTCCGACCGCATCCTGGCGGCCATGAAGCGCGGCCACAGCGTCGAGGAGTACGTCGCGAAGCTGGAGCGCATCCGCGCCCTGCGCCCGGATATCAGCTTCTCCTCCGACTTCATCGTCGGCTTCCCCGGCGAGACCGCGGAGGACTTCGAGGCGACCATGGACCTGATCCATCGCATCGGCTTCGACCACTCGTTCAGCTTCGTCTACTCGGCGCGCCCCGGCACCCCGGCGGCGGCCCTCGACGACGACACCCCCGAGGGCCTCAAGAAGCAGCGCCTGGCGATCCTCCAGGAGCGCATCAACCAGCAGGCGATGCAGATCAGCCGGCGCATGGTCGGGTCGACCCAGCGCATCCTGGTCACCGGCTTCTCGCCCAGGGACCCGGGGCAGCTCTCCGGGCGTACCGAGAACAACCGGGTGGTCAACTTCCGCGCGGCCAACCCCTTCGACCTGATCGGCTACTTCGTCGACGTGGAGATCAGCGAGGCGCTGCCCAACTCCCTGCGCGGCGAGCTGGCGTCCCCGGAGCGCTTCTGAGTCTTCGCATCCGCCGTCATCCATTGCCCCGGCGACCGCCGGGGCAGTAAGCTGAGCCCACATACACCACGCACGGACCTCCCTGCCTTGAGCCAGCCAGCCACCCAGGCCAATCGCATCATCACCCTGAACCTCGAGCCCAACGATCCCCGGCGCCTGGCCAACCTCTGCGGCCAGCGCGACGAGCACCTCAAGCTGGTCGAGTCCCGGCTCGGCATCACCCTGCGCAACCGCGGCAACATCTTCCAGCTCGCCGGCCCCAGCCATCGCGTCAAGGCCGCCGCCAACGTGCTCGAGCATCTCTACCGCGAGGCCGAGGCCAGCGACCTGACCCCCGATACCGTGCATCTCTTCCTGCAGGAGTCCGGCCTCGAGGCGCTGGACGAGGAGGAAGGCGCCGAACCGGAGGGCGAGGTGCTGCTGCGCACCCCACGCACGCTGATCAAGCCTCGCGGCCTCAACCAGCAGGGCTATGTCCAGAGCATCCGCGCCCACGACATCAACTTCGGCATCGGCCCGGCCGGTACCGGCAAGACCTACCTGGCGGTGGCCGCGGCAGTGGAAGCCCTCAACCAGCAGGAGGTACGCCGCATCCTGCTGGTGCGCCCGGCGGTGGAGGCCGGCGAGAAGCTCGGCTTCCTGCCCGGCGACCTGGCCCAGAAGATCGACCCCTACCTGCGGCCGCTCTACGACGCGCTCTACGAGATGATCGGCTTCGAGCAGGTCGCCAAGCTGATCGAGCGCCAGGTGATCGAGATCGCCCCGCTGGCCTACATGCGCGGGCGCACCCTGAACAACGCCTTCATCATCCTCGACGAGAGCCAGAACACCACCCGCGAGCAGATGAAGATGTTCCTGACGCGTATCGGCTTCGGCTCCACCGCGGTGATCACCGGCGACGTCACCCAGGTCGACCTGCCCCGCGGCCAGAGCTCGGGGCTGATCCAGGTACTCGACGTGCTCAAGGGCACCCCCGGCATCGGCGTGACCCACTTCGCCGCCAAGGACGTGGTGCGCCATCCGCTGGTGCAGCGCATCATCGAGGCCTACGACCACTTCGAGGCCGAGCAGGAGGCCGCCGAGCGCTCCCGCAAGGAGGCCCGGGAGCAGAAGCGCGAGACGCTCCGCCAGGAACGCCTCGACCACGACCGAGCCAACGGAGAGCGCAGAGACCCATGAATGCCCCGCTCGTCGATCGTCAGGTCGCCATCGAGGCCGTGGACCTGCCGAGCCAGGCCGAGCTCGAGGCCTGGGTCGCCGCCGTGCTGGCCCGCCACGACGTCGATCCCGCCTCGGAGCTGACGGTGCGCCTGGTCGACGAGGCGGAGAGCCGGACCCTGAACCGCGACTACCGCGGCCGCGACAGACCCACCAACGTGCT
Source organism: Halomonas heilongjiangensis (assembly GCF_002879645.1). GTDB lineage: Bacteria > Pseudomonadota > Gammaproteobacteria > Pseudomonadales > Halomonadaceae > Halomonas > Halomonas heilongjiangensis. Next base: position 31,937 of record NZ_PNRE01000014.1, on the reverse strand, counting down.
CTCCTTTCCCTTCGAGAGCCCGCCCGGCGTCGAGCTTGCGCTGCTCGGTGACCTGGTGATCTGCCATCCCGTGGTGGTCCGGGAAGCACGGGAGCAGGACAAGTCCCCGGCGGCTCACTACGCTCATATGGTGGTGCATGGCACCCTGCACCTGCTCGGATACGACCATCTCGAGGATGACGAGGCCGAGGCCATGGAGGCGCTCGAGCGCGAGATCCTCGCCGGCCTGGGCATCAACGACCCCTATCGTGCGGACACCCGCGACGCCACGGGCCCCGATACCGAGGACAAGAGAGCCGACGCATGAGCGAAGACCGATCGACCAACCAGGGCGGCAAGTCCTGGTTCGAGAAGTTGTTCAGCGCCCTTTCCAGCGACAGCGACGAACCCAGCTCCCGGGACGAGCTACTGGAGTTCCTGCGTCAGGCGGCCAGCCGACTCAAGCTCGAGCAGGACGCCATGATGATCATCGAGGGCGCCCTGCAGATCAGCGACCAGCAGGTCCGCGAGGTGCTGATCCCCCGCTCCCAGGTCACCGCCATCGCCCTCGACCAGCCCCTGGAGGAGTACCTGCCGGTGATCCTGGAGACAGGCCACTCGCGCTACCCGGTGATCGGCGAGAACCTCGACGAGGTCAAGGGCATCCTGCTGGCCAAGGACCTGCTGCCACTGCTGCGTCGCGGCCAGGAGAACGGCCTGCCGTTCCGCCTCGAGGAGGTGATCCGCCCGGCGATGTTCGTGCCCGAATCGAAGCGACTCAACAGCCTGCTCAAGGAGTTCCGCGACACCCACAACCACATGGCGGTGGTGGTCGACGAGTACGGCGGCACCGCCGGGATCGTCACCATCGAGGACATCCTCGAGCAGATCGTCGGCGACATCGAGGACGAGCACGACATCGACGAGGAGGAGGATATCCGTGAGCTCGGCGATGACCGCTACGCCATTCGCGCCCTGACTCCCATCGAGGATTTCAACGCACGCTTCCAGACGCGCTTCTCCGATGAGGAGTTCGACACCCTGGGAGGGCTGGTGATGCAGCGCTTCGGCCACCTGCCCGGCCGGGGCGAGCATACCGAGATCGGCGGCTGGCGCTTCACGGTGCTCAACGCCGACAACCGTCGCATCCGTCTGCTGGAAGCCCAGCCCCACGACGAACCGGGCAACGACTGACCCGAGACGCTTCTCCCCAAGGATGGCCAAGATGCCTGAACTGCGTTTCCCCCCGCTCCTGGGCTATCTGCTGGCCCTCGCCGCGGGGGGCCTCACCACCCTGACCGCCTCCCCCTTCGAACTCTGGTGGCTGGCCCCGGTGGCCGCCGGGCTGGTCTATGCCGGCCTGCCGGCCCTGACGCCCGCCCAGGCCGCCCTGCGCGGCTGGTGCTACGGTGTCGGCCTGTTCGGCTCGGGGGCGTCCTGGGTCTACGTGTCGATCCATGACTATGGCTATACCGGCGTCCCCCTGGCGCTGTTCCTCACCGGCCTGTTCGTGGTCGGCCTGGCGCTGTTCTTTGCCGTCACGCTGTGGCTCTATCGTCTGCTGTGTGGCCCCCGTCTGGCGTTCCTCACCTTCGCCGGCGCCTGGGTACTGGGCGAGTGGCTACGCACCTGGCTGTTCACCGGGTTTCCCTGGTTGCTGCTGGGCAGCGGCCACGTCGACTCGCCACTCGCCTCCTGGGCACCGGTGGTCGGGGTCTACGGCCTGTCGCTGATCACCGCCCTCACCGGTAGCCTGGGCGTAGAGCTCCTGCGCCGACGCTGGTGGGCATTGGCCCCCATCACCGCCCTCTGGCTGATTCCGCTGGCCCTGCCCAGCCAATGGACCACCCCCAGCGGCGAACCGGTGCGTGTCGCCCTGCTGCAGGGCAACCTGCCGCAGTTGATCAAGTGGACCCCCGAAGGACGGCGCGTCGCCGCCAACACCTACAGCGACCTGACCCGCGAGCTCGACGACTCCATCGGCCTGGTCATCTGGCCCGAGGCCGCCCTGCCGATGTTCGAGGACGAGGCCGCCCCGCTGCTGGAACGGGTACAGTCCAACCTCGCCCCCGACACCGCCCTGCTCACCGGCATCCTGCAGCGTACGGCTCGCGGGCTCTACTACAACAGCGTGATCGGGGTCGGTGGCGTCGAGGGCGAGTACCGCAAGGAGCACCTGGTGCCCTTCGGCGAGTACCTGCCGCTGGAAGACCTGCTGCGCGGTGCCATCGCCTTCTTCGACCTGCCGATGCCGGCGATGACGCCGGGTCCCGCCGGCCAGGCGCCGATCCGTGCCGCCGGCCTGACCATCGGCAACGCCATCTGCTACGAGATCATCTACGCCGACCTGGTCGCCGACCGGGCCCGGGCTGCCGACCTCCTGCTCACGGTCTCCAACGACACCTGGTTCGGCGCCTCCATCGGCCCCCTGCAGCATCTGCAGATGGCCCGGCTGCGCGCCCTGGAGAATGGCCGCCCCGTGATCCGCGCCACCAGCAACGGGGTCACCGCGATCATCGATCCCCGGGGCAACGTCACCGCCCGGGCCCCCCAGTTCGAGATCGCCACCCTCACCGGCGAGGTCACCGCCATGCAGGGCCTGACGCCCTTCACCCGCACTGGCAGCTGGCCGGTCTGGCTGCTCGCCGGGCTGATGGTCATCGCGGGGCTGCGCCTGCGGCGCTGAGCTGAAAGCTGGAAATCAGCGTTTTCCCCGAGGCAACAAACGACAACCCCTGCTGCGAGGCAGCAGGGGTTTATCTTCAGGCTTCCAGGTGCGAAGCGCCGCTCTTACAGCTTCAAGCTTAGGGCTTCAGGCTTCCGGCGAAGCCGGGGTCTCGCCCAGCACCTCGGGAATCGTCATCTTGACGTAGCGCCCCGGAGCCGGCTCGAGGATGTCGAGCTCGCCCTCGCCGGGCTGGCGCGCCGGCACCATCTTCTCCGCGTCGACATAGCCGTTGCCGGTCATCCACTGCTGCCAGTGGGGCCACCAGGAGCCCTCGTGCTGCTCGGCACCGGCCAGCCACTCATCCGCCGTCTCCGGCAGCGCGTCGTTGGTCCAGTAGCCGTACTTGTTCCGGCTCGGCGGGTTGACGATACCGGCGATATGGCCCGAGCCGCCCAGCACGAAGGTCACCGGCCCCTTGGGCAGCAGCGCCCCGTAGTAGGTGCTGTTCCACTTGGCGATATGGTCCTCGCTGGTGGAGACGAAGTAGCTCGGCGTGGATATCTTGCGCAGGTCGATCTTGACCCCGTCGAGCTCGATGCCACCGGGCTCTACCAGGCGGTTCTCCAGGTACATGTGGCGCAGGTACCAGGCGTGGGTGCCGGCCGGCAGGTTGGTGCCGTCGGTGTTCCAGTAGAGCAGGTCGAACGGGGCCGGCATGTCCCCCTTGAGGTAGTTGCTGATATAGAAGGACCAGAAGAGATCGTTCTCGCGCAGCAGGTTGAACGAGAATGCCATCACCCGCCCGTCCAGGTAGCCGTCACGCTCGAGCTTGGCCTCGATGCCGGCCAGCACCGGCTCGGAGAGGAAGACGCCGATGTCGCCGGGATCGCGGAAGTCCTGCAGGGTCGCCATGTAGGTCACCGACTTCACCTTGCGGCCGCGGCGGGTGCTGGTGAGGTAGGCGACGGTGGAGGCGGTCAGGGTACCGCCGATGCAGTAACTGAGCAGGTTGACCGATTTCTCGCCGGTGGCCTGCTCGATGGCCCCCATCGCCGCGATCGGCCCCAGCTGCATGTAGTCGGCCCAGGTCAGGTCGCGCTGCTCGGGACCGGGGTTGCGCCAGGAGATCAGGAACACCGTATGCCCCTGGTCCACCAGCCACTTGACCAGGGAGTTGTCCTGGCGAAGGTCGAGGATGTAGTACTTGTTGATCCAGGGCGGCACCATCAACAGCGGCGTCTTGAAGGCCTGCTCGGTGGTCGGTGCGTACTGGATCAGCTGGATCAGCTCGTTCTCGTAGACCACCGAGCCCGGGGTCACGGCGATGTTGTCGCCGACCGCGAAGGCGCTGCGGTCGGTCATGGTGACGTTGAGCCCCTCGGCGGAATTGGCCAGGTCCTCGCGCAGCCGGGTCAGGCCGTCGATCAGGTTCTGACCGCGGGTCTCCAGGGTCTTGCGCATCACCTCGGGGTTGGTGGTGACGAAATTGGTCGGCGCCATGGCATTGACCACCTGGCGGGCATAGAAGGCCAGGTTGCGCTGCTGCCCGGGGTCGAGACCGTCGAGGCTCTCCACCAGATCCTCGACCATCCGCGAGAACAGCAGGTACTGCTGCATGATCGCCAGGTAGTGAGGGTCGCTGGTCCAGGCCTCGTCGTTGAAGCGCCGGTCGCCCTTCGCCGGGGTGACCAGCGGCTCCAGCGTCTCGCCGGCCAGTGCCCGCATGCCCTGCTGCCAGAGCTGGAACTGGTCCTGGAGCAGCCGTGACTGGGTCTGCCACAGCAGCGGGGGGTTGCGCATCAGCGACTCGGCTCCCGCTCGGAAGCTCTCGCGCATGTCCTCATAGACGGAGTCGGCGGCATCGCTGGGCACCATCCGCTCCATCATGTCCTCCATCAAGGCCCGATATTCCCCGCCGATCTCCTTGAGCTGGACGTTCCATGCCTCAAGCTCGGCCTGCGTCGGTGCGTGCACCCCTGGCTGCATTGACCCCTCCTGACTTCCTGCCGGCTGATTGCCATCAATAAGAAAGCCGCCTCCCACCACCCGCCACGCGGGTACCGGGAAGCCGCCGTCGGTGTGGCCGGGCTCGGTCACACCCCATCAGTGCCCGTTCCGCTCAGCTCTTGCTGCCACGCGAGGACTGGCTGCTGGCCTTGGCCGGAGCCGGCTTGGCGCTGCCGCCGGCCTTCTCCGCCTGTTCGGTCATCTGCTGGCCGGCTTCGGCGAAGAGTTGTTCGAGCTGGTTCTTGAACTCGAGGCTCATCTCGCTCATGGCCCGGGCATCCTCCAGCATCTGCCGGGAGAGTTCGTTCATCATCTCGGCCTGGCGAGTGCCGAAGTCGCGCATGCTCTCGGCATCGCCGACCTCACTGGCACTGCGCATGCGCTCGGTACCCATCTGGCTGTAGCGCTTCATCGACTCCAACTGGTACTGGGTCATCTTCTCCATGTTGTCGAGCATCAGGGAGTTGATCCTGCGCATCGGCTCGAAGAACTGGCGGGTCTGCTCGTTGAAGGCGTCGGTCATCTTGTCTGACATGGCAGATACTCCTTGCGGGGTCTACATGGGTGGTAGCGCCACCCGTCATGTTGCACTGCACCAAAGAGTAGTCTTCCGGGGGCCGGGTTGCAATACGACCCTGGGCGAATCCGGCAGACGATCAGTCGTCCCGCTGGGTGCGAGAGCGCGCGCTGGCCGTGGACTTGCGCCCGCCCCGGGAAGCAGCAGCCGGCTTCGCCGCGCCGGCCTCGCCGTCGCCCTGCTCCCCCTTTCCGCCCTGCTGGGCCGATCCGGTACCGGCCTGGCGCAGCATGTCGAGCATCATCTGCTGGTAGGTGCCGAAGCTCGCCAGCCCCTGGGAGAGCCCCTGGGAGAGCCCCTGCGGCAACCCTGGCTGCTGGAGGAAGGGTTGCATCAGGCTCATGGGATCGTAGCCCTCCACCCCGGATTCCATCTGCTTCTGGATGCGGCTCAGCAGGTCCTTCTGGAAGGCCTCGACGTCCGGCAGGCCCAGCGCCTGGCGGAACTCCTCGGGGGTCAGGTCGAACTCGACATTGATCTTCATGGCGGCACTCTTGGTCGTCGTGATTCCAGTGTAGCAGCCATCACCGGGGCCGCGGCTCAACGCAGCCGCGGCGTCTCGACCCGGACCTCGGCGTTCTGGCCGCGGTGACGCAGCAGGTGGTCCATCAGGGTCAGCGCCATCATCGCCTCGGCGATGGGCGTGGCACGAATCCCCACACAGGGGTCATGGCGCCCCCGGGTGACTACCTCGACGGCATTGCCGTGGACGTCGATGCTGCGCCCCGGGGTGGTGATGCTCGAGGTGGGCTTGAGCGCCAGGTGGGCGACGATCGCCTGGCCGCTGGAGATGCCCCCCAGCACGCCGCCGGCGTGGTTGGAGAGAAAGCCCTCGGGAGTCATCTCGTCGCGGTGCTCGCTGCCGCGCTGGGCCACCGCGGCGAAGCCGTCGCCGATCTCCACGCCCTTGACCGCGTTGATGCTCATCAGCCCATGGGCCAGCTCGGCGTCCAGGCGATCGAAGACCGGCTCGCCGAGCCCCGGCGGCACGCCCTCGGCCACCACGGTGATCCTGGCCCCCACCGAGTCCTGGTCGCGGCGCAGCCGGTCCATGTAGGCCTCGAGCTCGGGCACCCGCTCCGGGTCGGGGCAGAAGAAGGGGTTGTCGTCGACCGCCGCCCAGTCCCTGAAGTCGATGGCGATGGGGCCGAGCTGGCTCATGTAGCCGCGCACCTCGATGCCATGGGTCGCCAGGTACTTCTTGGCGATGGCACCGGCCGCCACCCGCATGGCGGTCTCCCGGGCGCTGGAGCGGCCACCCCCGCGGTAGTCGCGGATGCCGTACTTGTGATGGTAACTGTAGTCGGCGTGGGCCGGACGGAACTGGTCCTTGATCTTCGAGTAGTCCTTGGAGCGCTGGTCGGTGTTCTCGATCACCAGGCCGATGGGGGTGCCGGTGGTCACGCCCTCGAAGACGCCGGAGAGGATCCGCACCTGGTCGGGCTCACGGCGTTGGGTGGTATGGCGCGAGGTGCCCGGGCGGCGGCGGTCCAGGTCACGCTGCAGGTCCTCTTCGGTGAGCGGCAGCCCCGGCGGGCAGCCGTCGACGATGGCCCCCAGCGCCGGGCCGTGGCTCTCGCCGAAGGTGGTGAGGGTGAACAGCTTGCCGAAGGTATTGCCGGACATGGGAGCTCCTCCTGGTATCAGAAGATCGGGGACGGCCGATCAGGCGAAGGACGCCCCATGGGCGTCGAGTTCCGCGGCGGTCAGGGCGAACACGCCCTGGCCACCACGCTCGAATTCCAGCCACAGGAAGGGCACCTCGGGGAAGGCGGCCTCCAGGTGGCGATCGGAGTTGCCCACCTCGACGATCAGCACGCCGTCGTCGGCGAGATGCTCCCGGGCCTGGCGCAGGAGACGCCGCACGATGTCCAGCCCGTCCTTGCCCGCCCCGAGGGCCAGCGCCGGTTCGTGACGGTACTCGGCGGGCATGGTGACCAGGTCGCGGGCGTCCACATAGGGCGGGTTGGAGACGATCAGGTCGTAGCGCCGGCCGACGAGGCCGTCGAAGAGGTCGGACTCGACCGCCCTCACCCGCGCGCCGACGTCGTGGCGGGTGATATTGATCCGCGCCACCTCCAGCGCCTCGGGACTGATGTCGGCCAGGTCGACCTCGCAGGCGGGCAGGTGCAACGCCGTGGCGACGCCGATGCAGCCCGACCCGGTGCAGAGGTCGAGCACCCGCGCCGGTGGCTCTTCCGGGAACCAGGCGGCGAAGCCGTGCTCGATCAGTTCGGCGATGGGCGACCGCGGGATCAGCACCCGCTCGTCGACGCTGAACGGAAAGCCGGCGAAGAAGGCCTCGCCCAGCAGGTAGGGCAGCGGGCGACGCGTCTCGACGCGGGCCCGCACCAGCGCCACGATGCGCGCACGCTCCATGGGCAGCAGCCGGGCATCGAGCACCCCGGGATCGATGTTCCAGGGCAGGTGCAGGGCACCCAGGGTCAGCGCCACCGCCTCGTCCCAGGCGGAATCGGTGCCATGCCCATAGAAGAGCCCCGCCAGATGGAACTCGCTGGCGGCCCAGCGCAGGCAGTCACGCAGGGTGACGAAGCCATCGCGAAGCTCGCTGTCGGCGAGCTGGAGCGTGGAGGTGGAGGCGTCGTTGAAAGCGGCCACGTGGCATCCTGTGGTTGACGGTTGCGGACGGCTAGAGGGCCCGATTGTACCCGGCCGGGCGGTTCACAGCCACGCTCGACTCGCTATACTGGCGCTCCCTGATCCAGTCGAGTGCCCCATGAGTCGACACCGCCACCATCCGGACGACGACGACATCGACGCCTTTCGCCAGGCCCTGCGCGAAGCCGGCGTGCGTCCGCTCGAGACCAATCGCGCCGATCCGGGCCGTCGCCGCCACTCCGATGCTTCCGCCGCCGCGCGCCGGGCCGCGGCCAGCGCCGCGAGCGATGAGCACGCCACGGGCCGGACGTCCGACGGCCGGGTGGAGCCGGTGAGTCCCTCGGAGCCGCTCGACTTCGCCCTGCCCGACCTGCCCTGGCGCACCCGCAGCCAGCTCAAGCGAGGCAGGATCGCCTGGGAAGTCGGACTCGACCTGCACGGCTACACCCTGGAGGAGGCACGCCGCGAACTGGAAGCCTTCCTGCGCGACGCCGCCGCCGAGGGTCGGCGCTGCGTGCTGGTGGTGCACGGCAAGGCGTGGGGCACCACCGGCGACTACCCGGTGATCAAGAGCCACGTGAACGCCTGGCTCAGGGAATGGCCCGCCGTGCTCGCCTTCTGCTCGGCCACCGAGAGCGAGGGTGGCACCGGGGCGGTCTACGTGCTGCTGCGACGGCGCGGCCGGGACGGCTGAGCCCCATGCCCTCAGGAGCCATCCGGCGCCTGCTCGACGGGCAATTTCGGCGACGCCCCCACCTGTGCCTGGCTACTGCCCCAGGCTCGGTGCCTGCGGCCCTCGTAGCTATCGATCGCCTCCATGGCCAGCCGCTGCCCCAGGCGGATCAGCGCCTCGGCGCGATGGAACTCATAGGCGCCGCATACCGTCTTGGGCACCTCGATCAGCACATCGGGGGGATAGCCGGCCACCTTGTACTTGGCCAGCGCCGCCTGGGTGATATCGAACGAGGCCAGGATCATGTCCAACCGGCCCCAGGCTCGGCGGCCGACGGCCTGGTCGTCCTCCTCCTCGGCCGCGCTGCCGGGGCTCAGCCCGTCGAGCAGCCGGCGGGTGACTTCGCGCACATCGTCCATCCAGCCGCTGAACTGCTGGCTCGCGGGCTCGCGCTGGGGGTCACCAGGCGGCTCGTCGTCGAGCCGTTCATCGTCTGCCAGCAACTCGTCCAGCGTCACCGGCCGCGGGCTATGGGCGGTGGTGTTCACCGCCAGCACCAGGTCGGCATGGGCCGAGACGAGGGGAATGATCGGCAATGGATTGAGCAGGCCGCCGTCCACCAGCACCTGGGCGCCACGGTGCACCGGCGTGATCACCCCCGGCACGGCGATGGAGGCGCGAATCGCCTCCAGCAGCGACCCGCTCTGGAACCAGACCTCGCGCTGGCGTACCAGGTCGGTGGCCACGGTGGTCAGCGGGATCGGCAGTTCCTCGATGCGGGTGGCGCCGATCAGCGACTCGAGCTTGCTCATGACCTTGCTGGCGCGCATGGCGCCCATGGGGCTCCAGGTGACGTCGACCAGCCGGAGGACGTCGAAATAATCGAGCCGGCAGACCCAGTCGCGGTAGGCCGGCAACTCCCCCGCCGCGTAGATGCCCCCCACCAGGGCCCCCATGGAACAGCCGGAGATCGCCACGATCTCGTAGCCACGGGCCTCGAGCACTTCGATGACGCCGATATGGGCATAGCCACGCGCACCGCCGCTCCCCAGCACCAGCGCCACCCGCTTGCCCTCGTCCCGCTGGTCCACTCGCCGCCCACTCATCGGACTACCCTCCCTGCGGGTCATCCCGTCTCACCCCGTACCAGTCGACGATGGCCCGGGCCACGCCCTCCGCGGCCGCCGGCTCCAGGTGCAGGTGGTGGCCGCCCGGCAGCACCCGGCGTTCGAGCAACGCCACCGCGGCTCGCGCCTTCGACGCCAGCGCGCGACTGCCGAGGATCCCGGCCTCGCCCTCCACCAGCAGCACCGGACACTCGATGGCGGCCAGCGTGGCGAGCGCCTGAGCGGGGCTGAGCCTCACCGGCGAGGGTCGCAACAGCCGGCCATCGGTACGCAACTGCAGGCGGCCATCCGCCGAGGGTTCGAGATTGCGCGCTACCAGGGGTTCGGCCGTCTCGGCGTCGATGGGGGTGGCCCCCCCGGCCACCCGGGCCGCCACCGCCGTCCTGATATCAGGATAGCGCGGCGCCGGCGATACGGGGCGGCGATGGCCCAGCAGCCCCTTGCGCAGCTGTCGCGGTGCCTCGGCGGCGTCGGTGGTCACCGCGCCGAGCCCGTCGAGCAGCACCAGGCGGCGGACGCGCTCCGGCAGGGCCGCCGCGGTCAGGCAGGCAACGCCGGCGCCCAGCGAGTGAGCCAGCAGGGTCGCCTGCTCGAGCCCCAGGTCGTCACAGGCATCGAGCAGGTCATGGCAGTAGTCCCAGAGGGCGTAGTCGCCATTCCCCGGCAGGTGGTGCGATAGCCCGTGCCCGGAGAAGTCGATGGCCACGATGCGAATGCCGAGCCGCTCGACCAGGCGTGGCGCCAGCCGCGAGAAGCTCGCCGCATTGTCGAGCCAGCCGTGCAGTGCCAGCCAGGTCGGGGTGCCGTCATCGCCCCAGCTCAGGGCGGCCAGCCGCCCTTCGGCGAGGCGCAGGGGTCGGACATCGTGCATGGTCAGTCGTCCAGAAGAGTGTGGAGGGTTACCAGCAGCGCCTGGCGGGTCTCATCGGGATGCTCCATGGGAAACATATGGGTCCCCGGCACCAGGGACAGCGGCACGCCGCGGCGAACCAGGCGCCGACGACGGCGTGGCGTGATCAGGTCGGAGTCGGCGCCGGCCAGCAGGCCCACCGGCACCGACAGCCGCCGCGGCAGGCTGTCCAGGTGATCGGGCAGGTGGCGGAAGATCTCCACCTCGATCTCCGGGTCATAGACCAGTGCCGCCCGGCCATCGTCCAGCAGCCGGGTCCCCCCCTCGATGTAGTCGCGCAGCGCCTGCTCGGTGAAGCGGCGGAACAGCCCGCGGCGGCGCAGGTACTTGCCCATGGACTCGCGATCGGGCCACACCGCGCGACGACCCAGCGACTTGCCGGCCGGGGTGATCCGGTCGACGAAACCGAAGCGCTTGGCCGCCTTCATTGCCCAGGCGTCGAAGCCGAGCATCAGCGGCGGGTCGAGCATCACCACACAGCGAAAGCGCTCGGGGGCCGTTTCGGCGGCCATCGCCATCAGCACGCCGCCCATGGAGTGCCCCACCCCGATCACCGGCCCCTCGAGGGTGGCCAGGTGCTCGAGCAACTCGTCACGCAGCGCCAGCCAGTTGTGTCCGACCGGGAAGTCCGGGTGATGGCCGAGGCGATCCAACGGGTGCAGCTCGAAGCGCTCGGCCAGCGGCGCCAGGAAGCTGCGATAACAGAGGCCCGGAAAGCCGTTGGCATGGGCGAAGACCAGGGTATCGCGATCGGGGGAATGCATGGGCATGGGGCGTGTCCTGACTAGCGGTAGCAGACTAACGGGATTACCATCGAAACGACAGGATAGCGCAGAAAGCAAACACTTGTTTCAGCCTCAACCCCTGACGCATCGCCTGGAGAGACCGTGACCAAGCCCCGCGACACTCGCCTTCGCAACCGCCTGTTCTTCGCCACCGTGTTCGCCGCCCTCGCCGTCGGCCTGTGGCTGGCGCGCTGACGGGACGGCGCCATGGTGGCACAGTTCCGCTCGATCTGACATCGCCATGAAAAAGGCGGCCCGCAGGCCGCCAAGGGTTCCAACTGCTTGCGAATTTCTGGGGATCACTCGCGCTTGCCGTCCACCAGTCGGCTCACCTTGAGCGGATTGTCGTCCTGAAGCGCCTCGGGCAGCAGGCCCGCGGGCAGGTTCTGGTAGCACACCGGGCGCAGGAAGCGCTGGATGGCGGCGCTGCCCACCGAGGTGCTGCGCGCGTCCGAGGTCGCCGGGAAGGGCCCGCCATGGACCATGGCATGGCACACCTCGACGCCGGTGGGCCAGCCGTTGGCCAGCACCCGGCCGGCCTTGCGCTCGAGCACCGGCAGCAACGCTCGGGCGGCGTCGAGATCGCCATCGTCGAGCTGCAGGGTGGCGGTGAGCTGGCCCTCGAGGTGGTGGGCAACGCGGTGCATCTCGTCGAGGTCGGCGCATTCGACCACCAGGGCACTGGCGCCGAACACCTCGGCCTGCAGCGCCTCATCCCGCAGGAAGTCGGCACCGCGGGTGGCGAACAGCGCGGTCTGGCACTGGTGGGGCCCCTCTCCCACCGGGCCGCGGGCGATCTCGCGGGCCTCGCCGGCCAGCGCCCCGACGCCGTCGGCGTAGGCGGCGTGGATGCCCGGAGTGAGCATGGTCTGGGCGGCGCTGCCCTTGACCGCCTCGCCGGCGGCGGCGACGAAAGCGTCCAGCGCTTCACCCTTGACGCCGATCACCAGGCCCGGGTTAGTGCAGAACTGCCCGGCGCCCATGTTGAGCGAGCCGACGAAGCCCTCGGCGAGTTCGGTGGCGCGCGCCTCGAGCGCCTCGGGCAGCAGGAAGACCGGGTTGATCGAGCTCATCTCGGCGTAGACCGGGATCGGCTGGGGACGATTCTGGGCCGTCTGCTGCAGCGCCAGGCCACCGGCCCGCGAGCCGGTGAAGCCCACCGCCTGGATGCGCGGATCGGCGACCAGCGCCTGGCCCACCTCGCGGCCGGCGCCGAACAGCAGCGAGAAGACCCCCTCGGGCAGGCCACAGCCGGCCACGGCCTTCTGCACGGCGCGGCCCACCAGTTCGGAGGTGCCGGGGTGGGCGGAGTGGGCCTTGACCACCACCGGGCAGCCGGCGGCCAGGCTTGATGCGGTATCGCCGCCGGCGACGCTGAAGGCCAGCGGGAAGTTCGAGGCGCCGAACACGGCGACAGGGCCCAGGGCCACGTGGCGCTGGCGCAGGTCGACCCGTGGCATCGGTTGGCGCTCGGGCAACGCCGGGTCGATGCGCACGTCGAGCCACTCGCCGGCGCGCACGACCGCGGCGAACAGGCGCAGCTGTCCGCAGGTGCGGCCGCGCTCGCCCTCCAGGCGCGCCCGGGGCAGGCCGGTCTCGGCCATGGCGCGCTCGATCAGGGGTTCGCCGAGCGCCTCGATCTCGGCGGCGATGGCCTCGAGGAAGGCCGCACGCGCCTCCAGCGAGGTCTCGCGGTAGGCTTCGAAGGCCGCCCCGGCGAGCTCACAGGCCCGGGCCACGGCGTCACGGTCCAGGCCCGGGTAGTCCGGGGCCAGGGCCTCGCCGGTGGACGGGTCAATGGCGCGGATGATGGCCTGGTCGCCGGTGACGGCCTGCTGGCCGATCAGGGAAGTGCCTTGTAGGGTCATGCTGTCTCCCTTGGTTTGCGGGGTTCAGTTTTCCTGATACTGCGCATACATGTTCCGGGCCCGATTGAGGTGCTGGAACATGGTCTCTCTGGCCGCCTCGCCGTCGCGGGCCAGGATCGCCTCGAGGATATAGGCGTGCTCCTCCTGGACGCGCGCGAGATAGCGCTCCGCGGCGGCCGGGTTGATATCGATGCTGAGCAGCTTGGCCCGGGGGATGCCGCTGGGGCTGAGCTGCTCGTAGAACTGGTGGAAGAAGGGATTGTGGGTCGCCCTGGCGATGGTCAGATGAAACTCGTAGTCCTCGACCCTGGCCTGGGACTTCTCGGCACACGCCTTGATAAAGGCCGCATGCTTCTCCTCCAGGCGCCGGCGATCCTCGTCACCGTGCCGCAGGGCGGCCAGCTCGGCCGCCGCCGGCTCCAGGGTCAGACGCAGCTCCAGCACATGCAGGATGTCCTCCACCGTGGTCGGGTTGATGCGCTCCGCGGGGCGTGCCTCGATGGTGGTCGAACGCAGCACGGTGGTCCCCACTCCGCGCCGGGTCTCCACCAGGCCGAGCGACTTGAGGTGAGTGATCGCCTCTCGGATCACCGTGCGGCTGACCCCGAAGGACTCGCACAGGCTGTTTTCCGTGGGTAGTTTCTCTCCCACGGCGATCTTCCCCCGGGTGATCAGCGCCTCCAGCTGGTCGGCCACATGGGCAGAGAGGCTGCCCCGCTGCGCTACCTTGTGGATCTCGAAACGCACGGGTTCTGTCGTCACGTCACCCCCCTTGGTCATGATGCAACCCAACGCCATAAATGTATGATGTCATACTATTGTAGCAGCCATGGCCGTCATTCTGCCCGGGTGGGCCGCGATGTGGCCGGTCCTAGCCATCGTCCGGATGCCCCCGGGTGACGAACTTCCCCCCCTGGTAGATGACCGCCGGGTCATCGGGATCCAGGTCGCGGTCCTGGCTCTCTATCTCCTCTCGCCAGGCTTCGGAGCTGTCCCCGGGCACCCACCCCAGGAAGGCGGCCTGGTGATTGTCCCACCACTTCTCGCTGTTGTCCGATGCCCCGTATACCAGGGTATGTCCCAGCCTGGGCGTCACGAAGGCACGCCTGAGCAGGCCAACGAAGTCCTCGACGCTCAGCCAGGTGGCCATCATCCGGGTATCGGCGGGCTTGGGAAAGCAGGAACCGATGCGCACGCTGAGCGTCTCGACCCCGAACTTGTCGTGATACAGGCTGGCCAGATCCTCGCCGAAGCATTTCGAGACGCCGTAGAGCGAGTCGGGACGATGGGGCACCCCGGCATCGAGCCGGGCGGTGCGCGGGTAGTAGCCGATGGCGTGGTTGGAGCTGGCGAAGACGATCCGCGGCTTGCCATGGTGCCGCGCCGCCTCGTAGAGGTTGTAGGTACCGATGATGTTTGACTGGAGGATGAGACGCCAGGGCCTCTCGACGGAGACACCCCCGAGATGGACGATACCCTCGCAATCGGCCACCAGGGCCTGCACGGCCTCGGCATCGGCCAGGTCACAGCGGACCAGTTCCTCGTGGGTCGCGGCCTCGCCCAGGTCGGCCAGGTCCGACAGCCTCACCTCGTGAGCCAGGCGCTGCAGATGCGGACGAATGGCGCTGCCCAGTCCGCCGGCGGCGCCCGTCACCAGGATTCGATTCAACATGTGATGCACTCCTCGCTACTTGCCTTGCATGGGCCATGGATAGCCCTCGATTCGGTCATGATGCCGTCGGGAACCCGTACAGGGTTGCCGGGTTGTCCACCAGGATCCGTCGCTGCGTCTCGGGGCTCGCCCAGTCGAGCAGCACGTCGAGCTGTTCGGCATCGTCGGGATACTGCTCGCGAGGCACCCCGACATGGGGCCAGTTGCTGCCCCAGAGGATCCGCTCGGGGGCATGGGCGATGACACGCCGGGCAATGGCCCCCACATCGTTCCACGCCGGCCCGCCGGTCACGCTGGCCTCATAGGCCGCGCAGAGCTTGAACCAGGCATTGCCGCGATCCAGCAGCCGCAGGATCGCGTCGACACGGCGGTCGTCTGCCGACACCGGCGGCATGAACTTGCCGACATGATCGATGATGTAGTCGGTCTCGACCCGGCGCAGCCCCTCGAGGTAGTCGTCGAGATGCCGACCGTTGAACTGCACCATCAGGTGCCAGCCGAAAGGGCGAATCAGGCGTTCCACCTCGGGCATCTCCCGATGCGTCACGGCGCCCTTCGGCAGATTCATGATGCGTGCCCCGCGCACCCCCTTGTCATGCCACTCACGCAGATGCTCGACGGGGGTATCGGCCGCCACGGCCGCTACCCCCCGCGCCGTCTCGGTACCCAGTTGCGCCAGGGATTCGAGCAGCGCCCGGTTATCCCGCTGGTAGGCATTCGGCTGGGTCACCACGACGCGCTCCAGCCCCAGGCGCGCCTGCACACGACGGTAATCCTCCACCGTGGCCAGCTCGGCGATCGCTGGCCCGCCGGGCTGGGCCTCATGCCCGGGCAGATACAGGTGGATATGGCAATCGGTGGCCCCCGGCGGTGTCTCGAGTCGTGACGCCGGGCCGTCCAGCGGCCGGGTATTGGCAGGTATCGCTGTCACGGCGTCATGCCTCCTCGAGCGCATAGCGTTGCAGGGCCTCTCGGTCGATCTCGATGCCGAGCCCCGGCCCGTCGGGAATCGCCACGACGCCACCGACATGCTCGATCGGCGTGCGCACCACCGCCTGGCGGAAGGGGTTCTCGGTGCGGTCGAACTCGAGGATCGGTTCGATGGGATCTCGACGCGGCGGATTGGGCGGCAGCGCCGCCATGAACTGCAGGCTGGCGGCGATGCAGACGGCCGTGCCCCACACATGCGGCACCAGGCGCACGCCGTGCAGGGCCGCCATGTCGGCCACCCGGCGGATCTCGGTGAAGCCACCGACGCCACAGATGTCCGGCTGCAGGATGTCCACCGCCCGGGTCGCCAGCGGCTCCTGCATGGCATAACGCCCGTGCCATGTCTCCCCGCCGGCCACCGGGATGGGCTGGTCGGCGCGCACCGCGCGATAGGCCGAGACATTCTCGGGCAGCACCGGCTCCTCGAACCAGTCGACGCCGAATTGCGCCGCACGCCGGCCCACCTCCACCGCCTCCAGAGTGTCGTAGCCGTGGTTGGCATCGATCATCAGGCGCAGGTCGGGGCCGATCGACTCGCGCACCGCCTCGATGACGCGCAGGTCCTCCGCGACATCGAAGCCGATCTTGATCTTGACGGCATGGAAGCCCTCGCGGCGATACCTCGCCACTTCCCGGGCGATGTCCTCGACCCGGTCGACGCCTTCCCGGCGGAAGGAACCGGTGGCGTAGGCCCGCACGCTCTCCCGGAAGCGCCCCCCCAGCAGGGTCGAGACCGGCACCCCGAAATGCTTGCCCTTGATGTCCCACAGGGCGATGTCGATGCCACTCAGGGCGGTCACGGTCAGGCCTCGCTGCCCCTGGTCCCGCAGGCGGTTGTAGAGCGCCAGCCAGAGCTTCTCGGTCTCCAGGGGATCCTGCCCCACCAGCGCCGCCGCATAGGCCTCGACGACGGCGGCATTGGGCCTGGCGGGGCCCAGGCATTCGCCCCAGCCGGTGGTGCCGTCGTCGCAGACGATCTCCACCAGGCAGTGCTGGCGCCGGGAGAAGTGCATCGAGGCACTCTCGAAGGCGGTATCCAGGGGGTGGTCGAGGATATGGGTGTGTACCTCAGCAATCTTCATCGCATTTCGGTCCTGTTGGCAGCCGTCATTATCGGAAGAGGTTGGGTAGCGTCATCGACACGGCGGGCACATAGGTCACCAGCATCAGCGCCACGAAGAGGGCAAGATAGAAGGGCCAGATGGTGCGTACCGCCTGTTCGATCTTGATCTTCCCCACCACGCAGCCGACGAACAGGCAGGCGCCCACGGGCGGCGTACAGAGTCCCAGCCCCAGGTTCATCATCATGATGATGCCGAAGTGGACCGGATCCATGCCGAACTGCATCGCCACCGGCAGGAAGATGGGCGTGCAGATCAGGATGAGCGCGGCCATGTCCATGATCATGCCGAGCCCCAGCAGCAGCAGGTTGAGCAGCAGGAAGATGACGATGGGGTTGTCGGACAGCGCCAGGAGCATCTCCGTGAGCATCGCCGGCACGTTGTAGAGCGCCAGCAGATACGAGAAGGCCGAGGCGCAGCCCACCAGGATCATCACCATCGCCGTCGTCTTCACCGACTGGAGCACGGCCGCCTTGAAGGACGCCCAGCGCAGCTCACGATAGACCAGGGCCGTGACGACGATGGCATAGATGGCCCCGAAGGCCCCGGACTCGGTGACGGTGAGGATCCCGGACAGCACGCCGCCGACGATGATCACCGCCGTGAACAGGCCGGGCAGCGCGGCGGCCAGGCTGATCACCAGCACGCCCCAGCCCGGGAAGGGCTCGCCCTGATAGCCGCGGCGCACGGCCACCACGTAGGCCGCCACGGCCAGCGTCAGGCACATCAGGATGCCCGGCACGATCCCCGCCATGAACAGCTGGGTGACCGAGATCCCGCCTCCGGCGGCGACCGCATAGAGGATCATGTTGTGGCTGGGCGGGATGACCACGCCGGCCACGGAGGAGGTCACGGTGACATTCACCGCATAGTCGGCATCGTAGCCCTTCTCCTTCATGACCGGCACGAGAATCGAGCCGAGCGCCGAGGTATCGGCGACCGCCGAGCCAGAGATGCCACCGAAGAGCATCGAGGAGGTGACATTGACGATGCCCAGGCCACCTCGCAGCCTGCCCACCGCCGCCGAGGCCAAGCGCACCAGACGGGTGGAGATCCCGCCATGCAGCATCAGTTCGCCGGCGAAGATGAAGAAGGGAATCGCCAGCAGGGAGAACACCGAGATCCCGGACAGCATGCGCTGAAAGGCGACGAACAGCGGCAGGCCCTCGTAGAGAAAGGTGACTACCGCGGCCAGGCCGACGGCGAAGGCCACCGGCGCCCCGGCCAGCAGGCCGAGGAAGAATAGCCCGAATAGAATGACGAGGCCCATGCTCAGGCGTCCTCTTGATGATGGAGATCCAGGATCCTCGCCAGGATGTTGGCGAAGGCGAACAGGGCGATCAGGACACCACAGATCACGAGCGGTACGGCGCGCCAGCTTTCCGTCAATCCGATCATGGGAATGGCGCGCTGCAGGTTCGACATCACCAGCCCCCAGCCCTCATGGGCCATGAAGCCACCGAAGATGAGCACGAAGAGATCGGCCACGTAGCGCGCCGTCGTCTTCAAGGGCCCGGGCAGACTCTCGCGGATGAAGTCGATGCTGAGATGGGCATTCCCCCTCACGCCGGCCGCCGCCCCCAGGCAGGTGATGTAGACCACGATCAACAGCGAGGACTGCTCGACCCAGGTGGGGGTGTCGTTCAATACATAGCGACCGAATACCAGCCACCCGAAACTGGCGATCAGGAAGACGAGCAGGACTCCGGCGACCAGCAGACAGAGACTGGCGATGCCATCCAGCAATCGACTCAGCATCCTGTGCAGTCGGGGCGAGATCACGGTAGCCTCGGATGAATCCAGTTGAGCTCTCACGGCGCACTCCTCCTTGCCCTCCGGTGACCCGAGTCACCGGAGGGTGTCCGACCTCGGCGGTCAGTTCGAGTTACGGATAGCGTCGACGAGCTCTTCCAGGTCGGGATTGCGTTCGACGAACCCGGCATAAACCGGGGCCATCAACTCCTGGAAGGCGGCCTTGTCCTCGACCTCATTGATCTCCACGCCGGCTTCCAGCACGATCTCACGGCTCTTCCGGGAGCCTTCCACCCAGAGGTCGCGCTGCATCTGTGATGCCCGGATCGCCTCTTCGCGCACGATCTCCTGATCCTCGGGAGATAGCGCTTCCCAGCTGGCCCTGGCGATGCAGAGACACTCCGGAATGATGAGATGCTCGGTCAGGGAGTAGTACTCGGCGGCCTCGTAATGATTGCTGGACTCGAAGGAGGGATAGTTGTTCTCGGCCCCATCGAGGACCCCCGTGCGGAGCGACTGATAGACCTCCCCGTAGGCCATCGGCGTGGCATTGCCGCCCAGGGCCTCGATCATGTCGACGTAGAGGTCGTTGTTCATGACCCGGACCTTCAACCCCTGAACGTCTGCAGGCGTTTGAATGGGGCGCTTGGTGTTGTAGAGGCTGCGAGCGCCGGAGTCGAACCAGGAGAGGGCAATCAGATCCTTCTCGGCCAGCGCATCGGCAAACCGCTGACCGATCTCGCCGTCCATGACGTCATGCATGTGCTCGATACTGCTGAAGATGAACGGCAGGGAGAGCACATTGGTCTCGTTGACGATCGGGCCCATGGGGCCCATGTTGAAGTTGGCGAAATCGAGGGCCCCGTTTCGCGTCTGCTCGATGGCATCGGGCTGATCCCCCAGCACGGCATTGTTATAGACCTGCGGCTTCACACGCCCTTCGGTCCTGTCGGCGACCCCCTCGGCAAAGGCCTCCAGCGCCACGGTATTGGGATAGCCGGGAGGATGGATGTTCCAGCCCCGCCAGTTGTTCGCCTGGGCGGGCAGCGACATGACGACCAGCGCAGCGGATACGGTCACGGTACAGGCCGTCTTCTTCAGGAACATTGTTGTTTTCATGATAGTTTCCTTTTCGGGTTGGTGAGGCTGACTCATTGTTGCTTGGCGATACCCACCAGCGTCTCGAGCCGCTGGCGCTCCTCGGAAGTGGGCATGGTCAGGGGCGCGCGAACGCTGCCCGCCGGACGGCCGATGATCTCGGCCCCCGCCTTGATCAGGCTGACGGCATAGCCCGCCTTCCGGTCCCTGAGATCCACGAAGGGAATGAAGAAGTCGTGGGTGATCTGCTTGACGACCTCGCGGTTGCCCTTGCGCAGTTCCTGGTAGAACTTGACGGCCATGTCGGGAACGAAGTTGAACACCGCCGAGGAGTAAGTGTTGACCCCGATGGAGAGATAGGCCTCGGCGAAGATCTCCGCGGTGGGCACGCCACCGACATAGACCAGGCGATCGCCGACCGTCTTGACGATCTTGTTCAGCGCCTGGATGTCGCCCTTGCCATCCTTCAGCCCGATCAGGTTCGGGCACTGGTCCGCCAGCTCCTGGACCGACCCGGCATCGAGGATTCCGTTGGCGCGGTTGTAGTAGATAACGCCGAGCGCGGTCGAATCACAGATCTGCCGGGCATACTCGACCAGGCCGTCCTGGGGGCACTCGGTCAGGTAGGGCGGCATCAGCAGGATGCCATCGGCACCCGCCTCCTCCGCGGCACGAGCGAAGGCCTTGCCATCCTCTACGCTCAATCCGGCGCTGGCGATCACCGGTAGTCTGCCGTCCACCGTCTCCACGGCGATGCGCACGATCTCTCGGTACTCGTCGAGGGTCAGGCTGAAGAACTCGCCGGTCCCGCCGGCCACGAAGACGGCGGAGATCTCATGGCCGATGAACCACTCCAGCCGCCGGCGATAGCTCTCGGCGTCGAAACGCCCCTCGGTGTCGAAATCGGTGATGGGGAATGACAGCAGGCCATCACTCAGGGCGTTAACCACGGCTTCTCTGGAAAACTTCACTCTCTCATCCTCATGCCTTGTCGGGACGGTCCTTCTGGCAGTGCCAGGACGACCTTAAAGTCATACATCATACAACACACAAACTAGTCACCCACTGACTGGCGAGCAAGCAGGAATGCCGCACTTCAGACCAAAGTCGGACGGTTCCCTTCAGCCTCGCTCGAGGGACAGCTCGGCCAGGGACGGGCCCCCCGCCGGCCCTGCGACGAGTGCATCACGAACGCACCAGCGCCGGCCGCTTGGGATCGAATTCCCAGCCGGGAATGAGGTACTGCATGGCCATGGCGTCATTGCGCTGGGTCACGTCGAGGCTTTTATAGAGGCGATGGGCCTCCATCAGCTTCTCCTCGTCCAGCGCGACGCCCAGGCCCGGTGTCGTAGGTACCTTGAGCTTGCCGTCGCGAATCGGGAACGGGTTCTTGGTGATGCGCTGGCCGTCCTGCCAGATCCAGTGGGTGTCGATGGCGGTGATCTCGCCCGGGCAGGCCGCGGCCACGTGGGTCATCATCGCCAGCGAGATATCGAAGTGGTTGTTGCTGTGGGAGCCCCAGGTCATGCCCCACTCGTTGCACAGCTCGCCCACCATCACCGCACCCTGCATGGTCCAGAAGTGGCAGTCCGCCAGCGGAATGTCCACGGCATTGAGCTGCACGGCGTACTGCAGCTGCTTGAAGTCCGTGGCGATCATGTTGGTCGCGGTGGGCAGGCCGGTGCGCTTCTTGAACTCGGCCATGGTTTCGCGGCCCGAGTAGCTCTCCTCCTGGCCGCAGGGATCTTCGGCATAGCTGAGCAAGTGCTTGATCGGCTCCAGTACTCGCACCGCCTCGTCGAGTTTCCAGGCGCCGTTGGGGTCGAGCGTCAGGCGCGCCTGCGGGAAGGCATCGTGCAGCGCCCGGATGCAGTCCGCTTCCTCTTCGCCACGCAGCACGCCGCCCTTGAGCTTGAAGTCCCTGAAGCCATAGCGTTCATAGGCCGCCTTGGCCAGGTTGGCCACGGCCTCAGGGGTCAGCGCCTCCCGGTAGCGCACCTCGTCCCAGGCGTCCTGCGGATCGTCCGCCTGGTGATAGGGCAGATCGGTCTTGGCCGGATCACCGAGCAGGAACAGGTAACCCAGGGCCTCGACCTCGTCACGCTGGCGACCGTACTGGCCGAGCAGGTCGGCCACCGGCATCTGCAGGGCCTGGCCATAGAGGTCGTACAGCGCCGATTCGATGCCGGTGATGACGTGCACCGCCACACGCAGGTCGAAGGTCTGGCGGCCACGCTCCTCGCGGCCGTTCTGTGCCAGCAACAGACGGACTTGATTCAGCGTTTGCTTGATATCGTTGATCCGCGAGCCTTCCACCAGCGCGCGACACTGCTCCAGCCCCTTGAGGATACCGCCACTGGAGGGAATCTCCCCAACCCCCTGATTGCCGGCATCGTCTTCCAGAATGACCACGCAGCGAACGAACCAGGGCGCGTGGCCACCGCTGAGGTTGAGCAGGAAGCCATCGTAGCCGGCCACGGGAACCACACGCATGCTCTTGATCTTCGGAAACATCTGTCTCTTGCCTCTTGGATAATCGGGCCAATCGGGAGAGGTCATGGTTGGCCTCAGGTCACGGGTGCCGGATTGAACAGCACCAGATCGTTGTGAATGCCGAGCCGGTCGGCCGCAGCCTGCTGACGCCCGCTCGCCACGTCGAGGATCAGCTGGAACAGCTCCCAGCCCACCTCCTCGATGCTGGCGTCACCGGTGGCGATGCGCCCCGCATCCAGGTCGATGATGTCGTGCCAGCGCCGCCCCAGCTGCGAATTGGTGGAGACCTTGAGCACCGGCACCATCGACAGGCCATAGGGGGTGCCACGGCCGGTGGTGAACACCTGCAGATTCATGCCGGCCGCCAGTTGCAGGGTGCCGCAGATGAAATCACTCGCCGGCGTGGCGGCGAAGGTCAGTCCCTTGCGGCGCAGTCGTTCACCGGGGCCGATGACGTCCACGATGGGTGAGCTGCCGGACTTGACGACCGATCCCAGCGCCTTCTCGACGACGTTGGAGAGGCCCCCTTTCTTGTTGCCGGGGGAAGGGTTCGCGCTGCGATCGGCCTGCCCCTGAGAGAGATAGTCGTCGTACCACGCCATCTGTTCGATGAGCGCCCTCCCCACTTCCTCATCGATGGCACGAGGCGTCAGCAGGTGGATGGCATCGCGCACCTCGGTGACCTCGGAGAACATCACGCTGCCACCGGCGCGTACGATCAGATCGGTGGCAAAGCCCACGGCAGGGTTAGCGGTGACCCCAGAGAAGGCGTCACTGCCGCCACACTGCATGCCCACCCTCAGCTCGGACGCCGGGCAGGTCTCGCGGCGTCGGCGATTCAGGCGCTCGAGGTGGCGTTCGGCCATGGCCATGATGCCCTCGACCATCTCGCCGAAGCCCTGGAAGGAAGCGTCCTGCAGGCTCAGCACATTGGCCTCGGGGTCCGCCGCCTCGGTGTTCTCGTAGATCCTGACGGGGCGGTCGTCGAGCAGGGTAGAGGGTTGCAGCTTCTCGCAGCCCAGGCCGATGACCATCACCTCATTGCCGAAGTTGGGGTTCAAGGCGATGTTCTTGAGCGTACGAATCGGCACGATGGCGGCAGGCGCATTGATGGCGACCCCGCAACCATAGCTGTGGTTGAGCCCCACCACGTCGTCGACGTTGGGATAACGAGGCAGCAGCTCACGCTTGATACGCCCCACCACGTAATCCACCGTACCGGCTACGCACTGCACGCTGGTAGTGATGCCCAACACGTTCCTGGTGCCCACGCTGCCATCCGGATTGCGGAACCCCTCGAAGGTATAGCCCTCGAGCGGTTCGAGAACCGGGGCCGGCCGAGTGGCAAGCGGTAGGTCGCCCAGGGTCGGCGCCTGGGGCAGCCGCACCTTGGCTTCGTCGACGTGCTCGCCCCGGGCAATGGCAGCCACGGCAGTGCCGATGACCTCGCCGTAGCGGATGATGGGGTCATCGACGGCGATAGCCGTGAGGGCCAGCTTGTGCCCCTGGGGTATCCGGCCAGTCGCGACCAGGCCATCGCCCAGTGCCTGGCCCTCGGCGAGGCCCGCCGCACCGACCACGATAGCAACGTTGTCGTCGGGATGGACCTGGATGATCTTGCCTTCGAAAGGGCTCATTGGCTTCCTCTTCGTTATGCCTGCAGCGATGCTCAGCCGAGCAGTTCCTGGCGACGCTTGGCGCGACTCTTGAGGCTCATCATGAGTGAGAACATCACCGAGGCCAGGATCAGCAACCACAGCACCCCCGCGATGGGGCTCTTGGTAAAGAAAATCGACAGGGTTCCAGCCGACTCGAGGCTCTTGACGAAGTAGATTTCTGCCTGGCTTCCCAGGATGAAGCCGATGATCAGGGGTGCGACCTCCAGGCCCACCTTCTGGATCAGGTAGCCCAGGATGCCAAAGATCAGCAGCGTCCAGACATCGAACATGATGCCGTAGTTGATGGCGTAGGCACCCACCACGCACATCATCACGATGATCGGGAAGAGGATATGCTTAGGCACCAGCACCACCTTGGCGATGTACTTGATGGCATAGAACATCAGGAAGAACATCACGAAGTTGGCAAACACCAGCGCCGTCATCATGACGTACCAGGTCTCGGTGTTCTCGGGAATGAACAGCGGTCCAACCTGAATACCCTGGAGAGTGAAGGCACCGATCAGCACGGCGGTGGTGGAGTCGCCCGGGATTCCCAGGGAGAGCAGTGGAATCAGGGCACCGCCGGTCAGGGCATTGTTGGCCGACTCAGAGGCGATGAGGCCCTGGGGGGCACCCTTGCCCATCTGCGAGGAGTCCTTCGCCAGGTTCTTCTCCTGGGTATAGGCCAGTACGGAGGCGGCACTGCCTCCAACACCGGGCAGCATGCCAACGAAGGTACCGATAAAGGAAGATCGCACCAGGTTGGTCAGACGGCCCTTGAAAATCGACAGAGAAAAGTTCGCACTCACACCTTTGCCGATCCTGACGCGCTCGTTCGTCAAACCGCTCTTCACGCCCTTTTCCGCCTCGAGCAGGATGGTCGAGATACCGAAAATGCCGATCAAAACCGGGAGCAGCGAGAAGCCTTCGAACAGGAAGGGCTCCATGAAGTCGAACATCAATCGCGTCTTGCCGTTGCCGCCATCGGAGATACTGTAGTCGCCAATCAGGCTCAGCCAGATGCCTATCACTCCACTGAAGATGCCGATCAGCATGTTGCTGGACAGAGAGGCGATCACGGTCAAGGCCAGCAGAATGATCAGGAACTTCTCCACGTAGGAGAACTTGATCGAGAAGTCCGCCAACAGGGGAGCAAACAGGAAGAGCACGGCGGCACTGATCAAGCCCCCGACCAGCGAAGCGATGACGCAGACCCGCAGGGCCTTCTCCCCCTCTCCCTTCTGCGCCATGGGATAGCCATCGAAGGTGGTGGTGATGGAGGATGGCGTGCCGGGGATGTTGAGCAGGACTGCCGGTACCATACCGCCCGAGATACCGCCCACATAGAGGCCCAGCAGTAGAGCCAGACCATGGTTGAGCCCAAGGGCGTAGGTCAATGGCAGGCAGACCGCCACTGCCATGGTGGCGGTCATGCCCGGAATCGCGCCGAAGATGATGCCGATCAGGGCGCCAAAACCGGCGAGAAGAAAGAAGGTGATATCGAGAAGTGACAGGAATTCCATGGTGGCACTCACTTCGGTCACGGCAAGGTGATATTGAACAGCTTGGCCAGGATGAACCAGGCCAGGCTGGGTGCAGTAATGGCATTGATCAACACGATGACCACGGCCTTCTTCGTCCACTCATGCAGGTACATCATCGACATCAGAAAGACAAAGGGTATCGAGACGAACAGAAAGCCATAGCCCGTATACGGGAACATATCTCCCACCACGGCCATCAGGTAGAAATACACCACGAGCAGGGCGAGGGTACCGAAGAAACGCAGGCCATCCATGGGCTCGCCCACGATGGGTAAGGCACGCTCCCCCCGTTTGACGGCAGCCATGAAAGGGACCAATTTCGTCGCCAGGATGATGGCGAATAGCACCGCCATGATCCAGTGGATGATCGTCGGGAAGAATAGGTGGGAGGTCCCGAAATCAATCGAAATACTTAACAGATTAGACAGACTTGATTCCATGGCGACTCCGAAATAAGAAAAGGATGCCTTGCCCATCGTTTCCCAAGCAGCGGATCATTACCGGCGAATACACCGGCGGCATTGAGCCACCGGTGTCCGAATTGCCTATTTGATGCTTTCGATGATCTCTTCATAGCGAGACATCTTTTCGTAGAGGTATTCCGAGGCTTCCCCGGACGGCTTGAAGTTGGGAATGAAGAAGGCGTTCTTCTGGACCTCCTGGATCTCGCCCTCGGCATAGATCTCCGCCAGTGCCTCGTCGATCTGCGCGACAATGCCGGGGTCCATATCCTTGTTGTAGAGGAAGAAGAACTCCTTATCGAAGGTAAAGGTCTCGTCGTCCCCCATGGTGACGTGCACATTGGGCTCGACGTACTCCAACAGCTGCTCGCGGCTGGTCTGGCCCAGGCCCTCTTCCGGAGCCTGCTCGATGGTATCCTGGCGCGCGGTCAACCAGACGAAGCGCATGGCCTTCTGGTCGTCCTCGGGTAGCCGGGTGAACTGCTCGTTGGCCTGCACGGTGCCATTGATCACGTCGGCCTGGCCATCGAAGAGCTGCTGGTTCTTGTCCGCCTGGGATCCGGTATTGACGGCAACCAGATTGTCTTCCATGCCCGGGTGCTCGATGGCAATGGCGTTCTTCAGGGCACTGAAGCCGATCTCGGAGACGCCGCCCGGCTGGATCGCCACCCGCACGGTCTCACCGTTGCCTGCCGCCGCGATGATGTCGTCGAGGGTCTCGTACGGCGAGTTCTTGGGCACCAGATAGGCATTGCCAGGATTGATGGCCACTGTCGGCCCGACGGTATACTCCTCGAAGATGTCGCTATAGCCCTGAACACCATACAGGTGGCCCAGATAGGACTGGTCATGGAAGATCATCAGGGTGTTGCCGCGGGAGTCTCGATCCAGGGTACGGAAGGCGGAACTCGCACCGACGGCATCGACCTTCATGTTGAGGTCGAGGTGCTCGGCCAGCTTGTCCACCACGATGCTGGAGTTCTGGTAAGTGTCACCGCCGGTGGACGTGGAGCCGATGACGACCCGGATGTTGCCACGCAGCTGACCATCCTGCGCCTGGGCAATGCCAGCGCCGAAGGTCAGCGATGCCATCATGGCCACCGACCCCAGACCTATGAATGTCTTCTTGGATATCGTCATACATCACCTCATCAGCGTCATTGTGGGTTTATCGTTGCCTGGCGATACCTACCAACTTTTCGAGTTGCTGGCGCTCCTCGGAAGTGGGCATGGTCAGGGGCGCACGTACGTTGCCCGCCGGGCGGCAGATGACCTCGGCGTCGAATCGCCCCGGCCATCACATGGAATCTCGACAGCCTTTATTTGTCATACATCATACAACTAACAACCTAGTCATCTCCGAGACCCCGGGCAAGGGGCGAATCATCAATTACGACCAAAGTTGCACGACAGGCCGCCAGTGCGGAGACGCTTCGCCGGCTAAGGGGTATCATGGCGCCTGCTCACCTCGACATGGAGCCCCCCATGAGCCTCGGCGCCCTGCTGCTCGCCAGCCTGAATGTCACCCTGCCGGTCTTCGTCATGGTGTTCATCGGCTACCTGCTCAGGCGCCTGGCCTGGATCGATTACGCCTTCGTGACGACCGCCTCGCAACTGGTGTTCCGGGGCACCATGCCGGTGCTGATCTTCCTCAGCATCATCCGCGCCGATCTGGATGCCACCCTCAACCCGGCCCTGCTGGCCTTCTTCGCCCTGGCCACCCTGTGCAGCTTCCTGGCGAGCTGGGGCTGGGCCGTCCTGAGAGTGCCCTACGCCGATCGGGGCAGTTGCATCCAGGGCGCCTTCCGCGGCAACTGCGGCATCGTCGGCCTGGCGCTGGCGGCCGGCATGTATGGCGAGGCGGGGCTCTCGACAGGAGGATTGCTGCTGGGGGTGGTGATCCTCACCTACAACGCCTTCTCGGTGGTGGCGCTGGCCAGCCATCAGCCGGGACGCAGCGCGAACTGGCGCAGCATCTTTACGCATATCGTGCGCAACCCGCTGATCCTGGCGGTGGTGGCGGCCGTGCCGGTCGCCGCCCTGGAGGTGGAGCTGCCGATCTGGCTGGTGACGTCCGCCGGCTACTTCGCCTCCCTCACGCTGCCGCTGGCGCTGATCTGCGTGGGCGCCACCCTGTCGCTGCGCTCGGTGAAGGTGTCGGGAGGGCTGGCCTTCGAGACCAGCCTGATGAAGATGGTCGCCCTGCCGGCGCTGGCCACTGGCGCGGCCTGGCTGGTCGGCTTCGAGGGGCGCGAACTCGGGGTGCTCTTCCTGTTCTTCGCCAGCCCCACGGCGGCGGCCGCCTTCGTGATGGCCAAGGCCATGGGCGGCAATGCGACCCTCACCGCCAACATCATTGCCCTGAGCACCCTGATGGCCAGCGTGACCATCACCCTGGGGGCCTTCGGCCTGAAGGCCGCCGGGTTGATCTAGGCGAGGTCGGCCGGCGCGGTGAAGCGCTCGAGCCTGGCGCAACCCGCCGCCCAGACCTCGGCCGTGAGCTCGGCCAGGCCAGCGGTGGGAAAGCCGCGCCCTCGATCGGCCCGCCCTTCCACCAGCAGCCCCGTGAGGGCGCCCACCAACGGCATATGACCGACCAGCAGCATCGGGCCGTCACCCTCGTGTTCGAGCAGCCAGTCGACCACCGCCGCAGGAGAGTCGTCGGGGGTGAGGATCGGCAGGATCTCGACCTCGCACCCCAGCGATGCGGCGACCCGCTCCGCGGTCTGCCGGGCCCGCGCATAGGGGCTCGCCAGCAGGCGCAGGCGTGCGACCGCAAGATCCCCGCGGCCGGCCAACCAGTCCCCCATGCGGGCGGCCTCGCACCGCCCCCGCTCGGTGAGGACGCGCTCCGGATCCGGATGGCCCGGTGCCGCCTCGCCGTGGCGCATGATCAGCAGTCGCTCAGCCATCCTGCCCCCCGGAGTCCCGATGGGCCTGTTGCACGTCCTCGCGGGAGAGGATGAACTCGACGTCGCTGCTCTGCTCGCCGAGCATCAGCATGCGGGCCATCTCGCGGGCCGGCACGCCCTCGAACAGCACCTGGTAGAGCCCCTCGGCGAGCGGCATGTAGACGCCATCCTGGCGGGCCTTGTCGCGTACCAGGCGCACGGTGTTGACCCCTTCCGCCACCTGACCCAGCGCCTCGACGGCCTCGTCCAGGGTCCTGCCCTCGCCCAGGGCCTGGCCCACCCGATAGTTGCGCGACAGGCTCGACGAACAGGTGACGATCAGGTCGCCGACCCCGGCGAGCCCGAGGAAGGTCATCGGGTTGGCGCCCTGATCCACGGCGAAACGGCTCATCTCGGCCAGCGCCCGGGTCATCAGCATGCTGCGGGTGTTCTCGCCCATGCCCAGCGCCGCCGCCATGCCGGCAGCGATGGCATAGATGTTCTTGAGCGCCCCGCCCAGCTCCACGCCGTAGCGGTCGTTGCTGGCGTAGACCCGGAAGTAGTCGCAACCCAGCGCCGTCTGCACCCAGGTGCGGGTATCCGGGTCATCGCTGGCGATCACCGTGGCGGTGAGCTGCTTCTGGGCGATCTCCGAGGCCAGGTTGGGCCCCGAGATCACCCCGATGTGCGGAAAGCCGGTTTCCTCCTCGAGGATCTGGCTCATCAGCTTGAACCCCTCCTCCTGGATCCCCTTGGTGGTGCTGACCAGGATCTGGGCGGCATGCAGCCAGGGCCGCGCCTGGCGCACCACTTCGCGGAAGGCCTTGGAGGGAATCGCCACCAGCACCAGTTGGGCACCCTCGAGCACCTCGGCCATCTCGGTGGAGGCCACTACGCCGGGATTCATGGCGTAATCGGGCAGGTAACGGCCGTTGCAGTGCTCACGATTGATCTGAGCCGCCAGCGCCGGGTCGCGCAGCCACTGCCGCACCCTGGCCCCGTTGTCGGCGGCGATGCTGGCCAGGGCGGTGCCGAAGCTGCCGCCGCCGAGCACCGCCACTTGCATGGGTTCGTCTGACATGGTCGCCCCTGAAGGTGGAGGTTGGAGGATGAATTGTAACGAAAAACGCCCCGTCGAGGGGCGTGTCGTGGTGAAGCCGTACCCGGGCCGGCGCTGCGGCCCGGGCGGAACGCCTCAGTCGATCAGGTGCAGCAGGGAGTCGACGCTCGCCCTGGCATCGCCATAGAACATCCGGGTGTTCTCCTTGAAGAACAGCGGATTCTCGATGCCGGAGTAGCCGGTGCCCTGACCGCGCTTGCTGACGAACACCTGCTTGGCCTCCCACACCTTCAACACCGGCATGCCGGCGATGGGGCTGCCAGGATCCTCTTCGGCGGCGGGATTGACGATATCGTTGGAGCCGATGACGATCACCACGTCGGTCTCGGGAAAGTCGTCGTTGATCTCGTCCATCTCCAGCACGATATCGTAGGGCACCCTGGCTTCGGCCAGCAGCACGTTCATGTGTCCGGGCAGGCGACCGGCCACCGGATGGATGCCGAAGCGCACCTCCTTGCCGGCACTACGCAGCTTGCGGACCAGCTCGCTCACCGCATTCTGCGCCTGGGCCACCGCCATGCCATAGCCCGGCACGATGATCACGCTGTCGGCATCGTTGAGCGCCGCGGCCACGCCACCGGCGTCGATCGCCACCTGCTCGCCCTCGATCTCGGCAGAGACCCCCTGAACGGCCCCGAAGCCCCCCAGGATGACGCTGACGAAGTTGCGGTTCATCGCCTTGCACATGATGTAGGAGAGAATCGCGCCCGAGGAGCCCACCAGGGCACCGGTGACGATCAGCAGGTCGTTGGACAGGGTGAAACCGATGGCCGCCGCCGCCCAGCCCGAATAGCTGTTGAGCATCGACACCACCACCGGCATGTCGGCCCCGCCGATGCCCATGATCAGGTGCCAGCCGATGAAGAACGACAGTGCCGCCAGCACCAGCAGGGTCCAGAAACCGGCCCCCGAGACATAGGCGATGGCCAGCACCAGACAGAGCACGGCCGCCCCGGCATTGAGCATGTGCCCGCCGGGCAGTTGGCGGGACTTCCCGTCGACCTTGCCGGCCAGCTTGCCGAAGGCGATCACCGAACCAGTGAAGGTCACCGCGCCGATGAAGATGGCGAACACCACCTCGAGCTGGAGGAACATCAGTTCATCGGGAGCCTTGGTGGCCACCAGGGCGGCAAAGGCCGAAAACTCCTGCTGTCCGGCCTCCAGCGCCTGGGCGGCCAGCACCCGCCGCCGCTCGAGGTCGGCGTTCCAGGCCACGAAGACCGCGGCCAGACCGACGAAGGAGTGCAGCGCCGCGACCAGCTGCGGCATCTCGGTCATGGCGACGCGCTTGGCCACGTGCCAGCCGGCCACCGCACCGATGATCATCATCGGGATCATCCACCAGTAGCCGCCGATCCCCGGCCCGAAGGCGGTGAAGAACACCGCCACGGCCATGCCGACGATGCCGTACCAGACCGCGCGCTTGGCCTTCTCCTGATTGCTCAACCCCCCCAGCGAGAGGATGAACAGTACACTCGCCGCGATCGACGCGGCAGAAACGAATCCTTGCCCCAACATATCTTGTCTCCGCCGCTCAGGATTTCTGGAACATGGCCAGCATCCGGCGTGTCACCAGGAAGCCACCCACGATATTGATGGTCGCGATCAGCACCGAGATCGCCGCCAGTACCCCCACGATCCAGCTACCCGAGCCGATCTGCAGGATGGCGCCGAGGATGATGATGCCCGAGATCGCGTTGGTCACCGCCATCAGCGGTGTGTGCAACGAGTGACTGACGCCCCAGATCACCTGGAAGCCGACGAAGCAGGCCAGCGCGAAGACGATGAAGTGCTGCAGGAAGGACGCCGGCGCCACCTGGCCCAGCACCAGCATCAGCGCTCCCCCCACGCCCAGCAGGGTCACCTGCCGCTTGGTCTGGGCCAGGAAGGCAGCGTGCTCGGCGGCCTTCTTCTCCTCCGG
>NZ_PNRE01000024.1 GCF_002879645.1 Halomonas heilongjiangensis | reverse complement strand
CGCCCACGACCCCTTCGCCGCCCGGGCGCTGGTCTACGGCATCCTGATGGGGGTCGACCCGCAGAGCCGAGAGAAGCAGCGCCTCGCCCTCGCCAGTCAGGCGTTGCCCGAGGTGCTGGTGGAACTGGACCGACTCGCCGAGCCCCTGGCACGACTCGCACCCGGCCATCGCCTGCCGCTGATCGAACTGGCGCTGCCGGTGCTGCGCCAGCTGTCCACCACCCAGTTCGCCGGTTTCCGTGCCTGCCTCGAGCGGCTGATGGCGATCGAGACCCGTCCCGGGGCGCTGCAGTGGGCGCTCCACCGGCTGGTCGTCCAGGGCATCGAGGGCGAGCGGCGCGCCCGGCGCGACTGCCACCTGGTCGACCTGGGCGGGCCGCTCTCGCGGATGCTCTCGGCCCTGGCGACAGCCGGCCAGGGCGATGAGGCCGAGGCCCGCGAGGCTTTCGGCCAGGCTGCCGAGGCCTTGGGCGTCGCCCTCGACTTCGTGGCCGAGCCGGCCCTGGCAGCGGACCTGGACTGGGCCATGGCGCGGCTGGTGCGTCTGGCCACGGCCGAGCGGGCGGCACTGCTCGCCGCCATGACCCGCTGCGTGGAGCACGACGGGCGGGTAGAGCCCGAGGAGGCAGAACTGCTGCGCGCCGTGGCCTGGACCCTCGGCTGTCCGCTGCCGGACCCTGACAGAGGCGGGCTGGCCAGCCGGCCCGGGGAGCGGCATGATGGACAGCATCGGTAACCCATTCCCGGAGGAATCGAGATGCTCACCCCCTTCCATCTCGCCGTGCAGGTCCGTGATCTGGCCGAGGCCCGACGCTTCTATGGCGAACTGCTGGGCTGCACGGAAGGCCGTTCCAGCGATACCTGGGTCGATTTCAACCTCTTCGGCCACCAGTTCGTCTGCCATCTCAATCCGGAACTGGGCGACAAGGGCATCGACGACCATCGCAACCCCGTGGATGGCCATGGCGTGCCGGTACCGCACTTTGGCGTGGTGCTGGAGATGCGTGACTGGGAGTCGCTGGTCGACCGCTTGACCTCGGCCGGGATACGCTTCGAGATCGAGCCCCATATCCGCTTTCGCGGCCAACCCGGCGAGCAGGCCACCATGTTCTTCCGCGATCCCACCGGCAACGCCATCGAGTTCAAGGCGTTTCGAGACATCGCCGGCCAGCTGTTTGCCACCTGAGCGATGGCCCTGCCTTGCGGGAGCGGTGTCGCTCTGGTGCAATATCGATCCTTTTGTCAGGAGTAATAGAGGATGGCAATGAAACCCTGGATGCCTCTTGTGGCTGCCCTGGCGCTCTCGTTGGGGCTCGCCGGCTGCGGCAACGGCGATGACGAGCCCGCTCCTGCCGAGCCCGAGGAGACGCAGGGGGTGCAGGAGCCCGCTGCCGAGATGGACGAGGATGAGATCGCTGCCGAGACGCCGCCGCCTGCCGAGGAGGAGGCCGACGTAGAGCAAGGCCAGGACGGCGAGGTCGATGCCGATGCCGAGACCCTGGGCGAGTCACCCGATACCAGCCTGGAAGGCGATGAGGCGCTTCCCGGCGAGACCACCCGGGATGACGTCGACGCCATCATCGAGGAGCAGGAGCGCCGCTTCGAGGAGGCGAGTCGACGCATCGACGAACAGTTCGAGGAGGTGGAGCGGGAGAGCCCCGAGTTCGAGCCCATGGACGACCCGGGCAGCGATTCCCCCGAGGCGCGCGGCGAGTCCAGCCTCGACGAGGAGGCTGCCCAGGCCGGCGAGCCCACCAGCAGCGACATCGATGCCATCATCGAGGAGCAGGAGCGTCGCTTCGAAGAGGCTCAGCGCCGCCTGGAGGAACAGTTCGAGGAGGTCGAACAGGAACGATACGAGTTCGAGCCCATGGAGGTCGAGGAGGAGTGACACCCGGCGGCCCATGAAAAAGGCCCACCGCGAGGTGGGCCTTCCTGTTTCCGGGCTGCAGCGCTCCGATTGGCGATGTCGTCGTCAGACGGGGTCGGCAACCGGCGCCGGGCCGCCAGGGATGACTCCCTTAGTTGGCGAGTCGGATGTTGGAGGCCTGAAGGCCCTTCTTGCCCTGGGTGACCTCGAAGGTGACCTTCTGGCCGTCCTGCAGGGTCTTGAAGCCTTCAGCCTGGATCTCGGAGAAGTGCGCGAACAGGTCATCACCACCGTCGTCGGGAGAGATGAAGCCGTAGCCCTTGGTGTCGTTGAACCACTTGACAGTGCCAGTTGCCATTGTCGATTTCCTTAACATACTGTAATGATCGTGCCGGGCACGCGATGTCGTATCGAGCGCCCCAAGTGCGTGGGCAAGGCAAGGAAGAAGTGCGCACCGCGTGTATCGAAGGAATCGAAGTACAACCGACGACTTTTTACTTGCTGACCAACGCAGCGGATGGTGCACCGGCACCCCGATTGCGTCAACCGGGCTGTCGCCGGGGGAACCGTTGCAACCGCCCGCAAGCTCACTGTAGATGGAAACCTCCGACGCGTCCAGCACCCGCCGGCCGCCTGTCCCGCTCTCTTTCGCGAGTCCTTTCATGTTCATCGATGCACACTTCTGGCCCTTCCTGGTGGCCATCACCCTGCTGACCATGAGCCCGGGTGTCGATACCCTGCTGGTGATCCGCAACACCGCCCGGGGGGGGATGCGTGACGGCATGCTCACCAGCCTGGCGATCTGCTGCGGGCTCTTCGTGCATGCCGCCGTCTCGGCGCTGGGCATCTCGTTGATCCTGCTGCAGTCGGCCTGGGCCTTCGGCCTGCTCAAGATGCTCGGGGCCGCCTACCTGGTCTGGCTGGGGGCGAACAGCCTGCTCGCCGTCCGGCGCGGCCAGGGGCTGCCGGTGGCCGGCGTCGGCGGCGGTCGCCGTGCGGTGCCGGTGTGGCAGCCGCTGCGCGAGGGCTTCCTGTCCAACGTGCTCAATCCCAAGACAGTGGTCTTCTACATGGCCTTCCTGCCCCAGTTCATCGCTCCGGGGGACCCGGCCCTGACCAAGTCGTTGTGGCTCGCCGGGGTGCATTTCGTGATCGCCAACCTGTGGCAGATCGCCATCGTGGTGATGGTGGGCAGCGCCGGGCGCTGGCTGGCCAGCCGCGCCTTCGCCAGGTGGCTCAACGCGGTGACCGGTGGCGTGCTTATCGCCTTCGGGGTCAAGCTGGCGCTGGAGCGCTCTCCGGCCTAGCGTCGCCAGATCTCAGGGCTGATCCGGCGGCAAGCCTGCCAGGAGGCGCTGTGAATACATCCCTGTACGCTACCGACGCCATCCCTGGCGTAGGACCTCCTCTTCGGCTTGCCCCCGGGGCCCTATATGGCTGCGGCTGAGTTTGGTTCCCATCCTCAGTTGCGGGCCAGCAGCGAACGGTCATAGCGCACGGACTTCTCCGCGGCGCTGAGCATCGCCACGCCCTCGCTGCTGCCGCCGTTGGCCAGGCTCTCGAAGATCGCCCGGTAGGAGAGCACCGCCTGGACATAGTTGCGAGTCTCGCGGAAGGGGATGCTCTCGACGAAGAGGTCGAACTCCTCCGGGGCGTCGCGCAGCCAGCGATCGACCCGGCCGGGGCCGGCGTTGTAGGCGGCGGTGGCGGCCAGGCGGTTGCCGCGGTAGCGGTCGAGCATGTCGCGGATGTAGGTGCTGCCGAGGCGGATGTTGAGCGCCGGGTCGAGCACGCCGTAAGGGCCGGGATCGCTGATGCCGAGCTGCCGACTGAGCTGGGTGGCGGTACCCGGCATCACCTGCATCAGGCCACGGGCACCGGCCGGCGAGAGCGCGTCGGGATTGTAGGCGCTCTCGCGGCGGGCGATCCCCATCAGCAGGTAGGGGTCGACCCCGGTAACGCGCCCCCAGTGCAGGAAGTGCTCGCGGTAGGCCTCCGGGAAGCGCCAGTCCAGGGCATCCCACATCTGTCCGGTGATGGTGGTCTGCACCAGCTTGGCGTGCCAGCCCCGTCGCTGGGCATAGTCGGCGAGCGCTCGTGCCTCCCGGGCCGAGGCCCGGGACACGGCGGTGTACCACTCGCTGTTGGCCAGTCCCTGTTCACCGATGCGGATCAGCGCCTCGGTACGCTGCACCGCCGGCCAGCGGGCGACATGCTCACGGTAGTCGTCGTCGAAGCCGTTGCGCTCCAGGTTGAGGGCGTAGGGGCGGCCCAGGCGGTCGGCGGCGGCGAAACCGAAGAAACTGCGCCCCTCGGCCGCGGCCGCATAGGCGGTCTGAGCCGTCGCCGTGTCACCGAGCTGCTCCAGCGCCCGGCCGAGCCAGTACTGCCAGCGGGCGTCCTGGCGCGGCTCGTCGGGCATGCGGTGGACCCAGTCGATGACCCCCCGCCAGTCGCGCTCGGCCAGGGCGGTACGCACCCGCAGCTCGAGCAGCTCGGGGTCGGGCATCCCGGCCAGGGCCTCGTCGGCCCAGGCGCGGTTCTGGCGGATGTCGCGGACCAGCGAGTAGAACACCAGGTCGCGTTCGATGGCGTGGCGGCTGGAAGCGTCGAGTTCCAGGTGCGGGGCGATCTTGCGCCAGGCCTCATAGGCGGCCTCGGTATCGGCACGGGTGAAGCCGTGCATGGCGGCGGCGAACAGGGCGCTGCTGCCCTGGCAGCCGGGGCCGATGCAGGTGGGCACCCGGGTGATCGCGGCGTAGTCCTTGCGCAGCCGCTCCACGGTGTCGTTCGCCTCCTGCCAGCGGCTGCCCAGCATCCTGCCGAGGTGGCTCATCAGCCCGGTCTCGCCGGCCTGCCAGGCGAGCATCCTGCGCTCCCAGATCTCCCGCTCGCCGATCTCGCCGCGTTCGCGCAGGGCCCGGAACAGGGTGTCGCAGGCATCCGGCTGCGAACGGCCGACCCGCCACAGCTCGCGACCACCCTCGGCCGCGGCACCGGGGTCGCGACCGAGCAGGGCCGTGTAGTAGTAGCACTGGCGCGCGGTACCCTCGGGTACGCCGTCGGCCACCGCCAGCAGGCTGCCGAAGCGGCCGGCGTGGCCATAACGGGCGATCGCCTGGCCGCGCATCCACTCGCCCAGCGGCGAGTCACCGTGACGCTCGATGAAGTCGAGCACCTGGGACGGCTCCGCCTGGGGCAGGCGGTTGCGTAGGCGGTGGTACTCCACGTAGCCGGCTAGTAAATGGCCATCGATGGCCGCCTGGTCGATCTTCTGCCACTCCTGATTGCGGGCGGCCTCCAGGGCGTCGCGCATGGCGCGGTCGTCGCCGAGCGCGAAGGCGCTTACCGGCGGCAGCGACAGGGGGAGGGCGAGCGTCAGGGCGGTCAGCAGGGAGCCGACACGCCGGGCGAGGGGACGATGGCGCATGGGGCGGGCCTCCGAGGGGAAATCCATCAAGCCGTATCCTCGCCGATCGGGGGGTATTTGAGTAGGGGGCCGAGGCGAAAGTAAGTGAAAGAATGTAGCCGCCCGGGGCTTGTACGCCGGCCCAGCGGCGACTAGGCTAGACAAAAGCTATCAAACGCTCGTTGGAATATCGTGGAGGCACCGGCCGTGACCCCTGACCAGGATCGCTCCGTCGAGGCGTGGCGCCAGGCCCTGACCCGTTTCGTCACGGTGATACCGCATACCCGTGAGCTGGGCCTCGAGGTGCTGACGGTGACGCCGCCGGTGGTCACCATGCGCCTGCCCTGGTGCGATGACCTGCTCGGCGACAGCGCCCGCGGCCTGGTGCACGGCGGGGTGCTGACCATGCTGCTGGATACCGTCTGTGGCTCAGCGGTGCTCTGTGCCCTGCCGGCGCTGGAGGTCTGCCCGACCCTGGACCTGCGTGTCGACCACTACCGCCCGGGTGTGGTGGGGCGGGATATCTTCGCCGAGGCGCGCGTGCTCCGGGTCACCGCGCCGGTGGTCTTCACCGAGGGCACCCTGTGGCAGGAGGAGGGCCGACCTCTGGCACGGGGCATCGGCAATTTCGTGCGGCTGGGGCCGCGCAATACGCCGCCGGGCTTCGCCGAGGCGCTGTTCGCCGGGGAGGACGACCATGCGTGAGGGCTTCAGCGACGTCGAGTGGCTGGCGCGGACCCGCGCCGAGGGGGATGTCGAGGCCTGGCTGGCATGGGTGCCCTATGCCCGGCGCATCGGCGTCTCGGCGATCCCCGACCCGCACGCCGACGGCTTGCTGTACCGCCTCGCCCCCAGCGAGGGCAATGTCGGCAACGTGCTGCTGCCGGCGCTGCACGGCGGGGTGGTGGCGGCGTTCATGGAGACCGCCGCGACCCTCGACCTGATGCTCGCCACCCGTATCCCGCGGTTGCCGCATATCGTCGATCTCTCCATCGACTACCTGCGCACCGCCCGGGTGGCGCCGACCCACGCCCGCTGTCGGCTGCTGCGCGAGGGACGGCGCATGGCCAATGTCCAGGTCAGTGCCTGGCAGGAAGACGAGGCGGTGCCGGTGGCCACGGCGCGTCTGCACTTCGTGCTGGCCGACCCGGTCACGACGGATCACGCCGACGCTTGAAAAGTGGGGCCCGGCCCCCATATCCCCGTCAGCCTTGAAACCGGCGGTGCCTGTCCTGCACCGCCGTCCTGTGCACACGACGAGGGATTCGACGCATGTCCACTGCCATTCGTGAAGAGACCCTGGGGTTCCAGACTGAGGTCAAGCAACTCCTCCACCTGATGATCCACTCCCTGTATTCCAACCGGGAGATCTTCCTGCGCGAGCTGATTTCCAATGCCGCCGACGCCTGCGACAAGCTGCGCTATGCGGCGCTGGACAACGATGCCCTGTACGAGGGCGACAGCGAGCTGCGCATCGAGATCGAGCATGATCAGGAGGCGGGCACCGTCACGGTTCGCGACAACGGCATCGGTATGAACCGTGCCGAGGTGATCGAGAACCTCGGCACCATCGCTCGCTCCGGCACCGCCGAGTTCCTCAAGCAGCTCTCCGGCGAGCAGCAGAAGGATGCGAAGCTGATCGGTCAGTTCGGTGTCGGCTTCTACTCGGGCTTCATCGTCGCCGACGACATCACCGTACGCACGCGCAAGGCCGGCACCCCGGCCGGCGAGGGAGTGGAATGGCACTCGAAGGGCGAGGGCGAGTTCACCGTCGCCGACGTCGAGCGCCCGGCCCACGGCACCGAGATCGTACTGCACCTGAAGCAGGACGCCAGGGAGTTCGCCGACGACTTCCGCCTGCAGAGCCTGGTGCGCAAGTACTCCGACCACATCGAGGTACCGGTGCGCATGCCGCGTGTCGAGACCGACAAGGACGACGACGGCACGCCGGTCGAGGGCAGCGAGAAGACCGTCTGGGAGACCGTCAACGAGGCCACCGCGCTCTGGGTGCGGCCCAAGGGCGAGGTCTCCGACGACGAGTACAAGGCCTTCTACAAGCACGTGGCCCATGACTTCAGCGACCCCCTGACCTGGAGCCACAACAAGGTCGAGGGCAAGCTCGAGTACGTCAGCCTGCTCTACGTGCCGGGCCGCGCGCCCTTCGACCTCTATGAGCGCGACGGCGCCCGTGGCGTGAAGCTCTATGTGCAGCGCGTCTTCATCATGGACGACGCCGAGCAGTTCCTGCCGCTCTACCTGCGCTTCGTCAAGGGCGTGCTCGACACCCGTGACCTGTCGCTGAACGTCTCCCGGGAGCTGCTGCAGCAGGACCCCAAGGTCGAGAAGATCAAGAGCGCCCTGACCAAGCGTGCCCTGGACATGCTCGGCAAGCTGGCCAAGGACAAGGAGGCCTATCAGGGCTTCTGGAATACCTTCGGCAGCGTGCTCAAGGAGGGCCCGGCGGAGGACTTCGCCAATCGCGACAAGATCGCCGGCCTGCTGCGCTTCTCCACCACCCATACCGACAGCGCCACCCAGGACCAGTCCCTGGCCGACTACCTCGAGCGCATGAAGGAGGGGCAGGACAAGGTCTACTACATCGTCGCCGACAGCTTCAATGCGGCCAAGAGCAGCCCCCACCTCGAGATCTTCCGCAAGAAGGGCATCGAGGTGCTGCTGCTCCACGACCGCATCGACGAGTGGCTGATGAGTCATCTGACCGAGTTCGATGGCAAGCACTTTGTCGACGTGGCCAAGGGGGACCTGGACCTCGGCGAGGTCGAGGACGAGGCGGAGAAGCAGGCCCAGCAGGAGACCGCCAAGGCCAAGGAGGCGCTGGTCAAGCGGGTCAAGGAGGCGCTCGGCGAGCTGGCCCAGGAGGTGCGGGTCACCCATCGCCTGACCGACTCGCCGGCCTGCGTGGTGCTGCCGGAACACGAGATGGGCTACCAGATGCGCCGCATCATGGAGGCCGCCGGCCAGCCGTTGCCCGAGGTCAAGCCGATCCTCGAGCTCAATCCGGCGCACCCCCTGGTCGAGCGGCTCGAGGCGGCGGAGGGTGAAGCCTTCACCGACCTGGCCCATATCCTGCTGGATCAGGCGATCATCGCCGAAGGGGGGCATCTCGACGACCCCGCGGCCTATGTGCGGCGTCTCAATGGGCTGCTGACGGCCTGAGCCAACGGCATCCGAGCGCCGCCCCAGTGAGTGGTCACCAACCCCGCCGACGGCGCGTGCCGGCGGGGTTGCGTTTGTTGCGGTGCAAAAAAATGTCGGATCTGTGGCGAAAGGCTGCTAAGATTGCCCATCTTCATCGATGAGGCATGATCCCATGCGTCTCTTGTCCCGCTTTCTGCTGTGCCTGAGTTATCCCCGCTGGCGACTCGGCGCCCTGGCCGCGATCCTGCTGCTGGTGCTCGGCATTGCCGCCGGCCCGCTGCTGGCCGAGCCCCAACTGGATGGGCCGCTGCCCGATTTCGACGCCGCGGCGGAACTCGACGATCCGGTGGCGGCACTGCCGGACCTGCGCGGCGTGCCGGCCGGTCCGAAGCGCAAGGCGGCCTTCCTCACCATGCTGGTGCCCATCGTCGAGGCCGAGAATGCGCGCATCCAGGCCAAGCGGGAGTGGCTCCAGGCCCTGCTGGAACGGCCGGCCCTGCCAGACGCCCAGGAGCGTGAGCGTCTGGCCGAGCTGTGTGCCGACTACCGGCTCGATTGCCGTGGCGAGGGTGTCGACCCGCGCCTGCTGACCCGCGTCGATACCCTGCCGCTGGAGATGGTGGTGATCCAGGCGGTGGAAGAGTCCGGCTGGGGCACCTCGCGCTTCGCCCGCCAGGGCAACAACCTGTTCGGCATGCGCTGCTTCAGTGACGGCTGCGGGCTGGGCCAGCAGGGCAGCGGCCGTCGCTTCCAGGCCTTCGACAGCGTCCAGGAATCGGTACGTGCCTATCTGCACAACCTCAATACCCACCGCGCCTATGAGCGGCTGCGCACCCGCCGGGCCGAACTGGCGGCCCGGGAAGACGTCTCCCCCGAAGCGCTGATCGCTACCCTCGATCGCTATGCCGTACGTGCCGACTACCGGGACGTGCTGCTGGCGCTGTTGCGTACCAATGCGCTCTTGATACGCAGTCACGGCTCCGACGATACTGCCTGACGCTGCCGCACGATTGACGCCGACGATGCCACCCCCTGGGGTGGCATCAGTCGTTCCGAGAACAGCACTGTCCCGCCCGGACGGGCAAGCTGCGGCTTGTGCCTCGCCCTTCACTGGGGTATGAGTGACGGTCGGGATTTCTCGACAAAAGGATAATAGGAGGAGTTGGAGTGAAGATTGGAGCACCCAGGGAGAGTGCCGCGGGGGAGGCGCGCGTCGCGCTGACCCCCGAGAGCGCGCAGCAGATCCAGAAGCTGGGACACGAGTGTCTCGTCGAGAGCGGGGCCGGAGTCGCCGCGGGCTTCGATGACGATGCCTACCGGGCGGCCGGGGTCACCGTCGTCGACGGCGCCGAGGCGCTCTGGAGCGAGGCCGAGGTGGTCATCAAGGTGCGCGAGCCCTCCGAGGAGGAGGTCGGACGCCTGCGCCAGGGGCAGACGCTGATCGCCTTCTTCTGGCCGGCCCAGAACGAGGCGCTGCTCGAGAAGTGCCGTGCCCAGGGAGCGACGGTGGTCGCCATGGACATGGTGCCGCGGATCTCGCGGGCGCAGAAGATGGATGCGCTCTCGAGCATGGCCAATATCGCCGGCTACCGGGCGGTGATCGAGGCGGGCAACAACTTCGGTCGCTTCTTCACCGGCCAGGTGACCGCCGCCGGCAAGGTGCCGCCGGCCAAGGTGCTGGTGATCGGCGCCGGGGTGGCGGGGCTCGCCGCCATCGGTACCGCCACCAGCCTGGGGGCGGTCGTGCGCGCCTTCGACGTGCGCCCCGAGGTCGCCGAGCAGATCGAGTCCATGGGCGCCGAGTTCCTGTTCCTCGACTTCGAGGACAGCCAGGACGGTTCCGGGACGGGCGGCTATGCCGCGCCCTCGAGCCCCGAGTTCCGCGAGAAGCAGCTGGCGCTGTTCCGCGAACAGGCGCCGGATGTCGATATCGTCATCACCACCGCATTGATACCGGGCCGACCGGCTCCCAAGCTGTGGCTCGCGGACATGGTCGAGGCGATGAAGCCCGGGTCGGTGATCGTCGACCTGGCGGCCGAGAAGGGCGGCAACTGCGACCTGACCCGTGCCGACGAGAAGGTGGTCTCCGACAATGGCGTGACGGTCGTCGGCTATACCGACTTTCCTTCGCGCATGGCCACCCAGGCCTCGCTGCTCTATGCCACCAACATCCGCCACATGCTCACCGATCTCACGCCGGAGAAGGATGGTGCGATCGTCCACGACATGGAGGATGACGTCATCCGCGGCGCCACGGTGACCCATGCCGGCGAGGTCACCTTCCCGCCGCCGCCGCCCAAGGTCAAGGCCATCGCCGCCGCCAAGCCCAAGGAGAAGGTCAAGGAACCCACGCCGGAGGAGAAGAAGGCCGCCGAGCACGCTGCCTTCCTGGCCCAGACCAAGCGGCAGGTGACCCTGCTGGGCGTGGGGGGAGCGCTGATGCTGGTGCTGGGCCAGGTGGCGCCGGCGTCCTTCCTGCAGCACTTCATCGTCTTCGCGCTGGCCTGCTTCGTCGGCTTCCAGGTGATCTGGGGCGTCAGTCACTCGTTGCACACACCGCTGATGGCGGTGACCAACGCGATCTCGGGCATCATCATCCTCGGCGCCATCCTGCAGATCGGCTCGGGTAGCTGGATCGTGGGGGTACTGGCGGCGATCTCGGTGCTGATCGCGACCATCAATATCGTGGGTGGCTTCCTGGTGACACGCCGGATGCTGGCCATGTTCCAGAAATCCTGAGCGGCGGAGACAAGATATGTTGGGGCAAGGATTCGTTTCTGCCGCGTCGATCGCGGCGAGTGTACTGTTCATCCTCTCGCTGGGGGGGTTGAGCAATCAGGAGAAGGCCAAGCGCGCGGTCTGGTACGGCATCGTCGGCATGGCCGTGGCGGTGTTCTTCACCGCCTTCGGGCCGGGGATCGGCGGCTACTGGTGGATGATCCCGATGATGATCATCGGTGCGGTGGCCGGCTGGCACGTGGCCAAGCGCGTCGCCATGACCGAGATGCCGCAGCTGGTCGCGGCGCTGCACTCCTTCGTCGGTCTGGCCGCGGTCTTCGTGGCCTGGAACGCCGACCTCGAGCGGCGGCGGGTGCTGGCCGCCCAGGCGCTGGAGGCCGGACAGCAGGAGTTTTCGGCCTTTGCCGCCCTGGTGGCC
>NZ_PNRE01000016.1 GCF_002879645.1 Halomonas heilongjiangensis | reverse complement strand
GCGGTAGAGGAGCGTCGTGTAAGCCGACGAAGGTGAGTCGAGAGGCTTGCTGGAGGTATCACGAGTGCGAATGCTGACATGAGTAACGACAAGGGGAGTGAAAAACTCCCCCGCCGGAAGACCAAGGGTTTCTGTTCGACGCTAATCGGAGCAGA
Organism: Halomonas heilongjiangensis; assembly: GCF_002879645.1. Taxonomy (GTDB): domain Bacteria; phylum Pseudomonadota; class Gammaproteobacteria; order Pseudomonadales; family Halomonadaceae; genus Halomonas; species Halomonas heilongjiangensis. The sequence goes on along the minus strand of NZ_PNRE01000016.1, from coordinate 147,380 downwards.
GTGAGTCGGCCCCTAAGGCGAGGCCGAAAGGCGTAGTCGATGGGAAACGGGTCAATATTCCCGTACCTCACATGGTTGCGATGGGGGGACGAAGAAGGCTAGGTGGGCCAGGCGTTGGTTGTCCTGGTGAAAGCCGGTAGGCTGGGATCTTTGGCAAATCCGGGATCCCCAGGCCGAGAGGCGAGACGAAGGCACTACGGTGCCGAAGTCATCGATGCCACGCTTCCAGGAAAAGCCTCTAAGCTTCAGATCATGTGGGACCGTACCCCAAACCGACACAGGTGGTCAGGTAGAGAATACCCAGGCGCTTGAGAGAACTCGGGTGAAGGAACTAGGCAAAATGGTGCCGTAACTTCGGGAGAAGGCACGCCGCGTTAGTGTGAAGGCCCTCGCGGCCGGAGCACGAGGCGGTCGAAGATACCAGGTGGCTGCAACTGTTTATTAAAAACACAGCACTCTGCAAACGCGCAAGCGGACGTATAGGGTGTGACGCCTGCCCGGTGCCGGAAGGTTAATTGATGGTGTTAGCGCAAGCGAAGCTCCTGATCGAAGCCCCGGTAAACGGCGGCCGTAACTATAACGGTCCTAAGGTAGCGAAATTCCTTGTCGGGTAAGTTCCGACCTGCACGAATGGCGTAATGATGGCCACGCTGTCTCCACCCGAGACTCAGTGAAATTGAAATCGCAGTGAAGATGCTGTGTACCCGCGGCTAGACGGAAAGACCCCGTGAACCTTTACTACAGCTTCACACTGGATGCTGATGTTGCTTGTGTAGGATAGCTGGGAGGCTTTGAAACCCGGACGCCAGTTCGGGTGGAGCCAACCTTGAAATACCAGCCTGGCATCATTGGCGTTCTAACTCAGGTCCGTGATCCGGATCGAGGACAGTGTGTGGTGGGTAGTTTGACTGGGGCGGTCTCCTCCTAAAGAGTAACGGAGGAGCACGAAGGTACCCTCAGCACGGTTGGAAATCGTGCAGTGAGTGCAAGAGCATAAGGGTGCTTGACTGCGAGACAGACACGTCGAGCAGGTACGAAAGTAGGTTCTAGTGATCCGGTGGTTCTGTATGGAAGGGCCATCGCTCAACGGATAAAAGGTACTCCGGGGATAACAGGCTGATACCGCCCAAGAGTTCACATCGACGGCGGTGTTTGGCACCTCGATGTCGGCTCATCACATCCTGGGGCTGAAGTCGGTCCCAAGGGTATGGCTGTTCGCCATTTAAAGTGGTACGCGAGCTGGGTTTAGAACGTCGTGAGACAGTTCGGTCCCTATCTGCCGTGGGCGTTGGACGTTTGAGAAGAGCTGCTCCTAGTACGAGAGGACCGGAGTGGACGCACCTCTGGTGTTCCGGTTGTCACGCCAGTGGCATTGCCGGGTAGCTATGTGCGGACAGGATAACCGCTGAAGGCATCTAAGCGGGAAGCCTCCTTCAAGATGAGACGTCCCCGAGGCCTCGAGCCTCCTGAAGGGCCCAGCGAGACCAGCTGGTTGATAGGCCGGGTGTGGAAGCGCTGCAAGGCGTTGAGCTAACCGGTACTAATGGCCCGTGAGGCTTGACCATATAACACCCAAGAGGTCTGTGATCGCAGACGATTGCGGATACGCCGAGACGATCGCGCCAGCATGATTCATACGTTTTTCGCCTGACGACCATAGCGAGCGGGAACCACCTGATCCCATGCCGAACTCAGTAGTGAAACCGCTCAGCGCCGATGGTAGTGTGGGGTCTCCCCATGCGAGAGTAGGTCATCGTCAGGCACCTATTCAGAAACCCAGCTTCGAAAGAGGCTGGGTTTCGTCGTTTAGGGGTCTCCCATGGAGAGTAGCGGAGCGCCGCCCGGGTCGTCAGGCACCTCTTCAGAAAGCCCCGAGTTCGAAAGAGCTCGGGGTTTTTGCCGTTCAATTCATTTGCTTTCTCACTGAGAGCCAACCGTGACCGGGACGACCCGCTGCACGTTCTTTCATCCGGGGACGACCTCGGCCAACGATGAAAGAAGTTCTCATGGCATGGTTCTTGTTGATCGTTGCTGGCCTTCTCGAAATTGCCTGGGCCTTGGGTCTGAAGGCGTCTGAAGGTTTTTCACGCCCGCTTCCCAGCCTGTTCACGATCGTGGCCATGGTGGGCAGCTTCTACCTGCTGGCTCAGGCCATGAAGGTGCTGCCGGTAGGCACGGCCTATGCCATCTGGGTAGGGATTGGAGCAGTCGGTACCGTGCTGCTGGGCATTCTGATTCATGGCGATAGCGCATCACCGCTGCGCTTGATCAGCCTCGTGCTGATTCTCGCTGGGCTGGTGGGCCTGAAACTGGCCGCGTAGCAGGATTCAGTTGGCCATATGCATTGCCAGCAAGAGCCCCAGCTCATGAGAGCTGGGGCTCTTGCATTCACGGTCGCTCATGGCGGCAGTGATGAGCCGATGAGCGTTGGTTATACAACGCCCTGGTCGATCATGGCATCGGCCACCTTGCGAAAGCCGGCGATGTTGGCGCCCAGCACCAGGTTGGTAGGGGCATCGAATTCAGCAGCGGTGCTGGCACATTGGTGGTGGATATCCGCCATGATGGCCTGCAGCTTGGTATCGACCTTGTCCAAGGTCCACTGCTGCATGCTGCTATTCTGTGCCATCTCGAGCTGGCTGGTGGCAACGCCGCCGGCATTGGCAGCCTTCCCGGGGCCGTATGCAATCCTTGCTTCCAGAAGGCGCTCGACCGCGGTTGCGGTGGAGGCCATGTTCGAGCCCTCGCTGATGCAGTGGACGCCATTCTGAAGCAGCGCGATGGCGTCCGCCTCGGTCACTTCGTTCTGGGTGGCGCTGGGGAAGGCCACGTCACCCTTGATGCGCCACACGGCATGTCCATCGGTGGGGTAGTCCGTGGCATCGATGTAGTGGGCGTCCGGATGGTGCTCGATGTACTCGCGCAACGAGGTGCGCTCGACTTCCTTGAGCAGCTTGAGCGTATCGAGGTCGATCCCTTCGGGGTGGTGGATCGTGCCGCGGGAGTCCGAGCAGGTCACGGGTAGTGCGCCCAGGTGATAGAGCTTCTCGATGGTATAGATCGCCACGTTACCGGCACCCGACACGAGGCAGGTCTTGCCCTCGATGGCCTCGCCGCGTGCCTCGAGCATGTTCTGGGCAAAATAGACGGCGCCGTAGCCGGTGGCTTCCTTGCGGCCGATGGAGCCGCCCCAGCTGAGGCCCTTGCCGGTAAGGACGCCTTCGTAGCGGGCTGTCAGGCGCTTGTACTGGCCATAGAGGTAGCCGATCTCGCGAGCCCCCGCGCCGATATCGCCGGCCGGCACGTCGATCGTCGGGCCGATATGGCGGTACAGTTCGCTCATGAACGACTGGCAGAAGCGCATGATCTCGCCGTCGGACTTGCCCTTGGGGTCGAAGTCGGAGCCGCCCTTGCCGCCGCCGATGGGCAGGCCGGTCAGGGCATTCTTGAAGATCTGCTCGAAGCCCAGGAACTTGATGATGCCCGAGTTCACACTGGGGTGAAAACGCAGGCCACCCTTGTAGGGTCCCAGCGCGGAGTTGAACTGGACCCGATACCCCTTGTTGACCTGGACCCTGCCGGTGTCATCGGTCCAGCAGACGCGAAACATGATCTGGCGTTCCGGCTCGACGATCCGCTCGATGATGCTGTGCTCGTGATAGCGGGGGGTGCGATCGAGCAGGGGGCGCAGGCACTCCAACACCTCTTCGGCGGCCTGGTAGAACTCGAACTGGGCAGGGCTACTCTTCCTGAGGCGTTCCAGGGTGTCATGAACATAGGGCATGGAGGCTTCCTGTGAGGGTGGATATGTGAGGCCGAAGGCTCGGCCTGAAAATCGCTTCCAGCATCGAGACAATATAAAGCAGTGCACCATTATGCAGCAAGCGCATGGGTCATGCCGAGATTTAGTATGGATATGCGTCGAAAATGCTTGTAAATGCTAAAAGCATCTGCACCAACAGAGAACATTAGATAAAGTTAAAAGATGATGGTTCAACGGTGAGGATTGGCAAGTCGAGTCGCTCGTCTCCGGGCGGGCTGTTATGATGCGCGCTCTGTTTCCCTGTAGGAGCCCGTTCGTGACCCCACCGTGTGACCTGCTGCTCTACTGTCGTCCCGGGTTCGAGCCCGACCTCGCCGCCGAGATCGAGGACAAGGCCGCTGTGGCGGGCTGGCATGGCGAGAGCCGCTTCACCGCGAACTCGGGGTTCGTGCGCTTTACGGTGGCAGGGGAGGAGCCGGCGAATGCCCTTCACCGGGCACTGCCACTGGCCTCGCTGGTATTCGCGCGGCAGAGTCTGGTGGCATTGCCGCCGCTGTCACTCGCCCGCGAGGACCGTCTGACCCCCATCGTCGAACAGGTCGTGGCCAGTGGCTGGAGCTTCGAGTCGCTGTGGCAGGAGACCCCCGATACCAATGACGGCAAGGCGCTTGCTGGCCTGATCAAGGCGCTGAGTCGCCCGCTGGAGTCGGTGCTGAAGAAGCGCAAGGCGTTGCGTCGCAAGGCCGGCGGGCGGCGCCTGCACCTGTTGTGGAGCGCAGGCGATCGGGTGCAACTGGGCATGAGCTTTCCCGGGAATCGTAGTGAGGTGCCCGGCGGGATCCGCCGGCTGCGTTTCCCCCACGGTGCCCCGAGTCGCTCGACCCTGAAGCTCGAGGAGGCCTGGCATGAGTTCGTGCCCCGCGAGCAGTGGGACACGCGGTTGGCCGAAGGCATGCAGGCCGCCGATCTGGGCGCCGCGCCCGGCGGCTGGACCTGGCAGCTGGTGAGGCGTGGGATGCACGTCTATGCCATCGACAACGGTCCCATGGACAGGACCCTGATGGCCACGGGGCTGGTAGAGCACCTGCGCGAGGATGGTTTCGTCTGGGAACCGCCGTATCGCCTGGATTGGCTGGTCTGTGACATCGTCGACAAGCCGGCCCGGGTGGAAGCGATGATGGAGCGCTGGCTGGTGCGGCGCTGGTGCCGTGAGGCGGTGTTCAATCTCAAGCTACCGATGAGGCGGCGCTGGCCCGAGGTGGCGTCCTGTCTCGAACGACTCGAGCAGGCGCTGGCGGAGGCGGGGATTACGGCAGAAATCGGCTGCCGCCACCTCTATCACGATCGTGAGGAGGTGACGGTGCACGTGCGGATCAAGGACTGATCCGCACGCGCGGCGGAAGCCGTCTCGATTACCGGGTGGGCTCGTAGATCCGGATGCGCTCGTCCTCGGTCAGCAGGGGCAGGAGGCGCTGCATCACCCGGCTACGCGCCTCACTGGTGTACCATTCCTTCCAGGCGCGCATGTCGCGCCACTTGGTGATCATCAGGCGTCGGTCGCTGTGCCCGAGCTCGACGAGGCTCTCGCCGCCGACGAAGCCGCGTGCGCCCAGGGAGTGGCGCATGGCTTCACGAGCGGCTTGCTCGTATTCCTCCTCGAGTCCGGGCATGATGCGACGTTCGATAATGATCTTGATCATCTAGTTGCTCCCTACTGATTGCTTCCCTCGAAGAGGTCATCGATGGTTGATTCCGCAGCGTCCCCGCCCGATTATCAAGCAGAACTCGATACCACCGGACTCTACTGCCCCGAGCCGATCATGCTGATGCACAACAAGGTGCGTGACATGCATGCCGGTGAGGTGCTCAAGGTGGTCGCCAGCGATCCCGCGACCACCCGTGACGTGCCCAAGTTCTGCAGCTTCCTCGGACACGAGCTGGTTCACCAGCAGGAGCTCGATGGCAGCTATCTCTACTTCATCCGATTGGGGTAAACGGCGGCCTCTGTCAGTCCAGCGCTCGATCGGTCTCGTCGTCGGGCATCACCATCAACGCCAGTGCCTCCAGGGTGACAGGGTCCTCGTGGCGAATGCGGTTGGCGATCTGGCGCTGGAAGAAGTAGACCACCCGGTGACGACTGTGGCCGGGGTAGAGGCAGGCATCGCCAGGGAGAATCGGCGTCGATTCCACCAGCCGCTCGTCGGCCAGCAACGCTTCCACCGAGCCGTCGTTGTAAAGCCGCCAGCCGAATACCTGCTTGAGTTGCCAGGGGGCATCGCCCTCGTCCATGCACAGCGCATGGGTGCCCTGGGTCTCGGGGAGCTGCTGGATGAGGGTGGTCTCGCTGGTATCTTCGTAGTCGAAGTAGGCCGCGGCATGTTCGAGCTCGAGCACCTTGTGCTCGGGCGCCGATTCGAAGAGCTCTTCGGTCTCCGGATCGCGATATCCGACGAAGCTGCCGTGGTCGGGATCGTCCAGGCGGTGGCAGGGGGTCAGGGCCTCCATCCACGGCACCAGCCCGACCACCTCGCCGTCTTCGCGGAGCCCCCAGGCAAGCAGTGGCATGCCATAGAGGGTGTCGGGATTGGAAGCGAGCCGATAGACCATCTCCAGGCTATCGAGCTCGGGAGCCAGGCGGATCAGGCGACGCCTGGCGCGCTGACGCTGGCGCATGAGCTCCAGGTCGATGACCCGGGCCGGGCGGGGTGACAGCGGGATACCCATGATGTCCCTCCACGTGCTGCGTGTTCACGGCATCGGCCTCGCGGCCGGACGGTAGCGCACTGCGTCACTCGTTGCACAACCAATAGCACAGTCACCCTCGGAGGTTAAGCCCCACAGGTCAACGACAGTGATGGACCAGGGTCTCCCTGAGTGCCGCGTGCCTTCCGCGGGCCGCGTCGAACGCCGGCAGAGGGGCCTCCGGCGCTTCCAGCGAGAGCCAGCGTCGACGATAGTCGGTGACCGCCTCGGGCCCTTCGACCTGTGCCTCGAGCAGCGCGTCGATGGCATCGAACCACTCCCCGGCGGTCTCCTCGAGCCGCGCGAGCCAGGCTTCCAGCCGCTGATGCTCGGGCGCCTGATGAAGCTCATCGATGAATCCGGTCACGCGGGAACAGCGGCGTTCCAGGGCCTGCTCGAGCAGATCGCTGGCCTCCTCCAGGCGCTGTTCGGCCAGCAACAGGGTTCGCAGCAGCTCGGCGGAAAAGGGCCTGGCCTGCAGTGTCTTGAGGTGGCCTTCCAGGGTCGCCGAATCGGGTTGCCAGTCGGGGTCGAACTGGTGGAGGGTGGCATCGCGCAGGTAGGCCAGGGCCGCGAGCTGGCCGTCTTGGGGGCGGGTCTCCTCCGGCGAGAGTGGCGAACTGGCCCGGGAGAAGCTGCCGGCCCACTCGCTGGAGTCGAACAGGGCGTTCCAGCTGACCCGGGGCAACTGCTCGGCCTTGGTCTCGATGAGCTGTGCCAGCCGCTGGCGGTCGCTCTCGGCGAGGGCTGCGGGCACCTCGCTGTTCCAGCAGGCATCGAGGCGGCGCCACAGCTCCAGTTCGTAGAGCCAGCGCTGGCTGGCGGGTGCCACCCGGCCCAGTTGATTGTTGCGTTCGGCCACCAGGTTGGTGATATGACACTCGCGCAGGGCATAGACATTGAGCAGGCCGTCACGGGTCTCGGGGATCTCGAGCAGGCGTTCGCGCCTGTCGGGGAAGCTGCCGATGTTGTCGGGGGCGCCGGGGGGCGGAGCCTCGAGCCCGAGGCTGGCGGCGAGGCGCTGCTGGTAATCGGTCAGCAGGACATCGCTCTCGCCGCCGTCGCTACCACCGCAGCCGGCCAGCAGGGCGGCCACCAGCGACAGTGCCCGCCAGCGTCGGGGGCGTCGCTCAATCCCGGGGGAGTTCCAGTCGCCCATCTGTCACCGCCTTGCCGATTCGTCGCAGGCGTTCGCCCAGCAGCAGAGCCGCCACGGTCAGTCCGGCGATCAGGCCGATCCAGTAGCCGTGTACCCCGAGCGGCTCGGTCCAGCCGAACAGGCCCCGGATGCCCAGCCAGTGCCCGCCGCCCAGCCCCACCAGCCAGTAGGCCACCAGGGTGATCAGCATGATCACGCGGGTGTCCTTGTAGCCACGCAGGGCGCCGGCCAGGTTGACCTGCAGCGAATCCGACACCTGGAAGATCATGGCCAGTATGACCAGCGAAAGCGCCAGGCGTTGCACCGCCGTGTCGTGGGTGTAGAGCGCGATCACCGGTTCGGCTGTGAGCCACAGCAGCAGGCTGTTGAGCCCCGCCACCAGCAGCGCGATGACGATGCCGTTCCAGGCCACCAGGCGGGCGAACTCGGGCCGGCCCTGGCCCAGGGTGTTACCCACTCGAACGGTCAGTGCCATGCTCAGCGACAGCGGCAGCATGAACAGGATCGAGGTGTAGTTAAGCGCCACCTGGTGGGCCGCCACCGTGACCTCGCCGAGGCTGGCGATGAACAGGGCGATCAGCGTGAACAGCGTCACCTCGACGAAGATCGCCACGCCGATCGGTACCCCCACGTAGAGCAGTTCACCGATCAGGCGCCAGCGCGGCGGCGTCGGCGTGCGCCAGAGGTCGATGTCGCCATAGACGGGACTCTTGTGCGTATAGGCGCTCATCGCCAGGCCCATCACCCACATGGAGAGCGCCGTGGCGATGCCGCAGCCCAGGGCGCCGAGCGCCGGCAGTGCCTGTATCCAGCCTGGCAGCCAGGTGCCCAACAGCCCGCTGAGGCCGGCCCCGCCATGGATCAGCACGAAATTGCTGGGGATGTTGACGCCGAGCCCGATCAGGCTGATCCACAGCGCCGGTCGGGTATGGTTGACGCCGTCGGAGAAGGCGCGTAGCGCCTGGAACAGTGCCACCCCCGGCATGCCGAAGGCCACTGCCGAGAGGTAGGCGGCCGCGCCACTGGCGACCTCGCCGGGAACGCCCATCAGGCGAAAGATCGGCATCACCGAGTACCACAGCAGCCACGCGGCGGCGATACCGAGCACCAGCGCCACCCACAGCGCCTGATGGACGTTGGGGCGGATGCCGGCGAGGCGTCCGCCGCCGAGCAGTTGGGCGACGGTGGGGGTGAGCCCCATCAGGGTGCCGGTCATAAACAGCATCAGCGGCAACCACAGGCTGGAGCCCACGGACACCGCGGCCAGGTCGGTGGCGCTCAACCGGCCGGTCATCATCACGTCGACGACGCTCATGCCGGCCTGGGCGAGCTGTGCGCCACAGATGGGCAGGGCGAGGTGGATCAGGGGGCGCGTTTCCTTGCGACTGGCGGCCAGAAGGTGGGAGGCAAACTGGGCCAAGGGGAAGTGCTCCATGCTTGAGTCGAGAGACGGCCCCGACGACGAGTGTGGGGCGAACCGAGTAGTCTATCAGCCGTTGCCGATTTTCGCCTCGTCCGCCGCACCTCTATAATGGCCCGCTTTCCATGGCCCGTTTTCACCTGCAGGGAGCTTGTGTGACCCATCGACTCGAGGATGTCATCGCGCTGTTCGACGGCCTCTTCCGGGAGTCCTTCGGCACCCGGCTGGTGCGCGGCGGCGACGAACCCCTCTACCTGCCGGCCGATGCCGCCTGCCGCTGGCATCGAGTGATCTTCGCCCGCGGCTTCTTCGCCAGTGCGCTCCACGAGGTCAGTCACTGGTGCATCGCCGGAGCCCGGCGGCGTGAGCTGGAGGACTACGGCTACTGGTATTTGCCCGACGGTCGCGACGCCGCCGAGCAGCAGGACTTCGAGGCCGTCGAGGTGGCGCCCCAGGCCCTGGAGCTGCTCTTCTCGCGTGCCTGTGGGCTGCCCTTCCACGTCAGCGTCGACAACCTGGGCGGTGAGCTGGACGTCGACCGCGAAGCCTTCCGCGTCCGGGTCGAGGCGCGAGCGGCGCGCTACGAGCGCGAGGGCCTGCCGGCCCGGGCGGCGGCCTTCCGGACGGCGCTCGAGGGCTACTATCGCGACGGGCTCAACCTGGCGGGGGCAGTCGCGGCTGGGTGCCGTCACCTGACGATACCGCCCCGACCCTTCGCCTCCCAGGCCTGCTGACCCAACGCTAGCAGTGGCGCCAGGGCCGGCGTGGCGCCGCGGGCCGGGTAGGCCACGCCGATGGTCTGATGAATGTCCAGGCCCTCCAGGGGCCGGCACTGGACGTCGTGACGGGCGAGGATCTCCGGCCAGGTCGGCACCAAGGAGGCGCCGATGCCGGCGGCCACCAGCCCCAGGGTGTACTCGATGGTGCGCAGTCGCGCCCTGACCTGGCAGCGCACGCCGGCCTCGTTGAGGGCGTCGGCCAGCTGTTCCATGGCGGCGCAGGGGTGGCGCCAGATGAAGGGCAGCCCCTCGAGGTCGTCGAGCGTTATCCGCCCCTTCAGCAGCAGCGGGTGCCCGCCGGGCAGGGCCAGCCGGTAGCGATCGTACCAGATCGGCTGAAACGCCTCCTGCGTGGCCAGCTCCTGCTCGCCGATGATGCGGGCGTCGCATGGCTCTTCCGGGTTGACCAGGGTCAACGCCAGGTTGTCGCCCTGGCCGATGTACTCCTTGAGCAGCGTCGTCATGCGGTTCGCGCCCAGCGAGCGCATCAGTCCGAGGCGTACCGGCATGACCGGTGAGGGCCGGCGGAACAGTCGCGTGATCGTCTGCAGGTCCTCGCTGACCTTCTGCGCCAGCGGATAGAGACGCTGTCCCTCCTCGGTGGGCGTGATGCCACGGCGATGCCGCTCGAACAGCGGCGTGCCGAGTTGTTCCTCGAGTTGGCTCAGTGCCGTTGAGATCGACGGTTGGGCCACGTGGCAGCGCCGGGCGGCGGCGCTGATCGAGCCGCCCTCGAAGGCGGCGATGAAATAGCGCAGGCTGCGTACATCCATAGACAATTCCTGTAGCTGATGCAGGATATCGATATTATTCCTTTGTCAGGCTGGCGCGCTAGGCTATGGGCAGTACACCACGCCGACGGGAGTCTTCTATCGTGGCCGCCCCCTTGCCCCATCACAGCCCACCCCGCGACCGCCTGCCCCAGGAGGAGCTCTTCTACGCCGCCCTGCACAGCGGCGACTGGCCCCGTCCCGACCGGGCCTGGCGGCTGGACGACGTCGGCCTGAGCGCCGCCGGCCTGGCCGAACTGTTCGAGTCGCAGCTCATGAGTCGCCACCTGGACCTGCAGGCCCGGCGGCTGCAGGCCCGGGGCGAGGCCTTCTACACCATCGGCAGCGCCGGCCACGAGGGTAACGCCGCCATCGCCCGGGCCTTCCGCACCACCGATCCCGCCTTCCTGCACTATCGCGACGCCGCCTTCCTGATACAGCGCAGCCGTGCCGTGCCGGGACAGACGCCACTGTGGGACCTGCTGCTGAGTTTCGCCGCCTCGGCCGACGACCCCATCTCGGGCGGTCGGCACAAGGTGCTGGGCTCGAAGGCGCTAAACGTGCCGCCCCAGACCAGCACCATCGCCTCGCACCTGCCCAAGGCGGTGGGTACCGCCTATGGCCTCGGCCTGTGGCGACGCCTGGGCGGCGGTGGCGAGTGGCCGGCCGACAGCGTGGTGCTGTGTAGCTTCGGTGACGCCTCCTTCAACCACTCCACCGCCCAGGGCGCTCTCAACGCCGCCGGCTGGGCGGCCTACCAGGGCACGCCCATGCCGCTGGTGATGATCTGCGAAGACAACGGCATCGGCATCTCGACCGCCACCCCCCAGGGGTGGGTCGAGGCCAGCATGCGCGGCCGTCCCGGCTTCCACTACCTGAGCTGCGACGGCCTCGACCTGATCGACACCTGGCGTGCCGCCCGCGAGGCGGAGCGCATCGCCCGGGTCCGCAAGCAGCCGGTGTTCCTGCACATGCGCTGCGTGCGCCTGTTCGGCCACGCCGGCTCGGATGCCCAGCAGGCGTACATGACGCCACAGCGCATCAAGGCCGACGAGGCCCGGGACCCGCTGTTGATCAGCGCTGGCCTGCTGTTGCAGCACGGGGTGCTCGACACCGATGGCATCGCGGCGCTCTACCGGTCGGTGGGCGAGCGCGTGGCCCAGGTGGCCGAGCAGGCGATTCGCCGTCCGCGACTGGAGACGGCCGAACAGGTCATGGCCAGCATCGTGCCGCCGGCGCGGCCGGGCCGACGACGCCCCTGGCAGGGCGAGGTCGACGCCACGCCCGCGCCCATGGCCAGGCTGCTCAACCAGTCGCTGCAGCGCCTGATGGCCAGCCACCCGCACCTGGTGATGGCTGGCGAGGACATCGGCCGCAAGGGCGGCGTCTACGGCGTCACCCAGCGGCTGCAGGCGCAGTTCGGCCCCCACCGGGTGATCGATACCCTGCTCGACGAGCAGAGCATCCTGGGGCTCGGCATCGGCCTTGGCCACAACGGCCTGGTGCCGATCCTCGAGATCCAGTTCCTCGCCTACCTGCACAACGCCGAGGACCAGCTGCGCGGCGAGGCCGCGACCCTCAGCTTCTTCTCCAATGGCCAGTACACCAACCCCATGGTGGTGCGCATCGCCGGGCTAGGCTACCAGAAGGGCTTCGGCGGCCACTTCCACAACGACAACGCCATCGCCGTGCTGCGCGACATCCCCGGGCTGCTGGTGGCGTGCCCGTCGAACGCCGCCGACGCCGTGGGCCTGCTGCAGGAGGCGGTGCGCCTGGCCGACGAGGAGCAGCGCGTAGTGGTCATGCTCGAGCCCATCGCCCTCTACCACAGTCGCGACCTGCTGGAGGAGGGCGACCAGCGGTGGTGCTTCGCCGACCCGGGGCCGGATCACCGCCTGCCGGTGGGCGAGCTCGGCTGCTGGGGCGAGGGGCGCGAGCTCGCCATCGTCACCTACGGCAACGGGGTCTACCTCTCCCGCCAGGCCGCCGCGCGGCTCGAGGCCGAGGGCATCGGCCTGCGCATCGTCGACCTGCGCTGGCTCACCGCCATCGACCACGATGCCGTGCATCGCCGGGTGAGCGACTGCGAGCAGGTGCTGGTGGTGGACGAGTGCCGCCGTAGCGGCGCCGTCAGCGAGGAACTGATCGCCGGCCTGGTCGAGCGCGGGGTCGAGAGCCACCGCCTGCACCGCCTGACTGCCGAGGACAGCTTCATACCGCTGGGCCGGGCCGCCACGGCGACCCTGCCGTCGAGCGAGGCGATCTTCGACCGGGCGCGACGCCTGGTGGCCTCGGGCGACAGGGGAGCAACGGTTGTCGAGGCGCCACAGGGAACGTTGGCAGGGAGCGATGAGGCATGAGCGGGACACGAGAACGGCTGCTGGTCGTCTGTCCGGGACGCGGTACCTACAACGCCAGTGAATGGGGCACCCTGACCCGGCACGCCGCCGGCAGCGACTGGCTGGCGCGCTTCGACGCCCGGCGGCGCGAGGCGGGGCAGCCGACCCTCAGCGAGCTGGACGGCGAGATGCCCTTCCGCCAGAGCCTGCATGGGCGTGGCGAGCACGCCGCACCGCTGATCCACGCCTGTGCCCTGGCCGATCTGCTGGCCATCGACCCCGGGCGTTACGAGATCGTCGCGGTCACCGGCAACTCCATGGGCTGGTACATCGCCCTCGGGGCGGGGGGCGCCCTGGCGCATGACGACGCCTTCCACCTGATTGGCAGCATGGGGCAGATGATGCAGGACGCCCTGATCGGCGGTCAGCTGCTCTACCCCTGGGTGGACGAGCAGTGGCGGCCGCAATGGGCGCAGCGCCGCGACCTGCTGGCGCTGATCGAGCGGCTGCATGGAGAGCAGGACAGGGAACTCTACCTGTCGATCGAGCTGGGCGGCATGCTGGTGTTCGGCGGCAACGAGGCGGGGCTGGCCGCGTTGGCCGAGGCGCTGCCGCCGCGGGAGCGTTTTCCCCTGCGGTTGCATCAGCACGCCGCCTTCCATACGCCCTTGCAGCAGGGCGTCAGGGACGCCGCCCGTGAACGGCTCGGCGATGCTCCCTTCCGGGCGCCGCGGGTGCCGCTGATCGACGGCCGCGGTCATGTCTGGACGCCCTGGAGCAGCGACCCCCGGGCGCTCTGGGACTACACCCTCGGTGAACAGCTGGTGGCGCCCTATGACTTCACCGCGGCGCTGCGCGTCGGGGTGCGCGAGTTCGCGCCGGACCGTATCGTGATTCCCGGCCCCGGTGCCTCCCTGGGCGGTGCCACGGCCCAGGCGCTGATCCAGTTCGGCTGGCAGGGGCTGGACAGCAAGGCGGCCTTCCAGGCCCGCCAGGACGAGACCCCGCTGCTGATCTGCATGGGCATCGAGGCGCAGCGGACCCTGCTGGTCGGCTAGGCGCCTAGTCGGGAAGCCCCAGGCGCCGGTGCAGTAGCAGCATCACTTCGACCTCGTGCTCCGGCCGCAGCGGCTCCAGCCCGAGTTCGCCGAACAGCTCGCCCCGGGCCCTCGACCAGTCGCCGGGATCCAGGGCGGCATAGAGGGTTTCCGCGGGTGCCAGTTCGACGAAGGGGTCCAGGCCATAGGTGTCGAAGAGCCGCGAGAGGGCGGCCTCGTCGTCACCGATACCGGCGGTGTAGAGCGTCTCGCTGAAGTGGTCGCTCTCCAGTTCGCGAATCACGTCCAGCGGGCTCACGCCGATGCTGTTGAGCTCCTCGAGACTGTATCCGCCCAGCGAGATCAGTTCCTCGTCCAGCCAGGTGTCGTCTGGCTGGATCAGGGTGTGCTTGATGCGTCCATCGCGCAGCGTCCAGGCGACGGCCAGCGGCAGGCCTCCGTCGTCGCCGGTTTCCACGGCGATGAAGCCGGGCACCTCATCCATGTCATTGCTCCTCGGGTTGAGCGTCATGTTGCGTCTGGTCGGCCGGCAGGCGGAAGAAGGCCCGGGCGGTGGTCGTGGTGGCGCGGGCCAGCTCGAGTTCCGCGATGCCTCGCCAGTGGGCGATCTCCCGCACGATCCACGGCAGCAGTGCCGGCTCGTGGCGTCTACCCTTGAGTTTGGCAGGTAAATGGCGCGGCAGCAGGTAGGGGCAGTCGGTTTCCACCATCAAGCGGGCAAGCGGAATCTCACCGACCAGCTCGCGCAGGTGATGGCCACGGCGTTCGTCGCAGAGCCAGCCGGTCAGGCCGATGTGCAGGTCGAGATCGAGGTAGCCGTGGAGGGTGGCGCGGTCTGCCGTGAAGCAGTGCACCACGGCAGCGGTGAGGTCGTCGCGCCAGGCGTGCAGCATCTCGCGCATGCGCCGGCCGGCGTCCCGCTCGTGGAGGAACAGCGGCTTGCCGCTCTCCACCGCCAGGCCCAACTGGGCCTCGAAGGCGCGCTCCTGCTCGGCGGGGGTGGAAAAGTTGCGATTGAAATCCAGGCCGCACTCACCCACCGCCACCACCTCGGGCTGGCGATGCAGCTCGCCCATGGCCCGCTCGAGCGCGGCGTCCCAGCGGCTGGCGTCGTGGGGGTGGACCCCCGCGGTGGCGTACAGCCCGGGAAGGCGGCGGGCGAGCTCCACCGCCTGCTCGGCATGCTCCCGGTCGGTGCCGGTGAGGATCAGGGTGGTGACGTTGGCCGCCCGGGCGCGGGCCAGCACCGCCTCGAGGTCGCGGGCGAAGCTGGCGTGGGTCAGGTTGGCGCCGATGTCCACCAGCGGCGCCGGCGAGCGCCGCCGCAGCGCCTCGGGCAGGAAATCGTCGAAGGTCTCGATCGGATCAACCAAGGTGGAACTCCTCTGGTCTTGAAGGCCGGGGCGTCGGGGCGCCGCATTGTACTCGGGAGACCGGGACCACGGCGAGCCGGCCATGCGTTACACTAGCCGCCTTCGGTATGCGATGAGGTGAGCGAGTGACCCTGCTACGTCTGGAACGGCTGCAACTGGCCTATGGTACCCATGTGCTGCTCGACGGCGCCGACCTGGTGCTGGAGAAGGGCGAGCGTCTGGCGCTGGTGGGGCGCAACGGTACCGGCAAGTCGACCCTGCTCAAGCTGGTCGCCGGCGAGACCCTGCCCGACGGGGGCGGCATCTGGCGCGCGCCGGGGCTGAAGATCGGCGTGCTCGCCCAGGACCTGCCCGAGGCCACCGGGCAGACCATCTTCGACGTGGTCGCCGAGGGCCTGCCCGAGGCCGGCAAGCTGCTCTCCGAGTATCACCACCTGATCCATGAAGACGCCCCGGACATGCGTCGCATGGAGCAGCTGCAGACCCGCCTCGAGGCCATCGACGGCTGGACCTTCCACCAGCGCATCGACGTGGTGCTGACCCGTCTCGGCCTGCCGGCCGAAGCCGAGATGGCCGCGCTCTCCGGTGGCTGGCGCCGCCGGGTGGCCCTGGCCCGGGCGCTGGTCGCCGAGCCCGACCTGCTGCTGCTCGACGAGCCGACCAACCACCTGGATCTCGACACCATCGCCTGGCTGGAAGAACAGCTCGCCAGCTTCAACGGGGCGGTGCTGTTCATCACCCACGACCGGACCTTCCTGTCGAAGCTGGCCACGGCGATCCTCGAGCTCGACCGCGGGCGGCTGGGGCGTTACCCCGGCGACTACGCCGAGTACCAGGCGCGCAAGGCCCACGAGCTCGAGGTCGAGGCGCGGGAGAACGCCGAGTTCGACAAGAAGCTGGCCCAGGAGGAGGCGTGGATCCGCCAGGGCATCAAGGCGCGGCGCACCCGCAACGAGGGACGCGTGCGGGCGCTGGAGCAGCTGCGCCGCGAGCGCGGCGAGCGTCGCGACCGCCAGGGCCGGGCGAACCTCTCCGTCGACAGCGGCGAGCGCACCGGCAAGCGGGTGGTCGAGCTGAAGGGTGTCTCCCGGTATTTCGGCGACGAGGCGGTGATCCGCGACCTGAGCCTGGAGATCCAGCGTGGCGATCGCATCGGCTTCATCGGTCGCAACGGCGCCGGCAAGACCACGCTGCTGAAGATCCTGCTCGGCGAGCTCGAGCCCAGCGACGGGACGGTGCGCCTCGGTACCAACCTCAAGGTGGCCTACTTCGACCAGCTGCGCGCCGGGCTCGAGCCCGAGAAGAGCGTTTACGACAACGTGGCCCAGGGCAGCGACCGGGTCACCGTGGGGGGGCGCAACCGCCACGTGATGAGCTACCTGCAGGACTTCCTGTTCACCCCGGAGCGGGTGCGCCAGCCGGTCAAGGCGCTCTCCGGTGGTGAGTCCAACCGTCTGCTGCTGGCCAAGCTGTTCACCCAGCCGGCCAACGTGCTGGTGCTCGACGAGCCGACCAATGACCTCGATGTCGAGACCCTGGAACTGCTCGAGGAGCTGCTGCTCGACTTCGACGGCACCCTGTTGCTGGTCTCCCACGACCGCGCCTTCATGGACAACGTGGTGACCAGCGTGCTGGCCTTCGAGGGCCAGGGGCGGGTACGCGAGTACGTGGGCGGCTACAGCGACTGGGTGCGTCAGGGCGGCAAGCTGCCGCCGGCGCCCTGGGAGGGCGCGGCGCGCCAGGGAGCCGAGCCGGCCCGTACTCACGAGGAGATGGCCGAGTCGGCGCAGCCGGCCCCGACGGCGTCGGCGGCGACGAAGAAGCCGGCGAAGCTCTCCTACAAGCTGCAGCGCGAACTCGACGGCCTGCCGGCCGAGATCGAACGGCTCGAGGCCGAGGTGGCCGAGTTCGAGGCGAAGGTGGGCGATCCGGCCTTCTACCAGCAGGCTGCCGACAGCGTCACCGCGACCCTGGCGGCGCTGAGTGACCGGCAGGCCGAGCTGGATGCCGCCATGGAGCGGTGGATGGAGCTGGAGGCGATAGCGGCGGGAGAATAGAGAAAGGCGCCGCCCGGGCGCCTTCCAATGGGGCGGGTAGAGGCCTATTCGGCGCTCTCCTCCCCCTTCTTCCCCACGCGCACGGCGAGCACGTCGCACTGGGCACCGTGCAGCACGCCGGTGGAGGTGGAGCCCAGCAGCAGGGCGAAGCCATGGCGGCCGTGGGAGCCGACCACGATCAGGTCGACACCCTGTTCCTCGGCGAAACGGTGGATCTCGGTGTCGGGCATGCCCACCAGGACGTGCTGGTCCTGTCTGGCGACGTGCGGGTCGGCGATCTCGGCCAGGCGCTGCTTGGCGTGTTCGTCGAGCTGGTCCTGGATGCTGGTGAGGTCCATCGGGATGTCGCCGCCATAGGCGAAGCCCAGCGGCTCCAGGGTGTGCATGATCGACAGCTTGGCCTGGTTGCGCTCGGCGATCTGTACGGCGCGCTCCAGTACCTTGTGGGAGTCCTTGGTCAGGTCGACGGCGACCAGGACGTGGCGATACTCGTTGCTCATGGTGTGGCTCTCCGGGCGAACGTCCAGTGACGATGATGGTTTCACTCTAGGACGCCTGGCGAACCAAGACAACGACTTGCATCAAGATTTGCGCATCAAGTGCCATTCGGGAGAAAGCATGACCTGGCTGATCATACTGTTCGTTCTGATGCTGGTAATCTCGCCGGTGATGTGGCTCCGGCCGAGCCCTCGCCAGCAACGGGTCGTCGGCCTGCGCAGCGAGGCCATGAAGACCGGTCTCTCGGTCAAGCTGGAGACGCCGCCGCTGCACGACACCCGAACCGCCATGCCGGCCTACCGCTGGCACTACCCCCCGGGCCGTCCCGGGCCGGACTTCGTGCTGGTGCGCGACAGTGCCGCCGGCGCTTCGCTCAAGCCCTTCGCCCACGGCTGGCGCTGGCGACGGGAGCCACTGAGGCCGTTGCCCGAGGCCCTCGAGACACGCTTCGAGGGGCTGCTGTCGCGTCTGCCTCAGGATGCCCTGGTGATCGAGTCGAGTCGCCACGCCCTGACCCTCTGGTGGTGGGAGTCGCAGGACTTCGCGCGCTTCGCCACCTACCTGGAGGACTTCACGGCCTTGCGCGACGGCCTGGCCGGACGTCCCGACGTCCCCGAGGCGACCGGTGTCCTCGGCCGCCGGCGCGAGTGAAGGAGGGTCAGTCGTCCGATTCGCGGGCCTGAATGGCCAGGCCATTGTCCTCGATGCGTGAGAGCAGGCTGGCCAGTTGCGCCACGTCCTCGTCGTTGAGGCCGGCCAGCATCTCGGAGCGGGCCTGGGTCACCACCGCATCGATGCGCTCGAGCAGTGGCGTGGCGGCGGGGGTGAGAAAGACACGCTTGGTGCGGCGATCCTGGTCGCAGGGACAGCGCTCGATCAGCCCCTGCTCGGAAAGCTGGTCCAGGGTGCGAACCAGGGAGGGGGCTTCGACACCGATGGCGCGGGCCAGGTCGCACTGGGGCTGGCCATCGCCGAGCCGCCACAGCGTATAGAGGGTGATCCAGCGAGTCTGGGTCAACCCCAGCGGCGCCAGGCGATGGTCGATGACGGCGCGCCACAGACGCGGTACTCGGGTCAGCTGCAGGCCGATGTTCTGATGCATGGGACTCTGGGTTCCGGTTGGCTTCGCTGGATTGTCCGTAGACCCAGCGTGTAATGCAAGCACGCTTACCGTTCGTCGGTTGTCGGGTCGTCCTCAGTGGCCGACCGGGTCATGGTGCCTTGCTCGCTGGCTTCCTCCGCGGCCCGACTCTCGACAGCCTCTTCGGGGCCATCCCCCAGGGGGGTGCCCTCAGCGGTCTCGTCGTGCTTGGACTCCGGGGTGCTGTGCCCTTCCTTCGGGGCGTCGTCGGCCTCCGAAGCCGCCTGTCCCTGGCCCGGAATCAGCCGGCGCCAGTCGAGCCCGGGCAGCCCGGGCGGCGACTGGATTCGCCCATCGGCCAGGGTCCCGTTCTGCTCGCTCACCGTGAAGCGCAGCACGCCGATGCGCTGGCCGCTGTCGGTCATCACGTCGATGCGCCAGCGTCCCTCCACCCGTTCGGGGAAGTTCTGCTTGTGACTCCAGGCCCGGTAGCCCCGGTCGCGCCCGCCCTCGATCACCAGCGGAATGCGGTCGATCGCCTCGCCCTCGTGTCGCCAGACGTGGAAGATCTCTTCACGCAGCCCGCGCGGTGCGCGGATCGCGGTATAGGCATAGAGGCCGGTAGCCTGAAGCGGTCCGGGCGTCAGGCGCAGGGTGTCGCGGGGCTCGCGGGCCTCGGTATCGAAGCCGGGCGAGAGCGCCGTGGCGGTGATCCACAGGTTCGCCGGCGGTACCCAGACACGACCGACCCAGGCCAGGGAGGCCAGCATGCCCAGCAGCGCGAACAGCGCCAGCCAGCCACGCAGCCGGCGGGGACGGATCAGGTGCAGCAGGCTCGGCAGGCTGAAGAGCACCATGGCGGCCAGCGCCAGCTTGAGGCTCTGGCCGGTGGTCAGGTGCAGCAGGGTCGGCAGGGTCACCAACACCACCAGGAAGACACACTGGGCGTGGAAGGCGAAGTAGAGCCAGCGCTGTCGATCGGCCAGCTTGTAGTAGAGGGGATCGAGGATCGAGAGCACCGCCATGGCCAGCAACAGCAGGGTGAACAGGGCCTGGCCGCTGGTCCACACCGTGGTGGCCAGCAGGAACGGCAGACAGAAGAACAGGGTCTCCTGGTGGATCAACTGGGCGATGAAGGTGGTGACCCCGCGGGGCAGGGTGGGATAGCCGCGGCGGGCCATGAGGCGGCCGATCAGGCTCTCCGAGAGCAGCAGCAGCCAGGCCAGCAGCATTCCCAGGGCGAGCAGGACCCCCAGCCACTGTTGACGGTCGACGAGGAAGAAGCTGGCGAGTCCGGCGGCAAAGGCGATCGGCGGCCACAGCCAGCTCCAGGGGCGGACGCGCTCGATCAACCGCTCGATGCGTGCGTGCAGCCGATGCAGCCGGGATGAGGCGTGGTCGGCCGGGGCTGGAGTGAGACCGGAAGGAGGGGGCATGGACGTGTCGACTACCCTGATCAGGACCAGACTCGGATCCTACCAGCTTGGTCCGGGCGGTGGGGATATGCCACGTCGCCATCGCTCGCGGGGCAATCCGATCGGGGCTTGACGTCACCGCCGGAGTGGACCAAGCTGTAGTCATTCAAACGGCCGTATGAAATCGTGGAGATTCGCGGATGATCTATCAAGGCAATGCCATCACGGTGGCACGCAGCGGCGACGACATCGCCACGCTCACCTTCGACCTGAAGGGCGAGTCCATCAACAAGCTCTCCAGTGCGGTGGTCACCGAGCTGGAGGCCGCGGTCAAGGCGCTCCAGGTCGAGAACGATCTCAAGGGGCTGGTGATCGGCAGTGCCAAGGATGTCTTCATCGTCGGTGCCGACATCACCGAATTCCACGGCATCTTCGACAAGGGCGAGGAGTACCTGGTCGAGATGAACCTGAGGGTTCACGACATCTTCAACGCCATCGAGGACCTGCCGTTCCCCACCGTCACCGCCATCAACGGCCTGGCGCTGGGGGGGGGCTGCGAGGTGACCCTGGCCACCGACTTCCGTGTGATGGCCGAGGGCGCCAGGATCGGCCTGCCGGAGACCAAGCTGGGCATCCTGCCGGGCTGGGGCGGCTGCGTGCGCCTGCCGCGCCTGATCGGCGCCGACAACGCCATCGAGTGGATCGCCGGCGGCGGCGAGAACAAGGCGGCCGAGGCCCTGAAGATGGGCGCCGTGGACGCGGTGGTGCCGGGCGAGGCACTCGAGGCGGCGGCGCAGGACATCCTGGCTCGCGCCAACGCCGGCGAGCTCGACTACCGGGCCCGCCGCGATGAGAAGACCGGCCCGCTGAAGCTTGGCCCCATCGAGCAGATGATGGCCTTCGAGACTGCCAAGGGCTACGTGGCCGGCAAGGCGGGGCCGCACTACCCGGCGCCCATCGAGGCGATCAAGGTGATTCAGAAGGGGGCCGGCGAGGAGCGTGCCCGCGCCCAGGCCATCGAGGCCAAGGCCTTCGCCAAGCTGGCGCTGACCGATGTCTGCTACAACCTGGTCGGGCTGTTCCTCAACGACCAGGTGGTCAAGAAGAAGGCCGGCCAGTACGAGAAGCAGGCCCGACCCGTCAAGCAGGCCGCGGTTCTCGGGGCCGGCATCATGGGCGGCGGCATCGCCTACCAGAGTGCCTCCAGGGGCACGCCGATCCTGATGAAGGACATCAAGGAGGACGCCATCGAGCTCGGCCTCAAGGAGTCTCGCAAGCTGTTCGCCAAGCAGGTCGAACGAGGCAAGCTGACCACCGAGCAGATGGCCGAGAAGCTCACCAATATCCGCCCGACGCTCTCCTACGGCGACTTCGGCAACGTCGACCTGGTGGTCGAGGCGGTGGTCGAGAACCCCAGGGTCAAGGATGCGGTACTCACCGAAGTGGAAGGCCTGGTCGGCGAGGAGACCATCCTCACCTCCAACACTTCGACCATCTCGATCACTCGCCTGGCGGCCAACCTGTCGCGTCCCGAGAACTTCTGCGGCATGCACTTCTTCAACCCGGTGCATCGCATGCCGCTGGTCGAGGTGATCCGCGGCGAGAAGACCGGTGACGCCGCCGTGGCGGCCACCGTGGCCTACGCTCGCGCCATGGGCAAGACGCCCATCGTGGTCAATGATTGCCCGGGGTTCCTGGTCAACCGCGTGCTCTTCCCCTACTTCGGCGGCTTCAGCCAACTGGTCGAGCAGGGCGCCGACTTCCAGCGGGTCGACAAGGTGATGGAGAAGTTCGGCTGGCCCATGGGGCCCGCCTATCTGCTCGACGTGGTGGGCATGGACACCGCCGTGCACGCCGGCGAAGTGATGGCCGAAGGCTTCCCGGAGCGCATGGCCAGCATGGGGGGGGGGAATGGCAAGAGCGCCATCCAGCTGATGGTCGAGAACGAGCGGCTGGGGCAGAAGAACGACAAGGGCTTCTACGCCTACGAGGAAGACAGGAAGGGCAAGCCGAAGAAGGTCAGCGACGAGGCCGCCATCGAGCTGGTCAAGAGCGTGGCCAAGGAGCGCCGCGAGTTCGGCGACGAGGAGATCATCGCCCGCATGATGGTGCCGCTGTGCCTGGAGACCGTGCGCTGCCTCGAGGATGGCATCGTGGGCAGCGCCGCAGAAGCCGATATGGCGCTGATCTACGGTATCGGCTTCCCGCCGTTCCGCGGTGGCGCGCTGCGTTATATCGACGCCATGGGCGTGGCGGCATTCGTCGAGCTGGCCGAGGGCCTGGCCGAGGAACTGGGCCCGCTCTACGCCCCCACCGACAGGCTGCGCAAGATGGCCGAAACCGGTGAGCGCTTCTATTCCAGCCAGGCCAAGAGCTGAACCCACCACGCACAGGAGTAGCGAGCAATGAGTTTGAATCCGAGAGACATCGTGGTGGTCGACGCCGTGCGTACCGCCATGGCCAAGGCCAGGCATGGCGCCTTCCGCCACGTGCGTGCCGAGAACCTCTCCGCCGAGGTGATGCAGGCGCTGTTCGAGCGCAACCCGGGGCTCGACCCGGCCGAGGTCGACGACGTCATCTGGGGCTGTGTCAACCAGACCCTCGAGCAGTCGATGAACATCGCCCGCAACGCGGCGATCATGACCGGCATCCCGCGCAGCGTGCCGGCCCAGACGGTCAACCGCCTGTGCGGCTCGTCGATGACCGCGCTGCATATCGCCGCGGCCAACATCAAGGCCGGCATGGGCGACTTCTATGTCATCGGTGGCGTCGAGCACATGGAGCATGTGCCCATGACGCACGGCGTCGACGTCAACCCGGCCGCCAGCAAGTATGCCGCCAAGGCCGCCATGATGATGGGCCTGACCGCCGAACTGCTCGGCAAGATGCATGGCGTCTCCCGCCAGGAGCAGGACCGGTTCGGCGTGCGCTCCCACCAGCGCGCCCAGGCCGCCATGGAGAAGGGGTACTTCGACAACGAGGTCGTCGGCGTGGAGGGACACGACCAGCGCGGCTTCAGGGTGCGGGTCGACCGCGACGAGGTGATCCGTGCCGACGCCAGCCTGGAGAAGATGGCCGAGCTCAAGCCGGTCTTCGACCCGCGGGGCGGCACCGTTACCGCCGGGACTTCCTCGGCGCTCTCCGTGGGTGCCGCCGGCATGGCGGTGATGAGCCACGAACGCGCCCAGGCGCTGGGCCTCACCCCCCTCGCCCGGGTGCTCTCCACCGGGGTGGCCGGCTGCGATCCCTCGATCATGGGCTACGGCCCGGTGCCGGCCTCGCAGAAGGCGCTCAAGGCGGCGGGTCTGACCAGCGACGACATCCAGACCGTGGAGCTCAACGAGGCCTTCGCCGCCCAGGGGATCCCGGTGCTCAAGGACCTCGGGTTCCTCGACGCCCTGGACGACAAGGTCAACCTCAACGGCGGTGCCATCGCCCTGGGTCACCCGCTGGGCTGCTCCGGGGCGCGTATCTGCACCACCCTGCTCAACGTCATGCAGCAGCGCGACACCACCCTGGGCCTGGCCACCATGTGCATCGGCATGGGCCAGGGCGTGGCCACCGTCTTCGAGCGCCTCAAGTAGCGTGGCCGGCCGATGACGAGCGGCCGGGCCACCAGACGCCGACGGCACCCCGCGGGGTGCCGTCGGCGTTCGTGGCAGCGACGATGGTCAAGTGTCTTCGTTCATGTCATCCGGCTCGTCAGGGGCTGCGCTTTCCGCGGTCTCCTCGTGTTCATCATCCCTCTCGTCCGACGTTTCCTCTTCCGTGGCGTCGTCGGCCTCGATCCAGCCCCGTTCCCGGTAGTAACGCAGGGCGCCCTCATGCAATGGGGCCGAGAGTCCCTCCGTGATCATCGACTCGACGGTCAGTTCGCCATAGGCCGGATGGTAGGACTTGAAGTGGTCGAGATCGTCGAAGACCGCCGTGACGATGGTATGGATGATCTCCGGGTCGGTGGCCGCCGAGGCGACCAGGGTGGCGCGCACGCCGAAGGTCTCGACGGCCGGCTGATCGGGGGTGTAGATGCTGGCGGGAATCGTGGCCCGGGTGAAGTAGGGGGTCTCCTCCACCAGCCGGTCGACCGCCTCGCCCCCCACGTCGATGATCGCCGCATCGCAGAGCCGGATCGCCTGTTCGATCGAGGCATTGGGGTGACCGACCGTATAGACCATGGCATCGACATTGCCGTGGCACAGCTCCAGCGACTGCTGGTCGGCGGGCAGGTCGTTGGCCAGGCTGAAGTCATCGAGGGTCCAGCCCTTGGCCTCGAGCAGCGTCATCATGGTGCCGCGCTGGCCTGACCCGGGGTTGCCGACGTTGACGGCACGCTGGCGCAGGTCGTCGAACTCCCGGATCCCGCTGTCGCGGCGGACCACCAGGGTGAAGGGTTCGCCATGCACCGAGAAGAGCGAGCGCAGCGAGTCGTCGGGCCCGGCATCGCTGAACCCTTCGATGCCCGACACGGCATAATGCTGGAGGTCCGACTGGGCCAGGGCGATGGTCACCTCGCCCTGGCGTATCGCCTGGAGGTTGGCGGCGGAGCCGTCGCTGGTCTGGGCGGTGCAGGGGGACTCCAGCAGCCGGCAGAGCGTACGCCCGGTGACGTGATAGACGCCGGCGGGGCTCGCCGTGCCGATGATGATGCGCCCTTCGTCGGCGACGAGGCTTCCCGGAATCGGCAGTCCGGCCAGCAGGCCCACGAGGCAAGTCGCCCCGACGAGACGAGCAGGGGCACATCGAGGTGCTCTTGGGTCGGTGTGCATGGCGTCCCTCCGTTGAGATCCTTGGCCTGCCACGCAGGGGGGCGAGCCAACATGGAAGGTTCGTGACAGGCGAGATGACCTTCCTTGAGGAAAGCATAGCCGGCTGCCCCGCACGGTGCCGCTCTCCAGCCGTGTGGGGTATCCGCTACTCGACTGAGGGGCTCACAGGATCCCACTGTCGAGCCCGGCGGCGAGATAGAGGCCCAGCTCCTCCACCTGATCGACGAAATCGTCCTGCCATTCGCCGCGCAGGGTGAGCGGTTCCTGTGCCCACCGCCAGTGCAGCCCGGTGACGATGCTCTCCACGGCGCGACGGGTGCCGGTGCCGTCATGGCCGGCGCGGATATAGAGCGCGCAGGGCAGCCCCTGCTTCTCCTCGAGCACCGGGTAATAGCTGCGGTCGAAGAAGTCCTTCAGGGCGCCGCTCATGTAGCCGAGGTTCTCGGTGGTGCCGAGCAGGATGGCGTCGCAGGCGCGCACGTCGTCGGGGCCGGCGTCGAGCGGCGCCTTGACCACCACCTCCACGGCCTCGATATCCGGATGACGGGCGCCGCGCTCGGCGGCCTCACGGAGCTTGAGCGTATTGGCGGAGGGCGCATGGGCCACGATCAGCAGGCGTCTCATGATTGACAGTCTATCGTCTTTCTCCGACGCTGAGGCGGCACAGTCCCGCCAACTTACCGAGCAAGGAGGTTGACCGTCATGGCCTTTGCACTCTCGACCATGCAACTGGAGAGTCCCGCCTTCGAGGCGCAGGGCGCGATCCCGGTGAAGCACACCGGCGAGGGCAAGGATGTCTCGCCGGCATTGGCCTGGCGCGATGCACCCGAGGGCACCAGGGGGTTCGCGGTGATCTGCCATGACCCGGATGCCCCCCTGGTGCAGAACGGCAGCTACGGCTTCGTGCACTGGGTGCTCTACAACCTGCCGGCAGCGACCACCTCGCTGGAGGAGGGCACCACGGCGGGCACCGGTGGCCTGAACGACTTCGGCAAGTCCCGTTACGGTGGCCCCATGCCCCCGCAGGGTCACGGGGTGCACCAGTACTACTTCTGGGTGCTGGCGCTGGACAAGGTCACCGACCTGCCGCAAGGGTTGTCGCTCGCCGAACTGCTCAAGCACATCGAGCCCCACCTGCTGGGCATGAACCGGTTGGTGGGGACCTACCAGCGCTAGGACGCTGGACGCCGTGACGCGGCCCGCCTGCACGTCGGAGCATCATGCGTTCTCCCGGGCCTTTCTCTCCTGCGGCAGCAGGACGGCGTGGATCACCGCGTTGACCGGGGTGGCCACGCCGTACTGCCGCCCGAGCCGCACCACGGCGCCATTCTGGGACTCCAGCTCGGAGGGGCGCCCGGCCATGATGTCACGCTGCATGGAGGCGGTGCTCTCGGGAGGCAGGGCGTCGATGAACTTCATCGCCCGAGATACCGCGTCGCCGGGCAGTGCCACGCCGCGGGCCCGGGCCACGGCCTCGATCTCGGCCAGTATCCGTTCGATCAGGGCGCGGGTCTCGGGCAGGGCGCGGGTCTCGCCGATGGGCGCGCGGGTGATGCTGCCGATGCCGCTCATGGCGCAGATGAACAGGAACTTGCTCCACACCCCGGTCTGGATATCGTCGGGAACCTCGGCACTCACCCCCTCGGCCCTGTCGAAGGCGGCCTTGAGCCGGGCGGTGCGTTCGCTCGCCCGGTTGTCGCGTTCGCCGAAGCGCACGAAGGGATCGACACCGGCATGGCGGATATGCCCGGGGCCCTCGCGCCAGGCGAGAATGCCGCACAGGCCGTCGATCACCGGTTCCTTGCCCAGCACCCCGGCCAGGGTGTCGGCCGCCTCGACGCCGTTCTCCAGCGGTACCACGACGGTATGGGGGCCGACCATGGGTTGGATGGCCTCGGCGGCCGCGTGCACCTGCCACGCCTTCACCGCCACCAGCACACAGTCCACCACGCCCACGGTGGCGGGGTCGTCGGTGGCGCTGGCCGGGGCGATGGTGACGTCGCCCTGGATGCTCGAGACCCTCAGGCCGTCGCGGCGAATGGCCGCCAGGTGCTCGCCCCGGGCGATGAAGGTGACCTCTTCGCCGGCCGCGGCGAGGCGAGCGCCGAAGTAGCCGCCGACACCACCACTGCCCATGATCGCGAATCTCATGTTCCGTCCTTCCGGGTTGCGTTGTCGTTCAGGGAGCCTAACGCCAAACGCGGCGTCTCGCATCGGGGCCCCCGGCTGGTGCCGCCCCGCCCGGCGGTGTAGGCTTGCCGGCTTTCCTCCGATCCTTTCGCAACCAGGACTCCTTCATGAGCGATCTGCCCAACTGCCCGGCCTGTGGCTCCGAATTCACCTACGACGACGGCATCCAGTTCGTCTGCCCGGAATGCGGCCATGAGTGGTCGAAGGCGGCCGGCGGCGACTCGGCCGAGGACGACAAGGTGGTGCGCGATGCCAACGGCAACGTCCTGGCCGATGGCGACACCGTCACCGTGATCAAGGACCTCAAGGTCAAGGGCTCCTCCTCGGTGGTCAAGGTCGGTACCAAGGTGAAGAACATCCGGCTGGTCGAGGGCGACCATGACATCGACTGCAAGGTCGACGGCATCGGTCCCATGAAGCTGAAGTCCGAGTTCGTCAAGAAGGCCTGAACACAGCCCGGGTCGCGCCGATCGGCATCCGTCGATGGGCGCGACCCTGCTGGGCCGCGAGGCCTGAGACGACCCGCCTTCGCCTCGGCAGGGAACGAGACGTGCGCTCTTGCGCCCGATCAAATGACGCCTTGTCGGGGCACTGCTAGGATGGAGCCATCCGTGACAGGGGGCCGGCCGTCGTGCCGGCTCCCGCTGCCTGGAAGGCGCCATGAAGAAGATCCGACCCGATGTCGATGCGCCGGACGATAGCCTCTCGCCGCTGATGCTCAAGCGCGTGGGCATCGACACCTATCGCGAGAACGTCGCCTACCTGCACCGTGACTGCGCGCTGTATCGCGCCGAGGGCTTCCAGGCGCTCTCCAAGGTCGAGGTGCGCGCCAACGGCCAGCGTATCCTGGCGAGCCTCAACGTGGTAGACGACACCGCCATCGTCGGCTGCGGCCAGCTCGGCCTCTCGGAGGACGCCTTCGCCTCGCTGGGAGCGGGGGAGGGCAGCCCGGTGAGCGTCGCCCAGGCCGAGCCGCCGGCCTCGATTCCCGCCCTGCACCGCAAGCTCGCCGGCGAGCGGCTCTCTCGGGATGACTTCCGCGACATCATTCGCGACATCGCCGAGCTGCGGTATTCCAAGATCGAACTGACCGCCTTCGTGGTCGCCTGCGACCGCGGCGAGCTCGACCGCGAGGAGGTGTTCTACCTCAGCGACGCCATGAGCCGGGTCGGGCGTCGGCTCGACTGGCACGAGCACCCGGTGGTCGACAAGCACTGCATCGGCGGCATCCCCGGCAACCGTACCTCCATGCTGGTGGTGCCCATCGTCGCCGCCCACGGCCTGCTCTGCCCCAAGACCTCGTCGCGGGCAATCACCTCGCCTTCGGGTACCGCCGACACCATGGAGGTGCTGGCCAACGTCGACCTGCCCTTCGATGACCTGGGCGACATCGTGCGCACCCATCGGGGTTGCCTGGCCTGGGGCGGCACCAGCCAGCTCTCGCCCGCCGACGATGTGCTGATCTCGGTGGAGCGGCCGCTGGCCATCGACTCGCCCGGCCAGATGGTCGCCTCGATCCTCTCCAAGAAGGCCGCCGCCGGCTCCACCCATCTGCTGCTCGACATCCCCGTGGGGCCCCACGCCAAGGTGCGCTCGATGCCCGAGGCTCGGCAGCTGCGCCGGCTGTTCGAGTTCGTCGCCAAGTGCATGGGGCTGACCCTTGACGTGGTGATCACCGACGGCAGTCAGCCCATCGGCCGTGGCATCGGCCCGGTGCTCGAGGCCCGCGACGTGATGCGGGTGCTCGCCAACCACCGCGAGGCGCCCATGGACCTGCGCCAGAAGTCGTTGCGCCTGGCCGGGCGGATGCTGGAGTTCGACCCCGACGTGCGCGGCGGTGACGGTTTCGGCATCGCCCGGGACATCCTCGATTCCGGCCGGGCACTGGAGAAGATGCAGGCGATCATCCGCGCCCAGGGCGAGCACCCCTTCGACCCGGACGACCCACCGCTGGCGCCCCAGAGCTACGAGGCCGTGGCGCCCGCGGCCGGCGTGGTCATCGCCATCGACAACCTCAAGCTGGCGCGCATCGCCCACCTGGCCGGTGCCCCCATGGCCGCCGGTGCCGGGATCGATGCGTTCGTGCGCATCGGCGATACGGTAGGGGCCGGCCAGCCGCTCTACCGCGTCTATGCCGCCTACCGCAACGAGCTCGCCTTCGCCCACCGCTCCAGCGCGCGCGACAGCGGCATCACCCTCGGCCGCGCCGACGAGATCACCCGCTTGAACGTGGAGTTCTGATGACCACCGTACTGCTCCATTTCCCCGACGAGGCGGTCCCCGCCTCCCGCCTGGCCGAGGCGGCGGGTCTTCCCGCCCACGCCGTCGACCGCCACCGTTTCCCCGACGAGGAGCTCAAGCTCACTCTGCCCTTCGCCGAGGCCGGGACCTTCCCCGACACCCAGGTGATCTACCGCAGCCTCGACCGCCCCAACGACAAGCTGATCGAGTTGCTGCTGCTCGCCCGCCATGCCCGCCGCCAGGGCGTGAAGCGCCTGGTGCTGGTGGCGCCGTACCTGGCCTACATGCGCCAGGACATCGCCTTTCACCCCGGCGAGATCGTCAGCCAGACCATCGTTGGTGGCTTTCTCGCCGAGCTGTTCGATGCCGTGATCACCGTGGACCCGCACCTGCACCGCATCGACCGCCTCGACCAGGCGATCCCCATCGAGCACGCCATCGCACTTTCCGGCGCGCCGCGCCTGGCCGAGCTGATCGCGGGGAAGCGCCGCGAGGCGCTGCTGATCGGCCCCGACGAGGAGGCGCTGCAGTGGGTGCAGGGAGCCGCCGAGGTCACCGGCTTCGACTACGACGTATGCCGCAAGGTGCGCCACGGTGACCGGGAGGTGGAGATCCAGCTCCCCGACCTGGCGCTTACCGGTCGCCAGGTGGTGCTGATGGACGACGTCGCCAGCTCCGGCCACACCCTCGCCCGTGCCGCCGAGCAAGTGCTCGCCGCCGGCGCCGCCTCGGTCGACGTGGCCATCACCCATGCGCTCTTCGCCGGCGATGCGCTGGCGGTGATCGAGGCCGCCGGGGTGGGGGAGGTCTGGAGCACCGACTGCATCGCCCACGAGAGCAATGCCATCGCCATGGCCCCGGTGCTGGCAGAGAGGTTGGTACAGGTAGTGGCCGGACCAGCCTGAGGCGGCCCGGCGCCAAGCTGCCTATGCTGAGGCCAGGCCCTCGACGGGCCGACTCCGCTTCTCGACCGCTCCGGAAGGAGTGCCCCATGAGCACCCTCATCAACCGGGTGCTGCCGTCGCGACAGCGCCGCCCGGTGCTTCCTCGATCACGCCGGCCCCGCGGTCTTCAAGGGCGGTGCCGCGGGGCTGCGCGACTGGGAGGAGGGCAGCGAGCGCTTCGGCAGCATTCCGCAGTTCGACGGTGAGCGGTTGATGCCGCCGCCGTTGCCCTGGAAGGTCTAGACGCAGACGGCGAGGCAGTGCCCCGTTACTGTTGTTATCTAAAGTACGGCAACGTCGGGACGATATCCTTGGGGACTCCCCCCGATCAGGGGGGACTGGCAAGGAGGCAAGTCCAGATGAACCCGTTCATCGGCGTGATGCTGCTCGCCAGCCTGGCGTTGTTCTGCGCCCTGGCGTGCGTGGCGGTGCTCTATGTCACGGGCAGACCGGGCCCTCGGGATGAGGACGCGGCGCCCCGGGAACGCCGGGTCGCCCTGGGCGAACGGTCGAGCGAGCCGCGGCCGGCGATCGAAGCGCCTGTCGTTCTGGACGCCAGGCCGGCCAGGGGCTCCTCACGGCCTCGGCCTGCCAAGGACGTTCAGCAGTGCCTGTTCGTGGTGCTCGACCGGCCGGGGGAGGAGACCAACCGCGGGCTCGCCGGGCTGCTGGCCGGCGCCGGCGCCCGGTACAACGCGAAGCTGGGCATCTATCAAGTACCGGCGCCGCGGGGTGGCTACCGGCTCACCATCGCCAACGCCTCGCCTCCGGGCACCCTGCCGCCGCTGCACGAAGGCGGGAAGCAGCCGATCGTCAGCGGCGTATCGATCCTGATCAACTTCGTCAACAAGCGTCGCGTGGCCCGGAGTCCCGACACCCTGATCGACTTCACGCAGGCGGTGGCCGACCTAGGGGGAAAGATCCTGGATGCCGAGCGCCGGCTGATCTCGCCGGAAGCCTTCGAACGGCTTCGCGAGGATGCGCACTGAGGCGTACCCGCCGACATCGGCCGACACCCCGGCGGGCCTGCCCCCGTGACCCCGGGGCCGCGTTGCCTTATACCTTGCTGACGATCAGGGCAGCGTTCACCCCGCCGAAGCCGAACCCGTTGCACAGGGCGTGTCGGGTGACCGCATCGCGCGCCGCCCCGGGCACGAAGTCCAGGTCCTGCATGTCGTCGTCCGAACTCTCCAGGTTCAGGGTCGGGGGGAGTCGATCGTGCATCACGGCCAGGCCGGAGAAGATGCTTTCGACGCCGCCGGCGGCGCCCAGCAGGTGGCCGGTGGCCGACTTGGTGGAGGAGATCGGGATGCCCGCGAGCCCATTCCCGAACACGCTCCGGAGCGAGGCGACCTCGGCGCGGTCGCCCACGGGCGTCGAGGTGGCGTGGGCATTGATGTAGCCGATCTCCTCGGGTGACAGCTGCGCCATGCGCAGGGCGGTGCGGATGGCCGCGGCGGCACCGGCGCCGTCTTCCGGTCCGGCGGTGATGTGGTGGGCGTCGGCACTGGTGCCGTAACCGCTGAGGATCGCCAGTGGCGTCGCACCTCGCGCCTCGGCATGTTCCAGGGTCTCGATCACCAGCAGTCCCGCTCCCTCGCCCATCACGAAGCCGTTGCGCGCCCGATCGAAGGGCCGCGAAGCGTGGGTCGGCTCATCCCGTTCGATGGAGAGCGCCTTCAGCGCATGGAAGCCGGCCAGCGAGAGCGGGTCGATGCAGGCCTCGGCGCCGCCTACCAGGGCGACATCGGCCTCGCCGCTGCGCAACAGGCGCATGCCGTCACCGATGGCCTGGATGCCCGCCGCGCATGCCGTGACCGGGCAGCCCAGCGGTCCCCGGAAGCCGTACCGGATGGAGAGGTTGCCTGCCGCCATGTTGGCCAGGAAGGCCGGCACGGTGAAGGGGGAGAGGCGTCGGTGGCCGCGCTGGGTGAGGGTGTCCTGCGCCTGGGTGATGGTGGGGAAGCCGCCGATTCCCGTGGCCACGATGGTCGCGGTGGCCCGCTGTTCGGCCTCCCCCTCGGGGAACCAGCCGGCCTGTGCCAGTGCCTGCTGCGCGGCGGCCATGGCGTAGAGGCTGAACAGCTCCAGCTTGCGCCGCTCCTTGCTGTCGGCGACCCGATCGAGGTCGAGGCCGGCCTCGGCGTCGTCGTCGATCGTGGGGACCAGTCCCGCGATCTTGACCGGAAAGTCGCCCGTGTCGAAGCGCGTGATCGGGCCGATGCCCGAGCGCCCCTCCAGCAGGCGGCTCCATGCTGCCTTGACGCCGCATCCGAGGGGACTGATCATGCCCATGCCCGTGATGACGATCGGTGATTTCATGGTGTCTCCTGAAGGTCAAGGGTCGCGGCAAACCTAGCATCGGGCTAGATATGATCAAGATAATATTCAGTCTCGTGACGGCGAGGTGGTCATGCCATATTCAGCAGCGCACAAGGCAAGATCCAGGGAGCGAATCCTGACGTCTGCCACCGAGTTGTTCTGTCGCTATGGCTTCGACAAGGTCTCCATCGGGCAGATCATGAAGCTGGCGAAGATGACCCATGGGGCCTTCTATGCCCACTTCGAGTCGAAGGAGGCCCTCTACAATGCCTCCATCCACGAAACCCTGGAAGGCAGCCGCGCGGCGCGGCTGGTCAAGGGGCCCTTGTCGGTGAAACACCTGACCGCCCTGGTGGCCAACTACTGGAACCTCCAGGAGCTGGCCCGCAAGCACGAGCCGGGGCCGGAAACGGTGCTGTTCAACGAGATAGGCAACGAGAACGCCGAGATCAGGACCCTGTTCGAGGCCTCGTACCAGCGCATGCGGAAGATGCTGGAAACCCGGCTCATCGCCTTGAGTCGCCTGAAGAAACTGCCCTTCGAGCCCGACCGCAAGGTCATCGCCGAGAAGTCCCGCGCGATCCTCGCCTCCCTGGTGGGCGCCGTCGCCATCGCCAAGAGCCTGCCCGAGGAAGAGGAGCGGCGGAACATACTCGAGGCCGCCCAACGGCAGATCCTGCTGATGCTCGGCGTCAAGGAGAGCGAGTTGGATGGCATGCTCGGCGCCGTTGGCCAGGGCGACTGAGGTCGGGCGCGTGCCGGGGCGATTAGGGGAGTGACCGCAAGATGAGAGTACGGGGCCATCCCTCGCTGATCGTGCTGCTGGTCGTGCTGCTGTCGGGCGGCTGCGGTTCGCAACCGCCCGCCCCGTCGCCGCGCGACGATACTCCGGCCCCGGAACCGGAAGCCGTGGGAGAGGCAAGCGAGGTACGCGAGGAGGCGTCATCGGCGCCGGCGGTGGATGTCACCTGGCTGCCGCCCTATTTCCATACCCCCGAGGACCGGGCTCACTACTACATCAGCCGACTGTCCGACCGGCGCTTCACGCAGACCTACGGCGGAGTCGAGCATCCGCGCACCTGGTACACGGCGGCGGAGCAGCTGGGGCAGCTCGGCGAGTTGGCGATTCCGTTGCTGTTCGCCAGGATCGAGACCCACGACCCCTACGAACTCATGCTGGTGCTCTATGCCCTGCAGTTGGCCTCCCAGGACCCGGCCGTCATGGCGCAGACCGGCGGTGACGCGCTCCTGCTGGGCACCGTCCTCACCGAGAGCACCAATCACGAGAACCGGATCCATGCGCGGGCGTGGTGGGAGCGGCACCGTCACCGCTGGGAGCCTCGGCCGGGCCACCGGTGACCCGTGCCGATGCCAGGCGGCGTCCTCCGGGATCACGATCGTGCGAACCACCTCCCCCAGCCCGCGGCCCCAGCCCCAGCCGTCCAGGTGACCCAGCACCTGGCGGGCGTGCGGGCTGCGCCCCTCCTCACCCCCGGATCTCGGCGATGACCTCGCCGGTCTCCTCGCTCAGCCCCGTCTCCTGGAAGCCGAGGCTGGCGTAGAAGTCCCGGGCGACCTGATTGGTGGGCACGTAGCAGATCGCGATTCGCTCGAAGGGACCCTGTGCCCTGATCTCGTCGAGCACGCACTGCATGGCCCTGTGTCCGATGCCTCTTCCCTGGTGGTGTCGGTCGACCATGAGACGGAAGATGTTGTAGGCAGGCGGCCGGTCGTCGTGATCGAAGGATTCGTACATGAGAAAGCCGACCACTTCCCCGTCGCAATAGATGGCGCGGGGCCGATAGGTCGGATGGAAGCTCGATTCGGCAATGGAGTACAGATTGTCAGCGACATAGTCACGCTGCGGTGTCGCTACCTCCAGCGCAATGACGGCCTCGAAGTTCTCGCCGGTGACGTCCTTCAGTGCTATGTCCATCGCATGTTCCTCGCTTTGGGGGCATCACCCGCCGCATGGGCAGAGGCGTCGCGGCCGCTCAGCAGGGGGCCGGTGCACCGGACACCCCCGGGATCGCGATCGTGCGGATCACCTCCCCCAGCCGCGGGCTGTAGACCTTCACTCGTACCTCGCCTTCGCCCTGTATCACCCAGCGTGCCCGCGCCTGGTGGCCGTTGCCGCGTGAGCGCTGGAACCAGGGCATATGGGCGGTGTCGCCCAGCCCGCGGCCCCAGCCGTCCAGGTGACCCAGCACCTGGCGGGCCTGGCCGGGGGCATGCAGCCGGCAGCCCGTGGCGATGGCCGTGGCCTCTACGCCGCTGTTCCAGGGCCGTTCGCGGGCCGCCTGCACCCCGTGACTGGGCAGGTAGCCGTGATTGGCGACCGTCACCTCCAGCTCCCGGTAGCCGTCGCCCAGCGGCGTGCAGTGCACCGTCTCGATCACCAGCCGCGGCAGGAGGGAGGCGACCTGCAGCCAGTAGGCGGTGAGGCCGTCGCAGATCGCCGGCAGGATCTCCGGTGGCGGGTTCCAGATGCCGATGCTCGGGTCCAGCCCGCCGACCTCGACCGCCCCCAGTTGCGGATGGTCCAGGGGGTGCCAGGGGTGGAACAGGCGCTGCCGATTGTTGACGAGGTCCCACTGTGCCAGTCGCCCCATCTCCTCGCGGTCGAAGGCCGTGTAGTGGTCGATGAAGCGCTCGGGCCGGGGGCGGCCGAGCCGGTGGAAGAGGTCCCAGAGCTCGCAGACCTGGGCCACGCAACCCCGCTGATGGTAGGCGAAGTCGGTGAGGTCGCCGTGCAGTGGGGTGTCCGGCTCGTAGGTGAACTCCTCGAAGCCGCTGACGGTGGGGTAGCCGACCAGCGATTGCCCCCAGGTGGCCAGTTGCCGGTAGAGCGCGAGGTCATGCTGGTCCATGCACTTGTCATGGGCATCGGTGAGCGGACGGATGAACACGCCGCCGAAGGTATGCAGGTTCAGCCAGGCGTAGAGGTTGGGGTGGGCGAGGGCGAAATCGATGACGGCACGGGGCTCGGGTTCGGCGCCGGGGCAGTGGCCGGCGCCGAGCTGGTCGGGCTCCGGCCGCCAGCCCCAGGGGAAGTGGCGGTTGAAGTCCGGCGTATCGCGCAGCGCGTCGGGCTCGGGAATCGTCACGCCGTCCCAGTGTTCGATCACGCCCTCGGGATAGAGTCGCCAGTAGGGTGGCGGGTCTTCCACCCGGCGCGGCAGCATCAGGCCGGGATGGTTGGGCGATTCGACGAAGTCGCCGGCCTCGTCGTGCCGGCGCAGGTAGCGGCAGTGGCCGTCGCCATCCAGGTCCCGGGCGAGCCAGTGGGGCCTGGCGGGACTGTCCGGGGTGCGCCGCGGGGCCGAGCGCACGAAACCGCCCTGCCGCAGCACCTGCTCGGCACCGTCCGGCGAGATGCGCGGACAGACGTAGAACAGTACCTCGCGCAGGAACCGGAGCTGGTGCTCCGGCCAGCCGCCGGGCAGGGCCTCGGGAGCGAGGTGCAGGGCCAGGGCCGCCTCGGCCACGGCCAGGGCGACGCTGGAGCCGGCCAGCTCGGTCCCGTGCATGTTGCCATCCACCCAGACCCCGGGACGCCGGCGGTCCGGCTCTGGGCCGATGGTCAGCACCCAGATGTCGCGCCCCTGCGGGGTGGTGGCGATGCTCTGCAGGCGAGCCAGCTGCGGGAAGGCCTGGGCCCACTCCTCGAGCTGTCGCGTCAGCGCCTCGTGGGACAGGTAGCGATGCCGAAAAGGGCCATCGAGTGCGTCCAGCGCCATGCCGTGCCTCCGTCGCTGTCAGTCGGGCTCCCCCCGCGGGATGTCCCTCACGCTCGCGGGCCTTGGGCCCCGAGCCGGTCCAGCGTATCGATCAGCCGCCCGCAGATGGCGTCCAGCTTCTGCTGCTGGCCGTCGCTTGCCAGGCTGCCGTCGTCATCGAAGGCTTCCTTGGCCCTGGCCACGGCGAGCTGATCCGGTAGCACCGTCACGCCGATGTTGCTCAGCAACTGGCGAATCAGCGCCAGGCTGCGGATGCCGCCGAGCCCGCCGGGGGAGGCGGAGACCACCGCGGCGATCCGGCCCTGGAACAGCTTGAGCCCGCTGTCGCCTTCATGGGGGCGGGTGAGCCAGTCGATGGTGTTCTTGAGCAGCGGGGTGATGAAGCCGTTGTACTCCGGCGAGGCGATCAGCAGCCCCTGGTGCTCGGCCAGCAGCCGGCGCAGCGCCAGGGCGTTCTCGGGCAGGCCGCTCTCGGCCTCCAGGTCGCCGTCGTAGAGCGGCATCGGGTAGTCGCGCAGGTCGATGAAGGTGGGCTCGCCGCCCAGCGCCTCGATGCGGTCGGCGGCCAGGCGGGCCAGCTGCTTGTTGAAGGAGTCTTCCCGGGCACTGCCGGCGAAGACCAGGATGGGGGGCGTGCGATCGGTCATGTCCTCGGGCTCCATGGGCTGGTGTTTCCATCTTGACGGGCTTCCCTAGCAAGAGTGGCCGTCATGGGCCGTCTGCGCCAGGCGGGACGCGGGGCACGGCTGCTCGTCGTGATCCCAGGCGTGGCCTCGTCGCTCGACTGCTGACGGATGCCTGGGGCAGGGGGCCCTTGAGTCGGGCCAACTACCATGAGATCCCGGCCAGGAGCCTGTCGGATTTGACCGGTCGTCGCGAGAGACACGGATTGCGCAGTAGATCAGCGTGAAGTCCGACAGCCTCCTAGGCTAGGGGAAGAGCCCCTGCGATGATGCAGGTCACGGGAGGCCGCCATGAAGTGGAGCCGTCGAGATCCCCTGGACCATGATCATCACCCCGAAGCGATTCGGCGCCGGTTGAATACTCCCCAGCGGGCGGAGACGGTCCCCGATGCCATCCTGGGGGGAATCGATGGCTGCGTCACCACCTTCGCCGTGGTATCGGCTGCCTTCGGCGCCGGTTTCTCCGCGTCGGTGGCCCTGGTGCTGGGATTCGCCAACCTCCTGGCCGATGGCTTCAGCATGGCGGTCAGCAACTACGAATCGATCCAGGCCCAGCGCGACCATATCGAAGGGGTCCGTCAGAGCGAGGCGGGGCACATCGACCGGGTGCCCGAGGGGGAGCGCGAGGAGATACGCCAGATTTTCTACCGGAAAGGCTTCGAGGGGGAAATTCTGGAGCAGGTGGTGGACACCATCAGCCGCGATCGCCAGGTGTGGATCGACACCATGCTGGTGGAAGAGCATGGCCTGCAGAGGGTGGCCCTGAGCCCGATGCGTTCGGCGCTGACCACCTTCGCCGCCTTTCTGTTCGTCGGCATGATGCCGCTGCTGCCCTATACCCTGCCGTGGCTCGACATCACCCAGCAGTTCCTTGCGAGCCTGGCGCTGGCCGCGCTGATGTTCTTCCTGATCGGCATGGGCAAGAGCCTTGTCTATCACCGGCCGGTGTTGCTATCCGGGCTGCGTACCCTGCTGGTGGGGGGGGCCGCGGCGGGGCTGGCCTTCCTTACTGGCCATCTGGCGAGGCTGCTGTTCGGCGTGGGCCCGTGACAGAGCCGGCCCGCGACGTGGGGAGTCCGGTCTCGGGCCGCAGCGTCCAGCGCCGGGAGTCGCCCGAGTGCATTACGCTGATGGAGGGTTTCATCCAGGAGTCGCCGGCGCTATGGAACGAGGAAATCGACGAATAACTCCGGTCCGGGCGGATCTCCTCGCCTGGCCGGTGTGGCTGGTGCTCTGGGCATGGCTGGCCTGGCTACTGCCGGGACCCGCCATGGCCCAGGACGACTGGCTGCGCGATAGCTGGCGCGACGTGATCGCTGGCTCCCCCTTCGACGAGCCCCTGCAGGTCGACTCGCAGGCGCGCAGCCATTCGGTCAGCGGCAGCGTCCACGCCCGGGTCCATCAGCCCTTCGAGCGTCTCGCCGACGAACTCTCATCGCCCGCGGCCTGGTGCGAGATCCTCTTCCTGCATCTCAACGTCAAGGGCTGCCTTCACGGGCCGGGCGGGAGTACCGCGGGCACCGCCCTGGCGCTCTTCGTGGGGCGCCAGGACCAGGTCGATCCGGCGCATGCCGAGCGCCTCGATCTGCGGTGGCGGGTCGTGGCCCGCGAGCCGCGCTACCTGGACGTGGCACTGGAAGGGGACGAGGGGCCCTACGGCACTCGCGCCTTTCGCCTGCAGTTGCGGGCGGTACCCGATGACGATGAGCACAGCCTGGTCCAGCTGCGCTACTCCCTGGTCTTCGGCATGCGGGCGCGGCTCGCCCTGCGTGGCTATTTCACCTTCGGCGGGCGCGATCTTGTGGGGTTCACGCTGGAAGGCACGGGAGCGGACGGGCAGCCGACCCATGTGGGGGGCACGCGGGGCATGATCGAGCGCAACGTCATGCGTTTCTACCTGGCGCTGGAAGCGCATCTGGATACTCGTGCATTGCCCGAGGCCGAACGCCTCGAGGCCAGCCTGGATCGCTGGTTCACGATGACGATGCGCTACCCCCGCCAGCTCTTCGAGACCGACCGGGCCACCTACCTCGACCAGAAGCGGCGCGAGTACGAGCGCCAGCAGGCCCTGGCCAGGGAAGCGGCGCCGGGGGGACGATAACGGAGGCATGCCCCGATGGCTTTCCCACGTCGCGACGTGACCGATACGACCCTGTGGCTGACCGGGGATGTGATGACCGGGCGCGGCATCGACCAGATACTGCCCCACCCGGGCGATCCCCGGCTCTTCGAGTCGTACATGACGTCGGCCATCGGCTATGTCTCGCTGGCCGAACGGGCGACCGGTCCCATCCCCCGGCCCCAGGACTTCTCCTACATCTGGGGCGATGCCCTGGAGGAACTCGACCGCCTGGCGCCGGACCTGCGGCTGGTCAACCTGGAGACGGCGGTCACCACCAGCGACGACGCCGAGCCCAAGGGCATCAACTACCGCATGCACCCGGCCAACCTGCCCGTGCTCGGTGCCGCCGGGGTGGAGGGCTGCGTGCTGGCCAACAACCATGTGCTCGACTGGGGGCCGGATGGCCTCGTCGAGACCCTGGAGGTGCTCGAAGGCGCCGGCTTGCGCACCGTGGGGGCCGGGCGCCGCCGTGCAGAGGCGCTGGCGCCGGTGCCCTTCGACGTGGCGGGGGGGCGGGTGTGGCTGCAGGCCCTGGGGGCCCCCAGCAGCGGCATCCCCCGGGCCTGGGCGGCTACCGATGAGCGGCCCGGCATTCACCTGTTGCCCGAGCTCACGGCCGAGGCCGTGGGTGCCATTGCGGCCGAGATCGCCAGGCGTCGGGAGCCGGGGGACCTCGCCGTGGTCTCGCTGCACTGGGGCGGCAACTGGGGCTACGAGATTCCTCGCGCGCATCGGCGCTTCGCCCATCGGCTCGTCGACGAGGCCGGCGTCGATCTCGTCTGGGGACACTCCTCGCATCATCCGCTGGGCATCGAGGTGCACCGCGGCAAGCTGATCCTCTACGGCTGCGGCGACCTGATCAACGATTATGAAGGCATCTCCGGGCACGAGGGCTTCCGCAGTGATCTGGTGCTGCTCTACTCGCCGACTCTGGGGCTGGCCGGTGGCCGCCTGGCGCGGCTGGTCCTGGTGCCCATGCGGCTGCGCCACTTTCGTCTGAACCGGGCCACACCCGACGAGGCGCAGTGGCTGTGCCGGATGCTGAACCGGGAAGGGCGGCGGTTCGGCACCGGGGTACGACTCGACGCGCAGGGGCGGCTGGTCCTCGAGTGGCATTGATGGTCCGGTGGCGAGGGGGAGACCCTGGCGCCGGCCCCGCCGTTCGTGGCAGCCTGTCTCGACCCCGTGCCCGGGAGCCCTGCACCGGAGCACCGGCCAGCACGACAAGCTGGCCGGCATCGGGCGGGTAGGCGAGGTCCGAAGCCGATGGCGGGCACCCGGCCTGGCCGGGTGCCCACGCTCGTACAGTGAAAAGGAGATCAAGATGAGCTTTCAGGGTGAGCAGTATCCCGGCGTGCAGTCGCCGACCGCGGAGTCCGACGGCTTTCGCCTCAACCACACCATGCTGCGGGTCAAGGACCCGGAGAGGGCGCTGGCCTTCTATACCCGGGTGTTCGGCATGCGTGTGCTGTGCCGGCTGGATTTCGAGGAGATGCAGTTCTCGCTCTACTTCCTGGCCCGGCCGGAGGCCGGCGAGAGCGTGCCCGAAGCGACCGGCGAGCGCACGGTCTGGACCTTCGGCCAGCGCGGCGTGCTGGAGCTGACCCACAACTGGGGCACCGAGGAGCAGGCGGATTTCGCCTACCACGACGGCAATGCCGAGCCCCAGGGCTTCGGGCATATCTGCTTCTCGGTGCCCGATCTCGAGGCGGCCGAGGCCTGGTTCGACGCCAACGACGTCGAGTTCGTCAAGCGCTCGGACCAGGGCAAGATGAAGAACGTGGTCTTCGTCAAGGACCGCGATGGCTACTGGATCGAGGTGGTCCAGGCCGAGCGGCTTGCCGCCCTGGGCGACTGAATCCGCCTGCCCGAGTCCGGCATCGTGATCCGAGAAGTCGCTTTCGTGCCACCTGCTGGGTTGGCCGGCCCCGTTCCCTGCGTTCGCCGGGTCAGTCCGGGGGTGGCCCGACGAAGGCGCCGCGGTGAAAGTCCGCCGCGGCCTCGACCTCGGCGATGCCACGCTGGCCGGGTTCCGGCGGCTCGTCGCCGGCCAGCACCCGAAGCACCGACCTGACGCCGCGTGACAGCGAGATCAGGTTGTAGCCGCCCTCCAGCACGAAGACCAGGCGTCCCTGGCAGTGCCGGCGGGCCAGGGTCTTGAGGATGCCGGTCATGGCGGCGAAGCCGTCATAGGAGACCTCCATGGCCAGGTCATGGCTGTGCGGATCGAAACCGGTCGAGACCAGGATCAGGTCGGGCTGGAACCACTCGGCCGCCGGTACCAGGATCTCGCGAAAGGCCTTGAGGTAGGCGGCGTCGCCGGCGTCGGCGGGGAGGGGGATATTGACGTTGGTGCCATCCCCCAGGCCCATGCCGATCTCCTCGAGGCTCCCCGTGCCGGGATAGAAGGGGGCGGCGCGGTGCAGGTCGCAGAACAGCACATGCGGGTCGGCCCAGAAGATATCCTGGGTGCCGTTGCCGTGATGGGCATCCCAGTCGACGATCATCACTCGCCTGCAGTCCAGTGCCGCGCGGGCATGAGCGGCGGCCACCGCCACGTTGTTGAACAGGCAGAAGCCGCGGGCGCGCACCGGCTCGGCGTGGTGGCCGGGGGGTCTCACCAGCGCGAAACTGCTCGCGGCTCTGCCCTCGACGACGGCCTCGACGGCGGCGATCGCCGTGCCGGCGGCTACCTCGGCGGCGTCGACGCTACCGGGCGACACGGCTGTGGTGTCCACATCCAGCCAGGCGCTCTGGCCGCGAAGCTCGAAGATATGGTCCAGGTAGGAACTGGTGTGCACGCGGCCCAGTTGCTCCCGCGTCGCCGCCTTGCCTGACTCGAAGGTCACGCCGGGAACCGGCTCGAGTTCCAGCAGATGCCGGATGGCGGTGAGCCTGGCGGGGTGTTCCGGATACTTCCAGGGGACCCCCAACCCCGACAACAGCGAGCGGATTCGCTTGTCCATGCGACCCGGCAGGAAAGGTGCCTCGATATCCGGCTCATGGGCCAGCATCCGCTCGTCATAGAAGGCGATCACGC
This sequence comes from Halomonas heilongjiangensis, assembly GCF_002879645.1. Lineage (GTDB taxonomy): Bacteria > Pseudomonadota > Gammaproteobacteria > Pseudomonadales > Halomonadaceae > Halomonas > Halomonas heilongjiangensis. The sequence goes on along the minus strand of NZ_PNRE01000016.1, from coordinate 104,878 downwards.
TGTTCTCGTCGGCCACGATTGAAGCTCCATGGGTGTGCGGCGAAAAGGCGATTCAGGCAAATGCCTGGCTACAGCATAGACGGGGCAGGGGAGTCGGGGGAACGGGTGTCGTCGAACTCACGGGGGGGGCAGGCACTCCGGCAGGCTCTCGCGCAGGGCACGAGGCGTGATGCCCAGGTCGTCGAAGGTGCCGGTGCCGTCGTCGACGATGTTGTCCCGCTGCATGAGGATCACCTGATCGCGGGTCAGGGGAGGGTTGGGCAGGACCGATGCCAGCGCCGCCAGCGTCCGCCAGGCGACGAAGGGCACCGGCAGCAGCCGTCGGTCGCGTTTCCGGTGGGCCAGTACCAGCTCGAGGATGTCGCGGTAGCGCATCACGTCCGGCCCGCCCAGCTCGAACAGGCGCCGCTCGGTGAGCGGCTCGCCGAGCAGCCGGATCAGGGCCCGGGCGACGTCCACCACATGCACCGGCTGCAGCCGGGTCTCGCCCTGGCCGAACAGCGGGATCAGCGGCAGCCGGGTGAGCCCGGCGAGGGTGGAGAGGAAGGCGTCGCCCGGTCCGAACAGCACACTGGGGCGCACGATGATCGCCCTGGGCAGGGCATCGAGCACCGCGGCTTCGCCCCGGGCGCGGGCGCGCACGTAGGCCGAATCCGAGTGCGGGGTGGCGCCGATGCCGGAGATCTGCACCAGACGTTCGATATCGGCCCGTCTGGCCAGGCGTGCCAGGCGGCTCGCGCCTTCCACATGGATGGCTTCGAAGCTCGCCTGGCGGGTCGGCACGTAGAGGCTCACCGCATTGACCGCGGCACTGGCCCCGGCGAGGGCGGAGGCCGTACTGGCCTCGTCACGGATATCGGCGTGGGCGAGTTCGAGCTGGTCGCCGTCCTCGGCCCAGTCGGGCAGGGCCGGGTGGCGGGCGGCGATGCGTACCGTCTGGCCGGCATCCACCAGCTCGCGGACGATGGCGCGGCCCAGGAAACCGGTACCACCGAAGACCGTGATCGGGCCCCGGGTCATGGCGATGCCTCCTGCATCAGCAGTGTGCCTTGAGCCTCAGCCGCACATAATCGGCCGTCCAGTTGCCGTGGCTGTCGCACAGGCTGGGGGCCAGCCAGGCGAGGGCATCTTCCAGCACCGCCTCGCGAACGTCGTCGTCCAGGCCGTGCAGGAAGGGGTTGGCGAAGGTGGCCAGCCAGCCGGCCATGCCGGTGGGCAGTGGCGTGGGGCGTGGAATCAGCTCGATGGTCTCGACCGTGAAGCCGGCGGCCTCCAGGCAGGAGCGATACTCTTCGGTGGTGGGAAAGTACCAGGGGAAGCGGGCCTTGCCGCTGATGCCGCGGACATGCAGCGCCGCGAGCAGGGCGGTGCAGATGGCGGCGACATTGCCGTGGCCGCCGAACTCGGCGACGAAGCGCCCCCCCGGCTTCAGTGCCCGCCTCACGCCGGCGACCACGGCCTCGTGATTGAGCATCCAGTGCAGCGCGGCGTTGCTGAAGACGGCATCGAACTCGTGGTCGAAGGGCAGGTGGTGGGCATCCACCAGCCGGGCATCCAGCCCGCGAGCCCGGGCGGCATCGACCATGTCGTCCGCGCCGTCGACCCCGACGAGGGTGGCGCCGGACTCGGCCAGGGCTGCGGTCAGGGTGCCGTCGCCACAACCCAGATCGAGGATACGCTCGCCGGGGCGTGGCGCCAGCAGTTCGGCCACGGCGCTCCCCAGCGCCGGCACGAAGTCGGCGTGTTGGGCATAGCCGCGGGCATTCCAGTTCTGGCCGGGGGCATTGTGCGGGACATCGGTCATGGGCGGCTCCGTGACGGGGGCAGGTTTCGTGCCTTGCTGGTCTCAGGTTAACCCATTAGCGGTCGCCGGCCATCAGCTCGCGGATCAGCGGCGGGGTCTCGATAGTGATGGCGAATGAGAATGATTGGCGTTTTTGATGGGATCGGCGCTGATCATGCCGACATCCTGTCCACTGCGGGCGGGATCTGGCCGGGGGGCTTCACATCGAAATCATACAGGACTAAAATGGTCCCCAATCGATCGCGGGTCCGTCCAGGCCCGTGCCCCTGAGGAGTCAGGCATGCTCAAGCTTTCACGGCTGACCGACTATGCCGCGGTGGTGATGGCCCAGATCGCCCGGCATCCCGAGCAGTCGCATGCGGCGGCGGAGCTCGCCGAGGCGGTGCAGCTGCCGCATCCCACGGTCTCGAAGACCCTGAAGATGCTGGTCAAGGCGGGGCTGCTGGAGTCGCACCGCGGCGCCCAGGGGGGGTACTCCCTGGCGCGACCGGCTTCCCGGATCACCGCCATCGACATCATCACCGCCATCGAGGGGCCGGTAGCGATGACCGAATGCAGCCACGCCGAGGGCGACTGTGATCTCGCCGCCACCTGCGGGGTCGCCGACAACTGGCAGCGCGTTTCACTGGGGGTGCGCACCCTGCTCGACAGCGTGACGCTTGCCCACCTGGCCGATACCGCGCCGCTCAAGCTGCCGGTGCAGCTACCCATACAGAGCGTGAGCCTGGCCGCCGACACGGCCTGAGCCCACCGAACCGGATTCATTACCCGAGGCGAGCACGGCTCGCCGACCCAACCGCCCGGGAGGGGACGCATCATGGCAAGTCAGGAAATGGAACAGCTCGTCCGTCGCGACTACAAGGAAGGGTTCGTGACCGACATCGAGAGCGATACGGTACCGCCCGGTCTCGACGAGAGCACCATCGCCTTCATCTCGAACAAGAAGGGCGAGCCGGAGTGGATGCTCGAGTGGCGCCTCAAGGCCTACCATCAGTGGCTGAAGATGACGCCGCCCTCCTGGGCGCACCTGGACTACCCGGCTATCGACTACCAGGCGATCTCCTACTACAGCGCGCCCAAGCGCCCGGAGGACCGCCCCCAGAGCCTCGACGAGGTCGACCCCAAGCTGCTCGAGACCTACGAGAAGCTGGGCATTCCGCTGCACGAGCGGGCGGCGCTCGCCGGGGTGGCGGTGGATGCGGTGTTCGACTCCGTCTCGGTGGCCACCACCTTCAAGGAGAAGCTCCACGAGGCGGGGGTGATCTTCTGCTCGATCTCCGAGGCGATCCGCGAGTACCCGGAGCTGGTCAAGCAGTACCTGGGCACCGTGGTGCCCCAGGGCGACAACTACTTCGCGGCGCTCAATTCGGCGGTGTTCACCGACGGCTCCTTCGTGTTCGTGCCCGAGGGCGTGACCTGCCCCATGGAGCTCTCGACCTACTTCCGTATCAACGCCGCCAACACCGGCCAGTTCGAGCGCACCCTGATCATCTGCGAGAGCCGCGCCCAGGTGTCGTACCTGGAGGGCTGCACCGCGCCGATGCGCGACGAGAACCAGCTGCATGCCGCGGTGGTCGAGCTGGTGGCCCTGGAGGATGCCTACATCAAGTACTCCACGGTACAGAACTGGTACCCCGGCGACGAGGACGGCAAGGGCGGCATCTACAACTTCGTCACCAAGCGTGGCGACTGCCGCGGCGACCGCTCGCGCATCAGCTGGACCCAGGTCGAGACGGGCTCCGCGATCACCTGGAAGTATCCCTCCTGCGTGCTGCGCGGGAAGGACAGCATTGGCGAGTTCTACTCCGTGGCGGTGACCAATGGCCGCCAGCAGGCCGACACTGGCACCAAGATGATCCATATCGGCGAGGGCACCCGCTCCTACATCGTCTCCAAGGGCATCTCCGCCGGGCGCGCCAATCAATCCTATCGCGGGCTGGTCAAGGTGGGGCCGCGGGCGAAGAATGCGCGCAACTTCACCCAGTGCGACTCCCTGCTGATCGGCGACAAGTGTGGCGCCCACACCTTTCCCTACCAGGAGATCGGCAACAGCAGCGCCACCGTCGAACACGAGGCGACCACCTCGAAGATCGGCGAGGACCAGCTGTTCTACTGCCAGAGCCGTGGCATCTCCGAGGAGGACGCGGTCAGCATGATCGTCAACGGTTTCTGCAAGGACGTCTTTCAGGAACTGCCCATGGAGTTCGCCGTCGAGGCCGAGGCGCTGCTGAACGTGACCCTCGAGGGGGCCGTCGGCTAGGCCGCCGCGGCAACCATCGCACCTATCGGCGTCGCGCGGGCGGCGCAAACCGGATCAAAGGTAATCAACATGCTCGAAGTCAAGGATCTGCACGTCACGGTCGAGGGTTCAGAAATCCTCAAGGGCCTCAATCTGACCGTCAAGGCCGGGGAAGTTCACGCCATCATGGGGCCCAACGGGGCCGGCAAGTCGACCCTGTCCGCGGTGATCGCCGGCAAGGACGGCTACGAGGTGACCGCCGGCTCCATCACCTTCGAGGGCCGGGACGTGCTGGAGATGGAGATCGAGGAGCGGGCCCAGGCCGGGCTGTTGCTGGGCTTCCAGTACCCGGTGGAGATCCCCGGGGTCAAGAACATCTACCTGCTCAAGGCGGCGCTCAACGCCCAGCGTGCGGCCCGCGGCGAGGGGGAGATCCCGGCGCCGGAGTTCATGAAGCTGATCAAGGAGAAGGTCGCCTTCATGAAGATGGACACCAGCTTCCTGCAGCGCGCCGTCAACGAGGGGTTCTCCGGCGGCGAGAAGAAGCGCAACGAGATCCTGCAGATGCTGGTGCTCCAGCCGAAGCTCGCCATGCTCGACGAGATCGACTCCGGCCTCGATATCGACGCCATGCGCGTGGTCGCCGACGGCGTGAACTCCCTGCGCGCCAAGGATCGCGGCATCCTGCTGGTGACCCACTACCAGCGCCTGCTGGACTTCGTGGTGCCCGACAAGGTCCACGTGCTGGTCGACGGCCGCATCGTCAAGAGCGGGGACGCCGAGCTGGCCCGCGAGCTCGAGGCCCGCGGCTACGAATGGCTGCTGGAGGAAACCGCCGCATGAGCGAAGTTCAGAACGATGTGACGCGCTTCCTCGACCGCCTGGCCGAGCGCGCCGCTGCACGAGGGCCCGAGCCGACCTGGATCGCCGCCCGCCGCCAGGCCGGCGCCGCCCGCTTCGAGGCCATGGGCTTTCCCCATCGCCGCGTCGAGCAGTGGAAGTACACCGACGTGCGCGCCATCGCCCGGGGCGACTTCGCCCTGGCCGCCGACGGCGAGTTTTCCCAGGCCTCGGCGGCGGCCCTGACGCTACCCATCGAGGCGCACCGCCTGACCTTCGTCGACGGGGTCTACTCGGCGGCGCTCTCCCACCTCGACGACCTGCCCGCCGGCGTGCGGCTGCTGTCGCTGTCCCAGGCGCTGGCCGAGAACCACGAGGCCGTCGGCGGCCCGTTGGGGCGGCTCACCGGGGTCGAGTTCTCGCCCTTCTCGGCGCTCAACACCGCCTTCATGGAGGAGGGGGCCGTGTTGCGCCTGGCGCCGGGCACCGTGGTCGAGAAGCCGATCATCCTGCAGTTCCTCTCCCGGGCCAATGCGGCCCCGGTGATGAGCCATCCGCGCATCCTGATCGAGGCCGGGGGGCGCAGCCAGGCCACGGTGATCGAGCACCACGTGGGTGAGGTGGCCGCGGCCAACTTCACCAACCTGGTGGAGGAGATCATGCTGGATCGCGGCGCCATCCTGACCCATTACAAGCTGCAGGAGGCGCCGCTCGGCGACCTGCACGTGGCCAGCATTCAGGTGGAGCAGGCCCGCGACAGCCGCTTCACCTCGTTCAACCTGAACCTCGGTGGCGGCCTGGTGCGCACCGACCTGGTGGCGGACCTCAACGGTCAGGGCGCCGAGACCCACTTCAACGGCCTGTTCTACGGCCAGGGGCGCCAGCACGTGGACAACCACACCCTGGTCAACCACAACGCGCCGCTTACCCGCTCCAGCGAGAACTACAAGGGCATTCTCGACGACCGTGCCCATGGCGTGTTCAACGGCAAGGTGATCGTCAAGCGCGACAGCCAGAAGATCGAGGCGTACCAGAACAACGCCAACCTGCTGCTCTCCGACCGCGCCGAGATCGACACCAAGCCCGAGCTCGAGATCTACGCCGACGACGTCAAGTGCTCCCACGGCGCCACCACCGGTCAGCTCGACGAGGAGGCGATCTACGCCCTGCGTACCCGCGGCATCGACGAGCAGACCGCCCGCGGCCTGCTGACCCTGGCCTTCGCCGGCGAGGTGATGGAGCAGGTGGATCTCGATGCCGTGTCCGAACGGGTCGAACTGGCGGTGGCCGGCAAGCTGCCCGAACGCTTCAACCTGGCCGGCCTGGTGGAGGCCGCCGTGGCACTCGGCGAGCAATGAGGAGGGGAAGCAGCCATGACTGATCTGGCCACCAGCACCACACTCGATGTCCCGTCCCTGGACGTGGCCGCGGTCCGCGCGGACTTCCCGATCCTGGCGCGCCAGGTACACGGCAGGCCGCTGGTCTATCTCGACAACGCCGCCACCAGCCAGACCCCGCGGCAGGTGATCGAGGTGTTCGACGACTACTACGGCCGCTACAACGCCAATATCCACCGCGGGCTGCATACCTTGGCCGACGAGGCCACCGCCGCCTTCGAGGGCACCCGCGAGACGGTGAGGGCCTTTCTCAACGCCGCCGAGAGCCGCGAGATCATCTTCACCCGCGGCACCACCGAGGCGATCAACCTGGTGGCGGGCGCCTGGGGCCGGGCCAACCTGACGCCGGGCGACGAGGTGCTGGTGTCGCTGCTCGAGCACCACTCCAATATCGTGCCCTGGCAGCTGCTGGCCAGCGAGCTCGGCATCGTGATCAAGGTGATCCCGGTGGACGAGCGGGGCGTGCTCGATCTCGACGCCTACCGGGCGCTGTTCACCGCGCGCACCCGGCTGGTGGCGGTGAACCATGTCTCCAATGCCTTCGGCACCGTCAACCCGGTGGGCGAGATGGCGGCGATCGCCCACGCCGAGGGGGCCCTGATCCTGGTCGACGGCGCCCAGGCGACGCCCCACCAGAAGGTGGACGTGCGCGACATCGATGCTGATTTCTATGCCTTCTCGGGCCACAAGGTCTACGGGCCCACCGGGGCGGGCGTGCTGTACGGCAAGGCCGAGCTGCTCGAGGCCATGCCGCCCTGGCAGGGCGGTGGCGAGATGATCAAGAGCGTCTCCTTCGAGACGCCCACCACCTTCGCCGCGATTCCGCACAAGTTCGAGGCCGGCACCCCGGCCATCGCCGAGGTGATCGCCCTGGGCGCCGCACTGAAGTGGGTCGACGCCCTGGGCCTCGAGGCCATCGGCGCCTGGGAGCAGCGCCTGCTGGCGCACGCCACCGCGCGTGTCTCGCGCATCGACGGCCTGCGCATCCTCGGCACCGCGCCGGGCAAGGCCGGCGTGCTGTCGTTCGTGGTCGACGGGGCCCACTCCCAGGACATCGGCCTGCTGATCGACCAGCTCGGCGTGGCGATCCGCACCGGCCACCACTGTGCCCAGCCGCTGCTGACACACTTCGGCGTGGACGCCACCTGCCGGGCCTCGTTCGCCGCCTACAACACCCTGGAAGAAGTCGATGTCTTCGCCGAGGCCCTGGAGCGGGTCATCGGCATGGTGCGCTAAGGAGCCCCATGAGCACTATCGAGCAGATTGCCGGCCTCGAGAAGGGCCAGACGCTGCCGCTGCAGCGCGACGTGGAGGCGATCTCCATTCCCTTCGGCAAGACCGTGACCCTGGTCGAGGACAGCCTGGTCAGCGTGATGCAGGCCAAGGGCAGCTCGGTCAGCGTCGGCTTCGAGGGGCGGCTCTACCTGATCGAGGGCGCCAACCTGGATGCCCTGGGGCTCGAGGCCTTGCCGCGCCCGACGCTGCCCGAGACGGCCTCCGACGACGAGATCGAGGAGTTCGTCTGGGACCAGTTGCGCACCTGCTTCGATCCGGAGATCCCGGTCAACATCGTCGACCTGGGCCTGGTCTACGGCTGTCGCATCGAGCGGCTGATCACTGGCGAGCGCATCGTCACCATCCGCATGACCCTGACCGCGCCGGGCTGCGGGATGGGTGACGTGATCGCCGCCGATGCCCGCAACAAGATCCTCGGCGCCCCGCAGATCAGCAAGGTGCACACCGAGATCGTCTTCGATCCACCCTGGAGCCGTGAGATGATGAGCGACGAGGCCAAGCTGGAGCTGGGGATGTTCTGACGCCCTTCGGCTTCTTCCCGTCGGGGGGATGGATGCACGCGCTGCTGTGGAAGCTCTTCAAGGTGTTGCTGATGTCACTGGGGGCGCTGCTGCTGCTGGCGACCCTGCTGTTCGTGGCCGGCAACCTCTGGGTCCTGGGCCAGACCCAGGCCCGCATCGAGCACGAACTGCCGCTGTGCGGCGCGCAGCGGGTCGGCATCGTCTTCGGCACCTCCCACTGGACGCGCAGCGGCGTCCGCAACCCCCACTTCGATGCCCGCATGAGCGCCTCCGCACGCCTGATCCGCCTCGGGCGGGTCGACCACTTGCTGCTCTCGGGCGACAACCGTACCCGTTTCTACAACGAACCCGTGACCATGTGGCGGGACCTGCGTGGGCGCCACATCCGCGACGAGGACATGACCCTGGACTATGCGGGGTTCAGTACCTTCGACACCCTGACCCGGGCGCGCGACGTGTTCGGCGTCGAGAGTGCGCTGCTGATCACCCAGGCGTGGCATCTGCCGCGGGCGCTCTACATCGCCGATACCCTGGGGCTCGAGGTGACCGGCTGTGCGGTGCCGTCGCGACCGGTGACGGGGGTATGGCGGCTGCAGGCACGCGAGTGGATCGCCCGGGTGGCGACCCTGGGCGACCTCTACCTGTGGGGGCGCGAGCCCTACTTCCTGGGCCCACTGGAGCCGCTGGAGATTGCACCACGCACCTGGGAGGCGTGGGTGCTGGACGGCGGGGCCACCGTCGACGAGTAGCTGGCCGGCCGGTTCAGCGGCGCTGGCGTTGTTTCTGCAGGGCGTAGAGCTCGCGGATCAGCGCCCGGCAGCCCTTCCAGCACTCCTCGATCACCGGCTCGATGGCCGCGGGCAGGGGGTGGGTGAAGAGGGTGGAGAGCGACTGCATCAGTACCCGCTCCTGTTCGAGCAGCTCACCGATCAGTACCTGGCTATCGTTGCCGACGAAGCTCTTCAGCCGGCTCCACAGCCACAGGTAGTCGTCTCGCTCCACATCGGCGTCCCGGGGCAGCAGGTCGAGGTGCTTGCGGGCCAGTTCCTGCAACTCGCGCATCGACTTCGTCCTGGCCTCGTAGTGCGGCTTGAGGGCATCGCGCAGGGGCGGCCGCAGGCGTTCCAGATTGTCCTGAAAATAGTCGATGCTGTCGGCCAGTGCCTCGAGGACACTGTCCATCGCCACTTGGCGATTGTCGAGAAACATGAGCGGTCACCTCCTCCGGTGACGGCGATTGTGGCGGGGGAAACACTGTTTTGCTACCCCCGGGAGCGATTAATTTCCTCTTTTTACAAGTTCGGGCACTTTCCTCGCAATTAACCCTTGGGTTTAGGGGGGGGCTTGCGCGGCGTGGCGGCATTCTTTTCGATATGCTCGATGATCAGGCCGGCGATGTCCTTGCCGGTGGCGCTTTCGATGCCCTGCAGGCCGGGCGAGGAGTTCACTTCCATGATCACCGGGCCATGGTTGGAACGCAGCAGGTCGACACCCGCCACTCGCAGCCCCATGGCCTTGGCGGCACGGATCGCCGTTGAGCGCTCCTCCGGGGTGATGCGGATCACGCTGGCGGTGCCGCCGCGGTGCAGGTTGGAGCGGAATTCGCCATCGGCCGCCTGGCGCTTCATCGACGCCACCACCTTGTCGCCGATCACGAGGCAGCGGATGTCGGCTCCCCTGGCTTCCTTGATGTACTCCTGGACCATGATGTTGGCCTTCATGCCCATGAAGGCCTGGACCACGCTCTCGGCCGCCTGGTTGGTCTCGGCCAGCACCACGCCGATGCCCTGGGTGCCTTCCAGCAGCTTGATCACCAGTGGGGCCCCCTTGACCATGGTGATCAGGTCGGGAATGTCGTCCGGCGAGTGGGCGAAGCCGGTGATCGGCAGGCCCAGCCCCTTGCGCGAGAGCAGCTGCAGCGACCGCAGCTTGTCCCGGGAGCGGGTGATGGAGACCGAGTCGTTGAGCACATAGGTGCCCATCATCTCGAACTGGCGCAGTACCGCACAGCCGTAGAAGGTCACCGAGGAGCCGATGCGCGGGATCACCGCGTCGAACGGTTCGATCTCCTGGCCCTTGTAGTGCATCGAGGGGCGATGCGAGGCGATGTTCATGTAGCAGCGCAGGGTGTCCACGACCCGGGCGGTATGGCCCCGTTGCTCGGCCGCCTCCACCAGCCGGCGGGTGGAGTAGAGATTGCGATTGCGTGACAGCAGCGCGATATGCATGCAGGACTCCGTGTGCCGGGGGATCAGGGTTCGCCGTGGAGGAAGGCGACGCCGGGCGCCACCAGGAGGCGGCGCAGGGCGCGGCGTCCCAGCAGCATGGGGTGGCGCATGTTGCGCCGGTCGCACAGGGTCAGTTCCACCGGGTACTCGAGCTTGCCCAGACGCATCGGTGTGCGTATCACGTAGCGCCACTCGGCCTGGCCGTTGGAGCTGGTCACGCGGCGCTGGTCATGCAGGTGCAGGCGGTGGACGTGCGCCGGGGTGCCGGGGCCGCCGCTGCGGGTCGTGAAGCTGACCCAGAGGTGGCCCTCCTCTTCAAAGGACTCGATGTCCTCGGCATGCAGTGCCGAGGTACGGGCCCCGGTGTCGGCCTTGGCACACAGGGTCAGGTGCAGCTCCGGCAGGGTAACCATCTCGCGCCGGCCGATCACCGCCTTGGGCGTGTAGGGTAGTTCTTTCATCGTCTCGCTCCCAGGTCTCTGCGCTCAGCGTGTCAGCCCGGCCACCCGGCGTCCGATGGCGCTGTCTGCCGCGGCTTCGCGCAGCGTCATCAGCACCGGAACGCGCAAGCGTGGCACCAGCGCCAGGTCGCGCACCAGGGCAGTGAACTCGACGCCTGGCTGTTCCGCGAGCCGCGTGAGGAAGCACCGCAGGCGCTCGCCGTGCTCGAGGTGTGTCCAGCCGCGGGCGGCAATGGCCGCGAGCAGGTCGGGGCCACAGGCACCCGGGTCGTCGAGCAGCGCATCGAACCAGCGGCCGGCGATCTCCGTCGAGGCGCCACCCATGGCGCGCACGCAGGCGCAGAACCCCTCGATATCACCGGTGGCGGCGGCGGCTTCCCCACGCCGGCGCAGCGCCTCGGCGAGCTCGTCGCCGATGGCCACATGCTCGAGACAGTAGCACAGCGAGGTGAGCACTTCGTCGGGCAGTTCGGGGAGACGCGAGGCCAGCGCACGACCCGCCTCGTCGTCCATGCGCACGGCGAAGTCGGCCAGGCCCTGCAGGCCGAGGGCCTGCCAGTCGACCGGCTGCTGGCCGCTGAGGTAGGCCTCCACCGGCTCCAGGTGCTGGCTGGCCGGCAGTCCCAGGTCGAGGCTGGCGCGGGCGTGCAGCATGGCTTGGAAGGGCAGGGAGGGCGTGAAGGCGAGGGGGTTGTCCTTCATCAGGTTATCCGTCGCGGTGCCATCCTCTCGGCCCGCGGCCGAGACGCTGCGCCCCAGGGTCTCGAGCAGGCGCTGGACGAAGGCGTCCCGAGGCGCCGGTACCAGCTGACCCTGTTCGTCGAGGGGCAGGGCCAGGAACCAGATCAGCGGGTCGCGCACGTCGCCCAGACGGAACACCAGGCCGAGGCGCGCCTCGCCTCGCCACGGGGTCGGCCAGGGGAGCTCGCCGGCCTCGAAGCCGGCCAGGGTGGCCAGGGGGCAGGGCTCCACCCGGCGCCCCAGGTGGTAGAGGTACACCTCGGCGCCACTGCGCGTGAAGAAATCGTGAAGGCTGTGAATCGGTTGCATGCTCCCTCCTCTCGGACCGTGCACTCTACCGTGGCACTTGCCTCCTGTCAGCTCGCAGCGAGCAGGAAGGGGCGCCTGGCTGGTCAATATCTGACCAGCGGCGCGGAAGGCCCGGATGACCGGGTGATGACACACCTGTCCAACGATTATCCACAGGGACGTTCAGGGATTCTGTGCATGAACGTCCTGCACCGCTGGCCTATGGCAGGCATAATCAACGGCTATTGGCTGCCGTCGGGGATTTCTCCTACGGTATGTGCACATATGGAATATAATGAAGTGGTTTTTATTCCAAAAAATGGCTTTTTCACCCACGGGAGGCATACCCATGCTGCGTTCCTTTACCCTGACGATGCTCGCCGCTGGCGCCATCGCCTTCTCCGGCACCGCACTGGCCCAGGGGGAGACCATCAAGGTCGGCATGTCCGGCGGTTACTTCCCCTTCACCTTCGTCGAGCAGGATACCCTCAAGGGGTTCGAGGTCGACGTCATGGAGGCGGTGGCCGAGGAGATGGGCAGCGAGGTGGAGTTCGTGACCGCCAACTTCTCCGGGCTGTTCGGCATGCTCGAGTCGGGGCGTATCGACACCATCGCCAATCAGATCACCATCACCGAGGAGCGGCAGGCCAAGTACACCTTTACCGAGCCATACGTCTATGACGGTGCCCAGGTAGTGGTGAGGACCGGCAACGAGTCCATCGGTGGCGTCGAGGACCTGCGCGGCAGGACCGTGGCGGTGAACCTGGGCTCCAACTACGAGCAGCTGCTGCGCGAGTTGCCCTATGCCGACGAGATCGATATCCGCACCTACGACAGCAACATCGAGCAGGACACGGCCCTGGGGCGCGTCGACGCCTTCGTCATGGATCGGGTCAGCGCCAGCCAGGTGATCAAGGAGAAACCGCTGCCCCTGCAGCTGGCCGGCGAGCCCTTCTCGCAGATCCGCAACGCCCTGCCGTTCCGCGACACCGAGGCGGATCGCGCCCTGCGCGACCGGGTCGACGCGGCGCTGGCCACACTGCGCGAGGATGGCACCCTGGCCGAGATCTCCGAGCGCTGGTTCGGTACCGATATCACTCGTCCCTGATCGGCTCACACACCGATATGCGCGTTCTCGATTTCGACTACATGCTGGGGCTGTTGCCGGTCCTGCTGCGCTATCTGCCGCTGACGCTGCAGATGGCGGCCGCGGGCATGGCGCTGGCCCTGGTGCTGGCCTGCGGCCTGGCGGTGATCCGGGTGCTGCGGATTCCGGGGTTGAACGCGGCGACGCTGCTGTTCATCTCCTTCTTCCGCGGCACCCCCCTACTGGTCCAGCTGTTCCTGTTCTACTACGGGCTACCGCAACTGCTGGCCTTCCTGACCCAGATCAACGGCATCACCGCCACCATCATGGGCTTGACGCTGCACTTCTCCGCCTACATGGCGGAGTCGATCCGCGCCGCCATCGTCGGGGTCGATCGCAGCCAGACCGAAGCGGCGCTGTCGATCGGCATGACCAATGGCCAACTGATGCGACGCATCGTGCTGCCCCAGGCGACCCGGGTCGCGGTGCCCACCCTGATGAACTACTTCATCGACATGATCAAGGCCACCTCCCTGGCCTTCACCCTGGGCGTCACCGAGCTGATGGGGGCGACCCAGAAGGAGGCGGCCGGCAGCTTCCTCTACTTCGAGGCCTTCGTCACGGTGGCGGTGATGTACTGGGTCATCGTCGAGCTGCTGGCATGGCTGCAACGCCGGCTGGAGGCACGGCTCAACAGGGCGTATCGCAGATGATCAAGGTAACCCATCTCGTCAAGCGCTTCGGCGACAGCACCGTGCTCGATGGCATCGACCTGGAGATCGACCGGGGTGAGATCATCGTGGTGATCGGCCCCTCGGGTACCGGCAAGTCGACCCTGCTGCGCTGCCTGAACTTCCTCGAGCGACCGGACGCCGGGCGGTTGGTCATCGGCGATCTCGACGTCGACGTCACCCGAGCCAGCCGCGCCGACATCCTGGCGGCCCGACGGCGAACGGCCTTCGTGTTCCAGAACTATGCCCTGTTCGCCAACAAGACGGCGCTGGAGAACATCGCCGAGGGGCTGATCGTGGTCAACCGCTGGCCGAGGGCCAAGGCGCATGCCCGGGCCCGGGAGATCCTGGCGCGCATCGGCCTGGCCGACAAGGCCGATGCCTATCCGGCCTCACTCTCCGGGGGCCAGCAGCAGCGTGTCGGCATCGGCCGTGCCATGGCGGCCCAGGCCGAGGTGATCCTGTTCGACGAGCCGACCTCCTCGCTGGACCCCGAATGGGTCGAGGAGGTGCTGGCGCTGATGAAGCAGCTGGCCAAGGAGCGACAGACCATGCTGGTGGTGACCCACGAGATGGGCTTCGCCCGGGACGTGGCCGATCGGGTGATCTTCATGGAAGGGGGGCGCATCGTCGAACAGGGGCCCCCTTCCCGGCTGTTCAACGCCCCCGAGGACCCCCGCACCCGCGACTTCCTGCGCAAGGTCCTGGCCGGCCAGCCAGCCTCCGGAACGTTCTGATCCCGGTTGGCCCTCACCGGGCGGGCGCGGGATAATAGTGGGACAGACATACTGGAGGACACCCCATGACCGTTCACGAGGAGCTCGAGCAGGCGCTGCGCGAACTCGAGGCCACCATGAGGGCCACCGACCTGTGGAGCATGGAGCGCCCCGACCCGGCGGCCTTCGAGAGCGTGCAGCCCTTCTGCGTCGATACCATGGCGCTGCCCCAGTGGTTGCGCTTCGTGTTCATCGTGCGCCTCAACGCCCTGGTCGAGGAGGCGGCGCCGCTGCCGGCGAAGTGCGAGGTGGCGCCGGCGGTGGACACCTACCTGGCCCAGCAGGGGGCGCGTACCAGCGAGCGTCTGCTGATGCGCAAGGTGATCGAGGAGATCGACCGCCTCGTCACCGAGAACTAGCGACGCGAACCGAGCCTGACATGCCCTACTACTTCGCCTACGGCAGCAACATGAACCCGGCCCGGGTCGCGGCGCGCATCGGCGCCACCCGACGGGTGCTCGCCGGGATCCTGCGCGATCATGCCCTGCGTTTCGACAAGGCCTCGCGGATCGCCGGCATCGCCCATGCCAACGTGGTGCCGGTGCCGGGCGAGCGGGTCGAGGGGGCGCTGTTCGAGCTCGAGCACCCGGAACAGATCCGGCTGATGGACCCCTTCGAGGGCTTCCCCCGCGAGTACGATCGTCACCGCCTGCCGGTGGTCACCCGCGAGGGAGCCATCGAGGCCTGGGTCTATATCGCCGCGAAGGGCACCACCGCCGAAGCGCTGCGGCCAGCCCGGGAGTATCTCGAGCACCTGCTGGCCGGCGAGCCCTTCCTCAGTCCCGACTACCATCGACGCCTGGCGGCGGTGGAGGCCGTGGCCGACCTCGACGACCACGCCCTGGGGCAGTTGGGGCTGTCGCGCCATACGCCCCGTTGAGGTCGCTCCGCCACTCGTAAGTGCGACGAGGCCCGCCGATGGCGGGCCTCGTCATGATGGGCGGTAGGCTCAGAAGCGGTAGCTGATGCCGCCCATCACCACGACCGGGTCGATATTGACGGTGCCGGCATCGGCGCCGCCGACGGTGGCGTCGGTATCGATGTCGAGGTACCAGGCGGCGGCGTTGAGCGCCCAGTTGTCATTGATCAGCAGGTCGACACCCAGTTGGCCGGCGGCCCCCCAGGAGCTGTCCAGCTCGAGGTCGACGCCTTCGATGTCCAGCTTCTCGCTGGAGAAGCGAGTGTAATTGATGCCGGCGCCGACATAGGGCTGGACCCGGGCCGCGGTGCCACCCAGCGGGTAGTACTGCAGGGTCAGGGTCGGTGGCAGATGCTTGGTGGAGGCGACGTTGTTGCCGTTGAGCTCGATGTCGTGCTCGAAGGGCAGGGCGGCCAGCAGCTCCACGCCGAGCTTGTCATGGAAGCGGTAGCCCAGGGTGAAGGCGAAGCCGGTGTCGTCCTGGACATCGACGTCGAGCGCGCCGTCGGCCAGGCTGCCGTTGTCGCTCTTGGGGGCCACCTTGGCCACGCCCAGACGGGTGAAGACATCCCCGGCGCCATAGGCGAACGCCTGGGTGCTGGTGGTGAAGGCCGCGGTGGCCAGGCCGGCGGCGAGCAGGGTGGACAGGAGGGGCTTGCGCATGGATCGACTCCTTGAGGGCAGCGAGAGGCGGCGGTGGCCGCGATGATCGAATAGCGCGAGTCTACCCAGTGCGTAAGCGGCTGTTCTTGATCCAGGGCAAGGGTTCCTGGCGAACGGTGAAAATGTCGCCGGCATACGAAACGACGCCGGGCGCTGGGCCCGGCGTCGAGGTTCGCGGTGGCACTGCTGTGACGCTTAGAAACGGAAGGTCACGCCGCCGCCGATGGTCATCGGGTCCACCTTGGCGGTGCCGATGCGCTCGCCGTCCACCGACAGGCGGGAATCGACGTCGGCGTAGTTGGCGAAGCCGTTGAGCATGAAGTTTTCGGTCACGGCGAGATCGATACCCACCTGGCCCACGGCGCCGTAGCTGCGACGGGCGTGGACGCCTTCCGGCTCGCCGGAGAAGCGGGTGTAGTTGAGACCGGCGCCGACGTAGGGCTGGACACGGGAGTCGAGGCCGCCCAGCGGGTAGTAGTTGACCAGCAGGTTGACCGGCATGCGGTCGAAGCTGCCGGACAGGTCGCCGGCGGAGAAGTCGTGCTCGATCTTCTCGGAACCGTTGAGCTCGACGCCGATGTTGTCGTGGAACAGGTAGCCGGCGCCAGCGGTGAAGCCACGCTCGCCGCTGCTGATGCTGTCGACGACACCGTTGTCGGAGCGGGTATCGGACTTGCCGATGCCGCCACGAACGAAGAAGTCACCGGCGCTGTAGGCCATGGCGGCCTGGCTGGCGAGGACACAGCCGGCGGCGATGGCGACGGCAGAGATCAATTTGGTCTTGCTCATGAGGGGATTCCTCCATCTTCTCGAGCCAGAAACATCTCACCGGTCAGTCCGGCGGGCATTGGACGCTCTCATTATAAGAAACAGTGTTTCTAAAAGTCTTGTAAAAAATTGTTATGGCCTCGGCGATCCTGATATGGCGGGTGTATCGCCGATATTCTCGCTCAGGGCGGCGGTGACAGGATAACAGGGTGTTGCAAAGCTTGTACAAATATTATCGCGCTGCAGCAGGTACGACTCGCCAGTTCGGCCGGAATCGTCTTGACTAGAGGGAGGCGACAAGGAGAGCCGTGATGAGGATCGAGACACGCCGACATCTGCCCTGGGCGCTGCTGGGGAGCATCCTGCTCGCCGCGGGCCTGGCCGTGTGGTTGCTGCTGCAGCCTGGGCTGCTGCGCGACCTCCCGCTGCCGCTGCGGCTGCCGTTGATGGGGCTCGGTATCTGGGCACTGGGCGCGGCCTTCATGCAGGCGCTCGGGCTGGAGGCTCGCTGGCCGTGGCTCAGGCGGATGACCACGCCACCCTGGAGCCTGGTGGCACTCGCCGCCTTCACCCTGGTGCTGCTGGGCCGGGGGCTGACGAGTTGAGCAGGCCTGCCCCGGAGACGAGGAAAGCCGCCCGAGGGCGGCTTGCCGTGTCGAGCCGACAACCCTGGATCAGATGGTGTCGAGTCCGTCGAACTCGGCGGTAATCTGGTCGTTTGGTTCGCCTGTCGCCAGGCTCGCCACCACGATGGCGATGTAGGCGAAAACGACCCCGGGGACGATCTCGTAGAGGTCGAAGATGCCGCCGGAGGCCTGGGCCCACAGCACCACGGTCACCCCCCCCACCACGATGCCGGCCAGGGCGCCGGCGGTGTTCATGCGCCGCCAGAACAGCGCCATGATCAGCGCGGGGCCGAAGGCCGCACCGAAGCCGGCCCAGGCGTAGGAGACCAGGCCCAGCACGGTGGAGTCCGGGTTCATGGCCAGCAGATAGGCGAGTGCGGCGATCCCGATCACCGCGAAGCGGCCGACCCAGACCAGCTCGGACTGGCCGGCATCCTTGCGGAAGATGGCCTTGTAGAAATCATCGGTCAGCGCAGACGACGACACCAGCAGTTGGGAGTCGGCGGTGGACATGACGGCGGCCAGGATGGCGGCCAGCAGCACGCCGGCGATCACCGGGTGGAAGATGGCATTGACCATCACCATGAAGATGGTCTCGCCGTCGCCCAGATCGCGGGCCATGTAGACGGATCCGAGGATACCCACCGCCATGGCACAGACCAGGCAGAGCGCTGACCAGGAGACGGCGATGCGCCGCGCGGCGGGGATGTCGGCCTCGCTGCGGATGGCGGCGAAGCGGGCCAGGATGTGCGGCTGGCCGAAGTAGCCCAGCCCCCAGGCCAGCGAGCTGACGATGCCGATGAGGGTCAGGGTCTCGCCGGTGGAGGCGTCGGTGAACCATTTCAGCATGTCCGGGTTCTCGGCGACGATCTGTGCGCCGCTGCCGCCGAAGCCACCCAGCTCGGTCAGGGCGATCACCGGCACGATCAGCAGGGCGACGGCCATCATCAGGCCCTGGATCAGGTCGGTCCAGGAGACCGCCAGGAAGCCGCCGAAGAAGGTGTAGGAGATGATCGCCAGGGTACCGATGGTCACCGCCATGGTGTAGTCGAAGCCGAACACGGTCTCGAACAGCTTGCCGCCGGCCACCAGGCCCGAGCTGGTGTAGAACATGAAGAACATCAGGATGAAGATCGCCGAGACCACCCGCAGCACGTGGGACTTGTCACGGAAGCGGTTGGCGAAGAACTCCGGCAGGGTCAGGGAGTCGCTCGCCGTGAAGCTGTAGACGCGAAGTCGCCGCGCCACCACCAGCCAGTTGAGCCAGGTGCCGGCCAGCAGGCCGACGGCGATCCAGCCCGCCGACAGGCCGCTGACGTAAGCGGCCCCGGGCAGGCCCAGCAGCAGCCAGCCGGACATGTCCGAGGCCCCGGCGGAGATCGCCGAGGTCCAGGGGCCCAGCGAGCGGCCGCCGAGGATATAGTCGGACAGATTGGTGGTGCGCTTGTAGGCGATGACGCCGATGCCGAGCATCACCAGCAGATAGAGGGCGAATGTGAAGCCGATGGTGGCATTGTTCTCGACCATGAGGGGGTTCCTTCAGAGTTGTTGTCGTAACGGACGAGCGGGGTCACTCGTCTCCCAGCGCGAGCAGTGAGGCGTTACCGCCCAGGGCCGCGGTGTTGACGGTCACCGTCTTTTCCGTGGCGAAGCGCTGCAGGTAGTGTGGCCCGCCCGCCTTGGGGCCGGTACCGGAGAGGCCCTGACCACCGAAGGGCTGGACCCCGACGACGGCGCCAATGATATTGCGGTTGACGTAGACATTGCCAACCCGAATCTTCTGCGTGATCAGTTCGGCAAAGGATTCATTGCGGCTGTGGACGCCAAAGGTCAGTCCATAGCCCCTGGCGTTGATCGATGCGACCACCGCGTCGATCTCGCTGGCCTTGTAGCGCACGATGTGCAGCACGGGGCCGAACTGTTCCCGTTCCAGGGCGTCGATGCCGTCGATGCGGAAGGCCGTGGGCGCGACAAAGGTGCCATGGGCGGTGTGGGCCGGGTCGAGGCGGGTCTCGGCCAGCAGGCGACCCTCGCCCTTGAGCTTCTCGATATGCGCCATGAGGCCCTGGCGCGCGTCCTCGTCGATCACCGGGCCGACGTCGGTGCCCAGGTCGCGGGGATCGCCGACGTGCAGCTCGGCCATGGCGCCGTCGAGGATCTCGATCACGCGGTCGGCCACGTCCTCCTGGAGGTAGAGCACCCGCAGCGCCGAGCAGCGCTGGCCGGCGCTCTGGAAGGCCGACTGGATCACGTCCGCCACCACCTGCTCCGGCAGTGCGGTGGAGTCGACGATCATGGCGTTCATGCCGCCGGTCTCGGCGATCAGGGTCGGCAGCGGGGCGTTCTCCCGCGCCGCCAGCGCCCGGTTGATGATCTGGGCGGTGTCGGTGCCGCCGGTGAACACCACGCCGGTGATGCGCGGATCACTGGTCAGCACGCTGCCCACGGTGGGGCCGTCGCCGGGCAGCAACTGGACCACGTCGCGGGGCATGCCGGCCTCGTGGAGCAGCTCGATCACGCGATGGGCGACGATGGAGGTCTGCTCGGCGGGCTTGGCCAGCACGGTGTTGCCGGCCACTGCGGCGGCCACCACCTGGCCGCAGAAGATCGCCACCGGGAAGTTCCAGGGGCTGATGGCGGCGAACACCCCCTTGCCCGAGAGCATCAGCTCGTTGGATTCGCCGGTGGGGCCGGGCAGTACGGTCGGTTCGGCGAATTGTTGCTCGGCGCGCATGGCGTAGTAGTGACAGAAGTCCACGGCCTCGCGGATCTCGTCGACGCCATCGGTCAGCAGCTTGCCGCCTTCGCGGGAGCAGAGCGTCATCAGCTCGGCGAGATGCTCTTCCATCAGGTCGGCGAAGCGGCGAATGATGGCGGCGCGCTCGGCGACCAGCGTGTCGTTCCAGCGCGGGAAGGCGGTCCAGGCGGCCTCCAGGGCCTGAGCGGCCTGGGCGGCGCTGGTCCATTGCACGCTGCCGACGCGCTGGTTGCGATCATAGGGGCTGGTGACCTCATGGGTGCTGGCCGCATCGTCGGCCACCTCGAAGGCCAGCAGCGGCCTGGCCCGGTAGGTCTTGTCCATGAAGCGCGACATGGCATCCATCAGCGGCTGGTACTGGTTGCGGATATTCAGGTTGACTCCCCGTGAATTCTTGCGTTGCGGTCCATAGATATCCCGCGGCAGCGGGATGCGAGGGTTGGCCAGGCGCGAGTACTGCTTCAGGGTTTCCACCGGGTGCTCGCACAGCGACTCGACCGGCACCTTGGGGTCCACCAGCTGGTGCACGAACGACGAGTTGGCGCCGTTCTCGAGCAGGCGGCGCACCAGGTAGGGCAGCAGGTCCTTGTGGGCACCGACCGGCGCGTAGATGCGGCAGTAGGTGCCCCGGGGCGCGCGCTTCAGGGCGGCGTCGTAGAGCGCCTCCCCCATGCCGTGCAGGCGCTGGAACTCGAAGGCGCGCGAGGCCTCGTTGGCCTGTTCGAGGATGGCGCTGATGGTGTGGGCGTTGTGGGTGGCGAACTGCGGGAAGATCCGACCCCGCGTCGCGTCGGAGAGCAGGAAGCGGGCGCAGACCAGGTAGGCCACGTCGGTACTCGCCTTGCGGGTGAAGACCGGGTAGCCCTCCACGCCGAGCTGCTGCGACTCCTTGATTTCGCTGTCCCAGTAGGCCCCCTTGACCAGCCGCAGGGGAATCTCGTCGCCCTGGCGATCGGCCAGGCGGTTGAGGTAGTGCAGCACCGGCAGGGCGCGCTTGGAATAGGCCTGCACCACCAGGCCGAAGTGGCCCCAGCCGCGGCAGGTGTCGCTCTCGTAGATGGCGCGGAACACCTCCAGCGACAGCTCGAGGCGGTCGACCTCCTCGGCATCGATGGTCACCGCGACATCACGCTCGCGGGCCAGTGCCGCCAGCTCGCGTACGCGGCCGACCAGTTCGCGCAGTATCTGGTCGCGTCGGCCGAACTCGTAGCGTGGATGCAGCGCCGAGAGCTTGATCGAGATCGACGGGGAGGGCGTATTGTCGGAGAGCGATTTGCTGGTCTTGCCGACTTGCTCGATGGCGCGAGCATAGTCATCGAAGTAGCGCTTGGCGTCGGCCCGGGTACGAGCGGCCTCGCCGAGCATGTCGTAGGAGTAGGTGTAGCCCTTGTCGAACAGCGGCTTGGAGCGCTTGAGGGCCTCGTCGATGTCGCGGCCCAACACGAACTGCTTGCCCATCACCTTCATGGCCTCGAGCATGGCCCGGCGGATCACCGGTTCGCCCATGCGGTTGACCAGCCTGTTGATGAAACCGCTGGGCTTGCCATCGCGCGGCTTGTCCAGGGTCACCACGCGGCCGGTCATCAGCAGGCCCCAGGTGGAGGCGTTGACCAGCCAGGACTCGCTCTGGCCGAGGTGGGCCTTCCAGTCGGCAGGGCCCAGCTTGTCCTCGATCAGGGCATCGGCGGTGGCCTTGTCGGGGATGCGCAGCATCGCCTCGGCGAGGCACATCAGCATCAGCCCTTCGTGGGTGTCGAGGCTGTACTGCTGCAGCAGTTCGTCGATGGTGTCGACGGCGGTCTCCATCTCGCGGACCTCGCGCACCAGCTCGGCGGTCTTGCCGGCGATGCGGCGGAAGTCCTCGGGGTTGGCGCTGAGGGTCTCGATCAGCTCTCCGACGAAGGCTTCCTCGTCGACCACGTAGTGGTCGCTGATGCGGGAGAAGAGGGAGTCGAGATCCTGCTGCCAGGTGGCGGTATCCAGCATGTTGTTGGAGTTGAGCATGAAAGTCCCCTGATGGAGTCGTCAGACGAGGATGGGCCGGATTCGTGGCAGGCGTGATGCGCCATGTGAAACGGCTTTGCCTTGACTTTAGGAGGCGACGGACACGGCCGCTTGTCGATTCCGCGGGGATTCTTGTCGATTCTGCGGGTATCGGCGGGCGCGCGGCGGGAAATGCGACCTTGGTCTAATGCCCGCCGAGCGCCGCGGCACGCGGCGACCCGAGATGGCCGAAGCGTCGCAACTTGCTGGGTGACTGGCCAAAGGCTTCGCGACAGGCGTGGGAGAGTGCGCTCTGAGTGGCGAAACCGGTCAGGGCGGCGACCTCCGAGAGCGGCAACCGACTCTCGGCCAGCAGCCGCCGTGCCGACTCGAGGCGCTTGCGGCGCACGTACTGCCAGGGACTGAGCCCGGTCTGCCGTCGGAAGCAGTGGCGGAAGTGGGCCTCGCTCAGGCAGGCCTCACGGGCCAGATCGCCCACGCTCAGGCGGCTCGAGAGATGACGCTCGATGAAGCGGTCGAGTCGTCTCAGGTCCAGCCGGTGGCGGTCGGGCTCGTCACCGCCGGCCAGGCGGGCGTGCAGGCAGCCCAGCAGGGTGGCGGCCAGGCGGTCGCCCTGGGTGGTGGTCGCCGAGGACGGGGAGGCGGCCAGTTCGTGGAGCAGGAAGTCGAGATAGCGCCTCAGCGGGTCATCGAGGGTGAAGAAGCGCGGGGCATCGAAGAGGCGTGCCAGCTCGTGGTGGAAGCCGGTCAACGAGGGGGCCTGGGCGGGCAGGTCGAGGATCAGTTGATGGTTGTCGCCGGTGCCGGCGTAGTAGTGCACGTGGTTGGCCGGCACGATGCAGCCCGACAGCGCCGTGATCGAGCCGCCCAGCCCCTCGATCTCGAATTCCGCCTGGCCACGCAGTCCGATCACGATCTGGTGGAAGTCGTGATCGTGGTGCTGCGTGGCGGTGTCGAGGGGTAGCTGGCGGATGATGCTGGGCATGGCGGTTCCCGTCCCGGACGGTGTCGGCATGAGCCTGTATTCTAGCCGAAGCGGTGCCCGAACTCATGTCTCGTTGCGCCGGCGCTCCTGCAGGTCGGCATGGGCGGCGAGGTGCTTGCGCAGCGCGGCGAGCTCCTCGCGCCCGGTGCTGTCGAGCAGCGGGCCGCCCTGTGCCCTGCGCCAGTGGCGGCCGTGCTCCTCCATCAATCGGTGGGCCCGTCGGCGCACGCCGTCAAGATAGTCGTCATGGCGAATCGGGTAGTCGATGATGGCGTTCCATTCGCCTTCGTCGACACGGTCCTCCAGTGCCTTGTCGAACAGCTCGAGCAACTGGCGGGGTTCGGTGCGGTAGCGGGGCGTGCGGGAGAACAGCAGGATGGCGATCATGCCGCCGAAGATCAGCAGGCAGACGGCGAAGACGAGCAGAAACAGTGCCATGGAAGACCCCTTGCCTGACGGCCCGGAGATGTCCGAGCCGTGGCCGGGCATTGTAGCCGATGGCCCTCAGGGCATGTCGAGCCGGAGGATCTCGCGGGCCTGCCGCCAGGTCGCCACGGGCCGCTCGTAGCGCTCGCAGATCTCGGCCACGCGTTCGACCAGGGCCGCATTGGAGAAGAGCAGGGTCTACAAGACGGTGTCGACGAGAGGGCGACGCGTGATCGCGGAACGCTTCATTTCGGCGGCTCGTGTATGGCCGGGAGAGCCACCATACACCAGACCATGCAGGGTGAGAAACGCTATGCCTGGATGTCTCTGGATATGTCTGGATGGGTAAAACGAGGAATTACAGGAGGTTGCGAGCGCTGGGCGGTATGTCTGGAGGAGTCTGGATGTGCTCTTGGAGCGGGTGAAGGGAATCGCCCTTCTCTCCCTTTTCTCCAATGAAATCAATAGGTTACGAAAATGGGGTAGCCATCTGTAGCCGCTACTGTAGCCATTCGCGTAGCCAATGCCTATACGCTACCAGCTATGTATGATGAGAGCAATTCTCACAGGGAGCGCGAACGATGTCCTAAGTCACTGAGTGTGATCTATGATGCCAAATACTGTTAAAATCAGAAAATTATGATGTTTTCAAGGGCGGTGGAGTGATGTCTAAACTCGTCAATGGGCATAAACCTTTACATAAGCATTGCCTTTTTTGGGGAAGCATTGCTGCTCCATTGCTCACATCTCTAGGGTTAGCGTACTGGTTCGGCATCTTTCATCTTCCCTTTGACCCTTCACCAGATGGCGTGGTGTTTTTTTATGAACACGCCAAGTTGTTCATGGCGATTGCAGCTTTATCTATACCATTTGGGGCGACATTCTCAAGGATTCATTCTTCGAAGCAAACTGCTGACTCTCTATCCATTGTTGTCGATAAGAATAATAAAGAGTTTAGGCAGAGTGTGATGAGTAGTTTTCTCGACATGTTGAGTTTTTATAATAACAGAGAGTTTGGGTTTGGTCAGTATAAGCGTGAATTTGATCAGGGGTGTATACCTTCTCCACTTCATACGTTTAACTATTTCTTTGACTTTGATGATGACCTTAGCGTTAGAAGGGAGAGTGTTTTTCAAGTTATGTTTCGTTGTGTCGAGAAATATCAGGGTTTTTTGGAGGTGGCAGAGGTTGGGCCAGAAGATTGTGATAACTACCTTAACGTATCCAGGATCAAGGCCGACCGGCTAATAGATTTCTCCAAGTCTGTGTATGGGTTATGTGCTGCTTGTGGTGTGTCTCATAAAATACCTGGTACGACCGTGCATTTGGCAGCGGGAGACATCCTAAAACGGGAGACCAATGATCAACTTCCTTTTAGTAGCTATTTTACTTCTGACGATCCTGAGCTGGAAATGGATACGGTGCAAGTCGAAGGTTTAAGTAAGTTGACAAGAAATCTTTTTTCCGTGGCTTCGTGTTTGTATTATGTGGCTGAGATTTCTTCTGGTTTTGATGATGTTTATAGCAAAGAGATGAGGGTCTACTCCAGGTTCTTCTATGTGGCTGGAATGCAGCTTTCAGGAGGAGTTTCGATGCTTGGCACTGAGGACGCTCAAGAGGTAGTGCCTCAGTGGTCTGATTTGTCAGTCCCGAATAGGAAGTTGTGTCGTTATTGGGGAGGGAGGTTCTTCCTTGATAATAAATGGCGTGGATATAGGGCTATGCAAAAGTCTGTTGCTTCACAGGTGTCGAAGTTGATGGAAGAGTATGGTGGTCAAAGGTAAAGAAAAAATAAGCCCACCACAGTACAGGTGGGTCTTATGAATTAAGGTTGTCTATACGTTATGAATGATAGCCGAGTATCGTGTCAGATGGACGCTTTAGCGGCCCTACAGGCTCGTTTCACAGATGCCGGTGAGATATTGAAGTGCTCCGCTGTAGCCTTGATGCTGGCGCTGTTCTCTTGGCGCCACTGAGCCACATCCTCATCAATGATGATCTTCTCCCTGCCGAGTGCCTTCCCTTCTGTTTTCGCCCTCTTGATGCCCGCCATCTGGCGCTCCTTGATGTTGGAGCGTTCAAGCTCAGCCATCGCCGACAGCATGGTGAGCATCGCCTTGCCCATCGGTGTGCTCATGTCGAAGCCTTCACGGAGCGACAGCACCGCGACTCGCTTAGCGTTGAGCGCCTCGACTGTCTCCAGCACGTCGATGGTGTTCCGTCCCAGACGGTCGATGGCGTAGACGATGACGGTGTCACCCTCGCGGACATAACTTAGTAGCTCACCGAGCCCCTTCCTGTCCTTTGCCTTGATGGCTCCCGAGGTCGCCTCATCGACAAACCACCGGTCGACCTTGTGCCGTTCCTCGATGGTGGCTCGCTGTGTGTCGGTGGACTGGTCCACAGTGCTGACCCGGACGTAAGCGATGATGGCTGACATGTAGACTGCTCCTTCAAATTGGCTCACAAAGTATGGTTCACAACGTAGAGCATAGATCATTTAATTTCAACATAAATGAGCCACATTGAGTGTAAGCCTTCAGCATGGCTCGCAAGGTGTACCTTCTGAGCCATCTGAGGCAGCGCTCCAGCCGCTTGTTGGTGGCCTGTGGCGGGGCGATAGGGATGGGCTGTTGGGATGGTCTACCCTAGACCGTTCCACGCCATGTAGGGCTCATGAGAGCGGTACAGCGCCTCTCGGAGAGTCAGCCGGTCATCCGGGTCGCCTCGTCGCTGACTACTGGGGCAACTCGAAGGGGGAGTGCTGGCGCTGCTGCTGGCCCTTCGCTGTCAGTAGGCTGGGCCTTCCGTGGTCGGGGCTTGCGGACCTCGGACAGGATGGGCTTGCGGTAGGAGCGATCACCCACCCACGGCCATGTCATCTGCTGTGCATCCATCGTTTACTCTCTTCGCTGCTGCTCTTCCCTCCTCGCGGGCTGCGAGCGGAAGGGTGGGGGAGGGGTGCTCCGTCCCTCAGAGAGGTGCCGACCGGGGGTAGCGGGGGTAGAAGGCGGAGCGGTACCCGTTGGTGTCGGCTCGAAAATCTGCTCCACAAAAAAACTCCGTGGGCTGTCTCGTGGGGCGATCAGCCACGCTCTCTGACCACCTGCCCATAACAGGCAGCTTGGGCGAGAGTGTCGGCCAGTTCGTTCTCCGGGTGGCCACTGTGTCCCCTCACCCAGTCGAAGCGCACGATGTGGATCTGCAGCAGGGCATCGAGACGCTGCCAGAGATCGACATTCTTGACCGGCTTCCCGGTGGCCGTCTTCCAGCCGTTACGCTTCCAGCTTGCCAGCCAGGTAGTCGCACCGTCCGCCACGTACTTGCTGTCGGTGGTCAGAATCACATCGGCGGGACGCTTGAGGGCGGACAGCCCCTCGATGACAGCGGTCAACTCGGCCCGGTTGTTGGTGATCTCGTCACCGGTCAGCTTACTGGCGATCTTCAGGCATTCGCCTTCAGGATTCACCAGAATGGCTGCCCATCCACCAGATGCGTTGGCTCGTCCGTTGTTGCTGCAAGCTCCATCGGTGAAGATGAGAATGGTTCGTTTCATGATCATGTGTGTGTCCGTCATTGTCGAAGGCGACAGTCCCCACAGGCAACGGACCCAGCGAGCGGACACACGCCGCTGCCTGTCTATCGCCTTCGAGAATGTCACTGGGGTTTACTTGAGGAGTGGCTCGGGGAAAGCCGGTAGTAAAGCTGACATCCGACACGGGGGCGTGTCTGACAGCAAGTGAAGAGAGACTGAAGGTGAACGATCTACCATCACCACCCATAAATCCCATCCATGCAAGGTTTCCTCATCAAGATCGATTTGAGGAGGTCACTCGTAGTTGTGCCTTGAAGTGGTTCCTCAAGCTCTCTTGATGATTTCACCTAGAGAGGGAATCCTTGTTGGGATGAACAATGGTGGTGATGGTAGTCAGAGAACACCAGAAGGAACCCAGGGACATCTATAAGATGGGGGAATCCATCACATAGCAGTCCCTAGATCTGTTCCCTGCCATCCGCTGTCACCCTGTGAATCACAGGTAGCCATGCCTCGACTGGGTGCCATCACCTCCCAGCCAGCAATGTCAGGTTCCTGTCCGTCCACCTGCCACCATGAAGGTGCGGTCATCGGCTTCGGCCTGAAGCTCAAAGCAGCGTATGTCAGGGGAACTCGAAGCCATCACATGAGCGAGCCCTGAGTCTGTTCCCTGGAGAACGTGTTGGTTCTCCAAAAGTGTGTGGTTATCGAACGTCGTCGACCTTGACGGCATCGTGCGCGATCTTGTTTTGGCTGATTGGCCGGTCTTGCGGATGGTTGGGAGTATTTCCTTGGTCACTCAGTCTTGGAAGGCGCGGCCTCGTACTCACGGAGGGTGATGAAGGGATCGCTCTCGATGGTCACCATCGGATGCACCATGATGGTCACCGCGTCCACCAGCTTCTCTACCATCCGCTCCAGGCGGTCGATACGGTCGTCATTCTCCACCCCTGTGACAGGAGCCTTGCGGACAGCCGGGAGAACTTCCTTCTGCTTCACCTCGACGTTGCCGCGTAGGATCTCTTTGATCATCAGGTCACAGGCGAGGGCGAAGCGGACATCCAGCCAGCGGGCGAAGAACACAGCCAGCTCTGGGTGTGCCCAGGTGCCACGGTCAGGAATGTAGCGGTTGCCGGGGACTTTGATGAGTAGGTCCGTGGATTTCACGGCCCTAGAAAGTTCAGCGATGTATTCCTTCGTTTCAGGTGACCGCATGAAGTTGCTCAGGTCTTTCCCGAACGCCTTCGCGGCCATCGTCATGTTGAAGTAACCATCCTCACGGAAGGTCAGGGTCTTGTCGTTCCACTGCTTGGTGATCAGTTGGTTGTTCATGTCGTTTCTCTCCCAGTTGTCGGGGTGCTTGAAAGCAGGAACCCCCAGCCGATTGGCCAGGGGTCCGCGAGGTCATCCAATACTGTGTGGTAATCAGTCGTCGTCGAAGATCCCAGGCGGGAGCCGGGGCCATGGGAGGATCAGCGAGTCAGTTTCGCCGCTTAGTGCGGTTGCTCAACCATCCTGCGGCATGAATCAAGTTCGAAGCGATATACCAAACAGCCACCAGCGTTGAAGGCCCAGCAATTAGCCATATCGGTACCGACAAAGTGCCTTCGGCATAGCCCAGCACCCCGAGTACAGTCGTCGCGTAGACGGTGAACGCTGCGATACGCTGTGACTTTCGGCCATCGTAGAGAAAGCGAGACATGTTCCGATCCATGCGCGGTATTTCCTTGTGTGATGTTTTTATATGGGGCCTTGGTCTGGCCCTGAAGCAGAATACTTCGACGGTTGGGGGTCTTCCAATCCCTTGGCCTTGAGGGCAGACAGGTAGTCGGTGGGTAGGGACGGTGCCTGAGGCTTGGCGACTTGCTCTTCCAGCTCCTGCCAGCGGTCCACCAGTCGAGCGGTGAACTCAGGGGAGGGTTGGGCGACGACCGCATAGCTGTCCCGCTTGCCTACGAGATAGATCGTGGTCGGTTTACCTCCCCGTGCTTGCGGTTCCACAACCTGTGTAATCGAAATCAGCCCCTTGGACTGGAGCGTATCCATGGTCCGCTTCACGCTGTCGTGGCGGGATTCGACCAGCTCGGCGATCTCGCGGCTGCTCATGGTGATGGTGGTGGTCAGCTGGTTGGTCATGTAGATTGACTCAACTCGTGCCCGGCAAACCTAACTCCAAGTGATGTTTGTCGAGCGGGGATAACCCACCAGATGTGGTGGTTTTCAGCTCCTTAACCACGAAGATGCCGCCGTTGCGCCCGAGCTGGGTCTGCAAAGGGTACAGATTTTCACCTTTTCTCAATTCGTCGATCTGGCTGGGGTCGTGTCGGAATCTGGGTCAAGCACCAATCTACCGTCTTGAACAAGTGCTCAGAGTCACCCCGTGCACACTCTCGGCCAGCTCCAGCATTCTCCAAGCGGGACTGTCTTCTGAAATTGGACTCATCAGGAGGGGAAGGAAGCCATTGTTCAGGCTCCGGTCAAGACTTTGAAAGAATTGTGCGCACCGATCATCCATGCTCTTGACATGGCTGGAGTACAGGAAAGCCGATGCAAGGAGGGTGGCGCCTATGATGATCCCTGCGGAGGTGGTCTGAAACAGTTGCATTGTTCTTCCTTATCTTCCTCGGTGCTCATGCGGAGTCCGTTTTTACGGAAGCCGGATAGTCAATCTACCCTCCTTTGTGTAAAGGGTACAGAGGGCTCTGGGTCTGCAGCTAGTCGTATGCGCGGATCACCTTGAGTTGGAAGGAAGGGCTGATCCACATGGCATAGGTGTAGACGAGCTTCTTCACCACGAAGGTGCCCCCGTTGCGCCCGAGCTTGGTAGCCAGCGGGGAAAGGGTGGGATTTCCCACCTTTAACTCTTCGATCAGTTCCTTGGCTGTGGAGTAGCGGAGCCACTCAGCGGGCTTGTGTTTCTGTTCACCACCGGCTGCCCGGTGCAGGTCGTTCAGGCAGTAGCGGCCCTCAGCGTCAGTCTTGATGGAGGTCTCAGCGATGATCAGTTGGGTAGTCATGTCGTTTTTCTCCCAGTTGTCGGGACACTCGGCAGTGGTGCCCAAGTAAGTGGCCGGGGCGTTGGGAGAGCAAGAGGTCAGTTCAACTCAAAGTTCACGAAGTTGTTCCACTCGTCGATGGCTTCCTCTGCAGCACGACTGTGATTGAGAATGGCCTCGTTCTGTTCATCCACGAACCTCTGGATGCACATCTGGTAGGTCTCCACTTCCATGTTGAACTGATCTACCTGCCATTGGCTGGTGAACTGGAAGGGCTTCATTGGCTTATAGCAGGAATGGCTGACGCCCCAGCTATCATGGGCGGACGAGACTTCAGCTAGCAGACCGGCAGTAATGAGTCCAGTCAATATCAGTCGTTTCATGGTGGTTCCCCTTGCGCTTGACCTCGATAGAGTTAGTGGCGGCTTTCGTTGAGCCACTGCTTAGTTATCAGGACGTTGCTCATGATCCCTGTAGAGCGTCGATCTGGATCGCCTCCACGGCCTTCAATCTCGTCTTGAAGTCCGGCCCACGGTGATAGACCTTGCTGGCCGTGGTCAGCCCTCGTTCGTGGCCGGTGACCCAGACCACGAGCTGCTCTTGGAAGCCAGCTCCGAGCATGATGGTGATGGCGGTCGTTCGGAAGGAGTGGAAGCCCAGCTTCCGGCCTTGCTTGGGGATGGTCTTCCCGGTGAGGCGAGAGAACCACTGAGAGAACTTCGGTCCTTTCTTGCCATCCGCCCGGATCGACTCCCCGGCTTCCAGGAAGAGATACTCTGACCCTGCCGACTGTGCGTGCTTGAGCTGCTCCAGCACCAACGGCTTGACCGCCGAGTGAAGAGGGACATCCCTTGTGGCGTTACTGTTCTTCCCCTTGCCCTCACGCACCGACAAGCACCAGACGCCTTGCTGCTGGATGATGTCGGTCGTCTTCAGCGAGCACAGCTCTTCGAGCCTCGCCCCAGTGTAGAACCCGAGGCGGGGGAGCAGGTGGAAGATGCCTTGCTCTCGGTCAGTGGCAGCGAAGATCGCCTCGACGTCGGTTCGGGTGAACTGATCGTAGCTCTTCACCGTTGCCTTGGGATTGAGGCTGTGGCCCTTGAAGGGGTTCCTCGCTGGCAGCGGCTCTTCCATGGCGTCCTCGGCATGGCGCCAGATGGCGGACAGCCCCGACAGGTAGTTGGCCACGGTCTGCTTGGTCTTGCCGTTGCGGAGCTGGGCGGTGATGAAGTCCCTTGCCTGTTTGCGGGTGACGCTGACAAGTGCCACGTCCTCCCTCCCCAGGCTGTCGAGGAAGAGCTGGACCGCCAAGGAGTTCTTGGACCGTGTGGAGTGCTTCCTCTCGATCTGCGGCGACTGCTGCCAATCCTCCAGAGCGCCCTTGAAGGTGAGCCGGTACGCTTCCGGGGTCTCGGTCGAGTACATGGAGCGCAAGGCGTCCTGCTCGATCTCTGGGAGCTTCTCAGGGTCGATGATCTCCAGGAAGGAGGGAGCAACAGGGTCGGTGCTTACGATGCTCTGCTCGGCCTCCTGGAACCGCTCACGGGCTTCCATGAACAAACGTCTCTGCTGTGTCTGGGAGGCACGGCCCTGGAGGGAGGCTTCCAACTCCGACAGCTCCACCAGCAGCCGGTCCCTGACTCGACAGGCTCCGTCAAGGTCACCGGTCTGGGTGCTCTGCTGGAGCATCTGCTTGCCGAGGTGCTGGGCGAGGGTAGGGGAGAGCCGCTTCTGGACGAACCAGACGTTCCCTCTCAGGCGGAGGTGGCGGCGATCAGCGGGCTTGCCTCTGGCCATGGCGGTGACCTGTCCTGTGGTGGCGACCGCTGAAGCATACAATGGAGCGGATGACAGGTGTAGCCATTTGTGTAGCCACTTCTGCAGCCACCGAACCCAGTAACGACGGGCTTTCTGAGGGAGGTCAAAGCGTTAGGGTAGGCCTGGAGCGGGTGAAGGGAATCGAACCCTCGTCTTAAGCTTGGGAAGCTTCTGCTCTACCATTGAGCTACACCCGCGGGGCGGTTTCGATAGTAAATCCAATGACTTGCCCTTTGCAAGCCGTCTCGCGCCTTTCGTGATGCGCCAACGCTAAGTGATTGTTTTACTTTAACATCGGGTGGCTGGGGGGCGTAGGGAAAGAAAAATTTGCCTCGCTGGAGAACTTTTCGCTCCGCTGCTGTCTGAATGGACACAGGCAACAGAGGCGATAGCAGTCGCTAACACTGTTGTTCTGGCTCGCAGTTTCGATCGATTCTTGCCGCCTCGGAAACGGGGCGGCTTTTTCTTGTGCGCGTCCGAGGCGGCAACGCCGACACGACGACGCCACCCGGCGGGCGACCGGGTGGCGTCGGGACGGGCGGCTCAGCTGTAGCGCATGCGCAGGATGGCACTGAGCACGTCGCGACGGGTGACGATGCCGACCAGGCGGCCCTGCTCGACCACCGGGTAGACCTTGGGCTTGGCCCCGAGCATCTCCTGCGCCAGGTCGGTGATGCTCTTGTTGGGTGGCACGGAGAGTACCTCGTTGCGCATCAGCTCACTGACCAGCGGCGGCTCCTCGTTGAGATAGGAGCTCTCCAGCACCTTCCCCATCACATCCTGCTCCGAGATGAAGCCGATCAGCTGGTCGCGCTCATCGACGACGGGGACCCCGGGCAGGCGATGCAGTGCCAGGCCTTTGGCCAGAGTGGACACCGAGGTCTTGCCGGTGACCCGGTAGCAGTCACGGGACATGATCTCGCGAACGGTGGTAGGGGCCTTGTTGGGCATGGCATTTCTCCTTGTGCCGGCGATGATTGCCTTTTTGCTACGGGGCCGTGTCGGTGCCCGGGTCTTTCCCTCCCGGCGAGCCTGGTGGCAGGGCGATACCGGGCCCGCAGCCGGGTCTCGGCTTCAGCATAGCCGACTCGCTGGGGTGCCAAGGGCGATCGGCAAGCGCTGCTGCCAACGCTTCATGGTCGCTTACCCGAGGCCCACGCCTGTGCGGGTTGCCGCCAGCCGGAACCCGAGGGGAAGCATCGGTTCCAAGGTGTTACCAATCCGGTCATGGGCGGCGTGCGCCCTCGGCCGGAGTCGAGCCCAACCGAGTGATGGAGGCGCGTCATGGATGCCCGTGAATACCTGGCCAGGAAGGGGCTGAGCGGAGAGCGCGACGAGGAGCGGCCCAACACCCTGGAGGAGAAGGCCTGGTCGCGGGCCCGGGAAGCCGGGGATCACCGTCCCCGGGCCGGTACTCCCCACGACTGGGAGGACTGGGAGCGTTTCCATGACGAGCTGGCCGAGGGTGCCATGGAACTCGAGCAGAAGATCGACCACGAGGCTCATCGCAAGGCCCTCGAGCATGGGTCGCACCAGGGCGTGCAGCATTTTGCCCCGGCCGCCGGTGCGGGCGTGCGGGTCGATCGAGCGGCAGACGCCCCAGGCGATGGCGATACGCCGGTGCCCGCCGAGCCCCGGGCGGCGCTGGTGGCCCTGGCGCTGCTGATGCCCCCCCTGGCCGTGGCGCTCTCCCGGGGAGGCGGCGGGCGGGTGGCGTTGAACCTGCTGCTCACCTTGCTTGGCTGGGTGCCGGGGGTCGGACATGCCCTCTGGTGGCTGAGGCGGCGAGGTCGTCTGTGACCCATCCCTGTCGTGAGCGTTTTTCTCCTGATTGATCGAAAGTGAAACTCTGCCGGCGGCGTCTGGCGGAGCGGCTTGATTGCGGGTCATCACGTCCTGTTTTTCTTCCTTCCGTTTGATATTCCATGAAAAAATCGTTAATTCACGGCGCTTTTTAGACCAAGGTCTAGGGCCTGGTGGGCGATCTCGCCATTGCCGTGTGATAGTCGCTGGGCTAGTCTCGCTATCGAAAACGAACATTGATGCTCGATGGTGTTGCAAATCGAACAGCGTGTTGGCCCTGCCCGCCCTGGCCACGGTTAATCCGCTGTGCTTCACGTATCAAGCGCGACAACAACGACAACGAGGGCAGCATGTCCCTGATCCTTGAAAACATCGATCATGTGGTCAATGGCGCCACGCACATCGAAGGCATCGACCTGGAGCTGGCCCCAGGTTCCTTCAATGTCCTGCTGGGCCGGACCCTGGCCGGCAAGACCACGCTCATGCGGTTGATGGCGGGTCTCGAGCCGCCGACACGTGGACGGGTCCTGATGAACGGCGAGGACGTGACGGGGGTTTCCGTCCGCCGGCGCAACGTGTCCATGGTCTATCAGCAATTCATCAACTACCCAAGCCTCACCGTCTTCGACAACATCGCCTCGCCGTTGAAACTGGCGCGAGTGCCCAAGGCCGAGGTCACCAGGCGGGTACGCGAGACCGCCGAGATGCTGCATATCGAGCACCTGCTCGACCGCTACCCCCAGGAGCTCTCGGGTGGCCAGCAGCAGCGCACCGCCATGGGGCGAGCCCTGGTCAAGGATGCCGACCTGATCCTGTTCGACGAGCCGCTGGTCAACCTCGATTACAAGCTGCGCGAGGAGTTTCGCCAGGAACTTCGTGAGCTGTTCAGGATGCGCAACTGTATCGCCGTCTATGCCACCACCGAGCCCAACGAGGCCCTGGCGCTGGGAGGGCATACCGCGGTGCTGCACGAGGGGCGGTTGCTGCAGTACGGCAGGACCGAGGATGTCTATCACCGTCCAGGGAATATCCTGACCGCGGAGATGTTCTCCGAGCCGCCGATCAACGTGGTTCCCGGGCTGGTGTCGGGGGCAGAAGTGACCTTCGACAAGAGCGTCCACTTCCGGCTCAACGAGGACCTGCGCTCCCTGCCGCCCGGCCAGTACAGCTTCGGTGTGCGTCCCTCGCACGTCGGCCTCGCGCCTCAGTCGGCCGATGATCTCGAGCTCCAGGTCCGCGTTGACCTGGCGGAGATCAGTGGCTCCGAAACCTTCCTGCATGTGAGCAACGAGCTGTTCCATCTGGTGTTGCATCTGGCCGGTGTTCATGAGTTCGCCGTCGATGAACCGATCAAGGTCTATTTCCCGACCCACAAGCTCTATGCCTTCGACCACAATGGATCGGTGGTGCATATTCCGCCGCGTCTGGGGAGTCTCTGAGATGGCCGAAATCATGCTCAAGGCACTGGCACACACTTACGTGTCCAACCCACAGTCACCGGCGGATTACGCCATACGGGAAATGACCCATGTCTGGCACCAGGGGGGCGCCTATGCCTTGCTGGGACCGTCCGGCTGCGGCAAGTCCACCCTGCTCAATATCATCTCCGGGCTGCTGCAACCCTCCGACGGTGATGTCGTATTCGACTCCCGTATCGTCAACGAGCTGCCGCCGGAAGAGCGCAACATTGCCCAGGTTTTCCAATTCCCGGTGATCTACGACACCATGACGGTCTTCGACAACCTGGCCTTTCCGCTGCGTAACATCAGGACGCCCGAGGCCAAGGTGCGTGAACGCGTAGCGGAAGTTGCCGATATCCTGGACCTGGTGCCGTTATTGAGGCGAAAGGCCAAGAACCTGACCGCCGATGAGAAACAGAAGGTCTCGATGGGGCGAGGGCTGGTGCGCGACGACGTTTCGGCCATCCTGTTCGATGAACCCCTGACCGTGATCGATCCTCAGCTCAAGTGGAAGCTCCGCCGCAAGCTCAAGGAGATCCATGAGCGCTTCAATATCACCATGATCTACGTGACCCACGACCAGCTGGAAGCCTCGACATTCGCCGAGAAGATTGCGGTCATGTACGAAGGACAGGTCGTACAGTTCGGTACACCGCGTGAGCTGTTCGAAAAGCCTGCTCATACCTTCGTCGGGTTCTTCATCGGCAGTCCAGGTATGAACTTCCTGGAGATGACGGTCACGGAATCCGGGCTGTCATTTGGAAAGCTTCCGATACCCGTCGATCCACGTCTTCTCGAGCTGGCGCATCGGTCGGGATCGAATAATGTCAAGCTTGGTATCAGGCCGGAGTTCGTCGAGGTCCATGAGGAGGTCGGGTCGAATACTCTCTCCGTTAAGGTGGAGGACATCCAGGATCTTGGCACCTATTCGATTCTCTCCTTTCGGCTGAATGGGGTCTCCCTGAAGGCACGGCTTGGTGAGGAACATGCAATAAGGGGTGAATATGCCCATGTGAGATTTCCCGAAGCGTCGACGCATCTTTATATCGACGAATGCCGTGTGGAGGTGGGGAATGACTAAGGTACAGAACAATCGAGCATGGCTGCTGATATTGCCCATGCTCGTCCTGGTGGCATTCTCCGCCATCATTCCGTTGATGACAGTCGTCAACTACTCGGTACAGGACGTTTTCGATGCCAACACACGCTTCTTCACCGGGACCGAATGGTTCGAGACCATGCTCAACGACTCGGCACTCCAGGCGGCCCTGCTGCGGCAGTTCGCCTTCTCGATGACGATCCTGGCCATCGAGGTGCCGCTCGGCATCGGCATCGCCCTGCTGATGCCAAAGCGCGGCTGGCAGGCCTCGGCGGTATTGATTCTGATCACGCTTCCGTTGCTGATCCCCTGGAACGTGGTCGGCAGCATCTGGCAGATCTTCACCCGCGGCGATATTGGCCTGATGGGGTGGGGCATCCGTGAGCTCGGCTACTCCTACAATATCACGCGCAACCCGGTCGATGCCTGGGCGACCATCATCCTGATGGATGTCTGGCACTGGACTCCGCTGATCGCCCTGCTGTGCTACAGCGGTCTGCGCGCCATTCCCGAAGCCTACTATCAGGCGGCACGCATCGATCGTGCCTCCCGCTGGGCAGTCTTCCGCTACATTCAATTGCCGAAACTGACCAATGTACTGGTGATCGGGGTGCTGCTTCGCTTCATGCACTCCTTCATGATCTACGCCGAGCCCTTCGTGCTCACCGGGGGCGGCCCGGGAAGCTCGACGACCTTCTTGAGTCAGTCGCTGACCACCATGGCGATCGGCCAGCAGGACCTGGGGCCGTCGGCCGCTTTCTCGCTTATCTATTTCCTGATCATTCTGCTGGTGAGCTGGGTCTTCTACACCGCCATCATGAACATGCAGAAGGATGACGCCACGGGAGGGCATCGCCATGACGCATGACGCCACGACTCGCCAGGACGCCCGGGTGTCGCCTTCCACCGGAACCTCACCCTCGGTAGCGTCGGCGGCCACCGCGGCAGACGAATCGCCCAGGCTCGAACGTGCCAGGGCCAGGCGACGGGGAGGCTCCGTGGGGCGGTCTCGGTTCCTGCTGGCCCTGTATCTGATCCTCATGTTGCTACCGATCTACTGGTTGATCAACATGTCGCTGCAGAGCAATTCGGAGATACTGGGGGCGCTTTCCTTCTGGCCCAGGGAGGTCACCTTCGATAATTACATCGGCATCTTCACGGACTCCAACTGGTACATGGGCTATGTCAACTCCATTGCCTATGTGTCGATGAACATGTTGATCAGCATCTCGGTGGCCTTGCCCGCGGCTTATGCCTTCAGTCGTTTCAAGTTCATCGGTGACAAGCATCTGTTCTTCTGGCTGCTGACCAATCTGATGGCGCCGCCGGCCGTGTTTCTCCTGCCCTATTTTCAGCTCTACTATTCAGTGGGCCTGTTCGATACGCATATCGCCGTAGCGCTGGCGCACTGTTTGTTCAATATCCCGTTGGCGGTCTGGATTCTCGAAGGGTTCATGAGCAGTGTGCCCAAGGAAGTCGATGAGACCGCCTACATAGATGGCTATAGCTTTCCGTCGTTCTTCGTCAAGATATTTATTCCCATGATCCGATCGGGGATCGGTGTGACGCTGTTCTTCCTGTTCATGTTCTCCTGGGTGGAGCTGTTGCTTTCTCGCACACTGACGGCGACCAATGCCCAGCCAATTGCATCGATAATGACGCGAACGTCGACGGCATCTGGTATCGATTGGGGCACACTGGCCGCGGCAGGCGTGTTGACCATACTCCCGGGAATCATCGTGGTCTATTTCGTGCGTAACCATATCGCCAAGGGTTTTGCCCTGGGGCGTACCTGAGTGGAGGAAACCGCCATGTCCTGGATGGTATGGACCGTACCGACGGCAATATTCTTCTCGAGTATCGCTGCGATACTGACGGGGATGACGGCTTGGGAAGTCGTCTCGCCATCGGTGGAGCGGAAGGGGTTCCTTCCCATCGCGACTACCCGGGGGGACCGGCTGTTCATCGGCCTGCTCTCCGCTGCCTATATCCACCTGCTGGCGGTGGGGTTTACCGATATCTCTATCTGGTTGGCTCTGGCGGTATCCGTGCTATGGATGCTGATCCTGATGCGCTGGGGTTGAGCCACGATCGCATGGACGATGGGAGTGCCAGGGATGGCTACCATAACGAAGAGGTCACTATGAAGAACAACAGGATGAAGCTGACGTTGCTCGCCAGCAGTCTCATGCTGGCGAGCGCCCACCTCCACGCCGATGATCACGATGCACGGGCGATTGCGGAGCGTCTCGTCGATGCACACTTCCAGAACTCCACACTAAGCCGTGAGGAACAGATCGAGGAACTGCTGTGGTTCGCCGAGGTCGCCGAGCCATTCCGCGGGATGCAGATCAATACCGTGGCCGAGGGCTTGACCACCCACGTCTATGAGCGTGACGTGCTCGCCGAGGTCTTCGCCGAGCTGACCGGCATCGAGGTGACCCACAACATCATCGGCGAGGGCGATGTCGTCGACAACATGCAGACCCAGATGCAGTCGGGGCGCAATATCTATGATGGCTACGTCAACGACTCGGATGCCATCGGTACCCATATTCGTTATGGCACCACCATCAATCTCTCCGAGGCCATGGAGAACGAATGGGCGGACTACACGCTACCGACCCTCGACCTGGAGGACTTCATCGGCCTGCAATACACCACCGGCCCGGATGGCAGCATCTACCAGTTGCCTACCCAGCAGTTCGCCAACCTCTACTGGTTCCGCTACGACTGGTTCCAGCGCGAGGACCTGCAGGAGCAGTTCCACGACATCTATGGCTATGACCTGGGCGTGCCCACCAATTGGACGGCCTACGAGGACATCGCCGAGTTCTTCACCGAGCATGTCGGCGAGATCGACGGCACCAGGGTCTATGGCCATATGGATTACGGTCGTCGCGACCCGTCGCTGGGCTGGCGTTTCCATGACTCCTGGCTCTCCATGGCCGGCATGGGCAGCGCCGGTGTGCCCTTCGGCAACCCGGTGGATGACTGGGGCATCCGCGTCGACGACCAGAGCCGTCCGGTGGGTGCCAGCGTGAGCCGGGGCGGCGGCACCAATTCCCCCGCTTCGGTGTTCGCCATGCAGAAGGCGGTGGACTGGCTACGTGACTATGCGCCGTCGGAGGCCCAGGGCATGACCTTCGGCGAGGCCGGCCCGGTACCGGCCCAGGGCAACATCGCCCAGCAGATTTTCTGGTACACCGCCTTCACCGCCGACATGACCGATCCTTCCGTCGCGGTCACCGACGACGAGGGCAACCCCAAGTGGCGGATGGCGCCTTCTCCGGTGGGGCCCTACTGGGAAGAGGGCATGAAGGTCGGCTATCAGGACGTCGGTTCCTGGACCTTCTTCGACTCCACCCCCGAGGACCGCCGCACCGCCGCCTGGCTGTTCGCCCAGTTCACCACTGCCAAGACGGTGTCACTGGAGAAGCTGATGCATGGTCTCACGCCGATCCGCGAGTCGGACATCTTCTCCGATCAGATGACCGAACTGGCCCCCAGGCTGGGCGGTCTCGTCGAGTTCTACCGCAGTCCCAACGAGTCCAACTGGACCCCGACCGGCACCAACGTGCCTGACTATCCGCGCATGGCGCCGCTGTGGTGGCAGAACCTGGCCCCGGTGATCAGCGGCGAGATCACGGCCCAGGAAGGCCTCGACAACCTGGCCGGGGCGCTGGACAGCATCATGTCACGGCTGGCGCGCGCCAACGTGTTCGAGACCTACGCACCGGTGCTCAACGAGGAGCGCGACCCCGAGTACTGGCTGTCCCAGGACGGTGCGCCCAAGGCGCGCCTCGACGACGAGATGCCCCAGGGCACTACGGTGCCGTACGACCAGATGATGGAGGAGTGGATGGCCGCCGGTACCCGTTGAGGGGGCCGTCAGGCCTGCCCCCGCTGGCAGCACCGTGCCCGGCCCGCCCTCGGCATGAGGCGTGTCGGGTACGCTGCCCACCCTGCGTGGTGTCCGGCAGTCCGTCCGGGTCAGTCTGGTGCCCCTCGGTGCCCGCCGAGCGGTGCCCTTCCTTCTGCAGAAAGGTCCGCACATGCAACTGCGCAGCAGCAATATCGACAAGCTGGACGACGAGGTCTTCGATGCCCTGGTCATCGGCGGCGGCGTCAACGGTGCCGTGGCGGCGGCCGCCCTGGCGGGAACGGGTGTCAGGGTCGCGCTGGTCGAGCGCGGCGACTTCGCGGGCAGCACCAGCATGCACTCTTCCAACCTGGTCTGGGGTGGCATCAAGTACATGGAGAGCCGTGACTTCGCCCTGGTCCGCAAGCTCTGCAAGAGTCGCAATCACCTGATCAAGAGTTACCCCTCCACGGTGCAGGAGATCCGCTTCCTGACCACCATCTCCCGGGGCTTCCGCTATCATCCCCGCTATCTCTGGGCCGGCAGCTGGCTCTACTGGCTGATCGGCAACGGTTTCACCCGCATCCCGCGCTTCCTGACGCCGGCCTCGATCAAGCAGAGCGAAGCCATCATCG
The DNA here is from genome assembly GCF_002879645.1 of Halomonas heilongjiangensis. GTDB lineage: Bacteria > Pseudomonadota > Gammaproteobacteria > Pseudomonadales > Halomonadaceae > Halomonas > Halomonas heilongjiangensis. The sequence continues at coordinate 64,112 of NZ_PNRE01000016.1, read as the reverse complement.
ATATCGACGATGCCGTGGGCGGCTTCGAGTACTCCGACGCCTACCTGCACGACAACGATGCCCGCTTCGTCTTCAACTTCGTGCGCGGCGCACTCAACTACGGCGCCGTGGCGGTAAACTACGTCGAGTCGCTGGGAGCCCGGCGCGAGAACGGCCTGTGGGTCACCCGGGTGCGGGACGTCATCGACGGTCGCGAGCTGGAGGTTCGCTCGCGGGTGCTGATCAATGCCGCCGGCCCCTGGGTCGATACGCACAACGCGCTGACGGGGCAGCAGACCGATCATCGCCATGTCTACTCCAAGGGCGTGCACCTGATCGTTCCCCGCTTGACCGACAGTCGGCGAGTGCTGGCCTTCTTCGCCGATGACGGCCGGTTGTTCTTCGTCATCCCCATGGGCCAGAGGACCTGCATCGGCACCACCGATACCCGCGTGGAGAACCCCGAGGTCGGCGTCACCCGGGACGACGTCCGTTTCGTGCTCGACAACATCAACAAGCGCCTGAACCTGGCCAAGCCGCTCGACAGTGGGGACATCATCGCCACCCGTTGCGGGGTCCGCCCCCTGGCCGTGCGCGCCAGCGGGGGAGGGGATCGCGACTTTCTCCAGCTGTCGCGCAAGCATGCCATCGACGTCAGCGCGGGCGATGCGCACCTCAGCATCTTCGGCGGCAAGCTCACCGATTGCCTCAACGTCGGTGCGGAGGTCATCGACCTCGTCCGGCGCCTGGGGGTCGCGGTACCCCATCCACGGCATCGCTGGTACGGCGAGGCACCCGACGAGGTGCGTCGGGAATTCCTGCATCAGGCCGGTCTGATGCAACTCGACGCCATGACCTCGCCCCAGGCCTCGGAGCCGCTGTCGACCCGGTTGTGGCGGCGCTATGGCACCCATGCCCTGGATATGCTCGAGGAGATCCGCGAGGACCCGCGGCAGGCCGAGGTGCTGATCGAGGGCACCGAGTACCTGCGCTGCGAGCTGCGCCAGGCGCAGCGCCGCGAGATGGTCACCCGGCTCGAGGACTTCCTGAGGCGGCGCTCCAAGATCGCCCTGGTCGTGCCCGAGGAGACGATGCGCCGTTCCCCGGGGTTGAAGGAGGCCTGCGGGATCCTGTTCGGCGACCGTGCCGAGGAACGCTTCGCGGAGTACTTCCGCGACTCCCGAGTCGAGCAGGACGCGACCACGCAGGAACGGGGGGCCGATACCCCGGTACATTCCGAGTCGCTCAAGTGGTGAATACCCGCGGCGGCGCGATTGATGCCGTCACATTGATGCCCCGGCGGATGCGGGTATAATCCCGTCAACCTTTTTCATGTCGGGAGTTGACCGTGGGCTATCTCGTCGGCGTCACCGTACTGTGGGCCTTCTCGTTCTCGCTGATCGGCGTCTATCTCGCCGGCCAGGTCGACAGCTACTTCGCGGTCCTCACCCGTATCGCCCTGGCGGCGCTGGTGTTCCTGCCCTTCCTGCGCCCCTCGCTGCTGCGCGGCCGCCAGCGCCTGGCGCTGATGGGGCTGGGGGCCGTGCAGCTCGGTGTGATGTATATCTTCTTCTACCAGTCCTTCCTGCTGCTCTCGGTGCCCGAGGTGCTGCTGTTCACCATCTTCACCCCGCTCTACGTCACCCTGCTCGACGACGCCCTGTTCGGGCGCTTCACCCCCTTCCACCTCGTCACCGCGGGCCTGGCGGTGGCCGGGGCGGCGGTGATCCGCTACCAGGGCATCGACAGCGGCTTCTGGCTGGGCTTTCTCGTCGTGCAGGGGGCCAATCTCTGCTTCGCCCTGGGGCAGGTGGGATACCGCCGACTCTCCGCGGGGTTGCCCGCGGCGCTGCCTCGCCACAGCATCTTCGCCTGGTTCTATCTGGGCGCCCTGGCGGTGGCCGTACCGGCCTTCGCGCTGCTCGGCGATGCGTCCGCGCTTCCCGCCACCGGCGTGCACTGGGGCGTGCTCGCCTGGTTGGGGCTGGTGGCCTCGGGACTGGGCTACTTCCTGTGGAACCTCGGCGCCACCCGGGTGGATGCCGGAGCGCTGGCGATCATGAACAACGCCCTGATCCCCGCCGGGTTGCTGGTCAACCTGGTGATCTGGAATCGCGATGCCGACCTGCCGCGGCTGGCACTGGGCGGCGCGATCATCGTGGGATCGCTTGCGCTCAATGAGTGGTGGCTGCGCCGACGCTCGCCTGCCACGGCCTGAGGCCGTTTGCCCGCCTTGCGGCCAGCCCCCATAATGAGCGGCCGCGAAGCGAGAGGCGTGTGCATGCAATCCTTCAAGAGTGATGGTTTCAGGAACATCGGCCTGATCGGTCGTCTGGGCAGCGCCAGGGTGGTCGACACCCTCAAGCGGCTGATCCGCTTCCTCGACGAGGGCGGCTATCACGTCATCATCGAGGATCGCACCGCCACGGTACTGCTCGACCACGGCCATCCCGAGGCCAGCCGGCGCATGCTCGGCGAACTCTGCGACCTGGTGATCGTGGTCGGCGGCGACGGCAGCCTGCTGGGCGCCGCACGCACGCTCTGCCATAGCGGTACCCTGGTGTTGGGCGTCAATCGCGGGCGCCTGGGCTTTCTCACCGATATCTCACCCGATGAGCTCGAGGCGCGGGTCGGAGGGGTGCTCGAGGGCCGTTACGAGGTGGAGGAACGCTTCCTGCTGGATGCCGAGTTGCATCGCGACGGTGTGCTGTCGGGCAGTGGCGATGCGCTCAACGAAGTGGTGATCCACCCCGGCAAGGCCGTGCGGATGATCGAGTTCGAGCTGTTCATCGACGGGCAGTTCGTCTACAGCCAGCGCAGCGATGGCCTGATCGTGGCCACCCCTACCGGTTCCACCGCCTACTCGCTCTCCGGTGGCGGGCCCATCATGCACCCCAGGCTCGATGTGGTGACCCTGGTGCCGATGTTTCCCCACACCCTGTCGAGCCGCCCCATCGTCATCGATGCCGCCAGCGAGATCCGTGTGCACATCGGCGAGACCAACCAGACCTATCCCCACATCAGTTGCGATGGCCAGACCCGCGCGGTGGCCAAGCCCGACGATGTGCTGGTGATCCGCCGCAAGCCGCAGCGGGTGCAACTGGTACACCCCCTGGGTCACAATTTCTACGAGGTCCTGCGCAGCAAGCTGGGCTGGAGCAACCGCCTGGGGGACTGACGTGAAGACACAGGCCAGGATCGAAGGCTACGACCTGATCGGCGACGTACACGGCTGCGGCGCCACGCTCGCGGCCCTGCTCGAGAAGCTCGGCTACCATCAGCGCGGCGGGGTCTACCGTCATCCACGTCGCCGGGTGATCTTCCTCGGTGACCTGATCGATCGCGGGCCGCGGATCCGCCTGGCGGTGACCATTGCCCGGCGCATGGTGGAGGAGGGCGAGGCCTTCATCGTCATGGGCAACCACGAATACAATGCCCTGGCCTACTGCCACCGGGCACCGGCCGGCCAGGGGCACGAGTGGCTGCGCAGGCATACGCCGCGCCACAACCGCATCATCAAGGAGACCCTCGAGCAGTTCCGCGATCACCCCCAGGAGTGGGAAGAGGTGCTGGCCTGGTTCCTGGAGATCCCGCTGTGCCTCGAGCGCGATGGCCTGCGGGTGGTCCACGCCTGCTGGGATCCGCCGCTGATCGATGCCCTGCGGCGCGATTTCCCCGATGGGCGCATCGACGAGGACTTCCTGGCGGAATCGGTGACGCCCGGTACCCGGGCCTTCCGTATCCTCGACCGGCTCACTCGCGGTATCCATATCCCGCTGCCCGAGGGGGTGGAGATCCACTCCGGCGACGGTTTCTCCCGGCGCAGCTTCCGCGCCCACTTCTGGGCCCGCGACCCGCAGACCTGGGGCGACGTGGTGTTCCAGCCAGACAACCTGCCGGGCGATCTGGAACTGCGGCCACTCTCCGCCGAGGAGCGCGCGAGCCTCAGCCACTATGGTCCCGAGGAGCCGCCACTGTTCATCGGCCACTACTGGTGCGAGGGGATTCCGGCGTTGCCGGCCGCCAATGTCGCCTGCCTGGACTACAGTGCGGTCAAGTTCGGCCGACTGGTCGCCTATCGCTGGAGCGGCGAGCGCCGCCTGGATGCCAATCACTTCGTGTGGATCCGCGTGCCGCGTGAGGAGCAGGCTCGCCCGCAGCCCTGGGAGATCGATTTCGATTGATACAATTTTTTACTCAAAAAAGCCGGCGACGGACTGAACTCGTGGACATCAAGCCCATCAGAGTAGGTGTTCCCTTGAATGATCCCTTGCTCTTGTCCGGCGGCCCCCTCCGCCGGATTTTTTCTGTGTGCGTCCCCGGCGTGCCGCGACCCCCGCATCGACAACCACCGGAGCTGCCATGTACCGGGTAATCCAGCTGCCCTATGATGCCGATACCCGTGAGCTGCGCCGCGCGCTGTGGGCCCACCGCATCGGCCACCGCATCACCGAGGAGGCCGACGGCCAGGTGCTGTGGCTGATCGATCCGGCCCAGCACGAGGCGATGCTGCGCCTGCTCGAGCGCTGGCAGCGCGGCGAGTCGCTGATGCCCGAGCGGCGCCGCGCCGCGCCGTCCGGTGGCAAGAGCCTGATGGTCCCCTTTCGCCAGGCGCCCGTTGCCGCGACCACCCTCGCGCTCTGTCTGCTGGTGTTCGCCACGATGGGAGTGCTCGGCGACCGTGTCATCGCGGCGCTGGCCATCGTGCCGCTCGGCGTGGTCAACGGTAGCCTGGCCTTCGGCAGCCTGACCGACGCGCTCGCCTCGGGCCAGGTGTGGCGGCTGCTGTCGCCGGCCTTCCTGCACTTCGGCTGGATGCACTTGATCTTCAACATGCTGTGGCTGTGGTACTTCGGCCGTCAGGTGGAAGTGCTGCAGGGCAGCGGGCGCATGCTGACGATCCTGCTCACCGCGGGCATCGGTGCGAATCTGGCCCAGTACGCCACCGGCACGGTGCTGTTCGGTGGCATGTCCGGGGTCGATTTCGCGCTGCTCGGCTATGTGTGGTTGATGTCGCGCCGTGCGCCGCGCAGCGGCTTCTTCGTGCCGCAGATGCTGGTGGTCTTCATGCTCGGCTGGATGCTCTTCACCATGACCGACATGGCGGGCGCCGTGGGCTTCGGCAACGTCGCCAACGAGGCCCACCTGGGCGGGCTGGTCGTGGGCCTGGTGCTGGGCTGGTATCATTCCGGCAGAGCCCGCCGCAAGCAGTGAGAGACGATCCCGATGAGCGATATGACCTTCGAGCGCATGATCCAGCAGATGACCCCGGCCATCTACGACAGCCTCAAGCAGGCCGTGGCCCTGCGCAAGTGGCCGGACGGTCGCCGGCTGACCGACGAGCAGACCGAGCTCTGCCTCGAGGCGGTGATCCGCTACGAAGTGGAGAACCGGGTGCCCGAGGAGCAGCGGGTCGGCTATCTCCAGCAGCGCACCTGTGGCGGGGCCAGCAGCGGGGCCGGTGTGTCGCCGGAGCTGGCGGGGCTGGCCCGGGATGTCGGCAGTGACTGAGACGATCCGGATCGATGCCGCCACGCCCGTGCAGGGTTGCCTGACCAAGATGGCCATCGCCCCCGGCGCCATGGGGGAGGCGGTACGTTATACCCTGCGGGTCGGCGAGCAGCGTCTCGACCTCAACGCGCGGCTCGGCCGGCCGCTCGCCCTCGAGTGGACCGGCGCCATCGCCTGTACCCACTGCGGCCGGGCGACGAAGAAGAGCTTCGCCCAGGGCTACTGCTACCCCTGCTTCAGGAAACTCGCCCAGTGCGACACCTGCATCATGAAGCCCGAGCTCTGCCACTACTTCGAGGGCACCTGCCGCGAGCCGGAGTGGGGCGAGCGCCACTGCTTCCAGCCCCATGTGGTCTACCTGGCCAATGCCTCGGGGCTCAAGGTGGGCATCACCCGCCGCACCCAGGTGCCGACCCGCTGGCTCGACCAGGGGGCGGTGCAGGCGTTGCCGATCCTCGAGGTCGACACCCGCCAGCAATCGGGGTTCGTCGAGGTGCTGTTCAAGGAGGAGGTCTCGGACCGCACCAACTGGCGCGCCATGCTCAAGGGGGACACCGAGCCCATGGACCTGGTCGCCGAGCGCGACCGCCTGCTGGCACGCCTGGAGGGCGGGCTCGCCAACCTGCGCGAGCGCTTCGGCACCGAGGCCATCCGCACCCTCGACGAGGCGCCGGTCGCCTTCGACTATCCGGTGCTGGAGTTTCCCACCAAGGTGGTCTCCCACAATCTCGACAAGCACCCCGAGGTCGCCGGTACCCTGCTCGGTCTCAAGGGCCAGTACCTGATCCTCGACAGCGGGGTGATCAACCTGCGCAAGTTCACCGGCTACGAGGTGGGGGTGAGCTGAGACTGAGCCAGCCGGTTCGGGGCCCTGGGAAGGCTTGACGCTTCGACGCCTCCATGGCGGCCTGCCTTATGCTGCTGGGGTAGGGCGCCGGCGCTGGAGGTGGTCATGAACGAGATGCGTGCGATGCGGGTCACCGGGACCGCGGTACTGATTCCTTGACTAGTCGAAGAGATCGCCCTGGGCCCGGGGCGGCCGGAACGCCGTGGTGTCCAGCCGCATGGCCTCGCTGGTGGCGGGCGCGTTGAGGCCGAGGCGTCGACAGGCCGCACGGAAGCGTTGCTCGAGCAGATCGGCGAAGACACCCTGACCGCGCATGCGGTGACCGAAACGCGGGTCGTAATCCAGCCCGCCGCGGCACTGGCGGATCAGGCTCATCACCTTGGCGGCCCGCTCCGGGTAGTGGGCCTCGAGCCATGCCTCGAACAGCGGCGCCACCTCCCGGGGCAGCCGCAGCAGCGTCCAGCCGGCCCAGTCGGCACCGGCCTCTCGTGCGGCGCCGAGCAGCCGCTCCATCTCGTGATCCGTCAGGCCGGGAATCACCGGCGCCACCAGGGTACCCACCGGCACGCCGGCTTCGGCCAGGGTGCCGATCGCTCGCAGCCGCGCGCCGGGCGAGGCGGCACGGGGCTCCAGGGTGCGCTTGAGATCGCTGTCGAGGCTGGTCAGGCTGACCATCACCCGCACCAGGCGGTGCCCGGCGAGGTCGCGCAGCAGGTCGAGGTCGCGCAGCACCAGCGCGCTCTTGGTCACGATCGAGACCGGATGGCGACACGCGAGCAACAGTTCCAGGATGGCGCGGGTGGTGCGCCGTTCGGCCTCCAGCGGCTGATAGCAGTCGGTGTTGCCGGAGAGGGCGATCGGCCGGCAGACGTAGCCGGGCTTGCCCAGCTCTTCCTCCAGCCGCTCGACCAGGCCGGTACGGGCGATCAGCCTGGTCTCGAAGTCCAGTCCCGGCGAGAGGTCCCAGTAGGCATGGCTGGGGCGGGCATAGCAGTAGATGCAGCCGTGCTCGCAGCCGCGGTAGGGGTTGAGCGAGCGATCGAAGGGCAGGTCGGGCGAGGTGTTCCACGACAGGGCGCTGCGGGTGCGCTCGTCGCGGACCTCGGTGGCCAGCCGCTCGGGGACCGCCTCCTGCCACCAGCCGTCATCGACGGCCTCGCTGACGGTGGGGGCGAAGCGGTTGCGCGGGTCGAAGGTGGCGCCACGCCCCTTGCGGACCATGGCGTCGCGATGGCGGTTCGTGCTCATGGCGGCCCTCCAGGTACTGTATATATAAACAGTATAGAGAGGTGTCGGCAGTATGTCAGCCGTCCTGCGGAGGACGGCCATGACTCTGGTAACATGAGCGGCCCGACATGGATGACCTACCTGGAGCGGCCCCGTGACCGATACCCCCCTGCCCATTGCCGCACCCGACCGGCGCCTCGGCGAGCGCGTAGGTGCCTACCTCGATACCCTGACCAAGCCGCCGGGCAGCCTGGGCCGCCTGGAGCGGCTCGCGGTGGACCTGGCCGCGATGACCGGTGAGCCCTTTCCCCGGGTCACGCCGCCCGGCGTGCTGGTGTTCGCCGCCGATCACGGCGTCGCCGACGAGGGCGTCTCGGCCTTTCCCCAAGAGGTGACGGCCCAGATGGTGGCCAACTTCGTCGCCGGCGGCGCGGCGATCAACGTCTTCGCCCGCCGGATCGGGGCGCGACTCGAGGTGATCGACGTCGGCGTGGCCGGCGCCGTGTCCGGCCAGGGCGTCGTAGACGAGAAGGTGCGGCCCGGCACGGCGAACATCGCCCACCGGGACGCCATGAGCCGCGCCGAGGCGGAGGCGGCCATCGAAGCGGGGCGGCGGGCGGCCGGGCGGGCCGTCGAGACCGGCTGTCGCTGCCTGATCGTCGGCGAGATGGGCATCGCCAACACCACTGCCAGCAGCGCCGTGCTGGCGGTGCTGACCTGTGAGCCGGTGGCGCGGCTGGTGGGGCGCGGCACCGGCATCGACGACGCCCGCCTGGCCCACAAACGGAGGGTGGTCGAGGGCGCCATCGCCGCGCGTGCCCCCGACCCGGCGGACCCGCTCGGGGTGCTGGCGAGTCTCGGCGGATTGGAGATCGCCGCCATGGCCGGCGCCTGCCTGGAGGCGGCGGTACGCCGCGTGCCGCTGCTGGTCGACGGCTTCATCGCCACGGTGGCGGCGCTGGTGGCCTGTCGTCTCGCCCCGGGCGCGCGCGACTACCTGGTGTTCGGGCATCGCTCCCGGGAGCCGGGCCATGCCGTGGCCCTGGCCGCGCTCGACGCCGAGCCGCTGCTCGACCTCGCGCTGCGGCTCGGCGAGGGCACCGGAGCGGCGCTGGCCTTCCCGCTGCTGGAGGCCGCCTGCGACATGCTGGCGGAGATGGCGACCTTTGCCGACGCCGGCGTGGCCGGCGACGACCGGGCATGAGCCAGGCTCCCCTCAGCCTGCCCCTGCTGGGCCTGGTGCTGGCGGCCATCGCTATCGACCTGTGGGTCGGCGATCCCCGCCGCCTGCCCCACCCGGTGGTCGGCATGGGGTGGATGATCGCTCGCCTCGAGCGGGCCTGGAACCACGGCTCGGCGGCGGCGCGCCGGGCCAGGGGTGTCCTGCTGACGGCGGTGGTGGTGCTCGGTGCCTACGCCCTCGCCTGGGGGCTGCTCGCGCTGCTCGGCCGGCTCGACCCCTGGCTGGCCCTGGCGGCGGAGCTCTGGCTGCTGGCCACGACCCTGGCGATCAAGGGGCTGCGCGATGCCGCGCGGGCGGTGGCGACGCCCTTGGGTCGCGGTGACCTGCCGGGGGCGCGACGGGCGCTGGCGATGATCGTCGGTCGCGATACCGTGGCGCTGGACGAGGGCGAGATCAGCCGAGGCGCGGTGGAGACCGTGGCCGAGAATACGGTGGATGGCATCACCGCGCCGCTGTTCTGGGCGCTGCTCGGCGGGGCGCCGCTGGCGCTGGCCTACAAGGCGGTGAATACCCTGGATTCGATGGTCGGCTACCGCAACGCTCGCCATGCCGACTTCGGCTGGGCCTCGGCCCGCCTCGACGACCTGGCCAACTGGCTGCCGGCGCGCCTCACCGCCCTGGCCCTGTGGCTCGGTGCCCGGGGGCTGCCCGGGCACTGGCGGCATCGCGGCGCCCTGGCGGCGACCCGGCGGGAGGCCCCACGCCACCCTAGCCCCAATGCCGGCTGGCCCGAGGCGATGGTGGCCCGGCTGCTCGGCGTGCAACTGGGCGGCGTCAACCGCTACGGCGGCGTGCTTTCCCGCCGCGCCCTCCTCGGCGAGCCCCTCGAAGCCCTCGGGGTGGCACATATCGGCCGTGCGATTCGCCTGATGCACGGGGGCTGGTCGGCCTTCCTGCTGCTGATGCTGCCGGCGGTGCTGGTGCGGGAGTGGCTGGCATGAGGCGATCCGACGAGGCCTGGCCGAGTCACGGCGGACAGGCGGCGACGCTGCTGGCGCGTTTCGGCCTGCCCGCCGACCATGAGCTGCTCGACTTCAGCGCCAATATCAATCCGCTGGGGCCGCCCGACTGGCTGGGCGATGCCATTGCCGGTGCGATGGCGGGACTAGCCCGCTACCCCGACCCGAGCTACACAGAGCCACGCGAGGCGATCGCCCGTCACGAAGGCGTTGACCCTAATCAGGTACTGCCGACCAACGGCGGGGCCGAGGCGATCTTCCTGGCCGCCGGGCTGCATGCCCGTGGCCAGGCGGTCATCGTCGAGCCGAGCTTCTCGGAGTATGCCCGGGCCTGCGCGGCACATGGTCTCCAGATCACCTCGCTTCCCCTGGCGGCACCGGCCTTCGCATTGGACCCGGACAGGCTCGCCTCCCCGCTCCGCCAGGCCGACGTGCTGTTTCTCTGCCGGCCCAACAACCCCACCGGCACCCTGTTGCCATGGCATACCATGGAGAGGCTGCTCGATTCGGCGCGGCAGCAGGGCGTCACGGTGGTGGTGGACGAGGCCTTCATTGATTTCGTCGATGAGCCAGGGGAAGCGCTGACTCCGCTGCTGGCACATTTCGACAACCTGATCCTGCTGCGTTCCCTGACCAAGCTGTATACCCTGCCGGGACTGCGGCTGGGCTATATATTGGCAGGCGCGCAGACGATCCGTCGGCTCCAGGCTGGCCAGCCCCCCTGGAGCGTCAATCACCTTTCCGCTGCCCTGGTGGCGCCCCTGTTGGCGGATAGCGACTTCCTCGATCGCACCCATGCCTGGCTGCGTGAGGAGCGTCCGCGCCTTCAGTCGGGCCTGCTGTCGCTGGGCCTCGAGGTGGTGCCGAGTCGGGTCAATTTCTTTCTGGTGCGCCAGGGCAGTGGCCCGCCAACAGGCGATGCATTGCTGCGGCGATTGTTGCAGGCCGGCATCCTGGCCCGCCATACCCATAATTTCCCCGGCCTCGACGGCGGCTGGCTGCGCCTGGCGCTGCGCGGACGCGCCGACAACGAGCGGCTGCTGACGACCCTGGCCGCATGGAGGCCGGCATGATCGCCTTCGTCAGCGGCGGGGCGCGTTCCGGCAAGAGCGCCTTCGCCGAGCGGCTGGCCCGGGAGTGGCACCATGGGCGCGGTGGACGGCGCTACTACCTGGCCACTGCCCGGGCCTCGGACAGCGAGATGGCGGCGCGCATCGCCCGTCATCGCCGCGAGCGTGGCGACGGCTGGTTCACCCTGGAGGCGCCGCTGGCGCTCGACGCGGCCCTGGCCCGGGTCGAGGCCGGCGGCACCGTGCTGCTCGACTGCCTGACCCTGTGGGCCAGCCAGTGGCTCTACGGCGGTGGAGGCCCGGCGGCGGAGGGCGAGCGCGTGCTGGGCGAACTGCTGGCCCGTGCCCGGGGGCAGTCGATCGCCCTGGTAGTGGTCTCCAACGACATCAACGAAGACCTGCCGCCGCGGGATCCCGAGGTGTGGCGCTATCTCGCCTTCCTGCAGCGGCTGCACCGTCAGTTGGCCATAGAGGCCGACCGGGTGGTCGAGGTGGTCGCCGGGCTGCCCATCGACTGGAAGGAGGCGAGATGAGGGAAGCGGGCTACGGGCTGCTGCTGGCGATCCAGTTCCTGACCCGGCTGCCGGTACCGGTCGAATCTCCCTGGACGGCCGCGACCAGCCGCTGGGCGGTGCGCTGCTACCCGCTGGTGGGGCTGCTGCTGGGTGCCGTCCTGGCCGGCGTCTACCTGCTGCTGCAGGAGCGGCTTCCCACGCCGCTGCTGGCGCTGGTGCTGCTCAGCCTGTGGGTGGCGCTCTCCGGCGGCCTGCACCTGGACGGCCTGATGGACGTGGCCGATGCGCTGGGCAGCAATGCCCCGCTGGAGAAGCGCTGGGCGATCATGAAGGATCCCCAGGTGGGCAGCTTCGCCATCCTGGCGCTACTGTTCCTGCTCGCCTGGAAGGCCATGCTGCTGTGGGCGCTGCTGGAGGCCCGGGTCAGTCCGGTGCTGCTCGCTCTGGTGCCGGCGCTGGGACGCCTCGGCGCGGTGGCGTTGCTGGTGCTGGCCCCGGCGGCACGATCCGAGGGGCTGGCCTGGCACTGGAAGCAGCATCTCGATCGCCGCGACCTGCTGCTCGCGCTGGTGCCGCCGGCGCTGCTCCTCGGGTGGCTGCCGGGCTGGCCGCTGCTGCTGGTGGCGCTGCCGGTCTTCCTGCTGACATATGGCGCGGCGATGATACGTGCCTTCAAGGGCATCAACGGCGATATCGTCGGTGCCGCCATCGAGGGAGGAGAGCTATGGCTGTTGCTGATCGCCTGGAGCTGGTGGTCGTTCGCCACGGGCTGACCGCCTGGAATCGTGAGCAGCGCTACCAGGGGCAGCGCGACATCCCGCTGCTGCTGCCCGAGGCGCGCCCGGACCTGGACCGGCTGCGCGACCACTTGGCCGCGGAGCGCTTCGATGCCGTCCACTGCAGCGACCTGACCCGCTGTCGCCAGTCCCTGGCCTACGTGCTCGAGGGGCGGCAGCCCGGCGGCGCCACACGTTTCGATGCGCGGTTGCGCGAGCTCGACTTCGGTGACTACGAGGGCAAGTGCTATGCCGAGCTCAAGGAGCTGGCCGCGTACCGCGAGTGGATCGATAGCCGCGGCGAGCAGGCGCCGCCGAACGGCGAGTCGGCGGCCGCCCTGCGCGAGCGCCTGGGGGCGTGGCTGGGCGAGCTGCTCGTGGCCGCCGAGGCCGGCGGGCACCGCCGTGTGCTGACGATGACCCATGGCGGGGTCATCCGCGAGCTGCGCCGGCGTTTCGAGGCGATCGACTTCTGGGCGGGCAGCGTGGGGCAGGCCCAGGGCCGGCGATTCGTCTTCGTTCACCAGGAAGGAGGCTGGCGATGCAGCTCTTCATCGGCGGTGCCTGCGCCGGCAAGCGCGACGCGGTAAGCGGGCGCTTCCCCGCGGCGACCTGGCACCGTCTCGCCCCCGGCGCCCCCCTGGGGGCCTGGCGCGAGACGGCGATGGCCGGCCATCCGCTGGTGCTGACCGGCTGGACGGCCTGGCTCGAGGCGGCGCTGGTTGCGACGCCCGACGACGACCGACTGCGCCGCGAGTGGGGCGAGGGGCTTACCGCGCTTGTCGATGCCGAACGCGAGATGGCTCTCGAGGTGGTGCTGATCCTGCCGGAGATGGGCCGCGGCATCGTGCCCATGGCCGCCGAGGCGCGCCGGCTGCGCGACCTGGTCGGCTGGCTGGCCCAGGACGCCGCCAGGCGCAGCGACGCGGTGTGGTACGTACGCCATGGCCTGGTGCGGCGGCTGGGCTGAGCCAGGTCAAGGCCGGGGCAGATGCGCGTTGACGCTCTCCGGTGGGGTTGCTAGCTTACCTCGACTCTCAGGTACCGGCGGCAATATCCGCCGGTGAAACGGGAAGTCGGTGCGCGCTCCCATGCCGCCATTCCGACGCTGCCCCCGCAACGGTGATCGAGACAAGAACGGCCTTCATGCCACTGTGCCCAGGCACGGGAAGGCGGTCGTTCGGGAAGCCGGGTGTTCCAGACACCGCTTCCGCTCGTCAGCCCGGAGACCGGCCCGAGAGATCATGCCGGGTTGCGGTGGGCGACCTCGAGGCAGGGCAGGCGCCGTCGTTTTCCCTCTTCCTCGATCCCCTTGCCCCGGCGATAACAACGCCATTCGACCGTGCGGGTAGGCACGGCGAGCAAGGGAAACCCATGAACACCAGAATCCATGCCGTCCGTGGCCTGGCCGCCTTCGGTCTCGCCGCGCTGCCGTTGACCGTGAATGCCCAGACCGCCGCAGCCGAGACGGAGGAGTCGCTGCGCCTCAATCCGATGGTGGTCACCGCCACCCTGGCGCCGCGTACCGCCGACCAGAGTCTCGCTTCGGTCACCGTGCTCGACGAGGCCACCCTGCGTCGCCAGGATCCGACCAGTCTCACCGACCTGCTGCGTGGCCAGCCAGGGGTCGACGTCAGCACCAATGGTAGCTTCGGCAAGCACAGCAGCGTCTTCATCCGCGGCACCAACAGCGACCAGCATGTGTTGCTGATCGACGGGATTCGCCTGCGTTCGGCGACGGCCGGTGGCCCCGCCTGGCAGTTCCTCGACCCGCGCCTGTTCCAGCGTGCCGAGATCGTACGCGGGCCGCGCGGCAGCCTCTACGGGGCCGATGCGGTGGGGGGCGTGGTGCAGCTCTTCACTCATGAAGCGGAAGAAGGCGGTCCGCATCCCCGGATGTCCGCCGGCGGCGGCTCCTTCGGGTCCCAGCGCTACAGCGCCGGGCTTTCCGGCGGCAGTGGGGGCACCCGCTACACCTTCGCCGGCAGCCACTTCAGCACCGATGGCCGGCCCATTCGACGCGACGGCGAGGACAAGGGTTTCGACAACACCAGCGGGCTGGCGCGACTCTCTCATACCTTTGACAACGGCTCTGAGATCGGAGCAATGGCCTTGCGTGCACGGGGCAATACTGAGATCGACAATGGCGATACCGACTTCGTACAACAGGTGGCCGGGATATATGGAGAACTGCCTGTTACGGATAATTGGCGCAGCCGCCTGACCCTGAGTGAGTCTCGGGACGAGCAGGAAAGCCAGCGCACCTTTGGCGATTCCACCTTCGATACTCGCCTACGCACCGCTCGGTGGGAGAACACCTTGCGCTTCGGTCCTCACGATGTGATCTTCGGGGCGGAGTTCGATCGCGACGATGTCACTACCACGGAAAACTATACCGAGAAGAGCCGTGACAACCGTGCTTTGTTTGCCCAGGGGCTTCTCGACTTCCACCCCGTTACCCTGCAAACAAGCCTGCGCCATGACGACAACGAGGCCTTTGGAGACGAGCTTACCGGCAACCTGGCTTTGGGCTATGCGCTCGATGACTGGCATACACTGCGTGCCAGCTATGGCACGGCTTTTCGAGCCCCGACGTTTAATGATCTCTACTATCCCTACGAAGAAAGCACCTTCTTTGGGACTACCTATCTGTTCGAAGGTAACCAAGAACTCGAAGCCGAGACTTCGTCCACCTACGAACTCGGTGTACGAGGCCAGTATCGATCTCTATTCTGGGATTTTGCTCTATACCAGACCGATGTCGATAACCTGATCGATTGGGCCAGCGACTCGCCGGCACCTGATGTGGTGCGCTATCGCCCGACGAACGTGGCCGACGCGCGCATTCGTGGAGCGGAATTGGCATCCGGTGCAGAGCTGGATGACTGGACTCTTCAGGTCGCGCTTACCTATCTCGACACGGAGAATCGCGAAACCGGAAATAACTTGCCGCGCCGTGCCTCCCGCAGTCTGCGCCTGGACGTGGATCGAGAATTCGGTGACTGGGAGCTTGGTGCTTCCTGGACTGCTCAGAACCACCGTTATGACGATGTTGCCAACGAGCATCGTCTGGCCGGCTTCGGCACGCTCAACCTGCGTGCCGGCTGGCAGTTCGCCCCGCTGTGGTCGGCCCGGCTGACGGTAGAGAACGCACTCGACAAGGAGTACGAAACCTCACGTGACTACATCAACGCCGGCCGCGCGGCCTTCGTCAGTGTTCACTTCGGCCAGTAGCGGCCGGCTCGGCGGGGCCCTTGGCCCCGCTGCAGTTCTCGTTGCATTGCTAGGCCTGCCGGGGCTGGGCGTCGGCGAGGCGCGCGCCGATGCGCTCTGCGCCACCGACGACCGCGACCGCGAGGTGTGCCTCGATGCGCCGGCCACCCGCATCGCCGCGCTGTCGCCCGGGGCGACGGAGTTGGCCTACGCCGCGGGGGCGGGCGACAAGGTGGTGGCGGTGGTGGCCTACAGCGACTACCCCCCGGAAGCCAAGGCGGTCACCTCGGTGGGCAGCCACACCCGCATGGATCTGGAGGCCCTGGTGGCGTTGCAACCGGACCTGGTGATCGGCTGGGTCACCGGCAACCCGCCCGAGCAGCTCGAGACCCTCGAGGACCTGGGCATGGCGGTGTTCTATATCGAGCCGCGCGATGTCGAGGGCGTCTCCAGTGCCGTCGAGCGGCTGGCGCTGCTCGCCGACACCCGCGAGGAGGGAGGTCGCGTCGCCGCCGAGTTCCGCGATGGCATGGCGGAGCTCGCCGAGCGCTATGCCGACGCCGAGCCGGTCACGGTGTTCTACCAGGTCTGGGGCGAGCCACTGATGACCGTCAACGACGAGCACCTCATCGGCAAGGTGCTGACCCTGTGCGGTGGCGTCAACGTCTTCGGCGAGCTGTCGCGCCTGGTGCCACGCATCGACGATGAAGCGGTGCTCGCCGCCGATCCCGAGGCGATCGTTGCCGGCGGCATGGGTGAGGAGAACCGCGACTGGCTGACTCACTGGGAGCAGTATCCGAGCCTGACGGCGGTCGAGCGCGACAACCTCTACTTCGTGCCGCCCTCGCTGATTCAGCGGCCCACGCCGCGGCTGCTGGAGGGTAGCCGACTGTTCTGCGAGAAGCTCGATCATGCCCGCGCCAGGCGCTGAGGCGATGACGCCGGGAGCGCGTCGCTCGCTGTGGCCACCGCTGGCCGTGCTGGCCCTGCTGGGGTTGGCGGCGCTGCTGCTGTCGGTGACGGTGGGCAGTGTCGCGCTGTCGTTGGGTGATGTCTGGGCGGTAATGCTAGGCGAGGGCAGCCCGCTGGCGCGCACCCTGGTGCTCGACCTGCGAGTGCCCCGCTCGCTGTCGGCCTTCGCCGTGGGTGGCCTGCTCGCCGTGGCCGGGGCGCTGATGCAGGTGCTGCTGCGCAATCCGCTGGCCGACCCCTATGTGCTGGGCCTCTCCGGCGGCGCCGCGGTGGGGGCGTTGGCGGCGATGCTGGCGGGGTTGGGCGGGGCGGTGATTACCGGCTCCGCCTTTGCCGGTGCCTTTTTCTCCACGCTGCTCGTCTTCGGCCTGGCCCACGGCACCGGTAGCTGGACGCCATCGCGGCTGCTGCTCACCGGGGTGGTGGTGGCCGCCGGCTGGGGCGCGGTGATCACCCTGATGCTGGCGATAAGCCCCGCCGAGCGCCTGCCCGGCATGCTCTACTGGCTGATGGGGGATCTTTCCTATTCACGCACGCCCTGGCCGCCGCTGGCGCTGCTGCTGCTGATCTGCCTGCTGCTGATGCCGCTGGGCCGCAGCCTCAACGTGATGGCGCGGGGGCCGCTGCAGGCGGCAGCGCTGGGGGTCAACGTGCGCCCGCTGGAGTGGGCGATCCATCTCGCCGCCAGCGCGCTCACCGCCATGGCGGTGACCACCGCCGGCAGCATCGGCTTCGTCGGCCTGGTGGTGCCGCACATGCTGCGGCTGGTGCTGGGAAACGACCAGCGCCTGATCCTGCCGGCCTGCGCCCTGGCCGGTGGTACCCTGCTGGTGCTGGCCGACACCCTGGCGCGCACCCTGATCGCCCCGGAACAGCTGCCGGTGGGGGTGATCACAGCGCTGCTCGGCGTGCCCACCTTCCTCTATCTGCTTTATCGGAGCCGCTGATGAGCCGCCTCGAGGCGCGTGAACTCGTCATCGACGTGCCGGGACGGCGCAGCGGCCAAGCGCTGTCGTTCAGTATCGAACCGGGGCAGGTATGGGGCGTGCTCGGTCCCAACGGCGCCGGCAAGACCACGCTGCTGCATACCCTGGCCGGGCTGCGCGCACCGCGTGGCGGCCAGGTATTGATCGATGGCCGCCCGCTGGCAGCGCTTGGCCGGCGACAGGTGGCGCGCCTCCTGGGGCTGGTGTTCCAGGATCGCCAGGACGGCTTTCCCGCCACGGTGCGCGAAACCGCGCTGATCGGCCGCCACCCGTGGCTTTCGGCGTGGCAGATGGAGGGCGGCGAGGACCTGCGCCTGGCCGAGGCGGCGCTGGAGCGACTCGACGTCGATCACCTGGCCGAGCGACTGGTCAGTACGCTCTCGGGCGGTGAGAGACAGCGCCTGGCCATTGCCACGGTGCTGACCCAGGCGCCACGGATCTGGCTCGCCGACGAGCCCACCAACCATCTCGACCTGCACCACCAGACCGCGGTGATGGCGCTGCTCGCCGAGCAGGCCGCCGAGGCCGGGGAAGGGCGCGCGGTGATGATGTGCCTGCATGATCTCAACCTGGCGGCGCGCTGGTGCGATAACCTGCTGCTGCTCTATCCCGACGGCGAGGCATGCTGGGGTCCGCGCGACGCCATGCTGGAGCCTGCCGCGCTCGAGGCGTTGTACGGCCAGCGCCTGGCCACCGCCGAGATCGACGGCGCGCCTGTCTTCGTACCCGTGAGATAGCGCCAAGTGGGCCTGCCAGCGCTATCAATGGCGGGCTACGCGGGCAGGGCTTTCGGAGGCTTTACAGGGCGCTGCGGAAGCGCATGATCCGGCGATGATCGACGGGATCATCGAGGAAATCGGCATGCACACCGAAGGTATGGCGCAGCCTTGCGGCCGTCAGCACCTGGCTGGGTGGGCCGACATCGACCAGGCGACCGCCATCCATCACGCCGATGCGGTCGCAGTCCAAGGCCTGATTGAGGTCATGCAGGGCGATGACCACCGTGACCGACAGCTGCCGGACCAACGACAGGATCGACAACTGGTGACGAATATCGAGGTGGTTGGTGGGCTCGTCGAGCAGCAGGATCCTCGGCTGCTGGGCCAGGGCGCGTGCGATGTGGACGCGCTGGCGCTCGCCGCCGGACAGCGTATGCCAGAATCGATCCGCAAGATGTGTCATGCCGACATTGGCAAGAGCCTGGGCGACGATGGCGTCATCCTGCTCCGACCACGGCTGCAGCGCCGAGAGGAAGGGCGTCCGGCCCAGGGCCACCGCCTCGCGAACCACGATACGGTCGAGGGTCTCGGCCTGCTGCTCGACGAAGGCGATGATCCGGGCGATGTCGCGCTGGTGCATCGCGTACATCGACGCATCGTCCACCAGTACGCGCCCGCTCCTGGGCTTGCGTAGTCCGGCCAGCACCCGCATCAGAGTGGTCTTGCCCGAGCCGTTCGGGCCGATCAGGCCGAAGGTTTCGCCGGGCTCTATCGTGAGGCTGACATCATCCAGCAGCTGGTGGCCATGGACCGACCAGTCGATGTGTTCGGCGGCCAGCCTCATTTCGTCCTCGTCCCACGTACCAGGATCAGGGCAAAGGCCGGGGCGCCGACCAGCGCCGTGACGACTCCAATCGGCAGCACCTGCCCCGGCACCAGGATGCGCGAGAGGATATCCGCAGCAATCAGGAAGACCGCGCCGGCCAACGCCGAGGCGGGCACCAGCCGGGTGTGTCGACTGCCGACCAGAAAGCGCATGGCGTGGGGAATCACCAGTCCCACGAAGCCGATGGCGCCGACCATGGAGACCATGACGGCGGTGACCAGGGCCATGCTGGCAATCAGGATGCCGCGGACACGGCGCACGGGGATGCCCAGCGAGGCGGCGCTGTCGGCACCGAAGGTGAAGGCATCCAGCGCCCGCCGGTACCACAGGCAGACCAGCAGGCCGGCCACGGCGGCGGGCAATCCCAGGGAGACATCCTCCCAGCGCACCCCGGAGAGGTTGCCCATCAGCCAGAACATGATGCCCCGCGCCTGCTCGGCGCTCGCCGACCTGGCGATGATAAAGGCGGTGAGGGCATTGAACAGCTGCGAGCCGGCGATGCCGGCCAGGATGATGGCCCCCGCGGCCTGAGTACTGCGTCCGCCTCCGGTGCCACTGCCGGCGGCATGGGCGAGCATCACCACCAGGCCGAACGCCAGCCCCGCCCCGGCGAAGGCGCCGAGGGAGAGCGTGACGACGCCAGCGCCAAACCCGGCGATGGTCACCGCCACGGCACCGGTGGAGGCGCCGGCGGAAATCCCCATCAGGAAGGGGTCGGCCAGGGGATTGCGCAGCAGTGCCTGCAGTACCACGCCGGCAAGTGCCAGTCCGGCCCCGCAACAGGCGGCAAGAATGGCGCGACTGAGGCGGTAGTTCCAGATGATGCCGGCGTCGATCCGATCCACCGCGTGCTGCCCCCCCCAGAGTTGATTGGCCAGCACCTTGAAAATGGTATCCAGCGCAATCGGCGTCTCGCCGATTGCGGTGCCGGCCATTATCGCCATGAACAGGATCAATGGCGTCAGCCAGGTCCAGTGCCAGCGAATAGGTAGCGCCGGGCGCAAAGCCAGGGTCGAAATCATTGGTCGAAGGATCACTGGTCGAAGGGCAGCGTCGACAGGGCCTCGACCAGCGTTTCGAGACCGAAAATCGTGCGCATGGTGGCGCTCATCGCATGGGCATCCATCTCGATGATACGTCCATTTTTCACTGCCGACATTTCGCGGGTCACGGGGTCGCCATGCAGGAATTCGAGCTTATTGGCGATATCGTCTGCCGGGAAGCGGCGGCGGTCCATGCTGGCAACCACGATGATATCGGGATCGGCCCGGGCGATGGTTTCCCAGCCGACCACTGGCCACTCTTCATCGGATTCCACCACGTTATGGATGCCCAAGGCATCCATCATGTAGCCCGGCGCGCCGAGCCGGCCGGCGGCGAAGGGATCCGCCGACTCGTCGGGGGAGGAGAACCAGAATACCGCTGACAGGTCTTCCGGCAGCTCAAGGCGCCTGGCACTCTCGATGGCGCTGGCCTCGCGCGACTGGAGGTCGGCGACCAGGGCATCTCCGGCTTCGCGGACATCAAAGATACTGGCCAGCTCGTTGATGCCTTTGTAGACGTGTTCAGGGGAGAAGGCGGCGATGCGCGTGCCGTCGCCACCGGTGCTGTTGTCCTTGGTGTCGCAGTCGGCCGGCATGATGTAGGTGGCGATGTCGAGCTCATGGAACTGCTCCCGGCTCGCCACGCTGCCGGTGGGGCCAACGTGCCACTCATATTGGGCAGCGACAAGATCGGGCCTGCGGCTGATGACGGACTCGAAACTCGGATCGTTGTCGGCGAGACGCTCGATATCGGCATTGATCTCGCTGAACTCTGGCAGCACGGGATTGAACCACACGGATGTCCCGGATACCTGCTCGGAAAGTCCCAGTGCATAGAGGATTTCCGTAGCCGATTGCCCGACGGTAACCGTGCTTTCTGGTACGGACGAGAAGCTGATTTCCATGCCGCAATTCGTCAATGTCAGGGGGTAATCGGTGCTATCCGCCATAATAAATGGTGCTGGGAAAAAAGCGAGAGATGCCAGTAGTCGTCGAGCGTAATTCATCGCGTCAAATCCGGGTGGCGGGAGAGTATTGGCCAATTCGACCCTGGTGGGCGGCGATCATAGCACTGCATTTTGCATGTCGGCGCCTCGATTGCCAGCTACCAGGATGAGAAAGATTTTGTTATGTTATACTATAACAATTTTGAGGAGAAGCTTGGATATCACCTGTCAGGCCAGCCTGCCGGTTGGGGTGACTGCGAGCCACGGCGGGCCATCCGGTGGCCAAATTGCGCCTGTTGCGCCAATTGCTTTAGGATGGGCCTACTCGAGACGGGTGCCCCTGCTACCAGGGGATAATCGGGAAGTATGGTACGGCCCTTGCGCCCATCCCATCGCTGCCCCCGCAACGGTAATGAGTGAGTAGCCTGCAAGAACCACTGGCTAGGAGGCTGTCGGACAGCCTCCGAGGCCGGGAAGGTGCAGGCACTGGCGCGATTTTTCGCGTCACTCCTCGAGCCCGGAGACCGGCCCGTCATCTCGTTTCATCCAGCAACGGTGCGGTGGGCATCGGGGATAGCGTGTCTCAATGATTCCTTTTTCCTCCTTCCCGGGAGCTTTCCGTTCCTGCCGGCTGTCGGCCGGGCACTCGTGTGCCCTCGCTTCGACGTCGCGTATCGGCACGCCTGGTGGTCATGATGTCCGGGGCCATGATGTCACGGGCTGAGTTTCCCTTCGTCGCCGTGGTCGGCCAGCAGGCGCTCAAGACCGCACTGTTGCTCAACGCCATCGATCCCCGGGTCGGGGGCGTGCTGATCAGCGGCCCTCGCGGCACTGCGAAGTCCACCCTGGCCCGGGCGCTGGCGGCGATCCTGCCCGATGACCCCGAAGGGCGCCGCCCGCCGTTCATCACCCTGCCGCTGGGCGCCAGCGAAGAGCGCCTGACCGGTAGCCTGGACCTGCAGCGGGTGCTCTCCGAGCGCGAGGCGAGCTTTCAGCCGGGGCTGCTGGCCAAGGCCCACGGCGGCGTGCTCTACGTCGACGAGGTCAACCTGCTGCCGGATCCCCTGGTGGATCTGCTGCTCGACGTTGCCGCGAGCGGCACCAATATCGTCGAGCGCGACGGCATCAGCCATACCCATCCCGCCCGTTTCAGCCTGATCGGCACCATGAATCCCGACGAGGGCGAGCTGCGCCCCCAACTGCTCGACCGCTTCGGCCTGTGTCTCGAGCAGGGCGCGGCGATGAGCGTACGGGAGCGGGTGGCCATCCTGCAGCAGCGCGAGGCCTTCGACCGTGACCCCGAGGGCTACGTGGCCCGCCAGGCGGAGGCCCAGGCCGCGCTGACCCAGCGCCTGCGGCAGGCGCAGCGGGTGCTGGCTGAGATCACCAGCGAACCCTGGGTCTACGAGCATATCGCGGTGCGCTGCGAGGCCGCCGGTGTCGAGGGCCTGCGGGCAGACGTGACCTGGCATCGGGCCGCCCGGGCCCATGCCGCCTGGCGCGGCGCGACCACGGTGGGCCAGGAGGACCTGGAGACCGTCGAACCCTGGGTATTGGCCCACCGCCGTACCACCCATCAGCCTCCGTCTCACACGCCGCCATCTCCGCCGACCGGCACACCTCCGCCCTCGGGGCAGGGTAAGGGTGACGGCGTCACTGGCGGTCAGGCGCCGGGCGCTAGCGAGAGCGCTCCAGCCTCGCAAGCGCAGGGGCAGTGGGGCGCCATGCCGCCGGTCACCCAGACAAGCGTCAGTGTGCCGGCGGCGGAGCTGCCGGGAATCTCCCCGGCACAACGCGCGAAACCGACGACCTCGGCGCCTTCGGCGTCCGTGCGCCGCGGACAACAGCCCGGGCAGCGCCGAGCCCATGCCGAGGAGGCGCGGCCGGACTGGTTCGCTACCCTGGTCGCCAACCGCGGCCGCTGGCCCTGGCGGGAGCTGCGCTATCGCAAGGCCCGCCGCGGCCAGCCGGTGCTGAATCTGGTGCTGCTGGATACCTCTGCCTCGACCCTGGGTCGGCAGCTGCTGGGCCGGGCCAAGGGCCTGGTCGAGCGGCTGGCGCAGCAGGCCTATGCCGCCCGGGAGCAGATGGCGGTGCTGAGCTTCGGCAATGACGGCGTCATGCCTGTACTGCTGCGCCGCCGCGCCCCCAAGGCGCTGCGTGAGCGGCTCGATGCCGTAGACGGTGGTGGCGGCACGCCGCTGCACGGCGCCGTCCGGCGGGCGGCGCGTCTGATTCGCCAGTGGCGGCGACAGGATCCTGGCCTGCATGTGCGAACCTACCTCATCACCGATGGGCGTACCCGCCAATCCCTGGATGGCCTGCCGCCGCTGGGTGACTGCATCGTCGTGGATACCGAGCAGGCCGCGGTCAAGCGGGGCCGGGGGGCGCTGATCGCCCGGCAGCTGGGTGCCCTGTACCGGCCCCTGTCCAGTCTAGAGCGCCGCCTGGAGGCGTCATGATCGAGCATGATCCGAACCGTGCGGCGCCGACGAGTGCCGCCTGCTCTGCGGTCTTTATCGCCGCACCGGCCTCGGGGCAGGGCAAGACCACGGTAACCGCCGCGCTGGCGCGGATGCTGCGCAACCGGGGCAAGGTGGTGCGGGTCTTCAAGACCGGCCCGGACTACCTGGATCCCCTGGTGCTGGCCCAGGCCTCAGGCCAGCCGGTGGACCAGCTCGACCTGTGGATGGCCGGCGAGGCCTACTGCCGGCAGCGCCTGTTCGAGGCCGCGCTCGAGGCGGACCTGATCCTGGTGGAAGGCGCCATGGGCCTGTTCGACGGTGAGCCATCGAGCGCCGATCTCGCCGCCCTGTTCGACCTGCCGTTGGTCATCGTCATGGACGTCAAGGGCATGGCTCAGACCGCGGCGGCGCTGGTGGCCGGCCTGGCGGGCTTCCGTGACAACATCCGCATCGCCGGGCTGATCGCCAACGCCTGCGGTTCGCAGCGCCACCGCGAGCTGATCGAGGCCGCGCTGCCTGACGCCATTCCCTTGCTGGCCACGGTGCCGCGGGACACCGCCCTGGCCCTGCCCGAGCGTCACCTGGGGCTGGTGCAGGCCGATGAGATCCGCGAGGAGCTGGAGGCCCGCTTCGAAGCCGGTGCCGCGGCGCTCGAGGCCGAGGGGCTGGCGGAGGCGCTGCTGCGACTGCCGCCGGTCATGTTTTCGGCGCCAGACGTGGAGGCGACGCAGGCCTTGTCGTCGCTTACGCATTCCCTTGCCGGCCAGACCATCGGCGTGGCCCGGGATGCGGCCTTCAGCTTCATCTACCAGGCCAACCTGGACCTGCTGGAGCGGCTGGGGGCGACCCTGCGCTTCTTCTCGCCGCTGAACGATGCCCACCTGCCGACCTGCGATGCCCTCTGGCTCCCGGGCGGCTATCCCGAGCTCCACGCCGCGCGGCTGGCGGAAAATGGCGCCATGCGCGAGGACGTTCGCCGCTTCTTTGCCGCGGACAAGCCGATCCTCGCCGAGTGCGGCGGCCTGCTCTACTGCCTGGAAACCCTGACGGACTATGCCGACAGCACCCACGCCATGCTGGGGCTGCTGCCCGGCCATGGCGCCATGCGCGGGCGGCGAGGGTGCCAGGGGATGCAGACCGCCGAGCTGCCGGAGGGGCCGATCCGCGGCCATGCCCATCACCGTTCGCTGGCGGCGGACACGCCCGCGCCCATCGGCTTTGGCCGGCGCCAGCGCCACCCCGCGCCGGGCGAGGCCATCTATCGCCAGCGCCGCCTGACGGCGACCTATCTGCACCTGTTCTTCCCCGACAACCCCGCCGCCGTGGCCCGTCTGTTCATGCCGGGCCCGGCGGCGTCATGCCCGACCAGCGAGACTCACTCCATCACCACACAGGAATTCCACGGATGAACCTGAACAAGATCCCCGCCACGGTGGTGACCGGCTTCCTGGGCAGCGGCAAGACCACGCTGCTGGCCAGCCTGCTGCGTCAGGTCACCGGCAAGCGCATCGCCGTCATCGTCAACGAGTTCGGCGAGCAGGACATCGACTCCAGCCTGCTGCGCGGCTGTGCCTTGAGTTGTGAAGAGGGTTGTGAAGAAGACGCCACCGCTATGGAAACCGAGAGCGGCATCTTCGAACTGGCCAACGGCTGCATCTGCTGCACCGTGGAGGAGGAGTTCCTGCCGGTGATGAAGAAGCTGATGGCCCGCCGCGACGACATCGACCATATCCTGATCGAGACCAGCGGCCTGGCCCTGCCCAAGCCGCTGGTGCAGGCCTTCAACTGGCCGGAGGTGCGCCAGCACTGCACCGTCGACGCCATCATCACCCTGATCGACGGCCCGGCGGTGGCCGCCGGCCGCTATGCCAGCGACGTCGGCAAGGTGGAGGCCCAGCGCCTGGCCGACGACTCCCTGGACCACGACCCCAGCCTGCGCGAACTGCTCGACGACCAGCTGAGCGCCGCCGACCTGGTGCTGGTCAGCAAGACCGACCTGCTCGAGCCGGCCGACCGCAAGCGGGTGGAGGAACTGGTGGCCCAGCGGGTGCCGGCATCCGTGAAGACGCTGTTCATCGACCAGAGCTTGTATATTAACCAGCCCCGGGCCTCGGACAGCGCCCAGCTGGAAGCCCTGATGGGCATCGGCGCGGCGAGCGAGGAGAGCATCGACCGCATCGACAACCACCACGATCGTCATCACGCCGAGGGGGCGCACCACGACCACGCCCACGACCATTTCGACTCCTGCGTGATCCGCCTGGGAGAGGTCGATGGCGACCTCCTGGCGGACAGGCTCCAGCAGCTGCTGGAGCGCTACGAGATATATCGCGCCAAGGGCTTCGCGGCGATTCCCGGCAAGCCCATGCGCCGGGTGATCCAGGCCGTCGGCGAGCGCCTGGACGGCTACTTCGACCGGCTCTGGGGGCAGGGCGAGCCGCGTCGCACCCAGCTCGTCATCATCGGCAAGGCGCTGGACAGCGAGGCCCTGCACGCGGCCCTGGCGAGCGCCGAGATCGAAGCGACCGCCTGATGCATCTCTTCGCCGCCAAGCCCGGGGGCTTCGTCGAGGAAGAGGGCATCGTCGACCTGCAGCAGAGCCCCGCCGAGATCGTTATCCTGTCCGCCGCCGACAGCAGCCTGTCGGCGCTGGCCCAGGCGGTCGAGCGGCTGAGCGTGACGCTCGGCGACGACTACCCGACGGTGCGGCTGGCGAACTGGATGAACCTGGTCAAGCCCGCCGCCTACGACCTCTACGAGGACCGCGTGCTGGAGAAGGCGCGCCTGGTAATCGTCTCGCTGCTGGGCGGCAGCGGCTACTGGCGCTACGGCCACGAGCGGCTGCTGGCCTGGGCCGCCGCTGACAAACGGCGCCAACTGATCCTGGTGCCGGGCTGCGACGCCCCGGACGACGCCCTGCTGGAGGACTCCAGCGTGCCTTTCGCCTCGGCCCACCGCGTGTGGCGCTACCTGCGCGAGGGCGGCGTGGACAATGCCGAGCAGTTGCTGCGCTTTGTCGGCAGCGAGTGCTTTGGCCATGGGCTGGACTGGCAGGAGCCCAGGGCGATTCCCGCGGCGCTGCTCTACATGCCGCATGCCGCCACACAACGGGAAGCGACGCTGAACGAATGGATGGCACGGCGCGATCCCGAACGCCCGGTCTGCCTGCTGCTCTTCTACCGCAGCCATCTGCAGGGCGCCAACACCGCCATGCTGGATGGCCTGATCGAGGCGCTGCGGGAGCAGGGGCTCGAGCCGCTGGCGGTGGCCGTGGCGTCGCTCAAGGAGGAGGCCTGTGTGGCCTTCGTCAATCACCTGATCGAGCAGACCGGGGCCATGCTGGTGGTCAATACCACCAGTTTTTCCGTCAATCGCAGTGACGACGACAAGGAGGCCCTGGGAGGGGATCCATTCGAGGGGCGCTTCGCCGGGCAGTTCGTCGGCCGGCCGGTGGTGCTGCAGGCCATATTGGCGAGCAGCACTGAGGAGGACTGGCAGGCCAAGGCCGGCGGCCTGCACAGTCGCGACGTGGCCATGCAGGTGGTGCTGCCGGAGATGGACGGCCGCGTCATCACCCGGGCGGTGGGCTTCAAGAGCGAGGCGCACTACAGCGAGCGCTGCCAGCTATCGGTAATCCGTCATGTGCTGCACCCCGAGCGTGCCGCCTTCGTGGCCACGCTGGCGCGCCGCGTGTGTGGGTTACGTCAGACACCCAACGCCGACAAGCGCCTGGCGCTGGTGCTGGCCAACTACCCCAACCGCGATGGGCGCATCGGCAACGGCGTCGGCCTGGATACCCCGGCCTCGACGCTGCAGCTCCTGCGGGCGCTGGCCGCGGCGGGCTATCCGGTGAGCGATGTCCCGGACGACAGCGACGGCCTGATTCGGCTGCTGCAGGGCGGCGTCACCAATGACCGCGATGTGCTGGATCAGCGCGCCTGCTGGCAGAGCATCGGGCTCGACGACTACCTGGCGTGGTTCCGGACCCTGCCGGAGACGCTGCAGGAAGCAGTATGCACACGCTGGGGGGCGCCGTCGGAGGACCCCAAGTGCCGCCAGGGCCGGCTGATGATCGCCGGAATTCGCCTGGGCGAGACCTTCGTCGGCATACAGCCGGAGCGTGCTTTCACTCAAGGCCCCTGGCGCATCGACGACCCGGTCAAGAGCTACCACGATACCGAACTGGTGCCGCCCCACAGCTACCTGGCGTTCTATCTGTGGCTGCGCGAGCACTACCGGGTGGATGCGGTGGTACATGTGGGCAAGCACGGCAACCTGGAGTGGCTGCCGGGCAAGAGCACGGCGCTCTCCGCCGAGTGCTGGCCGGATATCGCCCTGGGACCGCTGCCGCACTTCTATCCGTTTATCGTCAACGACCCGGGCGAAGGCGCCCAGGCCAAGCGCCGCAGCCAGGCGGTGATCATCGACCACCTGATGCCGCCGCTGGCCCGCGCCGAACTCTACGGCGCCATGGCGGAGCTTGAAGCCCTGACCGACGAGTATTATCAGGCCCTGGGCATGGATCCGCGGCGCGAGACGCTGCTGCGCGAGCGGATCATCGCGCATCTGCGCCGCACCGGTATCGACCAGGAGCTGGCCCAGAGCGGGAATAACGCTGAGGTTACCGATGACGAGCGTCTGCTCAACGAGCTGGACACCTACCTGTGCGATATCAAGGAGGCCCAGATCCGCCATGGCCTGCACGTGCTGGGCAGCGTGCCGCCGCGGGACAAGCAGGCGGGAACTCTGGCGGCCATCCTGCGCTTGCCGCGGGGCGAGACGCCGGCCCAGCGCGGCCTGCTGCATAACCTGGCAAACGACCTGGGGCTGGCCGCAGACTTCGATCCGCTGATGGCCGGGGCCGAGCCCTGGCACGGCCCGCGGCCGCCGGCCCTGGCCGAGCAGGACAGCTCCGCCTGGCGCACCGCCGCCGATACCCGCGAGCGCCTGGAGTTGCTCGCCCACCGGCTGATCGACGCCTACGTGCTGGAACCGGGCTGCCTGGCCACCCTGGCCCGGGATTACCCGGCCACCGCCGAGCAGTGCCGCTATGCCCGCGAGCGGCTGTGGGCCGCCATGCAGCGCGGCGCCGAGATGGAGATCCAGTCGCTGCTGGATGGCCTCGACGGCCTGTTCGTTCCACCCGGACCGAGCGGCGCCCCCAGCCGCGGGCGGCTGGACGTGCTGCCCACCGGGCGCAACTTCTACAGCGTCGATAACCGGGTGATACCCTCACCCGCAGCCTGGTCGCTGGGCGAGAAGTCGGCCCAGGCCTTCGTCGAGCGCTACCTGCAGGATCACGGCGACTACCCACGCCAGCTGGGGCTGTCGATCTGGGGCACCGCCACCATGCGCACCGGCGGCGACGATATCGCCCAGGCCTTCGCCCTGATGGGGGTGCGGCCGATCTGGTCGCTGGGCTCCCAGCGGGTGATCGATGTCGAGGTGATTCCCGCCATGCTGCTGCAGCGCCCCCGGGTGGACGTTACCCTGCGGGTCTCCGGCTTCTTCCGCGATGCCTTTGCCAACGTCATTCGCCTGTTCGACCGTGCAGTGAGGGCGGTGGCCGAATACGCCGAGCCGGGCGATGGCAACACCATCCGCGCGGCGGTGCTGGCGCGCTGCCAGGAGCTCGAAAGCCAGGGGCTCGACCCGGATGCCGCCGCCCAAGAAGCCGCGTATCGTATCTTCGGCAGCAAGCCCGGCGAGTATGGCGCCGGCCTGAACCGCATGATCGACAGTCGCGCCTGGGGCAGCGCCGACGACCTGGCCGAGGCCTATCTCGATGCCGGGGCCTACGCCTACGGCCAGTTCCCGGAGTCGGGGACCGCGGCGCGGCGCGCTTTCGAGGAGCGGATCAAGGGCCTGGAGGCGGTGATGCACAACCAGGACAACCGTGAGCACGATATCCTCGATTCCAACGGCTACTACGAATTCCAGGGCGGCATGGCCAACGCCAGCCGGGCCCTCGGCGGGCAAGCGCCGACCATCTACCACGCCGATCACGCCAACCCGGCGCAGCCGCGCATGCGCACCCTCAAGGAGGAGCTGGCCCGGGTGATCCGCTCCCGGGTGCTCAATCCCAAGTGGATCGAGGCCATGCGCGAGCACGGCTACAAGGGCGCCTCCGAGATGGCTGCCACCGTCGACTACCTGTTCGCCTATGACGCCACCACCGACCTGGTCGCCGACTACCAGTACGCCCAGGTCAGCGAGGCGCTGGTGCTGGATGGCGCCAACCAGGCGTTCCTGCGCGAGCACAACCCGGCGGCGCTGGAGGAGATGGCCGAGCGGCTGCTGGAGGCCGTTCAGCGGGGCCTGTGGCAGGAGCCCGGCGAGCAAGGGCCGGCCCTGCAGGACCTGCTGCTCGAGATCGACGAGACCCGGGAGCTCGCGCCATGACGACCGGCCAGCGGGATAAGCCGGTTGCACCACGGATCAAGGGCTGGTGCCCCGGGGCGTGGCGACCCATGGCCAGCGGCGATGGGCTGCTGGTACGCGTGCGCCCTCCGCTGGGGCGACTCAGCCGCCACCAGATGCTGGCGCTGTGCGAGGCGGCCGAGACCTTCGGCAGCGGCCTGATCGAGCTCACCAGCCGCGCCAACCTGCAGCTACGCGGCGTATCCGAGGCCAGTTGGCCCGGCCTGATGGATTTCCTCGTCGAGCATGGGCTGGTCGACCCGGACCCCCACAGCGAGCGCCGGCCCCAACTGCTGCTGGCACCGGACTGGCAGGCGGGCGACGCCACCTTTGAGGCGGTTCGGCTGCTGGAGGCCCGCCTCGACGAATTACCGGCACTGCCGGCCAAGTGGGGCCTGGCCATCGATGCCGGTGCCGCGCCGCTGCTGGGTGAGGTTTCCGCGGACCTGCGCATCGAGTGCGCGGCAGCGGGCACATTACTCGTCCGCACCGATGGGCGGGCGCTGGGCACCCCGGTGGACTCGCCCGCCGCGGCCGTCGCGCTGCTGATTCGGCTGGCGCACTGGTTCGTCGACAGCGGTGGGCGAGAAGCCGGGCGAATGCGCCGTCACGCGGCACCGCTGCCGGCATGGGCGCCGGCAGTCATGGCCCCCGCCGCGCCTGGCCCCCGGCTGGCATTGGGCCCATATCTCGAAGGAAAGGGTGCGTGGGGCAGGGTAGTCGGCTTGCCGTTCGGGCGGGCTCCGGCCGCGGCGCTGCGTGCCGCTGTCGATTCAGCCGCGGTCAGCGCCGTGCGGGTCACGCCCTGGCGGCGCCTGCTGGTGGAGGGCGAAGCGCCGACGGCGGTGCAGGGCCTGCTGGACGATAACCGCGATCCGCGTTTATCCATGGATGTATGCCCAGGCGCTCCCCACTGTGAGCAGGCGAGCGTAGAGACCTTGGCGCTGGCTGAGCGGTTGAGTG
This sequence comes from Halomonas heilongjiangensis, assembly GCF_002879645.1. GTDB lineage: Bacteria > Pseudomonadota > Gammaproteobacteria > Pseudomonadales > Halomonadaceae > Halomonas > Halomonas heilongjiangensis. The sequence goes on along the minus strand of NZ_PNRE01000016.1, from coordinate 33,371 downwards.
GCCGGATCGAAGGCAGCGTGCATGTCTCCGGCTGTGCCAAGGGCTGTGCCCGCCAGGCGCCGGCCGGTCTGTGCCTGAGCGGGCGGGACGGGCGCTTCGATCTGATCGTCGGTGGTCGCGCCGATGGCGCGCCGGTGGCTACTGGTCTTAGTGAAGCCGAGGTAATAGCGCTTATTTCCCGACATCGGGAAGATGAGCGCCGAGGGCAAGGCGTAGCGAGGGTCTTTTGCCATGGAAGGCAAAAGTAGCGCCCAGGGATGGGTTTACAGCGCCCTCGCGGAGGGTTGCCGTCGGGAAAGCTCATCTCCTTTGCTCGGTGGTGAAGGAGAGTCGTCGTTTATTTGGAGAAGAGAAATGCCTCACGTCTATGAAACGGATGGCCCGGCTATCTACCGGGAGTCCTTTTCCATCATCCGGCGCGAGGCCGAGTTGGCGCGCTTCGCGCCGGAGGAAGAGCCGGTGGCCGTGCGCATGATCCATGCCGCGGGCTTGGTTGAGCTCGCCGCAAACATTCATTTCCACGGCGACGCGGTTAACCGTGCCCGGGCGGCGCTGGAGCGCGGCGCGCCGATCCTGTGCGACGCGCGCATGGTCTCCGAGGGCATCACCCGCAAGCGCCTGCCGGCTGACAACGCCATCCTTTGCACCCTACACGACGAGCGGGTGCCCGACCTGGCCAGGGAGCTGTCCACCACCCGCTCGGCGGCGGCTTTGGAGCTCTGGCGGCCTCACCTGGAGGGGGCGGTGGTGGCGATCGGCAATGCACCCACCGCCCTGTTTCACCTGTTGAACATGCTGGAAGACCCGGACTGCCCCCGCCCGGCGGCCATCATCGGCTGCCCGGTGGGTTTCGTGGGCGCCGCCGAATCCAAGCAGGCCCTGTGGGAGAGCGCCGCGGCGCCCTGCGTCGTCGTCCAGGGGCGACTCGGCGGCAGTGCGGTGACGGTGGCCGCCATCAATGCCATGGCGGATCGTAGCGAATGAGCCTCGGAACCATGAAGCCGGGCACCATCCACGGGGTAGGCCTCGGGCCCGGCAGCCAGGACCTGATGAGCGTGCGCGCCGACCGGTTGATCCGCGGGGCGTCGCATGTCGCCTATTTTCGCAAGAGGGGCCGCACCGGCCATGCCCGCAGCATCGTGGAAGGCTTGATCGCGTTTGATGCCATCGAGCTGCCGATGGAGTATCCGGTCACTACCGAAATCCCCTTCGACGACCCCCGCTACAACGAGCTGCTGGCGGCCTTCTACGAACGCCACGTCGCCCAACTGACCGAGATCGCCGCTGCTGGCCAGGATGTGGTGGTGCTGTGCGAGGGCGACCCGTTCTTCTATGGCTCCTTCATGCATCTCTATACACGGCTGCAGGGGCGGGTACCGGTGGCGGTGGTGCCCGGTATCACCGGCATGTCCGCCGCCTGGACCGCCACCGGGCGGCCGGTGACCTGGGGCGACGACATCCTCACCGTGCTGATGGGTACCCTGCCGGAGGCGATGCTGGTGGAGCGCATCGCCCAGACCGATGCCCTGGTGGTGATGAAGATCGGCCGCAACCTGGACAAGGTCAGGCGAGCCCTGGCCGAGACCGGCCGCGAGGACGAGGCCTGGCTGATCGAATACGCCGCCATGCCCCAGCAGCGGATCCTGCCACTGCACGAAGTGGGCGACAGCGTGCCGTACTTTTCCATTCTGCTGATTCATGGCAATGGGAGGCGGCCATGAAAGAGGCGACTACGCCGAATGGCCGACGCGCAGCAGGTCGTGAACAGTCTTTGGGTGGATGGTTGAAGGTTGCCGGCCTGGGTCCGGGCGATGATGCGCTGATCACCCCCGAGGTCTCTGCCGCGCTGGCGGATGCCACCGATGTGGTGGGCTACGTACCCTATGTCGAGCGGGTGGCGCCGCGGCCGGGGCTGACGCGCCACGGCTCGGACAATCGCGAGGAGATCCGCCGGGCCGAGCAGGCGCTGCAGCTGGCCGCCACTGGCCATCGGGTGGTGGTGGTCTCGTCAGGCGACCCCGGCGTATTCGCCATGGCCGCGGCCCTCTTCGAGGCGCTGGAGGCGAGCGAGCCGGCGTGGCGGGCGCTGGACATCCAGGTGCTGCCGGGTATCTCCGCCATGCTGGCCGCCAGCGCGCGGGTGGGAGCGCCGCTGGGGCACGATTTCTGCTGTATCAACCTCTCCGACAACCTCAAGCCCTGGGCGCTGATCGAGAAGCGCCTGCGGCTGGCCGCCGAGGCCGACTTCGCCATGGCCTTCTACAACCCCCGCTCCCGGGCACGGCCGGAAGGGTTCGAACGCGCCTTGGAAGTACTACGAGAGGCTTGCGGGCCGGAGCGTTTGATCGTGTTCGCCCGGGCCGTCTCCACTCCTGAGGAGTCCCTGCGGGTCACGACCCTCGGCGAGGCGCAACCGGACATGGCCGATATGCGCACCCTGGTGATGGTGGGCTCCAGTCATACGCGTCTCATCCAGCGCCATGCCGGAGGTGCCGAGCGTCAGAGTACGCCCTGGGTCTATACGCCGCGCTCGGTATCAGGGGCGGGCTCATGATCGAGCCAGGCCAGCACCGCTTCGACGCAGTGAGCTTCCCGGCGCTCCGGCAGCGCCGGCCGCTCGATCATTACCACCGGCAGCCCCAGTTGACGGGCCGCGGTGAGTTTGGACACTGCGCCGTCGCCGCCGGAATTCTTGCACACCAGGCACTGGATGCCATGTTCCCGCAGCAGGGACAGGTCGCCTGCCAGGGTAAAGGGGCCGCGGTCGATAACCACATGGTGATGCGGCAGGGGCGGCGGTGCCTCGGGCCGGTCGACCAGCCTGAGCAGATAGTGGTGCTGGGGCCGGGCCGCGAAGGCAGTGAGGTGCTGGCGCCCGATGGCCAGCAGGATGCGCTCGGGCGGGCCGGCCAGGGCGTCCACCGCCGCCTCGATGCCGGCGACCCGTTGCCAGCGGTCACCGGCCTGGGGCACCCAGGGCGGCCGGGTCAGGGCGAGGCAGGGGATCCTGTTTTGCTGTGCCGCCAAGATGGCGTTACGGCTCATGCGTTCGGCAAAGGGGTGGGTGGCGTCGACCAGGTGGGTGATGCGGTTGTCTGCCAGGAAGGCGGCCAGGCCTTCCACCCCGCCAAAGCCGCCGACGCGGGTCGGCAGCGGCTGCGACTTGGGCGCGGCCACTCGACCGGCATAGCTGAACAGGGCAGGGACCGAGCGCTCGGCCAGCGCGTGGGCCAGGGCACTGGCTTCGGTGGTGCCGCCCAGAATCAGGACGTTCATTGGGGCTTCTTGAGCTCCTTTCCCATTCAAGCAGTTGGCAAGATGAGCGCCCGAACAGCTCATCTCCTTTAGCGAGGCTCAGATGATGGCTGACGTTGACGACGCTCCCTGGCTGACGCTGCTCGGCTGGGGCGAGAGTGGCACAGCGGGCCTGACGGCGGCAAGCCGGCAGGCGCTGGACGCCGCCGAGGTGGTGTTCGGCGCCCGACGCCACCTGCGCCTGCTGCCGCCCCTGGCCGCCGAGGTGCGCGAATGGCCGGTGCCCTTTGCCGATGGCATCCCTGAACTGCTGGCCGAGCGCGGCCGCCGGGTTGTGATGCTGGTCTCCGGCGATCCGTTCTGGTTCGGGGCTGGGACCAGCCTGGCGCGTCACCTGCCCGCCGAGGAGTGGCAGGCGCTGCCATCGCCCTCCACCTTCAGCCTGGCGGCCTCCCGCCTGGGCTGGCCGCTGCAGGATTGCACTTGCCTGGGCCTGCATGCCAAGCCCCTGACTCGCATCCGGCCCTACCTGCAACGCGGTAGGCGCCTGATGGTGCTGGTGAGGGATGGGGACGCAGTGATCGAGCTGGCCGGCTGGCTCAAGCGTTTCGGTTTTGGCGCCTCCCGGCTGCATGTGCTGGAAGCGCTGGGCGGAGACCGCGAGCGTATCTGCAGCATGCGGGCCGACGCTGATCTGCCAGGCGATATCGCTCACCCGGTCGCCGTAGGATTGGAGGTGGCCGGAGACGGGCCGGCCCTGCCGCTGACGCCCGGCCTGCCGGACGCGCTGTTCGAGCACGATGGCCAGATCACCAAGCAGGCCGTGCGCGCCATGACCCTGGCTGCCCTGGCTCCGAGGGCGGGGGAGCGTCTATGGGATATCGGCACCGGGTCGGGCTCGGTGGCCATCGAGTGGCTGCTGGCCCACCCGGATAACCAAGCCGTGGCCTTCGAGCGTGACGCTGAGCGAGCGGCGCGGGCGCGTCGCAATGCCGATAACCTCGGCGTCGACTGGCTCGAGGTGGTGGAGGGTAGCGCCCTCGATGCGCTGAGTGATCAGACGCTGAGCGATCAGCCGCCCGAGGTGGTCTTTATCGGCGGCGGGCTGTCGCAGGCGCTTCTGGAGGCGCTGTGGCGGCGTCTGCCGGCTGGCGTGCGTATCGTGGCCAATGCGGTGACCCTGGAGTCCGAGGCCCTGCTGGCGCACTGGCAGCAGCAGGCCGGCGGTGAGCTGCTACGTCTGGAGCTGGCCTCCGCCGCGCCCATCGGCACGCGGCGGGGCTGGAAGGCCGGCTACCCCATCGTGCAGTGGCGGGTGGCCCGGTGATGGGTGATTCGATAACGGTGGCGGGTTTCGGCTTTCGTCGCGAGGCGCGGCTGGCCTCGCTGGTCGATGCGCTGGAGCGGCTCGAGGCGCAGCATGGCAGCGTCGACCGGCTGGCCGCGACCCAGACGATGTGGCCGCTGGTGCAGGAATTGGGGCTCGCGCGGGGCCTCGCGGTGATCCGCGTGGAAGACGAGGCCCTGCCATCGGCCGTTACCCTTTCGCACTCCCGACATAGCCTGCGAGCACGGGGTACGGGTAGCGTCGCCGAAGCCGTCGCCCTGTTGGCGGCAGGCCTCGGGGCGGAATTGCTCGGGCCGCGGCTGATTTCCACGGATCGGCGAGCCACCGTGGCGGTGGCGAGAGGAGCCCTGAGAGGAGAGAGCGCATGACGATAAACTTTATCGGCGCCGGCCCCGGGGCGCCGGACCTGCTGACGCTGCGGGGTCGGGACCTCATCGCCTCCTCTCCCGTATGCCTCTATGCCGGGTCGCTGGTGCCCGAACAGCTGCTCGAGCACTGCCCGGCGGGCGCCCGGATCGTCAACACCGCGCCGCTCTCCCTCGACGAGATCATCGCCGAGATGCACGCCGCCCATGCCGCGGGCCAGGACGTGGCCCGGCTGCACTCCGGGGACCTGTCGGTGTGGTCCGCCATGGGGGAACAGTTGCGCCGGCTGCGCGCGCTGGAGATTCCCTACGCCATTACCCCGGGCGTGCCGTCCTTCGCCGCCGCTGCCGCTACACTGGGGCAGGAACTGACCCTGCCGGGGGTGGCGCAATCCCTCGTGCTGACCCGCACGCCGGGGCGGGCCAGCGCCATGCCGGACGGCGAGACCCTGGCCAACTTCGCCAGGACCGGCGCCACCCTGGCGATCCATCTCTCCATCCACAACCTGGCCCAGGTGGTGGACGCGCTGGAGCCGTTCTACGGCGCCGATTGCCCGGTCGCCATCGTCTGGCGGGCCAGCTGGCCCGATGAACGAGTGCTCCGGGGCCGCCTGTCAACGATAGAAACCTTGCTCGATGACTCCCTGCAGCGCACGGCGCTGATCCTGGTGGGGCCGGTGCTGGGCAGCGAGGACTTCCAGGAGAGCTGCCTTTACTCGGTCGGCTATGACCGTCGCTTTCGGCCCCAGTCGGCGGACTCGCCCTTCGCCGTTAACACACCCGGAGACGAAAGGGCCGACGAGAGGGGCGAGGCATGATCCACCTCTCGCTGATCGGCATCGGCACGGGCAATCCCGAGCATGTCACCCTGGCCGCCGTGCGGGCGCTGAATGAAGCGGACCTGATCCTGCTGCCGCGCAAGGGGGAGGCCAAGTCGGACCTGGTCGACCTGCGCCGGCTGCTGTGCCGCAATCTGCTGGAGGCGTCGTCACGCGCCCGAATCGTGGAGTTCGACCTGCCGCGCCGCGATGCCCGCGCCGACTACCTGGGCGCGGTGGACGACTGGCACGGGGCGATTGCCGCGGTCTGGGCGGAGCTGATGGCGACCCATCTACCCCAGGGCGGCCGAGTCGGCATGCTGATCTGGGGCGACCCCTCGCTGTACGACAGCAGCCTGCGCATCGCCGAGCGCCTGAAATCGTTTATGCAAAGCGCTGCCGGGAGAGAGGGCGAGGGGGAGCTGCAGGTGGACCTTCAGGTGGAAATCGTACCGGGCATCACCAGCCTGCAGGTCCTCACCGCCGAGCACCGCATCCCCCTCAATGCCCTCGCCGAACCGGTGCAGATCACCACTGGGCGGCGGCTGCGCGAGCGCGGCTGGCCCAGCGATGCCGCAAGCGTCGCGGTAATGCTCGACAGCGGCGGGGCCTTCGAGTCGCTGCCGCCCGAAGGCCTCTATATCTGGTGGGGCGCCTACCTGGGCATGGACAAGCAGAGCCTGATCCACGGCTGGCTGGTGGACGTGGCCGCAGCGATCCTCGAGCAGCGTGCCGCCCTGCGCGAGCGGCATGGCTGGATCATGGATGCCTATCTGTTACGGCGAGTGTAATTAAGGAGAGTGCAATGAAGACGGTCGACCCGCAGCGTCATGCCGAGCGCATGGCCCACAAGCAGAAGATCATGAACGAGCGCATCGCCCGTGCCGACAAGGAGCAGGGTGTGCTGCTGGTACTCACCGGGCCCGGCAAGGGCAAGAGCAGCTCCGGCTTCGGCATGCTGGCGCGTGCCCTGGGCCACGGCATGAAGGTGGGCGTGGTGCAGTTCATCAAGGGCAAGTTCCAGACCGGCGAGGAGGCGTTCTTCCGCCAGCAGCCTGGCGTGGAGTACCACGTGATGGGCGAGGGCTACACCTGGGACACCCAGGATCGCGAGCGCGATGTCCAGGCCGCCGAGGCCGCCTGGGCCGAGGCCAGCCGGATGCTGGCCGATGCCAGCTTCGACCTGGTGCTGCTCGACGAACTCAATATCGCCCTGCGCCACGGGTATCTGAACCTCGACCGGGTACTCGACGACCTCCAGGCTCGCCCCGAGATGCAGCACGTGGTGGTCACCGGCCGCCACGCCCCGGAGGCGCTGATCGAGCTGGCCGACACCGTCACCGAGATGAAGGTGGTCAAGCACGCCTTCAAGGAGCAGGGCATCAAGGCCCAGAAGGGAGTGGAACTCTAGGCCATGGCGACACTGATGATTCAGGGCACCACCTCGGATGCCGGCAAGAGCACGGTGGTGGCGGGGCTGTGCCGGGTGCTGGCGCGGCGCGGGGTGTCGGTGGCGCCGTTCAAGCCGCAGAACATGGCACTGAACAGTGCGGTGACCGAGGATGGCGGCGAGATCGGTCGCTCCACGGCCCTGCAGGCGCTGGCCGCCGGCGTTGCGCCCCACAGCGACATGAACCCGGTACTGCTTAAGCCGGAGAGCGACCGCGGCGCCCAGGTGATCCTGCGCGGGCGGGTGCATGGCCATATGGATGCGCTGGACTATCACGCCTACAAGCGCGAGGCGATGGCCTCGGTGCTGGCCGCCTGGGAAGCACTGTCGAGCCGTTACGATGTGATCATCGCCGAGGGGGCGGGCAGCCCGGCGGAGATCAACCTGCGGACCAACGATATCGCCAACATGGGGTTCGCCGAGGCCGTCGACTGCCCGGTGCTGCTGGTCGGCGACATCGACCGCGGCGGGGTCTTCGCCCAGTTGGTGGGTACCCTGGAACTGCTCTCCGCATCCGAACGGGCCCGCACCCGGGGCTTTATCATCAACCGCTTCCGCGGCGATATCGGCCTGCTCGAGCCGGGCCTGGAGTGGCTCGCCGAGCGTACCGGCAAGCCGGTGCTGGGCACCCTGCCGTATCTTCAGGGCCTGCTGCTCGACGCCGAGGACAGCATCGGGCTGGAAGGGCGGGGGGAGGGCGAGCCGGCGCTGCGCGTGGTGGTGCCGGCGCTGCCGCGCATCAGCAACCACAACGACTTCGACCCGCTGCGCTTGCATCCCGAGGTCGAGCTCACCTTCGTGGGGCCGAACCAGGCGCCTCCCCGTGCCGACCTGATCATCCTGCCGGGCAGCAAGAGTACCCGGGCCGATCTCGACTGGCTCCGTGCCCAAGGCTGGGAAGCGGCCATCCGGCAGCATCTGCGCTATGGCGGCCGGCTGCTCGGCATCTGTGGAGGCTTCCAGATGCTGGGCCAGGCCATCCACGACCCCGCGGGGCTCGACGGTCGACCCGGGACCACGTCGGGGCTGGGGCTGCTGGAGTTCGAGACGCGCATGGTGGCGGGCAAGCAGCTGCGCAACGTGACGGGGCGGTTGCGCCCTGAGGACGTGACGATCACCGGCTACGAGATCCACCATGGGGTGAGCGAGGGCCCGGCCCTGGCGCACCCCCTCTGCGAGCTGGGCGGTCGCCCGGACGGGGCGGTGAGCACCGACGGCCAGGTGATGGGCACCTACCTGCATGGCCTCTTCGATGGCGCCGAGGCCTGCGCGGCACTGCTGGGGCGCTGCGGGCTGGCCGGCGTGGCGGCGGCTGTGGACTACGCCGCCCATCGCCAGGACGAGCTCGACCGCCTCGCCGATACCCTCGAGGCCCATCTGGACACCGACCGGCTGTGGCAGCTGATTGGTTGATACCCCCACCCTGGAACGACGAGGCCCGACCATGAGTGACACTACCCCGCCGGGAATGCAGCCCCACCCCGGGTTCAGCGAGGAAGAGCGTGACGCCGTCTATCGGGCGATCTTCACCCGTCGCGACGTGCGCAGCGAGTTCCTCCCCGACCCGGTGCCCGATGAGGTCCTGGCCCGAGTACTGACGGCGGCCCATCACGCCCCCTCGGTGGGCTTCATGCAGCCCTGGGACTTCCTGGTGATCCGCTCGCCGGCGGTCAAGGCCCGGGTGCAGGCGCTCTATCGCCAGGCCAACGAGGAGGCGGCTCAGCTGTTCGAGGGCGAGAAGCAGGCGACCTACCGGAACCTCAAGCTGGAGGGCATCGTCGAGGCGCCGGTCAACCTGTGCATCACCTGCGATCGCCGGCGCCACGGCCCGGTGGTGGTGGGGCGCACCCATATCGAGACGATGGATATCTTCAGTTCCGTGTGCGCCGTGCAGAACCTGTGGCTGGCGGCCCGCGCCGAAGGGCTCGGCGTCGGCTGGGTCAGCATCTTCCATCAGGATGCCCTGCGCGACACCCTGGGGATTCCTCGCGACATCCTGCCGATCGCCTACCTGTGCATGGGCTATGTGAGCCAGTTCCATGCTCGCCCCGAACTGGAGAAAGCGGGGTGGTTGTCCAGGCTGCCCCTGGAGGAGCTGCTGCACTTCGATGGTTGGGGAGGCGCCGCGGGCGAGGCCGACGGCGCCCTGCTGGGGGCGCTCGGTAAGGTAGGCGTCAATCCGGAAGATGACCGACGAAGCACGCCGGGTCGTCGCTGATCACGCTCTCCACGCCCCAGGCCCATTGATGGGCGAAGGCGGTGGGGTCGTTGGCGGTATAGCAGAGCAGGTGGTAGCCGGCCTCGCGCACGGCTTGGGCGCCGCGCTGGCTGAGGCGCTTCCAGTTGGCATGGACGCTGTAGGCGTCCACCGCCGCGCAGCGCGACTGCCACTCGCGGCCGATGCCCTCGAACAGCACCCCGAGGGCCAGGCGCGATGAGTCGGCCAGCTCCCGGGCGCGGGCCAGGGCACCATCGTGGAACGAGGAGAGTATCAGCCGCTCCGGGGGCAGGGCGTCGAGCAGGGTCGGCAGCACGCCATCGACCAGTGCCGCCGGGTTGCGCCCGCGGGTGACCTTGAGCTCCAGATTGAGGCCCATGCCGAGTTCCTCGATCAGCGCGAGCATCTCGCGCAGCGTCGCCATGCGCTCGCTGCGGAAGCGATCGCAGAACCAGGCGCCCGTGTCCAGCCGGCGTGCCCGGGGCAGGTCCAGGTCCACCAGGCGCGCCCGCCCGTCGGAGCAGCGCCGCACGGTGGCGTCGTGCCAGATCACCGGGGTGGCGTCGCCGAGCAGTTGCACGTCGAGTTCCACCCAGGGGAAGCCGGCCTCGCAGGCGGCCCGTACGGCGGTCAGGGTGTTCTCCGGGGCATGGGCCGAGAGGCCGCGATGCGCCATCAGGCGGGGCAGGGCAATGGCGGGGTGGGGCATAGGGACGTCGCATCCTTGAGCGGTCGAACTGTGATCATCCTACACGGCTGTGACGACGGAGTGTCACCGCACGATGTGCCGGGCGGTCGCCGGAGGGAATATGCTAGGCTTCGCGCGACGGTATGACACAGGTGAGGATGGCGATGAAGGTGGTGAGTCTCGAACCGGGCGGCTGGCGCGATGCCTGCCTGGCCCGTCTGTGCGCCGCGGTGCACGGCACGACGGCGGGGCTGACGCCGCTGGTGGCGTTCAGCGGCACGCGCCACCTGCTGTTTGCCAACGAGGCGGCACGGCTGTGGGCCCTGGTGGACGACAACGAGGCGCCACTGGCGCTGGCCCTGCTGGTGCTCGACGAGGCCGGCGACGGCATGACGCTGGCGCTGAGCGCCTCGCTCGGCGAGAGCCGCGAGCCCCAGCGGCGGTTGATTCGCGAATTGGCGCTGAATGCGCCGCTGCGGGTCGAGCCGACGGATGACCTCGACGAAGGGTTCCTGCGTGGTTGCGGCATCTCGCGCTGGACCGAGGACGCTCGCGGCGCACGCGTCGGCCTGTCTCGCCGCCATCCGGCGCATGCCTCCGGCGAGCCGGCCGCGACGCTCGCCTTCGACGATCAGGAGGTGCTGCGTCGCTTCAAGCACGACGCGCGCTTCTTCGAGGCGGAGAAACGCGCTTTCGTGGAGGGGCTGGCGGTTGGCACCGCCCGACGGCAACCGTAACGCTTGGCATGTCGCTGGCGGGGCGGCCCAGGCGAGCTCATCATCCAGGCCGCCGAAGGCATCGCCATCGAGGTGCCCGAGATCGACGAGCACTCGGTGCGCCAGACCGTCGATGCCATGGTGGCCGCCGACCCCGATCTCGCCTGGCTCAAGGCGATGGAAGAGCGCGGCGATATCGACTGGCGCCAGGTCAAGGAACTCCATAATAGTTGGGCCTATTCGCAATCGGGCCTCGGCGAAGGTGCCGCGCTGAGCGCCGGGGCGACCCAGGGCATCACCGACCGTGCCTGGGGCACCACGACCAACACCACCACCGGTGCCACCCGCAACCTTAACCTCAGCTTCGGCAATGGGAGCGACATCGCCCGCTTCGCCGGGCAGCGCGCCACCCAGGCGACGATCGACGCCGGCATCCGCAGCGCCATCGACGGCGGCAGCTTCCGGGACCACCTCGGCGACGGTCTCGAGGATGCCCTGGCGCACGTGGTCTCCGGCGTGCTGTTTCACGCCGTGGGCGATCATGCCAAGCCCGGCAGTGCCGAGAAAGTCGCGCTGCATGCGCTGGTTGGCGGCACCGTTTCCGAGGCGATGGGCGGTGACTTCCGCAGTGGGGCGTTGGCGGCAGGGGCCAGCGAGGCCTTGGTGGATCAGTTAGTTGAAAACGCCCATACGAACCCGGTATTGAGCAACACAGTGGCGCAGCTGGTGGGCATTGTGGCGGCGGGGCTGGCCGGTGGCGACATCAATGACGGCGCCTGGATCGCCGGACAGGTGGAGTCCTACAACCGCCAGCTGCATTCAGAGGAGCGCATGCTGGCGAGGGATCTGGCGGATGTGAGCGATGGACGCTTCACCTTGGAAGAGATCGAACAAGCACTGCGGGGGATGCACAACGATGGCTTGGGCGAAGGGCGAGGTGCCAACACCATCGTCGATTTACAAGACCTTGCTACCATCGATGCAAGTTACTTTGACCATGGCGGTGAGTGGCAGGCCATACCCGGCCCGGATGGCACGACTCGCTACCTGATCCAGCAGGTGCCGACAGATGCACCACCAGACCTGATTGCCTATATCATTGATCAGACAGGCGGGGAAAGTTCGCCCTATCGTGCGCCCGTCTACCGGTTGCCGGCGGAGGAGGCCGCACCAGGCCAGCCGCGCGACCGCCTGACGGGGCGACCGCTTGATGAGGAGGGCCGCTACACGGTTAGCTATGTGGTGGATGGCAAGATTTTCCACGTGCCCCATTACTCGTGTGGCGATGCGGCCTGTGTGGTGCAGGGTGCGAATATCGATTATGGCGATCCGGCGGCCCAGGCGTGGGAGCGGGCGCTGAATGCCAAAGCGCTGGATGATGTTTCCAAGGCGGCGTCGGCCGGGGTGGTGATGACACCTGTCGGGCAGATAGGTGCGGGTCTTGCCGTAGGTGGTATGGCGGCTAGCTTGGTGTCTGGTTACTTGAAAGATGATTTCGTCTCATCGGCCTCTAAAGAAGCCTTAATATTGGGCTTTGAGCGATATGCTAGTGCCCGGGGGTTCCCAGCTACTGAGGTGACGCGATTTGCCGCTTTTCTGGACTTGGCAGGTGTTTGGGATACTGTGGTTGAGAACGGGGGAGGCATGCTTGGAGATTGATTTTATGGGGGGTGTTTGGTATGACCATGGTTGTAATGTTATGGGGGTGGGTGAAAGTGCTGAGAAAATATAGGCTGTATATTTTGTTGGGGATGGTTGTGGCTGCGTTGCTCAATGCCTTTGCCAGGTTTTGGGGTGAATGGAAGTATTTTTTCGGCGTCCTCATTGCACATCTCATATTTTGGCAGGCTGTTCAGTCTTATTTGTATGGAAAAAATATATTTTTGGGTGTGGGGGTTGTAAAGGAGGAAGATAGTAAAGGGTTAAGGCTTTCTGCATGTTTTGTTGCATTGGCTGGGTATTCCTTCGTCTTTTTATTTGATGGATATCCTTGGGGGTGATGACTCTCGCTGGGGAAAGGTTGTGCAGTGACGATGTCCACTGGGTTACCTTGCTTTCTGAATTTATAGAATAACCGAAACACTTCTCATGGTGTACAGTGGTGATATTTACCTGACGTTCTCTGTCAAGAATCTGTATTAGCCCCCAGGTTTCTGCACGCTTCATGTTGCTAATGCTGGGGGCATGAGTCGTGGGTGGCCGGAGGAGCGGGACAGCGGCGGGCTGGGATTCTGGCGTTGAAGTCGGTGTGGGCCATCAGCCGCGTGCTTTCTCCCGGCGGCATGAACGCTGCGGCGGGGTGTGGATGGCGCCCTGCAGTCGGGCCCCCGCCGCGCAGCTGAGGTGTCCGGCGTGGATGGTGCCGTCGACATGGGCGGTGGCGAGCAGCACCGCCGCTTCCGCGGCATGCAGACTGCCCGTCACCCTGCCGGCGACGACGACGCGGCGGGCGTCGATGGCATCGGTCACGGTGCCGGAGGCCGCCACCATGACGCCATGCTGCCGGGCGGTGACGCTGCCGTTGATGGTGCCATGGATGACCAGCGGCTCCTGCGAGACCAGGTCGCCGCTGATGTGCAGCGAGGCGCCCACGAGGCTCCCCGGCGCGACCGTCGAGGGTAGCGAAGTGGGCTCTTGGGATGCGCTCGATGCCGGGTGTGCGGAGGCGAGTGCGGTGGTCGCGGAAGGTGCGTTCGAGGCCGGCGATGCCAGCGCCCGCTGGGCGGGAGCCTCGGCCCTCGGGCGCCGTCGCACTCGCTTGACGATTCGCCACCTGCCATCCGCAACGATGATGACAGCCAGCAAGCCCCCCAGGGCCATCAGCCACTCGCTGCCTCCCATATGTATCCCCTCATCGCTGATGTCCAGTGGCATTATAGGGGGTCGCCACCGCGGGTAAGGCATGCTAACCGGCGCTTTTCGGCGTTTGATCGGCCGCTTGCCGTGTCGCGGCGCATGGCAATATGCCGCTGCGCTGTTGCGTCTCTCATGTCACTTGGAGTCTTCCTATGTTCAGCAAGCGGAATCCGCCCCGCGCCTCTGTCGATCTTCCCGAGGCCTCTTCCTCCCGGGCCCCCCAGCGAGGCAGTGAGATAGAAGGCAACCGTGGTGTGTCGCGCATCGCCACCATCGGGCCCGAGTCGTCTGTCGAGGGCAATGTCTCGGGGGAGGAGGAGCTGTTGATAGAGGGCCGGGTGAAGGGAAGGGTCGAGTGCAAGAACCATCCGATCACCATTGGCAGCGAGGGTAACGTCGTTGGCGACGTGTTTGCGCAGACCCTGTATGTGGCGGGGTGCGTTGAGGGACGCCTGATTGCGTCACACCAGGTGACGATTCACCGCAGCGCACGGGTGACCGGCACGATCATCTCCCCCCGCCTGGCACTGGAAGAGGGGGGCGTTTTTCATGGCAGCATCGACATGGACCCCGAGCATGAGGTTCTGGTCGCGGCGTTCGGCGATGCCCCGCCGCCAGGGGCTCTCGTCGGGACCATGGTGAGCGATGCCCCTCTTCAGGGGGAGGACGAGGCAGACGCACACGCCGACCACGAGATCAGTCGAGACGGTGTCTCATGAGGACTCCGCCGGGCCCAGGGGCGTAGGCAGGGTCGTGCCCTGGCCCGGTATCGGCTTGGCGTTTGGATAGCGGTTCCCTCTGTCATGAAGCCGTCGGCCCCCGGATGAGTGACGGCCCGCCGGTGAATATGGCCCTGGCCGCTTTCCCCGCATGGCCGGACATGGGTTGCCAGCATCTCCCCCTAACGGGCCAGCCAGCCGCCGTCCACCGCCAGGGCATGCCCATGCACGTAGTTCGCCGCGTCCGAGCAGAGGAAGACCGCGGCGCCGGCCAGGTCGTCGGGCTCGCCCCAGCGGCCGGCGGGAATACGCCCCAGGATGTCGGCGCTGCGCTGCGCTGCGCTGCGGGTCGTCGCGCAGCGCCTGGGTGTTGTCGGTGACCATGGCGACTCGGCCTTCGAGGGAGAACAGCTTCATAAGGCTCCTCCTGCGCTTTGTCTGGAAACTGCCGACCGGCATCCGTCAGGCATAGGCTTGTGGCGATTCGATATCGAGCTGAGGCAGGATGGCATCGAGTTCGAACATGGACCTGGGCGTCAGGGAGCCGCTGCGTGATTCCCCCAGGGAAGGCGAGGCCAGTTCGAAGCCGTCGGCATGTTCGTCGAACTGCGTGACGTCGCCGTCGAACTCGTCGAGCGTGTTGTGCAGGTTGTCGCGCAGCGCGGCGAGCATCACCGTGCCGTTCTCGCCCTCCGGTATCGAATTGACCCACTCCACGGTCTGCTCGGGCGTGAGCCCGTGCAGTTCGCCGTAGCTCATCAGCAGGGGCACCACGCTGTGACCCTCGCCGCTCTGGTCGATCAACACCTGGGCGGCCTCTTCGCTGAAACCGGCGTGGGCCAGGAAATCGGCCGTGGTCTGGGTCTCGAAGCGGCTGTTGTGCTGTGCGGTCTGGTAGGCGTCCCGGCCGAACTGCACCAGGGTGGCCACCGTGGCGATGCCGAAGCCGATCGGCCCGGCCAGGGACGAGGTACCGAACACCGCATAGCCGACGCCGCCCGCAACGGCCGCGTTGAGGCCCGCCCCGACGACATCGCCCTCGTTCAGGCGCACCAGCGCATCGACACCGGCCAGCCCTGCACCGAACAGATGCACGAACTTGCCGCCAAGCTTGAGGCCAGGGGTGACCCGGGAGCCCTCGCCGCCGGTGAGCAGGGCATCGACCAATTGAGCGCCATCCACGCCGACCCGCGCCGTCTCGATGGAAACCTGCAGGGCGCTGCGCAGCGAAGGATCGTCGCCGTAGGCGTCGATGGCGTTGGCCAGCCCCGAGCCGACGATGGAGAGGGCAGAGGCGCGGAAGGCGCGATTGTAGGGCGAATCGCGGAAGATCTCGTTGGTCTTGTCCAGGGTGTTGTTGAGGTTGCGCGCCACGTCGATGCCGTAGCGCTGCGGATCGAAATCGTCGGTGAACTCAGGTATCAGGGGTTCGAAGGCATCGGCGAGCTCGTCGAGTTCGTCGGCCGTGGTGCCGAGCAGTTCGGCGAGTCCCGGGTTGTTGCGCAGTGTCTCGTCAAGCCGAGTCCGGGCCTCCTCCAGCGACTGGGCGTCACTGGGGTCGATGTCGCCGGCCGGCAGGATCACGTTCTCGCGCAGGTAGGCGCCGGCCAGGCTCACCGCGAGGGGGTGGTCGCCAGTGATGCCCAGTTCGTTGAAGGTTTCGATCAGGGCGTCGCCCGATTCCCCCGTCACCAGCTCGGGTCTCTCCTGGAGGGCCGTCGAGACGGCCAACTGGGCGTTGGGGTCGTCGAGCAGGGCGTCGATACGTGCCTGATGATCTGCCCGCACACCGTCGGGCAGCGCCTGCAGCTGCTCGATCTGTTCCAGCAGCCCGGCACCGCTCTCGGCCAGTTGTTCCTGCAACGCCTGGAACTCCGCTTCCCAGTCGGGATTCGAGGCGATGTAGTCGTCGATGGCCGCTTCGAGCTGTTCCTCCGTCATCGCCGCGCCGCCGTTGAGGATGAGGAAGCTCAATTCGTCGAGATGCTCGTGATAGTCATCGGCCTGCTCGGCGATGGTACGGTCGCGGAAATGCTCCACCGCGCTGAAGACCTCGTCACGAAAGCCCTCCACGCCTTCCAGCGAGGCGATCGCCAAGGCCAGGCTGGGAATGGCCTCGCCGGAGGAGACCGCCTCGTGCATCTCGTTGCGCACCGTGTTCATGTCGATCGGTAGCTGCTCGGCGAGCCGGTTCGCCGCGCGGTCGCCCGCTTCCGTCCCGGCGATGCGGTCGAGGATCTCCATCAGCATCACGGTGCCGTTCGGCCCGGCCATCGCCCCGCCGTAAGCCTGCAGGTCGCCCTGGTTGGCCGCTTCGATCTCGTCGACCAGGGCTTCCACTACCTCGCTGGCAAGTTCGACCCCCAGCCCCTCGGTCAGGGCGTCGAGGCGTTCGATCATTTCGAGCGTGCGCAGTTGCGGGGTATCGGTACCTTCCAGCTCACCGTCAAGCGGCTCGGCTGCCCAGGCGGCGGCATCATCGATGATCGCCTGGGCATCGCTGGAGCGATCCAGGGCTCGTTGCACTCGCTCGGAGGCGCTGGTGTAGCCTTCCTCCAGGACTCCCAGGGCGGCAGCCGGGTCGCTTTCCGCCTCGGCCTCGGCGATGATCTCGCGCGCCTCGGACTCGACCTCGGGCCCGGCGTGGCTGGTCGCCTCGAGGGCGATGCCGGTGTTCTCCGCCGCCTGTTCGATGGCCATCTGCGCGGGGCCGGCATCGACCCAGTCGTGGTCATGGAAGCGTTGCAGGGCGGCCTGTCGCTCCTCCTCGGGAAGCGCCGCCAGATAGGCCTCGATATCGGCGGCAAGCTCTCCGACCTCGGCATCGTAGTCGATCGAGGCGGGATCGTCGGCGTACTCGAGAGCGTTGCCGCGTTCGCGCAGGCTGTGGACGAAATCCGTTTCGCCCTCCGGCACACCCTGCGCATCGCGTGGCGAGGTCGCGGCCTCGTCAGGCGAGGTATGGGGCACGAAGACCACGTCGCCCGCATCGATCTCGCCGGGAGCGGGCATGTCGTCGCGCTCGTTGAGGGCGAGAAGCTCGTCGACGTCGACGTTGAGCTCGTCGGCGATCTGCCACAGGCTGTCGCCGTCCTCGACGATGAACACGCGCTCGTCGCTGGCATCCAGCTCACCCGCGCCACCGGCGCCGGAGCGGGCGTCGAGGGCATCCTCCACGGCTTGTTCGAAACGCTGACGCTCCGCCTCGGTCAAGGCCTTCGATGTCACGCCGTCGGCGTTGTAACGGCGTAGTGCTTCGATATCGATCCGGTACGACATGCTCCCGTCCCTCCCTCCATGAAGCCCACAAGATAGGGGCTGGAAGGGGCGGGCTTTCTGAAGATTCCTTGAATCTTTTGTTGCATGGGTCTTTCCGGGCGCGCCGGGGCAAGGGCGACTTGACCTGCTCGGCCGGCAGCGCTTCCATGGTGAGCCGATCCCGTCAGCCGAATAAAGGAATGCATCCCATGGCCAAGCGCATCCAGTTTGCCCGCACCGGCGGATCCGAGGTCCTCGAACTCGTCGATGTCACTCCCGCCGAGCCGGGGCCGGGCGAGGTCCGGGTCGAGAATCGGGCCGTCGGCCTGAACTTCATCGACATCTACTTCCGCACCGGCCTCTATCCGGCGCCGTCGCTGCCCTCCGGGCTCGGTACCGAGGGGGCCGGCGTGGTCGATGCGGTGGGCGAGGGCGTCACTCACCTCAAGGTCGGTGACCGCGTCGCCTACGCCCAGGGCCCGCTGGGGGCCTACGCCGACTACCATGTGCTGCCCGCCGCCAAGGCGGTGGTGCTGCCCGAGGCCGTCGACTTCGAGACCGCGGCGGCCTGCATGCTCAAGGGGCTGACCGTGCAGTACCTGCTGCGCCAGACCTGCCCGCTCAAGGGGGGCGAGACGATCCTCTTCCACGCCGCCGCCGGTGGCGTCGGCTCGATCGCCTGCCAGTGGGCACGGGCGCTGGGCGTCAAGCTGATCGGCACCGTGAGCTCCCCCGAGAAGGCGGCGCTCGCCGAGAAGAACGGCGCCTGGGCGACCATCGACTACACGAAGGAGAGCGTGGCCGAGCGGGTCCGCGAACTGACCGGTGGCGAGATGTGCGACGTGGTCTACGACTCGGTGGGCAAGGACACCTGGGAGACCTCGCTGGACTGCCTGAAGCCGCGTGCGCTGATGGTCAGCTTCGGCAATGCCTCGGGCCCGGTGGACGGGGTGAACATCGGCATCCTCAACCAGAAGGGCTCGCTGTTCGTCACCCGCCCGAGCCTGAACGGCTACGCCGATACCCGCGAGCGGCTGAAGACGATGGCCGACGAGCTCTTCGCCATGCTCGAAAGCGGCAAGGTCAGGATCGATATCGCCCAGCGCTATCCGCTGGCCGAGGCGGGCAAGGCCCAGGATGCCCTGCAGGGACGCCAGACCACCGGCTCCACCATCCTGCTGCCCTGAGCAGTCATTGGAGCAGGGTTTTCTACCAGTCGTAGGTAGTGCTCGAGGCTGTTCCGGCGACAGGTCTGCGAGGGGGCGCTGTGAACCCTTCCCTGGGCGCTACCGACGCCATCCCTGGCGTAGGACCCCCTCTTCGACCTGTCCCCGGCGCCTCTCGCTCTCGGTAGTGGCGAGTGCCTTGCTGCTAGTGTCTCAGCTTGTCTCCACGTAGGCGCCCATCTGGCGCATCCGCGACTCGAAGCTCGCCACGTTGTCGACCAGGTCGTCGGGGCCGAAGGCCACGCATTCGGCCAGCAGCCCCTCGATCAGGGTGATCGCCGAGAGGATCGAGGGGAAGAAGTGCGGCGTGGCGTTGGCCACCGGGAAGGTGATGGTGGCCCCCGGCACCAGCGGCGAGCGCATGGTGTCGGTGACCACGATGGCGCTGACCCCCGCCCCCCGGGTGATCTCCAGTGCGCGCATGGTCTCGGCGCAGTAGGGCTCGAAGCCGAAGGCCACCACCACGTCGCCTTCGCCGAAGGGCGCGAGCTCGGTGAGTAGCCCCCCCTCCAGGCCGCGTATCAGCTGGATATTGGGCATGGCAATGCGCCCCACATAGGCGAAGTGGTAGGCACAGGCGAAGGTGTCCCGGAAGCCCACTACCGCAATCTTCTCCGCGGCCAGCAGCCGCCGGGCGGCATCGCGCACCCGGGCCTGGTTGTCGGCGGTGAACAGCCGGCCGATGTTGTCGAAGGCCGCATCGCCCACGTCGAGGAACACCTGGTCGTCGGTCTGGCTGGCCAGGCTGCGCAGCTGGCTGGCCCGCCCCGAGAGCTCCACCGGGCCGGCCTGCACCGCCGACTGGAACACCTCGCGGAACTGCTCGTAGCTCTCGAACCCCAGCCGCTTGGCCAGGCGCATCAGGGTCGAGGCGGTCACCTCGGCGGCGGTGGCCGACTTGCGGATCGACTGGAAGGCGATCTCGACCGGATGCTCCAGCACATAGCCGGCGGCCAGCTTGAGCTGGGGGCTGAGCTCCGGGTAGGCCTCGGCGAGTTGCTGATTGACGGCATCCAGCCGGGCGGCGCCGTCCAGAGGGGCCTCGGGACTCGGGGTCTCCTGTTCCAGCACACGGTTCTCCTCAACTGATCCTGTCATCGCCCCGCGAGCGCGGAGGCGTAGTGTAACCCATGGGGTCGATGGATGGATGAAACAAATGTATCCCATTATGGTGGGTGGTGGTACGGATGTGTTGACCTGGCGTATGACCTTCGTCTAGCATTCGCCACAACAGACGTGTCTTCATCGATACACAGGCGACACGTTTGTTCCGCTTGCCGTTCATCCGTCCGTTACCGCCGAGACCCGTATGCCCCACGCCACCCCCAAGCCCGATTACGAGACCCTGATCACCCGCCGCCATGACCAGGTGCTTGAGATCCGCTTCAACCGCCCGCACCGCCTCAATGCGGTGGTCGAGACGCTCTACACCGAGCTGCTCGATGCCCTGGCCGTGGCCTCCGCCGACGTCGACGTGCGTGCCGTGATCCTCACCGGCGAGGGCCGGGCCTTCTGCGTCGGCGCCGACATGAAGGAGCACGGCAGCGCCAAGCGCTCGCTGTTCCAGCGTCGCCAGTACCTGCAGCTCGGCAACGATGTCTGCGAGGCGATCTTCCGGCTTCGCAAGCCGGTGATCGCCGCGGTCAACGGCTATGCCCTGGGCGCCGGGGCCGAGATGGCGGTCTCCTGCGACTTCATCCTGATGGCCCAGGACGCTCAGATCGGCTTCCCCGAGACCAGCATCGGCACCTGTGTGGGGGGCGGCGTCTCCAAGATCCTGCCCCAGTTGGTCGGCCTCAACATGGCACGCCAGTTGCTGTTCACCGGCCGGCGCATCGACGGCGAGGAGGCCACCCACATCGGCCTGGCGACCTCCCACTGGACCGACGACGCCCTGCTCGGCGAGGCGCATCGCCTGGCCGGCCAGCTGGCCAAGCAGGCGCCGGTGTCGATCGCCATGCTCAAGCGGCTGGTCAACCAGGGCAGCGACACCGGCCTGGACAGCCAGCTGCAGCAGGAGCTGGACGCGGTCTTCACCTGCTCCACCACCGAGGACTGGCAGGAGGGCGTCGACGCCTTCGCCGAGAAGCGC
The DNA here is from genome assembly GCF_002879645.1 of Halomonas heilongjiangensis. Classification (GTDB taxonomy): domain Bacteria; phylum Pseudomonadota; class Gammaproteobacteria; order Pseudomonadales; family Halomonadaceae; genus Halomonas; species Halomonas heilongjiangensis. The sequence continues at coordinate 12,362 of NZ_PNRE01000016.1, read as the reverse complement.
TCGCCGCGGTTCCAGGGCAAGTAAGCCAGGTTCCCCCGTCGATCACCGTTCAAGGGCCCCCCGGGCCAAGGTCAGCACTACATGAATCCCATCGAAGGACATCTCGACAGCCGCAGTCCCCTGCACGACATCCTGGCCCCCACCGGCATCGCCGTGGTCGGGGCCTCGGCAGACCCCACCAAGCGCGGCTACAAGGCCATGGTCGGCCTGATCAAGGATGGCTATCGCGGCAGCATCTATCCGGTCAACCCCAAAGCCGACATGATCCTCGGCGTCAAGGCCTGGCCCTCGGTCACGGCGATCCCCGGCAACCCGGAGCTGGCGCTGATCTGCACCCCGGCCGCCACGGTGCCCGGGCTGATCGCCGAATGTGGCCGGCGCGGCATCAAGGGGGCGGTGATACTCGCCAGCGGCTTCGCCGAGGTCGGCGGTGAGGGGGCCGCGCTCGAGCGCGAGATGATGGCCAAGGCCGAGGCGCACGGGGTGCGCATCATCGGCCCCAATACCTCGGGCATCTTCAACCTGCACCACAAGATCAACCTGCTGGCGCTGGACAATGTCAGGCCCGGCGACGTCGGCATCATCTCCCAGTCGGGCAACATGCTGCTGTCGCTGGCGCTGGAGGCTCAGCACAACGGCCACGTGGGCTTTTCCACCTACGTCGGGCCGGGCAACCAGAGCGACATCGGCTTCAACGACTACCTGCGCTACCTGGGCGAGGATGTGCATACGCGCGTCGCTACCCTCTACGTCGAGGGCTTCCGCGACGGCCGCAAGTTCCTCGACGTGGCCCGTGAGGTCACCGCCATGAAACCGGTGGTGGTCTACAAGTCCGGTTCCACCGAGCAGGGCCAGAAGGCGGCGAGCTCCCACACCGGGGCGCTGGCCGGCAGCTACGCCATGACCGTGGACCTGCTCAGGCAGGCCGGGGTCAGCGTGGTGCAGTACTCCGACGAGATCCTGCCGGTGGCCGAGGGCCTGGGGCTGCTGCAGAAGGCCCATGGCAAGCGCGTGGCGGTGATCTCCGACGGCGGCGGCCAGGCGACCATCGCCTCCGACCGGCTGGCCGAGGCGGGCCTCGAGCTGGCCGAGCTCAGCGACACCACGCGCCAGCAGTTGCGCGAGGTGCTCCTCCCCCAGGCCTCCACCGTCAACCCGGTCGACGTGGCCGGCTCCACCGATGCCAAGCCCTCGCTGCTGGCCACCTGCATGGAGATCGTCGCCGCCGACGACAACGTCGACAGCGTCTTCCTGGTGGGCATGTTCGGCGGCTACAGCATCCGCTTCGCCGAGTCGCTGCTGGGCGACGAGATGCGCGGCGCCGAGGCGATGGTCGACCTGTCCAGGGCCACCACCAAGCCGCTGGTGATCTACAGCCTCTACACGCCGATCAAGCCGCCGGCGCTGCGTCGCCTGCACGAGGCGGGCCTGCCGGTCTACGCCTCCATCGAGCAGTCGGTGCGGGTGCTCGCCGCGCTGGGCGAGCGGGGCCAGTACCTGGCCCAGTTGCACCGCCAGAGCCGCGAGGCGGCCGTGACACCCAGGCCGGAACTGGCCGCGATGTTCGAGCGGGCACGCGGCGAGGGGCGGGACCTCTTCGAATACGAGGCCAAGCAGCTGCTGCGTGACCATGGTGTCGAGGTGCCGGCCGAGCGCATCGCCAGAAGCGAGGGAGAGCTGGCGGCCATCGCGGCCCGGTTCCGTGAGGAGGTCGGCGAGACGCCGCTGGTGATGAAGGTAGTGTCGAAGGATATCCTGCACAAGTCCGATGCCGGCGGCGTCAAGCTCAACCTCACCGGTGAGCAGGCCCTGCGCCAGGCCCGCGAGGAGATCCTCGCATCCTGCCGTGCCCATGCCCCGGCCGCCGAGATCGAGGGCGTGCTGGTGACGCCGATGGAGAGCAAGGGGGTCGAGGTGATCGTCGGGGTGATCCGCGATCCGATCTTCGGGCCGGTGCTGATGTTCGGCCTGGGGGGCATCTTCGTCGAGATCCTCGAGGACGTGGCCTTCCGTTCGATTCCGCTGTCGCGCCATGACGCCGAATCCATGGTGGCGCAGATCAAGGCGAAGAAGGTGCTCGAGGGCGCCCGGGGCGAGCCCGCGGTGGACAAGGAGGCGCTGGTCGACCTGCTGCTCAAGGTGTCGAGCATCGTCGACGCCTACCCGGCGCTCTCCGAGCTCGACCTCAACCCGGTCATCGCCTACGCGGACGGCTATGCGGTGGTGGATGCCCGGGTCATCGTCGACCGTCAATCCAGCGACGAGGAATCCCGCCCATGAGCCCGACCCTACCGCCACTCACCGACGCCCGCCTCACCCTGGAGGGGCGCGTCGCGACCCTGACCCTGGACCGCCACGACGTGCGCAATGCCCTGACCGGCAGCGCCCTGGCCGACGACATCGTCGCCACCGCGCAGTGGGTGAACCGCTGTGCCGAGGTCTCGGTGCTGGTGATCACCGGTGCCGGCAGCGCCTTCTCCGCCGGCGGCAACGTCAAGGACATGGCGAACCGCGGCGGCGACTTCGCCGGTGACGTGTCCGAGGTGGCCGCCCGCTACCGCCGCGGCATCCAGCGCATCCCGCTGGCCCTGCAGGAGGCGGAGGTGCCGATCATCGCCGCGGTCAATGGCCCGGCCATCGGCGCCGGCTTCGACCTGGCCAACATGGCCGATCTGCGGCTGGCATCGAGCACGGCCAAGTTCGGCGAGACCTTCCTCAACCTGGGCATCATTCCCGGCGACGGCGGCGCCTGGTTCATGCAGCGCCTGATCGGCTACCAGCGCGCCTTCGAGCTGACCCTGACCGGCCGGGTGATCGACGCCGAGGAGGCCAGGGAACTCGGCATCGTGCTCGAGGTGGTGGAGCCCGAGGCGCTGATGGCGCGCGTGGGCGAACTGGCGTCGCGTATCGCCGCCCAGCCGCCGAAGGCGACTCGCCTGACCAAGCGGCTGATGAAGATGGCGCAGCGTACCGAGCTCAAGGACTTCCTCGACCTCTGCGCGGTCTTCCAGGGCCTGTGCCACAACGAGCCCGAGCATCTCGAGGCCGTCAACGCCATGCTGGAGGCGATGGTGAAGAAGTGAAACGCCTTCGATGCTGCACCGCAAGACCCGGCGCTCGCCGGGTCTTGCGCGTCAGGGCAACGCCATCGCCTCGAAAAAGGCTGGATTTTCCGTCGTGCTGCTGTTGTGCTTGAGGCACCACGAAGGCACACGGAGGTGAGCGAGCATGGCCGACAGCACTCTGGTCTTCATCGTGCTCGGGCTGACGCTGACGGCCTTCGTCTGGGGGCGTTTCCGCTACGACCTGGTAGCGCTCGCGGCCCTGCTGGGCTCGGTGCTGCTGGGGCTGGTGCCGGGCGATGAGGCGTTCCTGGGGTTTGGCCACCCGGCGGTGATCACCGTCGCCGCGGTACTGGTGATCAGCCGCGGTTTCGAGCGCTCCGGGGTGGTGGACGTGATCGCCGAGCAGGTGCTCAAGGTGGGCGAGCGGCTCTTCCTGCAGCTCGCCGCCCTGACCGGCACCGTGGTGGTGCTCTCCGGTTTCATGAACAATACCGGTGCCCTGGCGCTGCTGCTGCCGGTGGCCATGCGCCTGGCCCGCGAGCACGACACCTCGCCCTCGCTGCTGTTGATGCCGCTGGCCTTCGGCTCGCTGCTCGGCGGTCTGACCACCCTGATCGGCACCCCGCCCAACATCATCATCGCCAGCTACCGGGGCTCGGTCACCGGCGACTCCTTCGGCATGTTCTCCTTCTCTCCCGTCGGGGTATCGGTCGCCCTGGCCGGCCTGGCCTTCATCCTGCTGCTGGGGTGGCGGCTGGTGCCACAGCGGGCCGGCAAGGCCTCCACCGAGGCCATGTTCGATACCGCCAACTACCTTGTCGAGCTCAAGGTCGGCGAGGAGGCGAAGGCCATCGGCTGGACGCTGCGTGACCTGCATGATGCCCTGGAGGAGACCATCCCGGTGCTGGCGGTGGTGCGCGACGAGAAGCGTCGGGCCGGCCATGCCTTCTACGGCGGCCTCCAGGAGGGCGACATCCTGCTGGTGGAGGCGGGCCCCGAGGAGATGAAGCTGCTCGAGGACAAGGCGGGGCTCTCGCTCGGCGCCGAGACGGAGGACGAGGAGGAGACGGCCGACGCCGCCGACCCGGCCCCACGCGAGCAGCGCGATGGCGGCAACGGCAAGCAGGCTGACGGGGGGGAGAAGAAGGATAGGCAGGAGAAGAAGAAGGACAGGAAGGAGAAGAAGAAGGACAGGAAGGAGAAGAAGGAGAAGAAGAAGAAGGGAGTCGATACCGAGGGGCTCGAACTGGTCGAGGTGGTGGTACGAACCGACTCCATGATGGTCAACCGTACCGTCACCCAGTTGCGCCTGCACAACCAGTTCGGCCTGCACCTGGTGGCGGTGGCCCGGGACGGTGGGCGTCTCAAGCAGCGGCTGCGGGAGATCCGTTTTCGTCCCGGCGACGTGCTGCTGTTGCAGGGCGGCGAGAGCGAGCTCTCCGAGAGCCTGGCGACGCTGGGCTGCCTGCCGCTGGCCAGCCGCAACCTGACGCTTGGGCAGCCGCGAATGCTGTTGGTCTCCCTGGCCATCTTCGGTGCGGCGATTCTGGCCATTCTGTTCGACCTGTTGCCGGCCGCGGTGGCGCTCTCCACCGCGGCGCTGCTCTCGCTGCTGGTGGGGGTGTTGCCGCTGCGCGACGGTTACCAGGCCATCGACGGGCCGGTGATCGTGCTGCTCGGTGCCATGATCCCGGTGGGCCAGGCGCTGGAGACCAGTGGCGGGGCGGAACTGATCGCCGAGAGCCTGCTGCACATGGGCCGTGATTGGCCGGTGGTGGCCACCCTGGTGGGGCTGTTCGTGATCACCATGATGCTCTCGGACGTGATCAACAACGCCGCGGCGGCAGTACTGATGGCGCCCATCGCGGCGAGCCTGGCCAGTGGCTTCGATGTCTCGATCGACCCCTTCCTGATGGTGGTGGCGGTCAGCGCCTCCTGCGCCTTCCTGACCCCCATCGGCCACCAGTCCAATACCCTGGTGATGGGACCCGGCGGCTACCGCTTCGGTGACTACTGGCGGATGGGGCTGCCGCTGGAGTTGGTGGTGGTGGCGGTGGCCATTCCGATGATCCTGCTGGTCTGGCCGCTGTAGGAAAGCGTGATTCGCTACTGCGCTCGGGCGCTTGATGAAATTACGGCCATCAAAACGCCCCGGCATGCCGGGGCGTCGTCGTTCAGGGGGCGGGGGCCGCCGCTCGGGCGGCACGCGTCATGCCGCGTTATGGCGCAGGATGTTGGCCTGGTCGCTGGCGAAGGCGTCGTAGTCGAAGTCGTCGACGCTGAGCAGCTCCAGCACCTCGGCCTCGTAGCGCCGCATGAAGTCGGCATCGTCCGTGCCGATGATGCCGGCCTCCAGGGCCGCCTCGACGCGTTGCTCGGGGTGCAGGGCCTGCATCGGCAGCTCCCCCCTGGCGTAGGCCTTGTTGACCGTACGGTAGAGCACCTCGGCACGGTCGTACTCGGCGAGCAGGGCGTTGTAGTGGGCCAGGGGGTTGTCGCGGGCGCCGTCGCTGTCCTGCCAGGTGGCCTCCAGCAGGGTGCGGCGAAGTGCGGTATCCCGCGAGACGGCCTGGGCGATCTCGCGGGCCAGATCGTCGTGGGGACGCTTCCAGCGGCGCCCGGTGGGCATCACGATCACGCGCAGCAAGCGGCCCAGTGCCTGGTTCGGCAGGTTGTCGAACAGCTCGTCCAGGGCCTGCTCGGCGCGGTGGAGCAGGAAGCGGCAGCTGTAGTGGAGCAGCGTCGCTTCGCCCTCGACACGGTCGCCGTCGTGCCACTGCTTGAGCACCATGGAGGCGAGGTAGAGGTTGGAGAGCACGTCGCCGAGGCGCGCCGAGAGCATCTCGCGCTGTTTCATGCTGGCGCCGAGGCTGGCCATGGCGGCATCGGCACACAGGCCGAAGCCGGCGGAGAGCCGTGCGGCGTCCTGGGCGTAGGGGGCGGCAATGGTGTCGAAGGGCACCGCCGGCTTGCCCAGCCCCAGGCCCTGGGTGAGGGCGCGAGCGGCGTTGCCGAGGATCAGGCCGGTGTGGCCGAAGACGGCGTGGTCGAAGGCCGGGAGGTCGTCGGCGTCCTTGGCGGCCAGCTCCTCGAGCACATAGGGATGGCAGCGGATGGCGCCCTGGCCGAAGATCATCAGGTTGCGGGTCATGATGTTGGCGCCCTCCACGGTGATCGCCACCGGGTTGGCACTGTAGCCGATGCCGAGGTAGTTGCGCGGCCCCAGGGTCACCGCCTTGCCGCCGTGGATATCCATGGCGTCGCCCAGGGCTTGGCGCTGGAACTCGGTGAGCTGGCTCTTGAGGATCGCCGAGGGCACCGCCGGCTTGACCCCGTGATCGATGGTGTTGGCGGTCTGGTACACCGCCGCCCGCGCGATGTAGCAGAGCGCGGCCATGCGTGCCAGGGGTTCCTGGACGCCCTCCATCTCGGCCACCGGCACGCTGAACTGGCGGCGAATGCGGGCGAAGCCGCCACTCCAGCCCAGGCCGTAGCGGGCGGTGCCGGCGGCGCCGGAGGGCAGGGTGATGCAGCGGCCCACCGAGAGGCACTCGACCAGCATGCGCCAGCCCTGGCCGGCCATCTCGGGGCCGCCGATGATGGTGTCCAGCGGCACGAAGACGTCGCGGCCCTTGAGCGGGCCGTTCATGAAGGGGCTGCCGATGGGGTGGTGGCGGCGGCCGATCTCCATGCCCTCGGTATCGCGGGGAAGCAATGCGCAGGTGATGCCCAGGTCCTCCTCGTCGCCGAGCAGGTGGTCCGGGTCGAACATGCGGAAGGCCAGCCCCACCACGGTGGCGATGGGGGCCAGGGTGATCCAGCGCTTCTCGAAGTTCAGCCGCAGGCCCAGCACCTCCTTGCCGTCGACCACCTGCTTGCATACCACGCCGGTATCGGGGATGGCGGTGGCATCACTGCCGGCCCGCGGGCCGGTGAGCCCGAAGCAGGGGATCTCGCGGCCATCGGCCAGTCGTGGCAGGTAGTGGTCCTTCTGCGCCTGGGTGCCGTACTTGAGCAGCAACTCGCCCGGGCCCAGCGAATTGGGCACGCCCACGGTGACCATCAGCGTCTCGCTGATCGACAGCTTCTGCAGCACCAGCGACTGGGCCTTGGCCGAGAACTCCAGGCCGCCATACGCCTTCGGGATGATCATGCCGAAGAAGCCCTCCCGCTTGAGGTAGTCCCACAGCTCCTGGGGCAGGTCGGCGCGCTCCCGGGCGATCTCCCAGGCGTTGCACATGCCGGCCGCGACGCTGCACTGGTGCTCGAGGAAGGTGCGTTCCTCGGCGGAGAGCCCCTCGTCGCGATAGTCGAGCAGGCGCTGCCAGTCCGGCCGGCCGGAGAACAGCTCGCCGTCCCAGGCCACGGTACCGGCTTCCAGTGCGGTGCGCTCGGTGTCCGAGACCTTCGGCGCGACCTCCTTGAAGGTGGCGAAGAGCCGGGGGGTGAGCCAGCGGATGCGCAGGGCCGGCAGGCCGGCCACGGCCACGCCGCCGGCGCCGATCAGCAGCAGCACGCCGAGCACCGGCGAGCCGAGCAGCAGGCCGACCAGGCCGAGCACGGCGAGTACGCCGAGGGCGGGCAGGGCGCCGGCCTCGCGGCGCATGACCACCAGCAGGCCGGTCACGGCGAGGACGAGAAGAATCAGGGTGAGCATGGGGCGTCTCCGTGTCGTCGGTTAACACGTCATTCGAACGGTTGTTTGAATTCTTGCAGACTAGCCCATGGTGTGGCAACTGGCGAGCCTTGTCGACCCTCGTGGAAGATAAGACGCCCCGCGCTGTCGTCGACAGGGCGGGGCGTCATGCGGGGTGGGAACGCTTCGGGGGTCAGGCGAGACGCCGACGAGGCTCGACCCTGGCCGGGGCGCCGTTCGCCACGTAGTAGGGGGCATCGCTGCGCGGCAGTGGCTCCCGGCCGCGGATCCGGTCGGCGATCTTCTCCGCCAGCATGATGGTCGGGGCGTTGAGGTTGCCGGTGGGGATCAGCGGGAACAGCGAGGCGTCCACGACCCTCAGCCCCTCGAGGCCGTGCACCCGGCCCTGGCCGTCGACCACGGCGTCGTCGCCCTCGCCCATGCGGCAGCTGCCGCAGGGGTGGTAGGCGGTCTCGGCGTGCTCGCGCACGAAGGCGTCGAGTTCGGCGTCGGTGGCCACGTCCGGGCCAGGCGAGATCTCCCGGCCGCGATAGGCGTCGAAGGCGGGCTGGGCGATGATCTCTCGGGTCAGGCGGATGGCATCGCGGAACTCCTGCCAGTCCTTGTCGGTGGACATGTAGTTGAACAGGATGCTGGGCGCCGCCCCGGGATCGCGGGAGGTCAGGCGAATCCGTCCGCGGCTCTCCGAGCGCATCGAGCCCACATGAGCCTGGAAGCCGTGGGCCTGCACCGCGCTCTTGCCGTTGTAGCTGATGGCGATGGGCAGGAAGTGGTACTGCAGGTTGGGCCACTCCTCGCGGTCATTGCTGCGGATGAAGCCACAGGACTCGAACTGGTTGCTGGCGCCGACGCCGCGGCCGAGGAGCAGCCACTCGGCGCCGATCTTCGGCTGGTTGACCCACTTCAGCGCCGGATAGAGTGAGATCGGCTGCTTGCACTCGTACTGGATGTACATCTCCAGATGGTCCTGGAGGTGGGCGCCGACGTTGTCGTTGACCAGCACCGGGCCGATGCCGAACTCGTCGAGCACCTCCTTAGGGCCGACGCCGGAGCGCTGCAGGATCTGCGGCGAGGCGATGGCGCCGGCGCAGAGCAGCACCTCGCGGCGGGCGCGGACCCGCCGGACCTGGCCCTTGCGCGCGTAGCGCACGCCCACCGCGCGCTTGCCGTCGAACTCGATGACGTCGGTGGTGGCGTGGGTCTCGATGGTGAGATTCTCGCGCGCCTTGGCCTGGTCGAGATAGCCGCGCGCGGTGGAGGCGCGCCGGCCGCCCGGCGTGACGAAGCGGTCCATGGGGCCGAAGCCCTCCTGGCGATAGCCGTTGACGTCCTCGGTCTCGGCGTAGCCGGCCTGCTTGCCGGCCTCGATGAAGACGCGATACAGCGGGTTGTTCCCGGGCTTCGGGGTCGTCACGCTGACCGGGCCGTCGTCGCCATGGTAGGCGTCGGGGCCGATGTCGCGGCTCTCCGCCTTGCGGAAGTAGGGCAGGCAGTCGGCGTAGGTCCAGTCCGCGAGGCCGGGCGCCTTGGCCCAGTGGTCGTAGTCCAGGGCGTTGCCGCGGATGTAGCACATGCCGTTGATCAGCGAGGAACCACCGAGGCCCTTGCCGCGGCCGCACTCCATGCGCCGGCCGTCCATGTGCGGCTCGGGGTCGGTCTCGAAGGCCCAGTTGTAGCGCTTGCCCTGCAGCGGGTAGGCGAGCGCCGCCGGCATCTGGGTGCGGAAGTCGAGGCGGTGGTCGGGACCGCCGGCCTCGAGCAGCAGCACGCTGACGCCTTCGTCCTCGGTGAGGCGGGTGGCGAGCACGTTGCCGGCGGAGCCGGCGCCGATGATGACGTAGTCGAATTCGCGAAGCTGGGACATAACATCTCTCACTGATAACACCACGGAAGCGGGTCTGCTTGCATGTGCAAGTAGAGTCGGCCCAAGGCAGACGCAGCTGGCTGTAGCGAGGGGCGCCGGGGACAAGACGAAGAGGAGGTCCTACGCCACGGATGGCGTAGGTAGCGCCCAGGGAGGGGTTCACAGCGCCTCCTCGTAGGCTTGTCGACGGATCAGCCCCGAGCGATCCAGTTAGCTGTGCTGTCTTCGCTGCCTCCTAGAACACCGACTCGAAGGGCCCCATCTCCACCTGGACCGACTTGGTCTGGGTGTAGTGGGCCAGGGTCTCGATGCCGTTCTCGCGGCCAACGCCGGACTGCTTGTAACCGCCCACCGGCATCTCGGCGGGGGACTCGCCCCAGGTGTTGATCCAGCAGATGCCGGCCTCCAGGCGGTGGATGGTGCGATGGGCGCGGTTCAGGCTCTCGGTGAAGACCCCGGCGGCCAGGCCGTAGTGGGTGTCGTTGGCGCGGCGGATCACCTCGTCCTCGTCGTCGAAGGCGAGAATCGCCATCACCGGGCCGAAGATCTCCTCGCGCACGATGCGCATCTCATCGGTGCAGTCGGTGAACACCGTGGGGGCGGCCCAGGCGCCGCGGGCCCAGTCGCCGCTGTCCCAGGCGTCGCCGCCGGCCAGCACGGTGGCGCCGTCCTGCTTGCCCAGGGCGATGTAGCCGAGCACCTTCTGCTGGTGCTCGAAGCTCACCAGGGGGCCGAAGTTGACGGCCGGGTCGAGCGGGTCACCGGCGCGGATGCGCGCCACGCGCTCGGCGACCTTCGCCTCGAAGGCCGCCTTGACGGGGCGCTCGATGAACACCCGGGTGCCGTTGGTGCAGATCTGTCCGCTGGAGTAGAAGTTGGCCATCATGGCGGCGTCGGCGGCGCGGTCGAGGTCGGCATCGGCGAAGACGATCAGCGGCGACTTGCCGCCGAGCTCCATGGTCACGTCCTTGAGCGTCGAGCCGCCGGCGGCGGCCATCACCTTCCTGCCGGTGCCGACCTCGCCGGTGAAGGAGATCTTGTCGATGCCCGGGTGTTCGGTGAGCAGGGCGCCGACCCGGCCGTCGCCATGGATGACGTTGAAGACACCGTCGGGCAGGCCCGCCTCGGTGAGGATCTCGGCCAGTTTCATGGCGGTCAGCGGGGTGACCTCGCTGGGCTTGAAGACCACGGCGTTGCCGGCGGCCAGCGCCGGGGCGGCCTTCCAGCAGGCGATCTGGATCGGGTAGTTCCAGGCGCCGATGGCGCCGATCACTCCCAGCGGTTCGCGACGGGTATAGACGAACGACCCCTCGCGCAGCGGAATCTGGCTGCCCTCGATGGCCGGAGCCAGGCCGGCATAGTATTCGAGCACGTCGGCGCCGGTGACGATGTCCACCGCCGAGGTCTCGCTGATCGGCTTGCCGGTGTTGCGGGTCTCGAGCTCGGCGAGCTCGTCATTGCGCTCTCTCAAGAGTGCCACGGCGCGGTTCAGGATGCGGCTGCGCTGCATGCCAGTCATGGCGGCCCAGGCCCGCTGGCCACGGCGCGCCGCGGCGACGGCGGCGTCCAGGTCGGTAGGGGAGGCCTGCTGTACATTGGCGAGCAGGCGGCCGTCGAAGGGGTTCACGACCGGGAAGGTCTCGCCGGAGGTGGCGTCCACTCGGCGGCCGTCGATGTAGAGTGTCTGGGTGTCGAGACTTGCCATGGGGTCTCCTCTCAGGAAGCGGGTGACGAAGGGTGGGCGGCCAGCAGCTGATCCAGGTAGTCATGGGCCAGCCGGCGAGCGTGGTCGGCGTCGAGCCCTTCCGGTGTCAGGGCGCCACGCAACCACAGGCCATCGATCATCGCCGCCAGGCCGCGGGCGGCGCGGCGTGCCTCCTGCCGGGGCATCAGGCGGCGGAACTGGCTGCACAGGTTCGAGTAGAGGCGGTGGTCGTTGACACTCTGCAGGCGCTGCAGCGTCGGCCTGTGCATGCTGCTGGCCCAGAAGGCCAGCCAGGTCTTGGCCACCGGCCCGGTGACCTGGCTGCGGTCGAAGTTGCCGTCGATGATGGCGCCGAGGTGAGCCCGGGGACTGTCGTCGGCGAGAGCCCGGCGCCGTGCCGCCACCGCGGTCCCGAGATCGCTGAGGATCTGGCGCATGGTGGCCTCGAGCAGGCCGTCCTTGCCGCCGAAATAGTGGCTGATGATGCCAGCGGAGACGCCGGCGTGACGGGCGATGCGCATCACGGTGGCGTCGGCCAGGCCGACCTCGTCGATGGCCGCCATGGTGGCCTTGATCAGTTGCTGGCGGCGGATGGGTTCCATTCCGACCTTGGGCACCTTGCTGACTCCTCTCCGGTGGGGGTTCATCCTGCCGCTCGAGGGAGGCAGGAGGGCCAACGGTTTCAGCATGGCATTTTTTTATTGAACGTTCAATCAATAAAAGAAATGGACGAGACGCCAAGGCGGGCCCGGGGCTTGCCAAGCCGGCGGGCCACGTGCATAATCCACCCCCGTTGTTCGGCGCAGCCTGGTCGGCAACGGGAAAATGGCTACGTAGCTCAGCTGGTTAGAGCACATCACTCATAATGATGGGGTCCCCTGTTCAAATCAGGGCGTAGCCACCAGAACACCTCGAGAACGCCCGCCCGGTCACCGACCGTGCGGGCGTTTTTCGCTGTTTCTCGGCCGGCTGCCACGGCAACTCCCCCTTGACCTGACACGTCCGATCCGTATACTACGCCCCGTGCTCGAGGCCATTCCCCGATAGCTCAGTTGGTAGAGCAAATGACTG
>NZ_PNRE01000072.1 GCF_002879645.1 Halomonas heilongjiangensis | reverse complement strand
CCGATCTCGGCGAAGCTCTGGTTGTCCAGCTCACCGGCCACGAAGCGCCGGTTGTAGAACTCCACCTGGTTCTTCTTCTCCGCCCCCCACTGGCGGTTGTGGAACACCACCGCGGTCACCGGGATGTCATGCCGCACCGCGGTCATGGTCTCCATCAGGCTCATGCCCCAGGCACCGTCGCCGGCGTAGGCGATCGCCGGCCGGTGCGGCGCCGCCACCTTGGCGCCGATGATGGTCGGCAGCGCATAGCCGCAGTTGCCGAAGCTCATCGGCGCGAAGAAGCTGCGCGGCCGGTCGAAGCGCAGGTAGCTGTGCGCCACGGCGTTGATGTTGCCGATGTCGGTGGAGACCATCACGTCCTCGGGCATCGCCTTCTCCAGCTCGCGCAGCACCTGGCGCGGGTGCAGGTACTCGCCGCCGGAGAACGGCGTCTCGCCCTGGGCCTCGTCGATGGCGTCGAGGCTGAACGGGTCCTGCTCGTGGGTCCACTCGTCGAGCTCGCGCTCCCAGGCCGCCTTCTCGCTGGCGATCCGCTCGGCACGCTGGGCCTTGCTGGCATCGCAGGCCAGCTCGCGGCCGGCCAGGCGCTCGGTGAGCGCCTCGGCGGCTTCCCTGGCGTCGCCGCAGATGCCCACCGCGATCTTCTTCACCAGCCCCAGCATCTTGTGGTCGGCGTCGATCTGGATGATCTTGGCGTCCTGCGGCCAGTAGTCCAGGCCGTGCTGCGGCAGGGTGCCGAACGGCCCCAGGCGGGTGCCCAGCGCCACCACCACGTCGGCCCGGGCGATCAGCTTCATGCCCGCCTTGGAGCCCTGGTAGCCCAGCGGGCCGCACCACAGCGGATGGCTGGCCGGGAAGGAGTCGTTGTGCTGGTAGCTGTTGACCACCGGCGCCCCCAGCCGCTCGGCCAGCGCCTGGCAGGCCTCGACGCCGTCGGCCATCACCACCCCACCGCCGGAGACGATCACCGGGAACTCGGCCTTGGCCAGCAGCTCGGCGGCCTCGTTGAGGGTCTTGGTACCGCCCGGGCCACGGTCGACTCGCGAGGGCTGGGGGATCTCGCACTCGATCTCGCCGTAGAAGTAGTCGCGCGGGATATTGAGCTGGGTCGGGCCCATCTCGGCCATCGCCCGGTCGAAGCAGCGCCCGGTGTACTCGGCCATGCGCGCCGGGTGGGTGACGTGGCCCTGGTACTTGGTGAACTCCTGGAACATCGGCAGCTGGTGGCACTCCTGGAAGCCGCCCAGGCCGATGCCGGTGGTGCCCGCCTCGGGGGTGACGATCACCACCGGGCTGTGCGCCCAGTAGGCCGCGGCGATGCCGGTCACGCAGTTGGAGATGCCCGGGCCGTTCTGGCCGATCACCGTGCCGTGGCGGCCGGAGACCCGCGCATAGCCGTCGGCCATGTGGGCGGCGCCCTGCTCGTGGACCACCGGGATCAGCCGGATGCCGGCCGGGGCGAAGATGTCCATGGCGTCCATGAACGCCGAGCCCATGATGCCGAACATGTCGGTCACGCCGTTGGCGACCAGCGTCTCGACGAAGGCCTCCGAGGGGGTCATGGTCTGCTTGCCCTGCACGACGCTGCGGGTGTCCTGGTTCTCTGGGGTGCTCATCGGGTCCTCCTCGGCGCGCCGCCGATTGATGTTTTTGTGGTACGAAAAGTTCCGGATAACGAAACCTGATCAGAATCTAGCTACCCCGAGACTGCCCGTCAACAATAAATCTCAAAAAACGGTACAAATTGATTTCTTTTCAAGAATAATTTACCTTGGCAGCAAAGGGAGGCAGCGCCATGACCAGTAGCAAACCCGAGATCACCAAGCTTGAGGGCGATACCCCCGCACAGCGCCTGCTGGCGCTGCTGGAAGTCATCGCCGAAAAGGATCAGTTCTTCACCCTGCAGAGCCTGGTCGAGGAGACCGGACTACCGAAGCCGACCCTTCATCGCATGCTGCAACAGCTCGAGACGTCCGGCATGCTCCAGCGCGAAGCCGACAGTCGCCACTACAGCAAGGGCAGCCGGCTGCGTCGGCTGGCCGAGAACCTGCTACTCAACGACACCGTGCACGGCGCCCGGCATGCGGTGCTGAGCCAGTTGGTTGACGAGGTCGGCGAAAGCTGCAATATCACGGCCCTCTCCGGCGGGGAGGTCCTCTATCTCGACCGTGTCGAGACGTCGGCCGCCCTGCGCTTCTATCTGCACCCGGGCTCCCGGGTTCCCGTGCACTGCTCGGCCAGCGGCAAGTTGTTCCTGGCCCAGATGAGCCCGGCGCAGCGCAAGCGTCTGCTGAGTGAGATCCCCCTCAAGGCGTTCACCAAGAGAACCCTGACCGATATCGATTCCCTGGAAGCCGAGATAGCGACCGTTCGCCAGAACGGCTTTGCCTTCGATGACGAGGAGTTCCTGCCTGGCCTGATCTGCATTGCCGTACTGGCCCCCGACCTTCGGGGAGGTAGGTCGAACCTGGGCATCGCCATTCAGGCGCCCATCATGCGCATGACACAAGAGAAGGCCCTGCAATGCCTGCCGGCACTACAGCGTGCCGCCAAGGCCATTGCCGCCATCGACCAGGACGCCATGCCACAAGGAGATTCCCTGGCCAGCTCGGAATAGGCTCGACTGACGAATACCTGCATGCTGGCCGCCGCCGCTGGCCCCCGTTAGCGAATCGGAATATGCTCAGGGCATGAATGACCCTTCGCTCACGAAGGCCTGGAATCAATACGGAGAACGAAATGGCCGGCTTGCTACCCGATGTCGACCCCGATGGACTGCTGGAGTACTCGGTGGTCTACACCGACCGCTCCCTGAACCATATGTCGGCCCGCTTCCAGGGCGTGATGCGCGATATCTCCGCCACCCTGAAACGTGTCTACCATGCACACAGCGCCGTGATCGTTCCGGGCAGCGGCACCTTCGCCATGGAGGCCGTGGCCCGCCAGTTCGCCACCGATCGCCGGTGCCTGGTGATTCGCAACGGCTGGTTCAGTTATCGCTGGAGCCAGATCCTCGAGATGGGCCGTATCCCCGCGGATGCCGATATCCTCAAGGCGCGCCGGCTCGACGAGAACGACCCGACCTCCCCCTTCGCCCCGCCGTCCATCGAGGACGTGATCGAGTCGATACACGCCGAGCAACCCGACGTGGTGTTCGCCGCCCATGTCGAGACCTCGTCCGGCATCCTGCTGCCCGACGATTACCTGCGCCGCATCGCCGATGCCATCCACGAGGAGGGCGGCCTCTTCGTGCTCGACTGCATCGCCTCCGGCACCCTCTGGGTCGACATGCAGGATCTCGGCGTCGACGTGCTGGTCAGCGCCCCCCAGAAGGGCTGGAGCGGCTCGCCCTGCTGCGGCATGGTGATGCTGTCGCGCCTGGCCCGGGAGAGCATCGACTCCACCACCAGCACCAGCTTCGCCTGCGACCTGAAGAAGTGGCTGTCGATCATGGAGACCTATGAGGGGGGCGGCCATGCCTACCATGCCACCCTGCCCACCGACGGCCTGGCCAGGCTGCGCGACGTGATGGCCGAGATCGAGGCCTATGGCCTGGAAACGCTGCGAGAGGAGCAACTGGCCCTGGGCCAGGGCGTGCGCGCCATGCTCGCCGAGCATGGCCTCGCGAGCGTCGCCGCGCCGGGGTTCGAAGCCCCCGGCGTGGTGGTCAGCTACACCGACGACCCCGCGATCGTCGATCGCTTCGCCGAGGCCGGCGTTCAGGTCGCAACCGGCGTCCCGCTGATGTGCGACGAGGGCGACGACTTCCAGGCCTTCCGCATCGGCCTGTTCGGCCTGGACAAGCTGCACCAGCGCGACCGCAGCCTGGAGAACCTCGAGAACGCCCTGCGACAGGCGCGAGCCCGCCAGGACTGAGGATACCGCGTGTCATCAACGCCAGCGGGGTGGCCGAATGGCCACCCCGCTGGCGTTGGCGAAGGTGCTCGGTGGCGCCTCAGAAACTCGCCATGCCCCGGGGCACGAAGCCCAGGTTGTTCTCCACCGCCTTGACACCGCTGGTGTTCTCGGCGGCCACCTGGACGGCCAGCTTCTCCTCCTGATTCTCCACCAGGCCCCATAGCTGCACATTGCCTTCCGCGACGATGACGTTGATGCGATCGACCAGCACGCCGGTATTCTCGTCGACCTCCTTGAGAATGGCATCACGGATCTCCCGGTCGTCGCCGGTGACATCCAGGCCCGTGTCCGGTGCCGTGACCGAAAACCCGCGCAGCAGATTGGAGCGGCTGACGATCCCCACGAGCCTGCCGTCACGCACCACCGGCACCCGCTTGATCCGGTGTTTTTCGAGCAGGCTGGCGATGCGGTGCAGCGGCTCGTCCTCGCCGATGGTGACCGGCTTCGGGGTCATGATCTCGCCGGCCCTGCGGCCATGGGACTTGACGTACTCACCGGCACTGGAACCGGATATCAGCTTCAGCCACCAGGACTTGTGCTCGGTATCGTTCTCGACTCGACGCATCAGGTCGCCCTCGCTGACGATACCCAGCACCCGCTGGTCGGCATCGATCACCGGAACGGCACTGATCCCGTGCTCGAGCAGGAGGCTGGCGATCTCGCGTACCTCGGCATCCGCGGTCACGCTGATCACGTTGGTGGTCATGACGTCGGCAGCTTGCATGTCATTGTCTCCTGGAAGCGGGACGCTGTGTCATCGACCGATCGGTCCAGTCGCCGGCAACGACCGTCTGACACCGTTGCCTATTGTGCAGGATAGCAACGGCCGGGCGCCCTCGCCTTGATCCGGGACAGGGTCGGTATGCCGCCGTCAGGCGAGCAGGACCTCCGGCCCCCGGCCGGCCGCCTGGCGACCCTGCCGCAACCGGCGCCCCGCCTCCCCGTCGGTGATCACCACGTCGAAGTCATCGACCCCGGCGAAACGCGCCGGTCGGATCATGCCGAGCTTGCTCTCGTCGGCCACCAGCAGGCGCTGCCCGGCGGTGGCGATGGCGGCCTGCTTGGGCGCCACTTCATGGAAATGGAAGCAGCTCACTCCCTTCTGCTCGTGAAGGCCCGCCGCCGAGAGGAAGGCGCGGTTGATGCCGAGACGGCGGATCGCTTCGACGACGCCGTCACCACCGAACGACTGTGACGAGCCGTGGTAGAGCCCGCCGAGCAGCACCAGGCGCACCCCGGGCAGCGTGCTCACCGCATTGGCCACGTTGAGGGCATAGGTCACCACGGTGAGCTCGCGGTGGTTCGCCAGGGAGTCGACCAGCGGCATCAGGGTGGTGCCGCAATCGATGAACAGGGTGTCGCCCTTCTCGATGAAGGCGGCGGCCCGTTCGCAGAGCCGGCACTTGGCCGGGTAGTGGCTGACCTGCTGCTCGTCGAGGTCGTAGACCGGCGCGAAGCGCGGGTTGTCGGCCATCACCAGGCGTCCGCCGAAGAAGGTGATGGCCCCGTCGCTGGCCGCCACGTCGCGACGAATGGTCATCTCCGAGACCCCGCAGAGTCTCGCTGCCTCGGCGAGTCGCATGGTCCCGCCTCCGGCCAGCGCCTCCTGCAGGCGCGCCAGTCGCATGGCACTGCGGCCGTTCATCGAGCCTCCTCGTCTGTATCACGGCGATCGCCGCGGGTCTCCATGCTGATCGAGCGCCGGCAGAATTGCCATCGCGCTCGCCGCTCCTCGCGGCTTCGGGCGAGCCACTCAAAAAGTTGTTAGAAAAATAACACTATCTGTTATATTTTTCACTTCACACTCATGCCCCACCCCATCCGGGTGAAACCAACGACAACAGGTGCCCCATGACCCCCATCATGAGCCTGGTCGGGATGGCGACGCTGATCGTCATCGCCCTGCTCTTCTCGACCGACCGCAAGTCGATCCGCCTGCGTACCGTGGGCGGCGCCTTCGCCATCCAGGCCGGCATCGGCGCCTTCGTGCTCTACGTGCCCGCCGGCCAGGCGGTGCTCGCCACCGTCTCCGCGGCGGTCAGCCAGGTGGTGGCCTACGCCAACGACGGCATCGACTTCCTGTTCGGCGGCCTGGCCGACGTGGAGAACGTCGGCTTCGTCTTCGCCATCAAGGTCCTGCCGGTGATCGTCTTCTTCTCCTCGCTGACCGCCGTGCTCTACTACCTGGGCATCATGCAATGGGTGATCCGCCTCCTCGGCGGCGCCCTGCAGAAGGCGCTGGGCACCTCGCGCACCGAATCGCTCTCGGCCACCGCCAACATCTTCGTCGGCCAGACCGAGGCGCCGCTGGTGGTGCGTCCCTTCATCGCCCGCATGACGCCCTCGCAGCTGTTCGCGGTGATGTGCGGCGGCCTGGCCTCGGTGGCAGGCTCGGTGCTGGCCGGCTATGCGGCACTCGGCATTCCCATGGAGTACCTGGTGGCGGCCTCCTTCATGGCCGCCCCCGGTGGGCTGCTGTTCGCCAAGCTGATCATGCCCGAGACCCAGGATCCCGAGGACAGCATCTCCGCGGCCGAGGCGCGCCTCGAGGAGGAGGAGGACCATCCGACCAACGTGCTCGACGCCGCCGCCGCCGGGGCCTCCTCCGGCCTGATGCTCGCCGCCAACGTCGGCGCCATGCTGCTCGCCTTCATCGGCCTGATCGCGCTGATCAACGGCATGCTCGGCGGCGTCGGCGGCTGGGTCGGCATGGAGTCGCTGAGCCTGGAGTGGATCCTCGGCTGGCTGTTCGCCCCGCTGGCCTTCCTGCTCGGCGTGCCCTGGGAGGAGGCGACCCTGGCCGGCTCCTTCATCGGCCAGAAGCTGGTGGTCAACGAGTTCGTGGCCTATATCAACCTGGCGCCCTACCTCGACGGCGACCAGCTCGTCGCCGCCACCGGCCAGGCGATGACGCCCCACACCATGGCGATCCTCTCCTTCGCGCTGTGCGGCTTCGCCAACCTGTCGTCGATCGCCATCCTGCTCGGCGGCCTCGGCAGCATCGCCCCCAACCGCCGTCACGACATCGCCCGTTTCGGTCTCAAGGCGGTGCTGGCCGGCACCCTCTCCAACCTGATGTCGGCCACCCTCGCCGGCTTCTTCCTGGCCTTGGGGGCCCTGGGATGAGCTCGGAACCCGACCGCCGACGAGCGTCACCAACGGGGAGCGGCGACCCCGCCGCTCCCCCCGACACCAGCACGCCACGCCCACACTTTCACCGGGGAGACCCCATGACCGATCTGCAACAGGCCGCGCGCCAGGCCCTGGCGCTGATGGATCTCACCAGCCTCAACGACGACGACACCGACGCCACCACCCGGGCGCTCTGCGCACGCGCCGCCACCCCGGCGGGCCACCCGGCAGCGGTGTGCGTCTCCCCCGCCTTCATCGCCACCGCCCGGCAGGCGCTTGCCGAACAGGGGCTCGCCGGCAAGGTGAAGATCGCCACCGTGACCAACTTCCCCCACGGCGACGCCGACATCGAGCGGGCCGCCGCCGAGACCCGCGCGGCCATCGCCGCCGGCGCCGACGAGGTCGACGTGGTCTTCCCCTACCGGGCGCTGATGGCAGGCGACGAGACGGTGGGACGCGAGCTGGTCGCCGCCTGCAAGCGCGAGTGCGGCGATGCCGTGCTCAAGGTGATCCTCGAGACCGGCGAGCTGGCCGCCCCCACCCTGATCCGCCGCGCCGGCGAGCTCGCCGTGGAAGGCGGCGCCGACTTCCTCAAGACCTCCACCGGCAAGGTGGCGGTCAACGCCACCCTGGAGGCCGCCGAGCTCCTGCTCACCGTCATCCGGGACAGCGGGCGGGACATCGGCTTCAAGGCCGCCGGCGGCGTGCGCACTGCCGAGGACGCCCAGGCCTATCTGGCCCTCGCCGAGCGCCTGATGGGAGGCGACTGGACCACCCCGGCGCACTTCCGCTTCGGCGCCTCGGGGCTGCTCGACAGCCTGCTCGAGACCCTGGGCCTGACCGTGAGCAATCAGCGATCCGGCGACGGCACGCCGGCGGGAGGCTACTGATGCACGCCCACGCCCTGCCCCAGGAGCTGATCCGCGCCAAGCGCGACGGCCGGGCGCTCGATGCCGAATCGATCCGGGCGCTGGTGGCCGGGATCAAGGACGGTAGCCTGGGCGACGCCCAGGTCGGCGCCCTGGCCATGGCGGTATTCCTCAACGGCATGAACGCGAGCGAGACCGTGGCCCTGACCGAGGCGATCCGCGACTCCGGCGAGGTGCTCGACTGGTCCGGGCTCGACCTGCCCGGCCCGGTGCTCGACAAGCACTCCACCGGCGGGGTCGGCGACCTGGTCTCGCTGGTGCTGGGCCCCTGGATCGCCGCCTGCGGCGGCTGCGTGCCGATGGTCTCCGGCCGCGGCCTGGGCCATACCGGCGGCACCCTGGACAAGCTCGAGGCGATCCCCGGCTACGACATCGCCCCCGACCGCGCCCGCTTCCGCGAGCTGGTCCGCGAGGCGGGCGTGGCCATCATCGGCCAGACCGCCGACCTCGCCCCCGCCGACCGGCGCCTCTACGGCGTGCGCGACGTCACCGCCACGGTGGAGTCGCTGCCGCTGATCGTGTCGTCGATTCTCGGCAAGAAGCTCGCCTGCGGCCTCGATGCCCTGGTGATGGACGTCAAGGTCGGCAGCGGTGCCTTTATGCCCACGCCGGAGAAATCCCGGGAGCTCGCCGAAACGATCGCCGAGGTGGCGAACAAGGCCGGCACGCCGACCACCGCGCTGCTCACCGACATGAGCCAGCCGCTGGCCCCCTGCGCCGGCAACGCCATCGAGGTGCGCGAGGCGCTC
>NZ_PNRE01000039.1 GCF_002879645.1 Halomonas heilongjiangensis | reverse complement strand
ATCGAGCATCGGCAGGTCGAGATCGTTCTCGCGGGCGCAGGTCTTGGCGATCGCGTAGCCGGCGTCGGCGTGGCGCATCACCCCGGTGGCCGGGTCGTTGCGCAGCACCCGGCCCAGGCGGGCGTGGGCGTCATCCGTGCCGTCGGCGACGATCACCACCCCGGCGTGCTGGGAGTAGCCCATGCCCACCCCGCCGCCGTGGTGCAGCGAGACCCAGGTCGCGCCGCCGGCGGTGTTGAGCAGGGCGTTGAGCAGCGGCCAGTCGGAGACGGCGTCGCTGCCGTCCCGCATCGCCTCGGTCTCGCGATTGGGGCTCGCCACCGAGCCGGAGTCCAGGTGGTCGCGGCCGATGACGATGGGCGCCTTGAGCTCGCCACTGGCGACCATCTCGTTGAAGGCCTGGCCGAGGCGGGCGCGATCCTTGAGGCCCACCCAGCAGATCCGCGCCGGCAGCCCCTGGAAGCTGATTCGCTCGCGGGCCATGTCCAGCCAGTTGTGCAGGTGCGGGTCGTCGGGGATCAGCTCCTTGACCTTCTGGTCGGTCCTGTAGATGTCCTCCGGGTCGCCGGAGAGCGCCGCCCAGCGGAAGGGACCGATGCCCTGGCAGAACAGCGGGCGGATATAGGCCGGCACGAAGCCGGGGAAGGCGAAGGCGTTCTCGACCCCTTCCTCCTGGGCCATCTGGCGGATGTTGTTGCCGTAGTCGAAGGTCGGCACGCCCAGCGCCTGGAAGTCGAGCATGGCCTGGACGTGCACCGCCATGGACTGCTTGGCGGCCTTGACCACCGCCTCGGGCTCGCTCTTGCCGCGCGCCACGTACTCATCCCAGGTCCAGCCCGACGGCAGGTAGCCGTGCAGCGGGTCGTGGGCGCTGGTCTGGTCGGTGACCATGTCGGGGCGCACGCCGCGCCTGACCAGCTCGGGGAGGATATCGGCGGCGTTGGCGCACAGCCCGATGGAGACCGCCTGGCCCTCTGCGGTGTAGCGCTCGAGGCGTTTGAGTGCGTCATCCAGGTCGGTGGCCTGCTCGTCCAGGTAGCGGGTGCGCAGGCGGAAGTCGAGGCGCGACTGCTGGCACTCGATGTTCAGCGAACAGGCGCCGGCCAGGCTCGCCGCCAGGGGCTGGGCACCGCCCATGCCGCCCAGGCCGGCGGTGAGGATCCAGCGGCCGCTGAGGTCGCCGGCGTAGTGCTGGCGCCCGGCCTCGACGAAGGTCTCGTAGGTGCCCTGGACGATGCCCTGGGAGCCGATGTAGATCCACGAGCCGGCGGTCATCTGGCCATACATCATCAGGCCCTTGCGGTCGAGCTCGTTGAAGTGCTCCCAGTTGGCCCAGGCCGGCACCAGGTTGGAGTTGGCGATCAGCACCCGCGGGGCGTCCTTGTGGGTCTCGAACACCCCCACCGGCTTGCCGGACTGGACCAGCAGGGTCTGGGTGTCCTCCAGGCGCTTGAGGGTCTCGACGATGGTGTCGAAGCACTGCCAGTCGCGGGCGGCGCGGCCGATGCCGCCGTAGACCACCAGGTCCTCGGGGCGCTCGGCCACGTCGGGGTGGAGGTTGTTCATCAGCATGCGCAGGGGGGCCTCGGTGAGCCAGCTCTTGCAGCTGCGCTCGCTACCGGTGGGGGCGGCGATCCGGCGGCTGGGATCGTGACGGGGTTCGGTGCTGATGGGCTGGTGCTGGGTCATGAAGGTGTCCTCGTGGTCGTGGCCGTACGGGAGCAGCCGAGGTGGCCGCACAATCTGTATATACAGATATCGACCATTCCACGATGTGACGTCAAGAGGGGAAAATAAAAAAAACGACCAAGCATGGTTATATCTTTGTTTTTACTGAGATACAGATAGAATCAGGCGAGAATCATTAGACTAAGGTCTATTTGTTGACGGCGTCAGGATGGATAAATCTAGGCCATGCTGTATATACATATTGGCTCCAAACAAACAACGCGACGGCGGAACCACCCATGGAAAAATTGGCGGAATATCCCAAGAACAGAAAAAGCAGCTGGTGGAACCTGATGAGGCTGGTGATTCCCAGCGGCATTGGCATTCTCTTCTTCTTTGTGCCCATCGAGATCGGCGGACGCTCCACCATCCTCCTGGATCACCTCGTGCGCTACTGCATCGGCCTGCTGGGTGACTGGGGCCCCTGGTATGCCCTGGGCGTGATCACCGCCGGTGCCCTGTACCCCTTTATCACCGGCAGTTGGCGCCGCAGTACCACCCATCTGGTGTTTACCCTGCTCAAGGTGGCCGGGGTACTCTTCATGGTGCTGGCGATGAGCGGTGCCGGGCCTGCCCTGCTGCATGAATCCGACAAGCTGCCCTTCCTGCTCGACAAATTGGTGGTTCCGGTCAGTCTGATCGTGCCCATCGGGGCCATCTTCCTGGCCCTGCTCACCACCTACGGGCTGCTGGAACTGGTCGGGGTGATCTGCCAGCCGCTAATGCGCCCGCTGTGGAAGACCCCGGGACGCTCCGCCATCGATGCGGTGGCCTCCTTCGTGGGCAGCTACTCCATCGGCCTGTTGATCACCAACCGGGTCTATACCAGCGGCATGTACTCCAACCGCGAGGCGGCCATCATCGCCACCGGCTTCTCCACCGCCTCGGTGACCTTCATGATCGTGGTGGCGAACACCCTGAACATCATGCATGTATGGCTGCACTACTTCTGGCTGACCCTGCTGATCACCTTCCTGATCACCGCCATTACCGCGCGCATCCCGCCGATCAGCCGCATGAGCGCTGACGTAGCCAACCCCGAACCGATGGTGCCCCGGGGAGAGCGCTTGAGCAGCGCCCTGCGTGCCGGCCTGGAGGCCGCCGAGCGGGCGCCGAGCCTGCAACGCAATGTGTTCAACAATGGCCGCGAAGGGTTGTTGATGGCCATGAGCATCCTGCCCTCCATCATGTCGGTGGGACTGATCGGCCTGCTGGTGGCCACCTATACGCCGCTGTTCGACTGGCTCGGCTACGCCCTCTATCCCTTCGTGCTGCCTTGGGGGCTCGATGATGGTCTGATGCTGGCCCAGGCCACCGCTTCTGGCCTCGCCGAGCTGTTCCTGCCGGCGCTGCAGATGACCGAGGCCTCGTTCGTGGCCCGCTTCGCCACCGCCATCGTGTCGATCTCCTCGATCCTGTTCTTCTCGGCGTCGATTCCCTGCATTCTCTCTACCAACATTCCCATTTCCATTCCGCAACTGCTGGCAATCTGGTTCATCCGCACCGCCATCGGCCTGTTCCTGGCGATTCCCGCAGGCTATCTGGTTCTGTTCCTGGCCGTCTAAACCAAGTGGCAGACACGACACAGGCCATCCCGAAGGATGGCCTGTGTCGCTGTCAGGGAGTGACAACCGGTCATAAAGAGCCAGTATGGAATCGAGCGTTAAGCTTGTAACGGGAGCCCGGATGCAACAGCTGGGTATAGCTGATCAGCAGCTCCCCCGACCAGCTACGCCGAATGACCTTGAGACAGGCCTCCCGCTCCGAAATATCCAGCAGCGCTGCCTCCTGGGGACTGGGGTGCACCGCCTCCACCGAGTGTTCCACATCGGTGACCGGGTAGCGAGCCACCAGGATGGCGTTGGGGGTCTGGCTCTCGAAGTCCTGCTCCAGGTAGTCCGGTGCCAGCCTGGGATTCACATGACGCCGCTCCAGCTGGATCTTGACACCGTTCTCCCGATGCACGATCTCGGAGTAGAACACCCGGGATCCCGTCTGGACCCCCAGGAAGATGGCAACGTCTCCCAGTGCGCGAACCTCTTCGAGGCGGTTGACATCGCTGCTGTGTACGCCGCCCCGGGCCCGAATCTCGTCGGCGATGTTCTTGATCTCGAACAGTGATGACTCGGCCTTGAGCTCGACCACATAAGTGCCGGACCCTGTGCGCCGCATCAGCATCCCCTGGTGTACCAGGTCACGTATCGCCTTGTTGGCGGTCATACGACTGACACCGAACTCCTTGGCCAACGTATTCTCGGCCGGGATTCTGTCACCAGGCGCAAACGCTCCCTGCTCAATCTGCTCGATCAAGTAGTCTTTGATCCTCGTATAGGATGGCTTCATATCCGACCTTCTGGGTTCCCTGTAGACCATCGCCTCACTATACCAGCCAGCATCATCATCCTACCCCCGACGCCTGGTGCGGGCGGTGGCCTCGGCGGTCAGGGGATCCTCGGGCCAGGGGTGCCTGGGGTAGCGGCCGCGCATCTCGCGGCGGACCTCCGGGTAGCCGTTGGCCCAGAAGCTCTCGAGGTCGCGGGTGACCTGGAGCGGGCGCCGCGCCGGCGAGAGCAGGTGCAGCAGCACCGGCACGCGCCCGCCGGCGACGCGCGGCGAGGCCCGCCAGCCGAACACCTCCTGCAGCTTCACCGCGAGCACCGGCTCGCCGCCCTCCCGACAGGACGCGTAGTCGAGCCGGATGCCGGAACCGCTGGGCACCGTCAGCCGCTCGGGGGCGAGCTCGTCGAGACGCGAGCGCAGCGGCCAGCCGAGGGTATCGAGCAGCAGCCGTCCCAGCGGCAGCTTGTCGACCGCCTCGAGCCGCGTCACGCCATCGAGGTGCGGCCCCAGCCAGTCGTCCAGGCGCTCGAGCAGCGCCGCGTCCGACCAGTCGGGCCAGTCGTCGCCCAGCTCGCGACGCAGCAGTGCCACCCGCCCTCGCAGCTGTTCGGCGGCCTCGTCGAAGGGTAATCGCCTGCGGCGCCGCAGGGCATCGAGCAGCGCCCGACGCACCGCCTCCGGCGGCAGCGCCTGCAGGGGCCGGCGTTCCAGCACCACCGCCCCCAGGCCGCGCCGCTGCTCGCCGACCAGTCGGCCCTGCTCGTCCGACCACGCGAGGCTCGCGCGCCATTCGGCGGTCTCGGGATAGAGCGCCTCGAGTCGGTCGGGCGAGAGCGCCACGCCACGGAAGATCCGTGCGCCGCCGGCTTCGCCGTCGAGCTCGGCCGCCACCAGCAGCGCGGCATGGGCCAGGGGGTGCTCCTCCGGCAGGACCGCCAGGCCACCGCTCGCCAGCCGGAAGCGCCCGGGGGCCAGGCGCTGGGCGATACGCTCCGGATAGGCCAGCGCCAGCAGCTCCCCCAGCGGCGCCAGGCTCGCGACCTCCAGCCGGCAGCCGCCGAGGCGGGCCAGGCGGCGGGCGTCGTGCAGCCATTGGCGATGAGCCCGGCCATCCGCCAGGCGCGCCTCGAGCGCGCGCTCCAGGTCCTTCTCGCCCTCGAGGTCGCGCCCCTCCAGTGCCGCCACCAGGGCGCAGGCCAGGGGCAGCGCGTCGAGGGCGACGGCGCGCTCGAGCATCACCGCCAGGCGGGGATGGGTCGGCCAGCGGGTGCTGGCCCGCCCCAGCGCGGTGAGATGGAAGGCCGCGTCGAGCACCCCGAGCCGGCGAAGCAGGTCGCGGCCCGCCGCCAGGGCCGCGGGGGGTGGCGGGGTCACCCAGGCCAGCTGGCTCGGCTCGGTGATGCCCCAGCGGGCCAGTTCGAAGGCGAGCGGCGCCAGGTCGGCCTGGCGGATCTCCGGCTCGCCGTGGGGAATCAGCGGCTGCTCCTCGGCCCACAGGCGCACGCAGACCCCGGGGCCCTGCCGCCCGGCACGGCCGCGGCGCTGGTCGGCACTGGCGCGATTGACCCGGCGGGTCTCGAGGCGGGTGAGGCCGCTGCGCGGCTGGAAGACCGGCACCCGCTCCTGGCCGGCATCGACGACGATGCGCACGCCGTCCACGGTGACGCTCGACTCGGCGATCGCGGTGGCCAGCACCACCCGGCGCCTGCCCCCCGGATCGGGGCGCAGGGCGCGGCGCTGGGCCTCGAGCGGCAGCCGGCCATGCAGCTCCATGATGGCCAGGTCCGGACGTCGGCCGGCGAGCTCTCGCGCCAGGCGGCGGATCTCGCCGACGCCAGGCAGGATCACCAGGGCATCCCCCGCCTCGTCATCGAGCGCCTCGAACACCGCCCGGGCCTGCCGGGAAGCGGCTTCTTCGCGGCCGGTCAGGGAGCGATAGCGAGTCTCCACGGGAAAGGTCCGGCCCGGGCAGTCGATCACCGGCGTGCCCTGCCCCAGCACCCCGAGCAGCGAGTCCAGGTCCAGGGTCGCCGACATCACCAGCAGCCGCAGGTCGTCACGCAGCCCCGCCTGGGCGTCCAGCGCCAGCGCCAGGCCCAGGTCCGCCTCGAGGCTGCGCTCGTGGAATTCATCGAAGAGGATGCCGGCCACCCCCTCGAGCATGGGATCGTCCTGGAGCATGCGGGTCAGCACGCCCTGGGTGACCACCTCGAGGCGCGTCGCCGGCCCCACACGGCTCTCGCCGCGCATCCGGTAGCCGACGGTCTCGCCGACCGGTTCGCCCAGGGTTTCCGCCATGAAGCCCGCGGCCAGCCGCGCGGCGATACGCCGCGGCTCCAGCAGCAGCAGCCTGCCGCCCCGACACCAGGGCGCGTCGAGCAGCGCCAGCGGCACCCGGGTGGTCTTGCCGGCGCCGGGCTCGGCGACCAGCAGGGCGCGGGTGTGGCCCACCAGCGCCTCGCGAATAGCGACCAGGCGGGCCTCGATGGGCAGCGTCGACAGAGAGGTCATCAGGCCTCGCGCGGCCTGACCCCGCAGCCCTTGAGGATCACCTGGGTCAGGAAGGCGGTGATCCGCTCCACGTCGGCATCGGAGAGCTCCTCCTTGCCGGTGATGCCGAGCACCTGGGCCTCGAAGTCGGCGTAGTGCTGGGTGGCCGACCAGATCAGGAAGATCAGCCACACCGGGTCGACCGGGTCCATCAGGCCGCGCTCGGCCCACTGCTCGAAGATCCGCGCCCGGGCCTGCACCCAGTCGCGCAGCCCGCCACGCAGGTAGTCCTGCAGGAAGGGCGCCCCGCCGAGGATCTCGGCGGCGAACAGCCGCGAGCCCTCCGGGTGACGGCGCGACAGCTGCATCTTGCTGCGGATAAAGGCCTCGAGGACTTCCGCAGGATCGTCTTCCACCGAGATGTCGTCGAGCAGCGCGTTCCAGCGCTCCATCATGCGTTCCAGCAGGCGCACGTAGAGGCCCCGCTTGCTGCCCATGTAATAGAGCACATTGGACTTGGGTAGCCCGGCCTGCTCGGCGATATCCTGAAGACTGGCCCCGCGATAGCCGTGCCGGGCGAAGACCCGTTCGGCGGCCGCCAGGATCTCGCGCTCGTTACGCTCGCGCGTCATGCCGTTGGTCTCCCCCTTCTCACGCACACTCCTTCCGGAAGGCGTCTTCCACTGCGTCATCGGCAACCTCACTGCCCCATGTCGTGACCGGGTCCTCGCCCAGGCGCTCAGGTGTCCGGGATAGTGCACCAGCCTTGTGCGGGGTGCAAACGGGCTTGCAAACCGATCGATTCTGAACCATGCTGGAAACATCCTGACCGATTGGTCAACACCAGACGGCATCTGCCACCCGTATCAACAAGAGACAATCAACAAGAGACAAGGCGATGATCGATTTCCTGCTCAACGGGCAGCCCCGCCACTGCGAGGCCTCACCCGAGACCAGCGTGCTCGAGCTGCTGCGCGAGTCGCTCGGCCAGACCGGCACCAAGGAGGGCTGCGCCTCGGGCGACTGCGGCGCCTGTACCGTGGCCATCGGCGAGACCGGGCCCGACGGGCGCGTGCGCTACCACAGCGCCAATGCCTGCATCACCCCCGCCCACCAGCTCCACGGTCGCCAGCTGGTCACCGTGGAGGGCCTGGCCGACGGCGAGCGGCTCCACCCCGCCCAGGCCGCCATGGTCGAATGCCACGGCAGCCAGTGCGGCTTCTGCACCCCGGGCATCGTCATGTCGCTGTTCACCCTGCACGAAGAGCAGCGCCCGGGGGATGACAAGGTGCCGGCACCGTGGACGCCCCAGCGCCTCGAGGCCGCGCTCGGCGGCAATCTCTGTCGCTGCACCGGCTATCGGCCGATCCGCGACGCCGCCCTGACCATGGGCGAGCACCCCGAGCGGCGTCCGCTGTGGCTCGATGCGGCGGCGCCGACACCCGCCGCCCCCCAAGCCGATGCCCGCTTCGCCCAGCCGACCACCCTGGCGGAACTGGTCGAGCTGCGCCGCCGCCACCCCGACGCGCGGCTGGTGGCCGGCGCCACCGATCTCTGGCTCGAGACCACCCAGCGCCTCGAGCGCTTCGAGCGGCTGATCGACGTGACCCGGGTCGCCGAACTCGACACCATCGAGGAGACCACCCTCGACGACGGCCGCCCCGGCTGGTGGATCGGCGCCGCCGTCACCTATTCGCGCCTGGAGCCGCTGCTCGACGAGCATTACGAGGCCTTCGCCCACCTGCTGCACCGCCTCGGCTCGGCCCAGGTCCGCAACCGCGGCACCCTGGGCGGCAACGTCGCCAACGCCTCGCCCATCGGCGACACTCCGCCGGTGCTGCTGGCGCTGGGCTCGCGGCTGTGGCTCGCCGGCCCCGAGGGCGAACGCGAGCTGCCGCTGGAGGAGTTCTTCCTCGACTACAAGCGGACCGCGCTGGGCGAGGGCGAGTCGATCCGCGCCATCTTCCTGCCGCGTCCCGAAGCGGGTCGGACCCTCAAGGTCTGGAAGCTGTCCAAGCGTCGAGAGGACGACATCTCCGCGGTGCTCGGTGCCTTCAGCTGGAGACTCGAGGACGGCATCCTGCGCGACGTGCGCCTGGCCTTCGGCGGCATGGCCGCCATCCCCAAGCGCGCCGCGGAGGCGGAGGCCGCCCTCGAGGGGCGCACCCCCTCGACCGCCGCCTTCCAGGCCGCCCGGCTCGCGCTGGCGCGTGACTTCCAGCCCATGAGCGACGTGCGCGGCAGCGCCCACTACCGCCGGCTCTCCGCCGCCAACCTGCTCGAGCGCCTGCGCCTGGTCCTGCTTCGTGACAGCCAGGTGCAGCCGTCGTCCCACACCGACCGGGAGGTGATGCTCCATGCGTACGCTCACTAAGTTCGTTCAGGCGCCCGGCGCCGCACCCGACATCTCGGACGACTCCGCCAGGGTTCGCGAGGAGCAGCGGGGACGGATCAAGGGCGACGGCCCCCTGGCCCGGGAGACCACGTCCCGCGATGATCGCCCGGCCACCAGCCGGGGGGCGGCCGGCAGCGCCAGCGCCCACGAGAGTGCGGTCAAGCATGTCACCGGGCGCGCCACCTATATCGATGACATCCGCGCCCCCGCCGACTGCCTGCACGTGGCACTGGGCCTCTCGCCGGTGGCCCATGGCCGGCTGACCCGCCTCGACCTGCAAAAGGTCAGGGCGACGCCCGGCGTGGTCGACGTGATCTCGATCGCCGAGGTGCCCGGCCATACCGATATCGGCCCGGTGTTCCCCGGCGACCCGATCTTCGTCGAGGACGAGATCAGCTACGTCGGCCAGGTGCTGTTCGCCGTGGCCGCCGAGAGCCATCGCACCGCCCGGGAAGCGGTGCGTGCCGCCATCGTGGAGATCGACGAGCAGCCGGCCAGCCTCGACCCGGTGGCCGCCGCCGAGCGCGGCGAGGTCGTGCGCCCCACCCATGTCCAGCAGAGCGGCGACTGGGAGGGTGCCCTGGCCGGTGCCGCCCATGTGGTCGAGGGCGAGCAGTTCGTCGGCGGGCAGGAACACTTCTACCTGGAGGGACAGGCCTGCCTGGTGGAGCCCACCGAGGACGAGGGCGTGGTGGTCTACACCTCCAACCAGCATCCCAGCGAGACCCAGAAGCTGGTCGCCGAGGTGCTGGGGATCCCCTTCCATGCCGTCACCGTGGAGATGCGCCGCATGGGCGGTGGCTTCGGCGGCAAGGAGACCCAGGCCTCGCCCTGGGCCTGCATCGCCGCGCTGATCGCCCGGCGCACCGGGCGCACCACCCGCGTCCGCCTGCCGCGGGCCGAGGACATGCGCGTCACCGGCAAGCGCCACCCCTTCCACAACCGCTACCGGCTCGGCGTCGATGACCAGGGGGTGATCCAGGGGGGCGAGATCACCGTGATCGGCGACTGCGGCTACTCGCCGGACCTCTCCGAGGCGATCGTCGACCGCGCCATGTTCCACTCGGACAACGCCTACTCCCTGGGCGAGGCCCGGGTCACCGGCCACCGCGCCCGCACCCACACCGCCTCCAACACCGCCTTCCGCGGCTTCGGTGGCCCCCAGGGCATGATGGTGATCGAGGCGGCCATGGACGATATCGCCCGCAGGATCGGCGAGGATCCGCTCACCGTGCGCAAGCGCAACCTCTACCGCGAAGGCCGCAATGTCACCCACTACGGCCAGACGGTGGACCAGATCGCCCTGCTCCACGACCTGGTGAAACGGCTCGAGGCCAGCAGCGACTACTGGGACCGCCGCCGCGCGATCACCGCGTTCAATGCCGAGAGCCCGGTCATCCGCCGCGGCCTGGCGCTGACCCCGGTGAAGTTCGGCATCTCCTTCACCGCCAAGCACCTCAACCAGGCCGGCGCCCTGCTCCACGTCTATACCGACGGCAGCGTGATGATCAACCACGGCGGCACCGAGATGGGCCAGGGGCTGCACACCAAGATCTGCCAGGTGGTGGCCCGGGAGCTGGCGCTGGACCTCGACACGGTGCGCATCACCGCCACCCGCACCGACAAGGTGCCCAACACCTCGCCCACCGCCGCCTCCAGCGGCGCCGACCTCAACGGCCAGGCCGCCCGCGACGCCTGCGTCAGGCTCAAGGAGCGGCTGTTTGACTTCGCCAGTGAGCACTTCTTCGCCGAGCTCGGCGGGCTCGACCGCGAGGGCATGCGCCTGGAGGCCGGCCACCTGGTGGCCGGCGTTGGCGAGAGCGAGCGGCGCATCCCCTGGGGCGAGCTGGTGCAGGCGGCGTATCTCGCCCGCATCTCGCTCTCCGAGAAGGGCTTCTACGCCACCCCGCTGATCCACTACGACCGCGAGACCGGCAAGGGGCGACCCTTCTACTACTACGCCCACGGCGCCGCCGTGGCCGAGGTCAGCGTCGACACCCTCACCGGCGAGTACCAGGTCGACCGGGTCGACATCCTCCACGACGTGGGCGACTCCCTGAACCCGGCCATCGACCTCGGCCAGGTCGAGGGCGGCTTCATCCAGGGCGTGGGCTGGCTGACCAGCGAGGAACTGAAGTGGAACGACGCCGGCCGGCTGATCTCCGACGGCCCGGCCACCTACAAGATCCCCACCTACGGCGACCTGCCGCCGGTGTTCAACGTCAGGCTGCTGGAGGGCCACCCCAACTCCATGGCCAGCATCTACCGCTCCAAGGCGGTGGGCGAGCCGCCCTTCATGCTCGGCATGTGCGTCTGGTCGGCGCTGCGCGACGCCCTGGCCAGCCTGGCCGACTACCGCGAGGCGCCGCGCCTCGACACCCCGGCCACCCCGGAGCGGGTACTGCTGGCCGCCGAGGCGCTGCGTTCCCGGCACAACCCCTGGCCGCTGGCGACGGACACGGGAGACGCATGATGACCGCACGCCCCGAGAGCTGGCACGCCGCCCTGCACCGCCTGCAGCGCGACGGCCGGCCCCACGCCCTGGTCACCCAGGTGACCAGCGCCGGCTCCACGCCCCGGGAGCCCGGGGCACGGATGGTGATCACCGAGGACGCGGTCTACGACACCCTCGGCGGCGGCACCTTCGAGTGGCAGACCATCGCGGCCGCCCGCCAGCGCCTCGCAGCGAGCGAGCCGGGCATGACCCTCGAGGCCTTCTCGCTGGGCGGGCGCAGCGGCCAGTGCTGCGGCGGCTTCGTCAACGTGCTGATCGAGGTGTTCCCGGGCAGCCGCACCACGCTGGCGCTGTTCGGTGCCGGCCACGTGGGCCAGGAGCTCGTGCGCCTGGCCGCGCCGCTGCCCTGGCGGGTGCTGTGGCACGACAGCCGCGACGACGCCTTCCCCGCCTGGGCCGCCGACCAGCCACGCCTCGCGTGTCGGGCAAGCCCCGATCCCGAGGCCGCGGTGGCGGCCCTGCCAGCCGGCGTCCACGCCCTGGTGCTGACCCACGACCACGCCGAGGACCGCGCCCTGGTCGATGCGCTGCTCGCACGCGGCGACACGGCATCGCTCGGCCTGATCGGCTCGAAGAGCAAGTGGGCCAGCTTCCGCTCGCGACTGAGCGATGCCGGTCATGGGGACGAGGCCCTGGCCACGGTGCGCTGCCCCGTCGGCCAGTCGGGTGGCGACAAGACCCCCTACGCCATCGCCCTGGCCGCCCTCGCCGAGCTGCTGCCGCTGGTCGAGACGCCCGAGCGCGGCGACCAGCGCGGCCTCGACCCCGCCGACCTGCGACGCGTCCTTACCTAAGTTTCCTGTGGGGTCAGACCCCAAAGTTTGCTGAGGGGTCTGACCCCAAAAGAGAATGAGCCCTGACACCATGACGACGACACACTCGCGCCTGCTGCGCGCCGAACTGCTGAGCTTCGATGCCGACCCCGGCGAGGGCGATTCCCCCGCCGAGGGCAGCGTGCGCCACCTCGAGGATGGTGCCCTGTGGATCGAGGACGGCCGCATCCGCGCCGTGGACGACTATGCCAGGCTGGCCCCCGAGTTGCCCGAGGGGATGGAAGTCATCGACCACAGGGGGAAATTGATCCTCCCCGGCTTCATCGACAGCCATGTGCACTATGTCCAACTGGAGATCATCGCCTCCTACGGTCGCCAGCTGCTCGACTGGCTCAACGACTACACCTTCCCGGAAGAACTGCAGTTTTCCAGCCGCGAGCACGCCGAAGCGCTCTCCGAGGCCTTCCTCGACGAGCTGCTGCGGGTGGGCACCACCACCGCCCAGGTGTTCTGTTCCAGCCATCCGGTGTCGGTGGACGCCTTCTTCGCCGCCAGCCACCGGCGCGGGCTGTGTATGCTCGCCGGCAAGGTGCTGATGGACCGCCACGCCCCCGCGGCGCTGTGCGACGATACCGAGGGCGGTATCCGCGACACCGAGCGACTGATCGGCGACTGGCACGGCAAGGGCCGGCTCGGTTACAGCCTGACCCCGCGCTTCGCCCCCACCTCGACCCGGGCCCAGCTCGATGCCGCCGGCGCCCTGATGCGCAACGACGCGAGCCTCTGGCTGCAGACCCATCTCGCCGAGAACACCGGCGAGCTGGACTGGGTGGCCGAGCTGTTCCCCGGCAGCCGCGACTACCTCGAGGTCTACGAGCAGTCCGGCCTGGTGGGGCCACGCAGCACCTTCGCCCACGGCATCCACCTGGACCAGGAGATGCGCGGCCGGCTGGCCGAGCGCGGGGCGAATCTCGCCTTCTGCCCCAGCTCCAACATGTTCCTGGGCAGCGGCCTGTTCGACCGCCTGGCGCCCCGGGACAAGGGCCTCGCCATCACCTACGCCAGCGACGTGGGCGGCGGCACCGACCTGTCGGGCCTGGCCACCCTCAAGGCCGCCTACCAGGTGGGCCAGCTGCGCGGTCAGCCGCTCACCGCCTGGCAGGGCTTCCATGGCCTGACCCTGGGCAACGCCCGGGCGCTGTCGCTGGACGACCGTATCGGCCGCCTGGCCCCGGGACTCGACGCCGACTTCGTGGTCCTCGACCCCGCGGCCACCCCGCTGCTGGCCCGGCGCACGGCGCGCTGCCGTTCCCTCGCCGAGACCCTCTTCGCGCTGATGATGATGGGCGACGACCGCACCGTGCTGGAGACCTGGGCAGGCGGCCGCCGCCAGCACCGCCGCGAACCCTGAGAGCATCCAGGCACGGGCATCTTTCCTGGTGCTCGTGAATCCCGTCACATTCGTCTTTTTTAGGCATTGTTAACATAAGGAAATATTTCTACGAACTTCCTTTCACAAGCAGCCGGTCATGGCTGCTACCTTGAAGACGAACGCCGGATATTTCCCCAACGATTTTCGCGAATATTCGGCGTCGACTCGCATCAAAGGGACCACGCGTCCCAGGCAACAGACCTGATGCTGTAGCACCATTTCAGCAGACCAGAGTGCAACGCAGGCGTTACCGCGAAATGGAACTTTCCAAGGAGACGACATGCGCAAGACGACACTCGCACTGAGCCTTTCCCTGGCCGCTGGCGGCCTTGGCATGGCAGCCCAGGCCCAGGACGAGATGCCTGGCCAGGAGATCCAGGGCCTCTATTCGGCCGAAGCCATCCTCGATGCCGACGTCTATCTGATGAGTGATCCCGATGAACGCATCGGTGAAGTCGAGGATATCCTGCTCGACGACGACATGCAGGTCCAGTCACTGGTGATCGAGAGCGGTGCCACTCTCGGTCTTGGTGGGCGCGAGATCGTGCTCGACAACGACCACTACCGCCTCGAGGCCAGTACCGAGGAGGACGGCGATCCGGTCTACCGCATCCTCGTCGACGCGTCGGCCGACGAACTGGGTGAGCTGCCCGAGTACGACCGGGACTGGTGGGAACAGGCGCGTCAGAATGCAGCGGACGCCTGGGAATCCACCCGCGAAGGTGCCCAGAGCGCCTGGCAGCGCACCCGCGATGCGGTCAGCAGCGACTGACCCGACCCACGGCGAAGCGAGATGACGATCCACCCCCGGCCCTGCCGGGGGTTTTGCGTGCCGGGCCGGCACCCTGCCCCAGCGCTAGGCGCTCGCGGCCAGTTGCCGGTGCAGCGCCAGGCGGCGTTCGTTGCCGAGGAAGGCGGCCTCGATGGCGGTGCCGGCCAGTTCGATGAAGACCTCCCTCGACCACCCGAAGGCCTGGTGACAGGCCAGGTAGTTGTCGAGAACGCCTCCACCGAAATAGGCCGGATCATCGGAGTTGATCGTCAGCCGCAGGCCGGCCTCGAGCAGCCGGGGCAGGGGGTGGTCCTCGATGCGCTCGACCACCTTGAGGCGCACGTTGGAGAGCGGGCAGACGGTGAGCACGATGCCCTCGTCGCGCAGTCGCGCCACCAGCGCCGGATCCTCCAGGCAGCGCACGCCATGGTCGATGCGGCAGACGTCGAGCCGATCCAGCGCCTCGCGGATGTACTCGGGGGGTCCCTCCTCGCCGGCATGGGCCACCCGTGGAATGCCCAGCGCACGGGCCCGCTCGAACACCTCGACGAACTTCGCCGGCGGATTGCCGCGCTCGGCGCTGTCCAGCCCCACGGCGTCGAGCATCTCCCAGTAGGGGGCGGCGCGCTCCAGCACCTGCATCGCCTCCTCGGCGGGACGATCGCGCAGGAAGGCCATGATCAGTGCCGAGGAGAGCCCCAGCTCTCGCTCGGCCGCCCGGCGGGCCAGGCTCAGGCCCTCCATCACCACCGGAAGCGGAATGCCCCGGGACAGGTGCGCCTGGGGGTCGAAGTGCATCTCGACATGCACCACGCCCTCGCCACTGGCACGGCGGAAGTAGTCCATGGCCAGGTCATGGAAATCCTCGGCGGTGCGCAGCACGCTCATGCCCCGGTAGTAGAGATCGAGAAAGGACTGCAGGTCGCTGAAGTCGTAGGCGGCCCGCGCCTGCTCCACCGAGGCATAGGGCAGTTGAATGCGGTTGCGCTCGGCCAGCGCGAACATCAGCTCGGGCTCCAGGGAGCCCTCGATATGCAGGTGCAGCTCGGCCTTGGGCAGGTGCTCAAGGAAATCGCGCATGGCTTACCTCGCAAACGGTCATTTGCCTTATCCTGAAATAAACTGACCGTTTGCGCAAAGCCCCTCGGCCGGACATCGGGGCAATCGCAGTTGGAAACTGGAGAGGGACGCCGGGGTGTCGGGCGCCCCTCCGTCATAGCTCGCGCAGCAGCGCCGCCAGCTCGGCACGCCGCATCGCGAGCCGCTCCTCGGCCTGCTCCCGGCGCTGCGCCAGCGACGCGATGCGTGCATCCTGTGCCTCCAGCTCGGCCACGTAGCGCTGACCCGGCTCGGAGTCGATGCCCACGGCGGCGAGATTGTCGCGGATCCTGGCCTGGCTGTCGGCGGCCCGCTGCAGGTCGCGCTCCAGGCCCCTCAGCGCGTCCTCCACCTCGGCGACCCCGCGCCGATGCTCGAGCAGGGCAGCCAGGGCCTCGGCGGTGTCGTCATCGGCGGCATCGGTCCACTGCGCCAGCAGCTCGGTGTCGGCATCCACCAGGGCGACGTTCTGGCTGCGGGTCACCTCCTCCCGGGCCTCGACCACGACACTACCACCGGGGTCGAGCTCCACCCGCAGCCGCCGATGAGTGGGGGTGGACTCGACCAGGGCGTCGGAAGAGAAACGCCAGCCCGCCCGCGCCGGATGCTCGATCATCACGCGGCGGGGAGCGCGGGCCTCGCTGTCGAGGGCATAGCGTGTGGTGACCCGCGAGAGCCGCGTGGCCCTCAGGGTGCCATCGACGATGGTGACCCGTGCCAGGCTCTCCTCGGGCCGGGACTCGCTGCTGATGCGCACCTGGCGATCGGCGGCGAAGCTGGCCAGGCGTGCATCGCCGGCCGGGATGCCCGGCAGGTTGATGTCCCCCACATGGCCGACGCCCTCCTCGTAGACGGTGACCAGCCCCGTGGGCAGGAAGTTCTCGGTGTCGTTCTCCAGGCGCACCGCGGCCACGGGATGATCCTCGCCGCGCTCCGGCTGGAAGACCGAGAGACGCTCGGCGGGCACCCGGGCATCGATATAGGGCACCGACAGGGTCCGCCCCGCCGCCAGATCCACCGGCTGGGGCAGCCGCCAGGTGGCGGCCGTGGCGCCCTGCGT
>NZ_PNRE01000019.1 GCF_002879645.1 Halomonas heilongjiangensis | reverse complement strand
GGCCGCGGCGCGCCACGGGGGATGCCGGCGATCAGCTCGTCGACGGCGCTGCCCGGCTGCCGGCGCGCCGGCACCATGCCGCTGCCCTCGAGCTGGGCCACCAGGCTGTCGGCCAGGCCGATGCCCCGGGACGCCAGGGTCTGGGACCACTGCTGGTCGAGCAATGACTGGTAGAACTCGGTCTGCTTGCTGTCGATCAAGCCGGTGGTGGGCACGGCGTCGCGCATGCTCTTGAGCATCATCTGGATGAACAGCGCCTCGAACTGCTGGACGGCGCCCCGCACCCCGCCGGCGGGGTCCTGGCGGGCGCTGTGCTTGAGGCGGTTGAGGCCCTGCATGTCGAGGGCGAACTGGCCGCCGAGCTCTTCCATGCTCATCAGAGGATCTCCAGGTCGGCGCGCAGCGAGCCGGCGGCCTTGAGGGCCTCGAGGATCGCCATCAGGTCGTCGGGCGTGGCGCCGAGCGCATTCAGCGCGTTGACCACGTCGACCAGGTCGGCGCCCTCCACTACCCGCAGGTAGGCGTCCTGCTGCTGGATCTCGATCTCGGTGTCGGGAATCACCACCGTCTCGCCCTCGCCGAAGGGTGCCGGCTGGCTGACCCCGAACCGGGTGTCGATGACGATGGAGAGGTTGCCGTGGGCCACCGCGGCGCGGTGCAGCGTCACGGCACTGTTCATCACCACCGAGCCGGTACGCGAGTTGAACACCACCTTGGCGGCGGCTTCCATGGGCGTGACCCGGATGTTCTCCACCCGGGCCATGAAACTGACCCGGGAATTGTCGTTGGCCGGCCCGTCCAGCGCGATCACCCGGCCGTTGCGTGCCGCGGCCACCGGGCGCCCGAACTCGTTGTTGATGGCGCTCACCACCCGCTGGGCGGTGCCGAAGTCGGTCTCCTTGAGCTCGAGCTCGAGCAGGCCGCCGTTGGCGCCGAGATCCAGCGCCACCTCGCGCTCGACCATGGCCCCCCCGGCGATGCGCCCGCCGGCCTGCTGGTTGATCTGCACGCTGCTGCCACCGGCGGCGGCTCCCGCGCCGGCCACCAGCAGGTTGCCCTGGGCGATGGCGTAGGTGTCGCCGTCGGCCCCCTTGAGCGGGGTCATCAGCAGGGTGCCGCCGCGCAGGCTGCGGGCGTTGCCGACCGAGGAGACGTTGACGTCGAGCCGCTGGCCGGGGCGCGAGAAGGGCGGCAGGTCGGCGGTGACCATCACCGCCGCCACGTTGCGCAGCTGCATGTTGGTGCCCGGCGGCACGGTGATGCCGAGCTGGGAGAGCATGTTGGAGAGGCTCTGGCCGGTGAAGGGCGCCTGCATGGTCTGGTCGCCGGTACCGTCGAGGCCGACCACCAGGCCGTAGCCCACCAGCACGTTGTCGCGCACCCCGGCGAAGCCGGCGAGTTCGCGGATGCGCTCGGCCTGGGCCGGCAGCGCCAGCAGGGCGGCCAGCAGCAGGACGAGCAGCCGCGTGACGAGGCGCCGGCGCGGCGTCGGTTCGGTCCTGGTCATGTCACGTCGAGACTCCATGCTGCCGACCCGTCAGAAGGGCGAGATATTGAGGAAGATGCGCTGCATCCAGCCCAGGTGCTGCGCCTCGTTGATATAACCGTTGCCCACGTACTCGATGCGCGCATCGGCCACCGAGGTGGAGGGCACGGTGTTCTGGCCGGTGATGGTGCGCGGGTTGACCACCCCCGAGAAGCGGATGAACTCCGCCCCCTGGTTGATGGCGATCTGCTTCTCGCCGCGCACCCGCAGGTTGCCGTTGTGCATCACCTCGAGCACCGAGACGGTGATGGTGCCGGTAAAACTGTTGTTGGCCTCGGAGCCACCGCCGCCGTTGAAGTCACTGGTCCCCGAGAGGTCGAAGCCGATCTCGGCGAGCCGCTCCAGGGCGTCGGGCAGCTGGGCCAGGTCGAGGCTCGCCGAGCCGTTGCGGTTCATGCTGGACTGCGAGTTCTTGCTGGCGCTGACCTGCTCGTCGAGCACGATGGTCAGGATGTCGCCGACCATGCGCGGGCGCCGATCCTCGAACAGCGGCTGGACGCCCCGGTGGGCCTGGTAGATCGAGCCGTTGGCCAGCCGTGGCGGTGGCTCGGCGATGGTGATCTTCTCCTGCTCGCCGACCACCGACGCCCGGGGCACCTGGGCACAGCCGCCCAGGGCCAGCATTGCCAGCGCCAGCAGCAGCATCGCCGGCCGCAGAGAAATCCACCGTCTCATCGCGTTCACTCCCGGCCGCCAGGCCTTACAGCTGCGCCAGGCGCGCCAGCATCTCGTCGCTGGTCTGTACCGCCTTGCTGTTGATCTCGTAGGCCCGCTGCGTCTGGATCATGCTGACCATCTCCTCCACCACGTTGACGTTGGAGGTCTCCACGTACTCGTGGAACAGCCGCCCCGCGCCGTTCATGCCCGGCATCGATTCGTTGCGCGGGCCCGAGGAGGTGGTCTCCAGGTAGAGGTTGCCGCCGATGCTCTCGAGCCCGGTCGGGTTGACGAAGGTGGAGAGGGTGATCTGCCCCACCTGCATCGACTGGGTGGTCCCCGGCTGGGTCACCGAGACGATGCCGTCCTCGCCGACCGAGACCGAGAGGGCGTTGTCGGGGATGATGATCGCCGGCTCCAGCGGGTAGCCGTTGGCGGTGACCATCTGCCCGTTCTCGTCGAGCTGGAAACTGCCGTCGCGGGTATAGGCGGTGGAGCCGTCGGGCATCAGCACCTGGAAGAAGCCGCTGCCGTTGATCGCCAGGTCGCGGGAGTTGCCGGTGTGCTCGAGGCCGCCCTGGGTATGCAGCCGCTCGGTGGCCACCGGGCGCACGCCGGTACCGACCTGCATGCCGGATGGCAACCGGTTCTGCACGTCGTTCTGGGCGCCGGGCTGGCGCAGGTTCTGGTAGAGCAGGTCCTCGAACACCGCCCGGGAGCGCTTGAAGCCGTTGGTGCTGACGTTGGCCAGGTTGTTGGAGATGACGTCCAGCTTGACCTGCTGGGATTCCAGGCCGGTCTTGGCCGTCCAGAGTGACTTGATCATGTCGGGTGTTCCTCTTGCTCGGGCATCAGCCCTGGAGAGAGCCCTCAGCCCTGTAAGGAGAGCAGGTTGTTGGCGCGCTGGGCGTTCTCGTCGGCGGTGCCGATGACCTTCATCTGCATCTCGTAGCGGCGGGCCACGTCGATCATCGCGACCATGGCCTCGATGGCGCCGACGTTGCTGCCCTCCAGGGCGCCGCTGGCGACCCTGGCATTCTCGTCGGCGGGCAGCGCCGCCACTGCGCCTTCCGGTCCCGGCGCCGGGCGGAACAGGCCGTCCTCGCCGCGCCGCAGTGCCGCGTCGGGAGTGACCAGCTTGAGGCGACCGACATCCACCAGGGCGTTGGGATCCTCGCCAGGGCCGATGGCGCTCAGCGTGCCGTCGGCGCCTACCGAGACACGCGAGCCCAGCGGCACGATGATCGGCCCCCCCTCGCCCAGCACCGGACGCCCGACCAGCGTGACCAGGCCATCGCCGTCCACCTGCAGGTCGCCACGGCGGGTGTAGGCCTCGCCACCGTCCGGGGCCTGCACGGCGAGCCAGGCATCGCCCTCGAGCGCCACGTCGAGCTCGCGCCCCGTGCGCATGACCGGCCCCTGGGAGAAGTCCGAGCCCGGCGTGCTGGCCGCCACCGACGTGCGGGTGGCCAGCGCCGCTTCGCCCTGCACCGGCACGGCGCGCATGGCATGCAGCTGGGCACGGAAGCCGGCGGTGTCGACGTTGGCCAGGTTGTGGCTGACCACCGACTGCTGGTCCATGCTCTGCTTGGCGCCGCTCATGGCGGTGTAGAGAATGCGATCCATGGTTCAGGCTCCCGGGTCAGGCGCCTCAGCGCAGGTTGATGGCGGTCTGCAGGAGCTCGTCCTGGGTCTTGATGGTCTGGGAATTGGCCTGGTAGGCGCGCTGGGAGACGATCATGTCGACCAGTTGCTTGGCCATGTCGACGTTGGAGGTCTCGATGGCCCCCGACTCGATGCTGCCCAGCAGCCCGGTCCCCGGTGCGCCCAGCAGTTCCTGGCCTGAGGCATTGGAGGCGCTCCAGCCGTTGTCACCCGCCGGGTTCAGCCCCTCGGGGTTGCGGAAGTAGGCCAGGGCGATCTGGCCCGCCGGGCGCGACTGCTCGTTGGCGTAGTTGCGCATGATGGTGCCGTCGTTCCGGATGGTGATGCCGACCAGGGCGCCGGAGGTATAGCCGTCCTGGGTCAGGGCGCTGGTGGTGGAGCCGTTGCCGAACTGGGTGGAGCCGGCGATGTTGAGCCCGAAGTCCAGCGGGGCAGGATCACCGCCCAGCTGTGCCTGGCTGAAAGCGATCCGGGGCACGCCATCCACCACGTTCGCCCCGGCCACGGCGCCCAGGGTGCCGTTGTTGTTGAAGGCAACGCCGAAGTCATTGGCGGCATCGTAGTAACCGTCCATCACCACCCTGGCATCCCAGGCGTTGGAGCCGGCCTTCTCGTAGTAGACGGTGATATTGCGCGGATTGCCCAGCGAGTCGTAGACGGTGAAGTTGTTGGAGTAGTGGTACGCGAAGTCCTCGTTGCTGTCGGGGTCGGCAATGTCGTTGCGCACCGTCACTTCGCTGGTGTCTTCCCCCACCACCATCCGCGAATCCAGATTGAAGGTGGTGGCCACGTTGGTGGTGGCGCTGGCCGGCATCTCGTCGGCGGCGACGTTGAGCACCTGGGGCTGGCCGCCGGTCTGCACCTGGCCCTGGGCATTGAGGCCGTAGCCCATGATCCGCGCCCCGTTGGCGTTCTCGAGGAAGCCATCCGGCGTCATGCTGAGCTGGCCGTTGCGGGAGTAGACGATCTCGCCGCCCTGCTCGAAGCGGTAGAAGCCCTGGCCCGAGATGGCCAGGTCGAGGTTGCGGTTGGTGGCCTCGAGATTGCCCTCGCTGAAGTCCTGCAGCACCGCCGAGACCCGGGTGCCGAGGCCGACCCTGGAGTTGGCGAAGACATCGGCGAACTGGCTGCTCGCCCCCTTGAAGCCCACGGTCTGGGAGTTGGCGATGTTGTTGCCCAGCACACCCAGGCTGGACTTGGCGGCATTCAGGCCGCTCAGTGCTTGTGAAAAGCTCATCTCTGGTTCCTCTGCCTACCGGCTTGTCTTGGTGGTGGTGCTGCGGATGCGGATCACAGGATCTGCCTGACCTGATCGAGGGTGACCTGGCCATAGACGGCCCCCAGGTCGAGGCGCACGCCGCCGTCGTCATCGGGCGGGGTCACCCCGCCGACCACGGCATAGTTGAGGGTCTCGGCCTTCAGGGAGTCGTCTCCCCGGGTGGCCTCGACGCTCACCCGGTAGGCCCCCGGAACGGCGGTGTCGCCCTCGCGGGTCTTGCCGTCCCAGGTGAAGGACTCCACCCCGGCACCCACCGGGCCGACGTCGTAGCGGTTGATCACCTGGCCGTCACTGCCGTGGATGGTCACCCGCACGTTGTCGGCGGATTCGCCGAGATCGATGCCGAAGGGCGTGGTATGAGCCGCCTCCTCGTCATCCGTCTCGAGCAGGATCCGGTCGCCCGGCACCAGCACTCCCTGGCCGATCAGCCCGGTGGCCTGCAGGGTCTGGCCGGCATCGATCTGGCTGGTGATGCCGCTCAGGGTCTCGTTGAGCTTCTCGATCCCGCTGACGGTGTTGATCTGGGCCAGCTGGGACGTCATCTCATGGTTCTCCATGGGATTGAGCGGGTCCTGGTTCTCCAACTGGGTGATCAGCAGGGTCATGAAGTTGTCGCGCAGCTCGGCCGACTGACGGGCATTGGCCTCCGCGGCCGAGCCGGCGTTGACGGTATTGAGAACGTTGCTACCGATCGGCGATGTCATGGGGTCAGCCCTCGCCCAGGGTCAGGGTCTTCAGCATCATCTGCTTGCTGGTGTTCATGACCTCGACGTTGGCCTGATAGGAGCGCGACGCGGAGATCATGTTGACCATCTCGTGCACCGGCTCGACGTTGGGCATGGTCACGTAGCCCTGGTCATCGGCGAGCGGGTGCTCGGGGCGATACTCCAGGCGCATCGGCGAGGGATCCTCGACCACCTCGCGCACGCCGACGCCGCCGATCCCCCGGGCGGCGGCGCGGCTCTCGAACATCA
Source organism: Halomonas heilongjiangensis (assembly GCF_002879645.1). Lineage (GTDB taxonomy): Bacteria > Pseudomonadota > Gammaproteobacteria > Pseudomonadales > Halomonadaceae > Halomonas > Halomonas heilongjiangensis. The sequence goes on along the minus strand of NZ_PNRE01000019.1, from coordinate 161,079 downwards.
CCTGCTTGGCACGGTAGGCCTCGCCGCCCGGCCCGGCCACGCTGTCGGCATTGGCGAGGTTGCTGGCGGTGACGTTCATGCGCTGCGACTGGGCGCTCATCGCCGAGCCGGCGATATCGAACACGGAAAACATCGACATGGCGAAAACTCCTGATCGTTAGCGGATCATTCGGGCTGCATGGCCGTCTTGAGGCCCTGGATGCGGCTGTTGAGGATGGTCAGACCGGCCTGGTAGCGCACCGAATTGTCGGCGAACTGGGTGCGCTCGCGATCCATGTCCACGGTATTGCCGTCGAGACTGGGCTGGTCGGGCACGCGGTAGAGCAGGCCGTTGCCGGCCGGTGCGCCCCCCTGGCCGGCGATATGCCGCTCGGCGGTGCGCGCGAGCGCCAGCCCCTCGCCACCGCTGGGTCCGTGCGCCACGGCCTTCTTCAGCTCGCTGGCGAAGTCCATGTCCCGCGCCTTGTAGCCCGGCGTATCGGCGTTGGCGATGTTGCTGGCCAGCACCTTGTGGCGCTGCTGTCGCAGACCCAGGGCCTGCTGATGGAAGTTGAAGGCGGCTTCGAGCTGATCGATCACGACGGCGCTCTCCCTGAATACGGAATTCGTTGACGATGGAGAATAGCCAGCCCGGCGTCATCCCAAAGGGACGAACAGCCCCGCATTCCGGGTCCATTTCGACTCTTTCGTCGGCGACCGCCTCGCTAGAATGCTCCTGGCGTCCCCCCGACCCTCGCGAGCACACCATGATCGATGCCACCACCCGCCGCCCCTCCCGCCTTTCCACGAGGCTGCTCGGTGCCTGCCTGGCGCTGGCCTTGCTGCTTGCCCATCGGCCGACCCTGGCGGACGACGCCCTGACGGCCGGGGTGCATGCCTTCCTCTACGAGCAGGCGCAGGCTCATGGCGAGGAGGTGGTCATCGAGGTGCGTCCGCCTTCCGCCCGCCTGCCGGCCTGCGAGACACCGCGGCCCTTCCTGACCCATGCCTCCCAGCCGGTGCTCGGCAGGGTCTCGGTGGGGGTGCGTTGCGGGGCCGAGGGCCGGCAGGTGCGCTACCTGCAGGCGGAAGTGGGGGTGATCGGCGACTACCCGGTCGCGGCCCGCGAGATCGCGCCCGGCACCGCCATCACCGCCGACCTGCTGGAGACCCGCCGCGGCGACCTGAGCCGGCTGCCGCGTCAGGCGGTGCTCGACGAGGCGGCGGTGCTCGGCCAGGTCGCCCGTCGTGCGCTGGCCGCCGGCTCGCCGTTGCAGGCCCATCAGTTCCAGGCTCGCGCCCTGGTCGAACGCGGCCAGAAAGTGACGGTCGAAGCGCAAGGACCGAGCTTTCGCGTGACCCGCGAAGGCGAGGCGCTGGAGCCCGGCGGCGAAGGCGAGCGGGTGAGGGTGCGCTTCACCAACCGCGAGCTGGTCACCGCCACGGTCGTCGGTGACGCCCGGCTCGCCGTGGACTTCTGAGCCTCCCTTGGCTAGGCTGCCAGCCACGGCGCCGGCAGGCCTAAAGTTTCCGGCGAGGCCGCCGATAGTCCGGTCAAGCACCCAGCAACCCGCTTGCGGGACTCATTTCCTGGGCTCACTTCCTGGACAAAGGCACCGGTCACGAGGCAACCATCTTGAAGATCGACAACCAGAACCCGCCGATCCGCCCCGGTCAGACGCAGCAGCGCGACGAGACCCAGAAGGTCAAGGGCCCGAACCCGGCGAGCGGCCAGGATGCCGGTCCGGCGGCGACGACCCACCTGAGCCGACATGCGGCCGACGGCAGCCAGGACATCGACACCGCGCGGGTCGAGGAGATTCGCGAGGCGATCCGCGAGGGGCGCCTGGAGATTCGCGCCGACCGGATCGCCGATGGCCTGATCGCCAATGTGCGCGAGATGCTGGGGAAAGACGAGGCATGAGCCTGGCACGACTGCTGAACGACCAGCAGGCGCGGCTCGCCAGCCTCGTCGTGCTGCTCGAGGAAGAGCTCGAGGCGCTCACCGTCGGGCAGATCGATGGCAACCGGCTGGCACGGATCGCGGCCGAGAAGCAGGCCCTGCTGGCCGAGCTCGAGCGCATGGAGCAGCTGCGCCGCCAGGTCCAGCGGCGCCTGGGCTATCGCGACGGCCACCAGGGCGCCCGAGAAGCGGCCAGTGACGCCGATTGCCTGGCGGGCTGGGAGGCCACCCTCGACGCGACCGAGCGCGCCGACCGCCTCAATGGCCTGGCCGGCCAGTTGCTGGCCATGCGCCTGTCGCACAACCAGCGCATGCTCGATTTCATCCATGCGGTGTCGGAGAAGACCCTCTACGACCCCCGCGGCCGCACCGGCCGCCAGCCGGGGCGACTCAACGCCTCGGCCTGATCGCCCCGTCACGCCTGCGCCGCGTGCCAGGTCGCCAGCTCGGCGACACCCAACGGTGGCGAGAAGAGATTGCCCTGCATCGCGGCGAAATCCAGCCCGCGAACGGCCTCCAGCTGAGCCCGGGTCTCGACGCCCACCACCACGGCCTGCACCCCCAGCGCCGCCAGGCATGATGCCAGCGCCCCCAGGGTGCGATCGGCATTGGGACGGCGGCCCAGCCCGCTCACCAGCCGGCGGCTGACCTTGGCCCGGCCGACCGGCAACGCCGAGAGCTGGAAGAGGTCGAGGGGATCGCAGCCCAGTTCGTCGGCCACCAGGCGGACACCCAGCGACCCGAGTCGCTTGAGCAGGTGGGCATGGGTCTCGCCCCTGGCCATCAGGCCGGCACCTTCGATCTCCAGCGAGAGCCAGGAGAGATCCTCCGCCTGCTGGCGCAGGAAGTGATCCAGCGGACGACTGTCGAAGACCGACTGCTCCAGCATCGCCACGTCGAGGTTCACCGATACCCCGAGGGAGGCCAGCGTCGAGCCCTCCTCCCGCCACTGGCGATGCTGGAGGATGACCCGCTCCAGGACCCAGCGATCCAGCCGGATCAGTTGGCCCATCGCGGCGGCCTCGGGCAGGAAGTCACCAGGATGCAGCAAGCCGCGGCGCGGGTGCTGCCAGCGTACCAGTGCCTCCAGCCCCTGGCAGGTCCCGCCGAGGGGGCCGACCTGGGGCTGGTAGACGATGTGGAAGTGCTTGCCCGGCGCCAGCAACGCCTCGAGGAGCTGGCGACGGAAGGCCTCCTGCTCCTCGAGGTGGCGCCGCAGACGGACATCGAAGAAATCGTGGCGACCGGGCCCCGCCTTGCCGGCCCGGGACAACGCCTCTGCGGCCCGGGCCATCAACGCCTCGTCATCCTCACCGTCCTCGGGATAGCGGGCGATGCCGATGGAGGTGGTCAACAGCAGTGGCCGGTCGGCGGCATCGAAGGGGGCATCCATCGCCTCGAGAAAGCGCTGGGCGGCGACCTGGAGACTCTGCGGCGAGACCGGATGTTCGATCAGCACCCCCCAGCGGGCCCAGCCAAGGCGCGCCACGCTGTCCTCGCCCCGGAAGGTCTGTTCGATACGCCGGGACACCTGGTGCTCCAGTCCGCGGGCAACCACCGGCCCGACGCGCCCGGGCAACGCCTCGTGGCCGTCGAGTTCGATCAACAGCAGGGCAAGCCCCTGGTCGAGGCGATCGGCCCGCTCCATGGCGTGGACAAGGCGATCCTGGAACAGCCAGACGCTGGCCAGGCCGGTGAGGGCGTCCCCCGCCATGGCTTCGTCAAGCGCCGCCAGGGTCAGCAATCTCGACTTCCCGTCGTCCAGCGGCTGCACGATGACCAGCAGCTCACGGGCGACGCCCGCGGGGTCATCGAGCTCGAGCGTATGCCATGCCGACGACGCCTCGTCTGCGTCGCCCGCCAGCGCCACCGGCAGCAGCTCACCGATCGACCGGCCGCGCATGGCCTTGAGCGACCGCCCTGTCAGGGCGCAGAACCGCAGGTTGGCGATCTGGAGCAGGCCACGCCCATCGACCACGGCCAGGCCCACTGGCGCTCGCTCGAAGGCCAGTGCCGACTGCCCCATCGGGTGAGCGGCAACGCGACCGCCGGGGGGCGGCGAAGAGGGGCCTGATGGCGGCCCGGAGGCGTCGACGGCCATGGTGATCTCCTGGAATAGCTGGTGGCATCCGGGTTTATCTGAAAACTGCCTCCTTTCGTCGACCTTTCAGATACAGCCTAACTGTACATAGTTTCGGCCTCGACAGGGGAAACTTGACGATGCCTTGCATCTTTTCCCGGCGTGGATCAACTCGCCCCGAACGACGGCGCCCCCGCCGGTGTGGCCGGAGGGGGCGCCGTGACTGTGGTGGCCACCATGGCGGCCACAAGCCGGGGTGTCGTCAGCTTCGAATGAGATGATCGAAGGCGCCCAGCGCGGCCCTGGAGCCCTCGCCCATGGCGATGACGATCTGCTTGTAGGGTACGGTGGTGACGTCGCCGGCGGCGAAGATACCGGGTACCGAGGTCATGCCGCGCTCGTCGGTGATGATCTCGCCGCGCTCGGAGAGTTCCACCGGAGAGCCCTCGAGCCACTCGGTGTTGGGCACCAGGCCGATCTGCACGAAGACACCCTCGAGGTCGAGCCGGTGGCGCTCGCCGCTGGCGCGTTCCTCGTAGGTCAGGCCGTTGACGCGGGTACCGTCGCCGTTCACCTCGGTGGTCTTCGCACCGGTGATGACCTCGACATTGGGCAGGCTCTTGAGCTTCTTCTGCAGCACCGCATCGGCGCGCAATTCGTCCATGAACTCGATCAGGGTGACCTCGGCGACCAGGCCGGCCAGGTCGATGGCCGCCTCGACACCGGAGTTGCCGCCACCGATCACCGCCACCCGCTTGCCCTTGAACAGCGGGCCGTCGCAGTGCGGGCAGTAGGCCACGCCGCGGTTGCGGTACTCGGCCTCGCCGGGCACGCCCAGCTCGCGCCAGCGGGCACCGGTGGCCAGGATCAGGGTCCTGCTCGACAGCGTGGCGCCGGATGCGAACTGCACCCGGTGCTCGCCGCCGGGCCGGGCGGCCGGCACCAGCGCGACCGCACGCTGCAGGTTCATGATATCGACGTCGTACTGCTTGACGTGCTCCTCCAGCGCCGCGGCCAGCTTGGGCCCCTCGGTCTGCTGCACGGAGATGAAGTTCTCGATCGCCAGGGTGTCGAGCACCTGGCCGCCGAAACGCTCGGCGGCGACACCGGTGCGGATGCCCTTGCGCGCCGCATAGACGGCCGCCGCGGCGCCGGCCGGGCCACCGCCCACCACCAGCACGTCGAAGGCGGTCTTGTCGTTGAGCCTGGCGGCCTCGCGCTTGGCGGCACCGGTATCGACCCTGGCCAGGATCTGCTCGAGGCTCATGCGGCCCTGGTCGAAGGGCTCGCCGTTGAGGTAGATGCTCGGCACCGACATCACCTGGCGCTCTTCCACCTCGTCCTGGAACAACGCGCCGTCGATGGCGACGTGATGGACGTCGGGGTTGAGGATTGCCATCAGGTTCAGCGCCTGCACCACGTCCGGGCAGTTCTGGCAGGAGAGCGAGAAGTAGGTCTCGAAACGCAGCTCGCCCTCGAGGCCCTTGATCTGGTCGATCACCTCGTCGCTTGCCTTGGGCGGATGACCGCCGACCTGCAGCAGCGCCAGCACCAGGGAGGTGAACTCATGGCCCATGGGGATGCCGGCGAAGGCCAGGCCGGTCTCTTCCCCCGGGCGGTTGAGCGCGAACGACGGCTTGCGCGGATCGGTGCCGTCGGTACGCAGGGAAATCCTGTCGGTCAGGCCGACGATGTCGGTGAGCAGACTGTGCAGCTCTTCAGACTTGGCGCCGTCATCGAGGGAGGCGACGATCTCGAACGGCTGGGTGACCTTTTCCAGATAGGCTTTGAGCTGGCTTTTCAGATTGTCGTCCAACATGACAGCGGTTTCCTTCATGTTCGGGTGTCAAACGTCACGACCTGCCCATGACGACCACCGGAGGGGTGTCGCGCAGACGGCATCGGGACTCGAAACGGGTACCCGGGCGGAAGCCGCCCGGGTAGAGGACGGGCGAGGCCGGGGGGCGGCCTCGCGGCGGGTCGTCGATCGCTTAGATCTTGCCGACCAGGTCCAGGGAAGGAGCCAGGGTGGCTTCGCCTTCCTTCCACTTGGCGGGGCAGACCTCGTTCGGGTTGGCAGCCACGTACTGGGCGGCCTTGACCTTGCGCAGCAGTTCCTCGGCGTTGCGGCCGATGTTGCCGGCGTTGATCTCGACGATCTGGATCTTGCCTTCCGGGTCGATCACGAAGGTGCCGCGCTCGGCCAGGCCGGCTTCCTCGATCAGCACTTCGAAGTTGCGCGAGATGGCCAGGGTCGGGTCGGCCAGCATCGGGTACTGGATCTTGTTGATGGTCTCGGAGCTGTCGTGCCACGCCTTGTGGGTGAAGTGGGTGTCGGTGGAGACGCCGTAGACCTCGACGCCCAGCTTCTTGAACTCCTCGTAGTTGTCTGCCAGGTCACCCAGCTCGGTGGGGCAGACGAAGGTGAAGTCGGCCGGATAGAAGAAGAAAACGTTCCACTTGCCCTTCAGGCTCGCTTCGGTGACGTCGATGAACTCGCCATTGTGGAAGGCGGTGGCTTTGAACGGCTTGACTTCGGTATTGATCAGGGACATCGCGTGGATCACTCCTTGATGGGTGGGGGGTGGATCAGGATACGGGGGCCATGGTAGCCCCTTTTGGCCGATGGGCTAAATTGAATGGCGGCATGGAGACGATAGGTGGCGCCTATGCCACGCCATTCCCTGGCACGAGACCGCTTCCAGGGAACGCGCCCCGGCGGCCCTCGGGGCGGCGCCCCGCGAAGCCATCGAACCTATCAGCCGGCCACCAGGAAATCCAGCCCCGGCGCCACGCGGCCGGCCTTCTGGAGCCGCACCTCCCTCGCCTCCGCCCGCCTCCGTGGTGAGCAGACACCGGGTGGCAGTTCCGGTACCCCTTGCAACGAAGAAGGGCCTGCGATCTCTCGCAGGCCCTTCTTGCCTATGTCTGGCGCGCCCGGCAGGACTTGAACCTGCGACCCTCGGCTTCGGAGGCCGATACTCTATCCAGCTGAGCTACGGGCGCTTGTCGCCCGCGACGGCGTCATCGGGCGGTCCACATCCTACCCGGCTGCCCCACTCCTGTCCAGCGAGAGCCTCGTGATAGCCGGGGGCTTACGGCCAAAGACGTTGGCCGCGGCATTTTCCAGCCGAAAGCGTTGCCGGTATACTGTCGCCCATTGTGCGCGCCAGGACGTCCCCCGGCTGTCGTGATGCCGTTCGCGACGTCGCCACGGGCAGATTCGATTACAGGACCGTCAAGAGGTGGTGAGAGTGAAATCCAGCAAGCTGATCATGGGGGGCCTTGCCGCCCTCGGCCTGACCGCAGGCATGGCCTCCGCCCAGGCCGAGGTAGACCGTGACGCCATCGCCGAGCGTCTCACGCCGGTGGGCCAGCTGTGCCTGCAGGGCGAGGAGTGTGGCACCGCAGCCGCCGCCAGCGAGAATGGCGATGCCGCCGCGGGCGGAGCCGATGGCGAGGCCATCTATAACCGGGTCTGCATGGCGTGCCACGAGAGCGGTGCCGCCGGCGCCCCGGTGCGCGGCGATACCGATGCCTGGGCCGAGCGCGTCGACCAGGGCTTCGACACCCTGCTGGACCACTCCATCAACGGTATCGGTGCCATGCCGGCCCGCGGCGGCAACCCCAACCTCTCCGACGAGGAGATGGAAGCCGTCACCGCCTACCTGCTGGAGCCGGTGATGGACGTGCCAGATGTTGCGGCAGAGCAAGCCCCTGCGGATGAGGCCGCCGACGACGAAGGCACCGCTCAGGACGCAGCGGCAGCCGACGAAGAAGCCGCGACCGACGACGACGCAGCGGCAGCCGCTGATGAAGAGGCCGCCACCGACGACGACGCAGCCGCTGATGAAGAAGCCGCCACCGACGACGACGCAGCCGCTGATGAAGAGGCCGCCGGCGGCGACGCCGATATCGACGGTGAGGCCATCTACAACCAGGCGTGCATGGCGTGCCACATGACCGGTGCCGCCGGTGCTCCGCGCCTGGGCGAAGCCGGCGAGTGGGAAGGTCGTATCGATCAGGACATGGCCACCCTCTATGACCATGCCATCAACGGCATCGGTGCCATGCCGCCGAAGGGGGGCAATACCAGCCTCTCCGACGACGAGGTTCGCGCCGCCGTGGATTTCCTGGTCGAATCGGTGCGCTGAGCCGTCGACAACGCAACGAACAGCGGGGCGCCAACTGGCGCCCCGCTTGCGTTTTGGCCCGGTGCAACCCGGTCGCGAACCCGGAACGCACCGAGGAACCACCGGACAGCCGTCATCCCAGTAGCGAGCGCAGCCCGGCGATAGCATCCTGGCCCCGGGCCTGCTTCTTGTCCGGGTCCTCCTTGTCGGCGCGCCCTTCCCAGTCGAGATCATCGGCGGGCAGCTCGTCGAGGAAACGGCTCGGCGCACAGTCCATCAGTTCGCCGTAGGCCCTGCGCTGTCGCGCCAGGGTCAGGGTCAGGGTCTGCCGGGCCCGGGTGATGCCCACATAGGCCAGGCGGCGCTCCTCCTCGACGGTGCCGGCCTCGATGGCGTTGCGGTGGGGCAGCAGCTCCTCCTCGAGCCCCATCAGGTAGACGTGGGGAAACTCCAGCCCCTTGGAGGCGTGCATGGTGAGCAGTTGCACCCGGTCGGAGTCGTCCTCCTCGGCCTGCTGCTCGAGGATGTCGCGCAGCACCAGGCGCGCGATGGCGGCCTCGACGCCCTCGGTCTCGGTCTCCTCGCTGGCCGTGGTCTCTTCCGGCTCGCGCTGCATCGACTTCTCGAGCTGGTCGATCAGGATCCAGACGTTGGCCATGCGCCGCTCGGCGATGGTCGGGGCGCTGGCGTTCTGGTACAGCCAGGCCTCGTAATCCATCTCGCGCAGCATGTCGCGGATGGCGGCGATGGCATCGCCCCGATCCATGCGCCGGCGCACGCCATCGATGAAGTGGGTGAAGCGCGACAGCCGTTCCACGGCCCGCGTGGGCAGCAACTGCTCCAGGCCCAGCTCGTGGCAGGCGGCGAACAGCGAGATCCCGCGCTCGGTGGCGTAGTTGGCGAGCTTCTCCAGGGTACCGGGGCCGATCTCACGGCGCGGCACGTTGACGATGCGCAGGAAGGCGTTGTCGTCGGCCGGGTTGATCAGCAGCCGCAGGTAGGCCATAGCGTCCTTGATCTCGTTGCGCGAGAAGAAGGAGGTACCGCCGGAGAGCTTGTAGGGGATCTGGTAGTGCTGCAGCTTGAGCTCGAGCAGCCGCGCCTGGAAGTTGCCGCGGTAGAGCACCGCGAAGTCGCGCCACTCGGCGCGCTCCTTGATGCGCCGGGTGAGGATCTCGCTGGCCACCCGCTCGGCCTCGGCCTCCTCGTGGCGGTTGACCACCACGCGGATCGCCGCGCCCTGCCCCATCTCCGACCACAGGGTCTTCTCGTAGACGTGGGGGTTGTTGGCAATCAGGGTGTTGGCGGCGCGCAGGATGGTACCGGTGGAGCGGTAGTTCTGTTCCAGCTTGATCACGTTGAGCCGCGGGAAGTCCTCGCCCAGGGTCACCAGGTTCTCCGGCCGGGCACCGCGCCAGGCGTAGATCGACTGGTCGTCGTCGCCGACCACGGTGAAGGTCTTGCGCTCGCCCATCAGCAGCTGGACCAGCTGGTACTGGCTGACGTTGGTGTCCTGGTACTCGTCCACCAGCATGTAGTGGATCTTGCGCCGCCAGCGGGCGAGCGCCTCCGGATCGTCGCGCAGCAGCACCACCGGCAACAGGATCAGGTCGTCGAAGTCGACGGCGTTGTAGGCCTTGAGGTGGCGGCCGTAGGCCTCGAAGACCCTCGCCGCGTACTGCTCGTCGTCGTCCGCGGCATGGGAGAGCGCCTGGCCGGGCAGGATCAGGTCGTTCTTCCACTGGGAGATCTGGTGCTGGACCCGGTTGATCTGGTCGGCATCGACCTGGGCGTCCTTGTTCATCAGGTCGCGCAGCAGCGCCTTGGCGTCCTCGGGGTCGAACAGCGAGAAACCGGGCTTGTAGCCCAGGGCCTTGAGCTCGGCGCGAATGATGTTGAGGCCCAGGGTATGGAAGGTCGAGACGGTCAGGCCGTGCCCCTCGCGCCCCTTGAGCATCTGGCCCACCCGCTCCTTCATCTCGCGGGCCGCCTTGTTGGTGAAGGTCACGGCGGCGATCCGCCGCGCGCTCATGCCGCACTCCTGCACCAGGTAGGCGATCTTGGTGGTGATCACGCTGGTCTTGCCCGAGCCGGCGCCGGCCAGCACCAGGCAGGGGCCATCGATATAGCGCACCGCTTCCTGCTGGCGGGGGTTCAACTTGGCCAGGCGCTGCTTGATCGACATCGCTTACTCCTTCGGGGTGCCGAGGTTCCCGGGGGGCACCAGGCCGGCCCCCGGCAGGCCGGCCCCCCTGAATCCCAGCTGGCGCCAGGCCTCGAAGACGATCACCGCGCAGGCGTTGGAGAGGTTCAGGCTGCGGCTATCGGGCAGCATGGGAATGCGCAGGCGCCGGGATTCCGGCAGGGCGTCGAGCATCGCCTGGGGCAGGCCGCGGGTCTCGGGGCCGAACACCAGGGCATCGCCCTCTCGATAGGCCGGCTCATGATAGCCGGTCCGCCCCCGTGTCGATACGGCGAACACCCGCTCGGGCGCCACCGCCTCGAGAAAGGCGCGCCAGTCGGGGTGTGTCGTCACCCGGGCCCACTCGTGGTAGTCGAGCCCGGCACGCCGCAGGCGCCGGTCGTCGAGCTCGAAGCCCAGCGGCTCGATCAAGTGCAGGCGGAAGCCGGTGTTGGCGCACAGGCGGATCAGGTTGCCGGTGTTGGGGGCGATCTCCGGCTGGTAGAGGACGATATCGAGCATGAAACTCCCGCTGGGTGGCCCTTACCCGCAACGCAGTCGGGCCCCATCCGGGGCCCGACACCGACGGCACGGGGCGGCTCAGAAAGAGAGACGCACGCCCAGCAGCGGGCCGCTGTCCAGGGTGCGCGAGCCGCCATCGTTGTCGAAATCGGCACGCAGGGCCCGGTAGCCGACATAGCCGTCGACGTTGGGAGTGAAGGCATAGCGGGCGCGCACTCCCAGTTCGTAGCCGTCATTCAGGTCACGGGTACTGACCGCGCTCGGGGTGTAGAAGCCGTAGCCCCCCAGCGACAGCGCCGGCATGGCAGGCACATAGGCATAGCCGTAGCCGCCGAGGCCCAGGCCGCCGCCGTCGCCATGGTCGGTGTCGAACTGGGTCCAGCGGGCACCCACGCCGATATCGTAGTCGGCGTTGCGCTCCACGCCGAGCAGCTGGGCATGGAAGGCCGTGGCATCGCCACGGTCGTCGCTGTCGATCACGCCCCCCCCCAGGGAGATACCGTCGGTCAGCTCGCCGGCCGCCTCGAACTGCACGGCGTCCTGGCCGAGGTTCAGGTCCAGGGTGGCGGTCTGGGCCTGGGACAGGGATACGGCGCCCAGCAGCATCGCCCCGACGATGGTGATGATGACCCGTCTCATGTCACTCTCCTTGTCCGCCCCTTGGGCATCACTGCTGTGCTGCGGTCAGCCGACCCGCACACCATAGCGCGCGCGATAGTCACGAATGGCCGCCGCATGATCCCGGAGATCATCGCCTGCATGCTGTTCAAGATAGGCCAGGACCATGTCCAGCGTCACGATACTGATCACCGGCATGCCGAAGTTGGCCTCGACCTCCTGGATGGCGCTCTGCGCGCCATTGCCGCGCTCCTGGCGGTCCAGGGCGATGACCACGCCGGCGGCCCGGGCGCCGGCGGCCTCGATCAGCCCCATCACCTCACGGATGGCGGTGCCGGCGGTGATCACGTCATCGATGATCAGGATGCGGCCCTCGAGCTCGGCGCCGACGATGCTGCCACCCTCGCCGTGGGCCTTGGCCTCCTTGCGGTTGAAGGCGTAGGGCAGGTCACGATCATGGTGATCGGCCAGGGCCACGGCGGTGGTAGCCGCCAGCGGAATGCCCTTGTAGGCGGGGCCGAACAGCACATCGACCGCCAGGCCGCTGTCGGCGATGGCCCGGGCATAGAAACGGCCGAGGCGAGCCAGCGCCCGGCCGGTGCGGAACAGCCCCGCGTTGAAGAAGTAGGGGCTGACCCGGCCCGACTTCAGGGTGAACTCGCCGAAGCGCAGCACCCCCTGCTCGATGGCGAACTCGATGAACTCTCGCTGGTAGGCTTGCAACTCGCCGTTCTGCTGCCTGGGCACGCCGGAACTCTCCCCCTCGGCCTCTCTTATCATGTTCATGGGCAAAGGCCATTTACCCAAACGTCGAAACGTCGGGTATCATACACGCGCGACGCAAAAGGGACCATGTATGAAAATCGCCACCATCAATGTCAACGGCATCCGGGAGGCGGTCGGTCGGGGCTTTCTCGACTGGCTGGCCGACCAGGATGCCGATGTCGTCTGCGTACAGAACCTCAAGGCCAAGAGCTTCGAGCTGGACGACAGCATCCTCTACCCGGAAGGCTACGAGGGCTACTTCCTCGACGCCGAGCAGGACGGCTTCTCCGGCGTGGGGCTCTACTGCCGCAAGATCCCCAAGGCCATCATGTACGGCCTGGGCTTCCCGCAGTGCGACCACGAAGGCCGCTTCCTGCAGGCCGACTACGACCGTTTCAGCATCGCCAGCTTCCTGATGCCCGACGGCAGCGATCCGAACGCCAAGCTGACCTTCATGGCCCAGTACCAGGAGTACCTGGCCAAGATGGCCCGCAAGCGCCGGGAATACATCATCTGCGGCACCTGGCACATCGCCCACAAGACCATCGACCTGGCCAACTGGGCGGACCACCAGACCACCCCCGGCTTCAGGCCCGAGGAGCGTGCCTGGATGGACCAGGTGTTCGGCCCCACCGGCTTCATCGACACCTTCCGCGAGATCAACCGCGATGCCGGCGAGTACACCTGGTGGCCGGCACTCGACCAGGACCAGCCGCGCTCACGCCAGGAGGGCTGGCGCATCGACTATCAGGTGGTGGGCCCCAACTTCCGCCGCCATGTGGTCGACGCCTGGATCGACCATGACGCCACCTTCTCCGAGTTCGCCCCGCTGATCGTCGAGTACGACCTGACGCTCTGATCGCGCCCTTCGTCGCCGCTCCGGCCCGTCCGGAACGCAACACGCCGGCCCAGGGGCCGGCGTGTTGCGTTTGCAAAAAGTGGCGCCGGGCCATGCCGGTCGTCCCGGCTCAGAGACGAATCCCCAGCGCCTCGCGCTGATGGGCGAACAGCTCGTTGCCGGCCTTCTCGGCCAGATCGAGCATGGCGTCGAGTTCGGCCCGGGAGAAGGTGCCCGCCTCGGCGGTGCCCTGCACCTCGATCATCCCGCCGCTCTCGGCCATCACCACGTTCATGTCGGTGTCGGCACCGCTGTCCTCGGGGTAGTCGAGGTCGACCACCGGCACGCCCTTGAAGATGCCCACCGAGACCGAGCTGACCAGTTGCTTGAAGGGGTCGCCCTTGATCTTCTTCTCGCGCTGCAGGTAGCGGATGGCATCGATCAGCGCCACGCAACCACCGGTGATCGAGGCGGTGCGGGTACCGCCGTCGGCCTGGATCACGTCGCAGTCCACGGTGATGGTGAACTCGCCGAGCTTCTTGAGGTTCACCGCCGCCCGCAGCGAGCGGCCGATCAGCCGCTGGATCTCCAGGGTGCGCCCGCCCTGCTTGCCGCGCGCCGCCTCGCGCCCGCCACGGGTGTGGGTGGCACGGGGCAGCATGCCGTATTCGGCAGTGACCCAGCCCTGGCCCTTGCCGCGTAGCCAGCGCGGCACCCCGGCCTCGACGCTGGCGTTGCACAGCACCCGGGTATCGCCGAACTCCACCAGCACCGACCCCTCGGCGTGGCGGGTATAGTCGCGGGTCAGGCGGATCTCGCGGGGCTGGTCGGGCTGTCGTCCACTGGGGCGCATAGAACCTCTCGTCGTTCGATTGAGCATCACGGCCGCTGCCGGCCTGGGGGCGCCATTCTACACCCTTAATCGGGTACACTGGTGCCCCACGCCGCGATGCAACAGGAGTTCCCATGGCTCACAGCATGACCGCCTTCGCCCGCCTGAGCCGGGAAGCCGACTGGGGCAGCCTGCAACTGGAGCTGCGCTCGGTGAACCAGCGCTACCTGGACCCCCACTTCCGGCTGCCGGAGAGCCTGCGCGACCTGGAGCCGCCCTTCCGCGAGGCGCTGCGCTCGCGCCTGGCCCGCGGCAAGGTGGAGTGCACCCTGCGCTTCGAGCCGGCCAGCAGCGCGGCGACCCTGGCCGTCAGCCGCGAACGGCTCGAGGCTCTCGCCGCGGCCCTGGGCGAGGTGCGCGGCGTGGTGAGCGAGGCCCCGATGCCCGACGCCCTGGCACTGCTCGACCACCCCGGCGTGCTCGACGCCCGGGGCCCGGACCTCGAGACCGTCAAGGCCGAGGCCACCGCGCTGTTCCACGCCGCCCTCGACGACCTGGTCGCCGGTCGCGCCCGCGAGGGCGACAAGCTGGCGGTCCTGATCCGCGAGCGGCTGGTGGCGGTGAACGCCCAGGTGGCCGAGGTTCGCCGGCTGATGCCGGAGATCCTCGAGCGCCAGCGCGCCCAGCTGCTGGAGCGCCTCGAGACGGTCAAGGCCGACCTCGAGCCCCAGCGGCTCGAGGCCGAGCTGGTGCTGCTGGCCCAGAAGGCCGACGTCGACGAGGAACTCGACCGCCTGGCGACCCATGTCGCCGAGGTCGAACGTCAGTTGGGCCAGCAGGGCCCGGTGGGGCGGCGCCTCGACTTCCTGATGCAGGAGCTCAACCGCGAGGCCAACACCCTCTCCTCCAAGGCGGTGGTCGCCAGTACCACGCGCTGCGCGGTGGAGCTCAAGGTGCTGATCGAGCAGATGCGCGAGCAGATCCAGAACATAGAGTGATCTCCACGCTCCTCCACACAAGGCCATAAGCTATTGTTTTCTATGTACCATAAGACGAAGCTTGTCTATGGTTATCCACGATGATCCGAAGTGGTGTAGAGAAGAAAGCCCCCAATCTGACTATTGTCGATACGGCCGGCGGTGCCACTGACTGGCGTTGCACACCGGCCGAGTGCAGACCTTTCTTGATAAAGCCGGTGTCGTCCAGGACCAGGACACCTTCAGGCGGGCCCAGCGTAGCGATGGGCCTTTGGCGGAGGAGATCGCGTGCCGCCACCGCATCCCAGCGGGCACGATCCAACAACAGGTACTGCACCCCATCCGGGATGCATCCCCGAGCCACTCGGCGAGATGCCAGCCATTCTTTCGTTCGCACTGGCTGAGCAGTCCCTGAAGGTAGGGTATCCAGTTACGGCTGTAGTACGAGACGCTGTGCGGAAACCCACACAGCGCAATATCTGCCCCGTGCGGGATTCCAGCCCACCCCCGCCCACCATGCTTCGACCAAGGTCGAATGACGCTATCACAACCATGTGAAATACCAGACATTTTAATAAGAAGGCATGGCCATTGCCTTGTGATGAGCGTTGATGCCACCCCGGCCTGGCTCACGGCAGATCCCGCAACCGGTGACCATACTGGGGCGACGCATGCCCCCGGGGCACGATCGCCCGGGCATTTCACAAGCGCACAACCGCCTAGCAGGAGAGACGTCATTCGCAACGCAACCTCTCGGCTCCTCGCCGGCTCCCTGCTTCGCCGCCTCGGCCTCGGCCCAGTCGGACCGCAGCGACTGGCCCGAGAGCTTCACCGCGGACACCGCCCACCAGGGCGGCACCTACGTCGTCTATGGCTCCGGCTGGGCCAACCTGACCGGGTGCCGTGCGCTGGTACGAGGAGAACGGTTACGAGATCCCGGAAGACCTGAAGCTGTAAGCCGTTGACCCGATCGGCTGCCCCGCACCGCACCACGAGAGGCCGGTCTGGCAGCAGTTCGAGAAGGCGATCGGCAGCGGTCATCGATGCCGCTGTCGCCGCGAGTGAAAGCGAGCGAGGAAAAGCACATGGCAGACGATTTGCGCGACAGCGCCTTGAAGTACCATCGATTCCCCCGCCCCGGCAAGCTGGCGATCCAGGCGATCAAGCCCATGGCCAGCCAGCGGGATCTGTCGCTGGCCTATTCGCCCGGGGTGGCCGCGGCCTGCGAGGAGATCGAACGTGATCCCCTGATGGCGGCCGAGTACACCGCCCGCGGTAACCTGGTGGCCGTGATCAGCAACGGCACGGCGGTGCTGGGACTGGGTGCCATCGGCGCCCTGGCCTCCAAGCCGGTGATGGAAGGCAAGGCCGTGCTGTTCAAGAAGTTCGCCGACGTGGACGTGTTCGACATCGAGATCGAGGAGCGCGACCCGGACAAGCTGATCGAGATCATCGCCGGCCTGGAGGCCACCTTCGGCGGCATCAACCTGGAAGACATCAAGGCACCGGAATGCTTCGAGATCGAACGGCGCCTGCGCGAGCGGATGAAGATCCCGGTCTTCCACGACGACCAGCATGGTACCGCCATCGTCTCGGGGGCCGCCCTGCTCAACGGCCTGCGGGTGGTGGGCAAGGAGATCGGCGACATCCGCCTGGTCTGCAACGGCGCTGGCTCCGCTGCCCTGGCCTGTCTGGACCTGGCGGTGTCCCTGGGGGTCCGCAAGGAGAACATCCTGGTCTGTGACCGCAGCGGCGTGATCCACACCGACCGTAACGAGGACATGGATCCCTACAAGGCGCGCTATGCGGCCCGGACCGAGGCCCGCACCCTGGCCGATGCCGTCAACGGGGCCGACGTCTTCTTCGGCCTCTCGGCCGGGGGCGCCCTCAAGCCGGAGATGGTGGCGACCATGGCCGAGCGCCCCCTGATCCTGGCCATGGCCAACCCCACCCCGGAAATCATGCCGGAGGACGCCAAGGCGGTACGCCCGGATGCGGTGATCGCCACCGGGCGCTCGGACTACCCCAACCAGGTCAACAACGTCCTGTGCTTCCCGTTCATCTTCCGCGGCGCCCTGGACTGCGGCGCCACCACCATCAACGAGGAGATGAAGCTGGCCACCGTCAAGGCCATCGCCGACATGGCGACCACCACGGTGCCGGAAACGGTGGCGGTGGCCTATGGCGGACAGGCGCTGACCTTCGGCCCGGAGTACATTCTGCCCAAACCCTTCGACCCGCGCCTGATCGACACCATCCCGCCGGCGGTGGCCAAGGCCGCCATGGACAGCGGTGTGGCCGCGCGCCCCATCGCCGACCTGGACGCCTACACCCGCTCGCTGTCACGCCTGGTCTACCGCTCCGGCAACGTGATGGAGCCGGTGTTCGAGCGAGCACGACAGAATCCCCTCCGCCTGCTGTACGCCGAGGGCGAGGACGAGCGCGTCCTCCGCGCCATGGAGGTCTGTGTCACTCAGGGCTATGCCAAACCCCTGTTGATCGGCCGCCGTGCAGTCATCGAGGCCCGCATCGAGGAGTTGGGGCTGCCGGTGACGCCCGGTGTCGATTTCGAGCTGATCGACGCCCAGGACTATCCCGACTACGCCGAACTGGCCAGCGAGTACCACCAGCTGATGGGACGGCGTGGTGTCCATCCGGAGGCCGCCGAGAAGCGCGTCCGCAGCCGGGCCACCATCCTGGCCTCGCTGCTGCTGCGCCGGGGCGATGTGGACGCCATGATCGCCGGCCCGGTGGGCACCTACCACGAGCACCTGGACCAGGTACTGGACGTCATCGGCCTGCGCGAGGACGTCAGCACGCCTGCCGCCCTGCAGCTGCTGATCCTCGAACGGACCACCCTGTTCATCGCCGACCCCTTCGTCAATTACGACCCCGATGCCGGTCAGATCGCCGAGATCACCCTGCTGGCCGCGGAACAGATTCGCCGCTTCGGCATCACGCCCCGGGCCGCCCTGGTCTCCCACTCGAACTTCGGCAGCTCCGACTTCGGCAGCGCGGAGAAGATGCGCCAGGCGCTGGCGCTGATCCGGGAGCGCGCACCGGATCTGATAGTGGACGGCGAGATGCAGGCCGACTCGGCGCTGTCCACCGGCGTGCGCGGGCGCATCCTGCCCGACTCGCTGCTCGACGGCGAGGCCAACCTGTTGATCATGCCCAACCTGGACGCGGCGAACATCGCCTTTACCGCCCTGAAGGTGCTGGGCAACGGCGTGTCCGTGGGCCCCATCCTGCTGGGGGCCGCCAAGCCGGTTCATGTGCTCAACCGCACGGTCACCGCACGGGGTATCGCCAACATGAGCGCCTTCGCCGTGGTCGAGGCACAGACCGATCAATAACTAGAACAATTCCGACCCAATCAAGGGAGATGATCCATGGCATTCGAAAACTACAGCGACTTCGATCCACAGGAAACCCGGGAGTGGCAGGAAGCCGTCGATGTGGTGGTGGAGCGGGTGGGCCCCGAGCGGGCCACCTACCTGCTGCACAAGGCGGTGGAAGAAGCCTATCGGACCGGCGCCGAGGCGCCGGACACCACCCGCACGCCCTATGTGAACACCATACCGCCGCACAAGGAGGCCAAGCTGCCCGGCGACGAAGCCTTGCTGCAGCGGCTGATCGCCTACCTGCGCTGGAACGCCATGGCGATGGTGGTGCGCGCCAACAAGAAGCCCGCCGAACCCGGAGGGCATATCGCCAGCTACCAGTCCTCGGCGGTGATGTACGAGGTGGGTTTCAATCACTTCTGGCAGGCCCCCACCGACAGCCACGGGGGAGACATCATCTATTTCCAGGGACACTGCGCCCCGGGCATCTACGCACGGGCCTTCCTGGAGGGGCGGCTCTCCGAGGAGCAGCTGGAGAACTTCCGCCTGGAAGTGGATGGCAAGGGGATCTCTTCCTATCCCCACCCCTATCTGATGCCGGACTTCTGGCAGGTCTCCACCGTCTCCATGGGCCTGGGGCCGATCATGGCCATCTATCAGGCACGCTTCATGAAGTACCTCCACCACCGGGGGCTGGCCGATACCGAGGGACGCAAGGTCTGGGCGTTCCTGGGTGACGGCGAGATGGACGAGCCCCAGTCCCAGGGTGCCATCGCCCTGGCCAGCCGCGAAAAGCTCGACAACCTGATCTTCGTGATCAACTGCAATCTGCAGCGCCTGGACGGCCCGGTGCGGGGCAACAGCAAGATCGTCCAGGAACTGGAGGGCAACTTCCGGGGCGCGGGCTGGAACGTCATCAAGTGCCTGTGGGGGTCGGGCTGGGACGAGCTGCTGGCCAAGGACACCAAGGGGCTGTTGCGCCAGCGCATGGAGGAGTGCGTCGACGGCGAGTATCAGAACTTCAAGGTCAAGGGTGGCGGCTACATCCGCGAGCACTTCTTCGGCAAGTATCCGGAGCTCAAGGAAATGGTCGCCCATATGTCGGACGACGACATCTACTACAAGCTGATCCGCGGTGGCCACGACCCGCAGAAGGTCTACGCGGCCTATCACGCGGCGGTCAACACCCGGGACAAGCCCTCGGTGCTGCTGATGAAGACCGTCAAGGGCTACGGCATGGGCGAAGGGGGCGAGGGCCAGAACATCACTCACCAGAAGAAGAAGCTGGGCGAGGATAACCTCCGCTACTTCCACCAGCGCTTCGACCTGCCCTTGAGCGACGAACAGGTCACCAAGGCGGCGTTCTTCAAGCCCCCCGAGGAGAGCGCCGAGATGCAGCTCCTGCATGGGCAGCGCAAGGCGCTGGGCGGCTACCTGCCCCAGCGCCAGCGCAACGGCGATCGGCTCGAGGCACCCCCCCTGGAGATGTTCAAGCAGGTGCTGGCGGACACCGGTGAGCGCACCATGTCCACCACCATGGCCATGGTGCGCATCATGGTCTCCCTGGCCCGGGACAAGACCCTGGGGCCGCGGCTGACCCCGATCGTCGCCGACGAGTCGCGCACCTTCGGCATGGAGGGCATGTTCCGGCAGATCGGTATCTATGCCCCCGAAGGGCAGAAGTACGTGCCCATGGACGCCGAGGAGATCATGCCCTATCGGGAGGACCAGAAAGGCCAGATCCTGCAGGAGGGTATCAACGAGGACGGGGCCATGTCCTCATGGATCGCCGTGGCCACGTCGTACAGCAACCACGGGGTCACCATGATCCCGTTCTATGTCTACTACTCCATGTTCGGCTTCCAGCGCATCGGCGATCTGGCCTGGGCGGCCGGGGACATGCTGGCACGGGGTTTCCTGATCGGCGGCACCTCGGGGCGCACCACCCTGAACGGCGAGGGCTTGCAGCACCAGGACGGGCACAGCCAGCTGTTCGCCCAGTTCATCCCCAACTGCATCGCCTATGACCCCACCTTCCACTACGAGGTGGCGGTGATCGTGCGCGATGGCCTCAAGCGCATGTACGAGGATCAGGAGAACGTCTTCTACTACATCACCACGCTGAACGAGAACTACCATCATCCGGCACTTCCCGAAGGCGCCGAAGAGGGCATCATCAAGGGCATGTACTCCTTCAGCAAGGCCGAGGGCAAGGGGCCACGGGTACAGCTGCTGGGCTGTGGCAGCATCCTCAACGAGGTGATTGCCGCGGTGGACCTGCTGCACGACGACTGGGGCGTGGCGGCCGACGTCTGGAGTTGCCCGAGCTTCAATGAACTGGCCCGCGACGGCCACGCCGTCAAGCGCTGGAACCGGCTGCATCCCGGGAAGAGAGCGCGCAAGAGTCATGTCGAGGCGTGCCTGGAAGGCACCGAAGGGCCGGTCATCGCCTCCACCGACTACATCCGGATGTTCGCCGAACAGATCCGTCCCTTCGTGCCGCGGTGTTACGAGGTACTGGGTACCGACGGCTTCGGCCGCTCCGACAGCCGCGAGGCCCTGCGCCGCCATTTCGAGGTGGATCGTCATTACGTCACCCTGGCCGCGCTGCAGGCCCTGGTCGACGAGGGCAAGCTCAAGAGCGGCAAGGTCCGGGATGCCATCGCGAAATACGGCATCGACCCCGAAAAGCCCAACCCCCTGTACGCCTGAGCCGGAGGAGAACAAAAGTGGCCATCCAAGACATCAAGGTACCGGACATCGGCGACTACACCGATGTCCCGATCATCGAAATCCACGTCCAGGCCGGCGACAAGATCCAGGTCGAGGACCCGCTGATCACCGTGGAGTCCGACAAGGCCTCCATGGACGTGCCTGCGCCTGCCGCGGGTACGGTGAAGGAGGTCAAGGTCAAGCTCGGCGACACGGTCTCCGAGGGGTCGACGATCCTGATGCTGGAGGCGGAAGGAGAGGGTGAGGGGGATTCACCCTCCGCCCCTGCCCCCTCTCCCGCCGAGGAAGCAGGGAACAGGCCGCCACCGTCGGCGGCTCCCTCCAGCGCACCGTCGACCGGCCAGATCGCGGATTTCAGCCGGGTTCACGCCAGTCCCTCGGCTCGCCGTCTGGCCCGCGAACTCGAGGTGGACCTGCCCCGAGTGCCGCCCACCGGCCTCAAGGGCCGGGTCACCCAGGAGGACATACGCAACTTCGCCAAGGGTGGCGCCCCGGCGGCGGCTAGCGCTTCAACTGGCGCTCCAACCGCTGGCGGGGGCCTGGATCTGCTGCCCTGGCCCAAGGTCGACTTCACCAAGTTCGGCCCGGTGGAGACCAAGCCGCTGTCGCGCATCAAGAAGATCTCCGGCGCCAACCTGCATCGCAACTGGGTGCAGATTCCCCACGTCACCAACCACGACGAGGCCGACATCACCGACCTGGAGGCCTTCCGGGTACAGTTCAACAAGGCCAACGAGAAGGCCGGCATCAAGGTCAGCATGCTGGCATTCATGATCAAGGCCGCGGTCGCCTCCCTGAAGCAGTTCCCCGAGTTCAATGCCTCCCTGGACGGCGACAACCTGATCCTCAAGCAGTACTACCACATCGGCTTCGCCGCCGACACGCCCCATGGCCTGGTGGTGCCGGTGATCCGCGACGCGGACCAGAAAGGCGTGGCCGAGATCGCCCAGGAAATGGGGGCGCTGGCCAAGCTGGCCCGCGACGGCAAGCTCAAGCCCGACCAGATGCAGGGCGGCTGTTTCACCATCTCCTCGCTGGGTGGGATCGGCGGGCTCTATTTCACGCCCATCATCAACGCCCCGGAAGTGGCCATCATGGGCGTGTGTCGCTCCTACTGGAAGCAGGTCTCGCCGGACGGCAAGCAGTCGGAGTGGCGGTTCGTGCTGCCGCTGTCGCTGTCCTGGGATCACCGGGTGATCGACGGCGCCGCCGCGGCCCGTTTCAACGTCCATTTCGCCAACCTGCTCGCCGACATGCGGCGCATCATCATGTGAGGAATCGACGACATGGCCAATGCAATCGAAGTCAAGGTGCCCGACATCGGTGATTTCAAGGACGTCGAGATCATCGAAGTGCTGGTCAAGCCGGGCGATGCGATCGACATCGAAACCCCGCTGATCACCCTGGAGACCGACAAGGCCTCCATGGACGTGCCGTCCCCGATATCGGGCACGGTCGGAGAGCTCAAGGTCAAGGAGGGGGACAAGGTCTCCGAAGGCTCGACCATCCTGATGCTGGAGCCGGCCGAGACCGGATCCCGGGTGGCGGACCACGAACCGCATCCGACGGTCCATAACAAAGGGGTTGGCTCGGCGGCGCCCGGCGATGCCGGCGGTGGTTATGGCGGCGGCAGCCTGGAAGAGGTTCGGGTGCCGGACATCGGCGATTTCGGCGACGTTCCGATCATCGAAGTGCTGGTACGCGCGGGCGATACCATCCGTGCCGAGGACCCGCTGATCACCGTGGAGTCCGACAAGGCCTCCATGGACGTGCCCGCGCCCAAGGCCGGCAAGGTCAGCGAGGTGCTGGTGACGGTCGGCGACAAGGTCTCGCAAGGCTCGGCGATCCTGATGCTGGAAGCGGAAGGCAAATCCCCCGCCGCCCCACCCGCTGCCGCCGGGGGAGCAGGCGAACAGAAAGCGGCTGCGCCTGCGGCGGCCACCCATACCGGCGGGGCCGACCTCGAATGCGAGATGCTGGTGCTCGGCGCCGGGCCGGGCGGCTACTCGGCCGCCTTCCGGTCCGCCGACCTGGGCATGAAGACCGTGCTGGTGGAACGCTATGCCACCCTCGGCGGGGTCTGCCTGAACGTCGGCTGCATCCCCTCCAAGGCGCTGCTGCATGTGGCGGCGGTCACCGACGCGGCCAATGACCTGGCCGATCACGGCATCGCCTTCGGGAAGCCGAAGATCGATCTCGACAAACTGCGCGGCTGGAAGGAAAAGGTCGTCGGCAAGCTCACCGGGGGCCTGGCCGGCATGGCCAAGGCACGCAAGGTCCAGACGGTGCGCGGGGTAGGGAAATTCCTCGACCCGCATCACCTGGAAGTCACCCTGACCAGCGGCGATGGCCAGGAGCCGACCGGCGACAAGCAGGTGGTGAAGTTCGACAAGTGCATCATCGCCGCCGGTTCGCAGTCGGTGACACTGCCCTTCATTCCCGACGACCCCCGGGTGGTCGACTCCACCGGCGCCCTGGAACTGACCACCATCCCCAAGCGCATGCTGGTCATCGGCGGCGGCATCATCGGCCTGGAGATGGCCACGGTCTACTCCAGCCTGGGCACCCGCATCGACGTGGTCGAGATGCTCGACGGGCTGATGACCGGCGCCGACCGCGACCTGGTCAAGGTCTGGGAGAAGGTCAACACGCCGCGCTTCGACAAGGTGATGCTCAAGACCCGGACCACCGCCGTGAAGGCCCAGAAGAACGGCCTCAAGGTCAGCTTCGAGGGCGACAACGCCCCCGCCGAGCCACAGCTGTACGACATGATCCTGCAGTCGGTCGGGCGCAGCCCCAACGGCAACAAGATCGGTGCCGAGAACGCCGGCGTGGCGGTCGACGAACGCGGCTTCATCGCCACCGACAAGCAGATGCGCACCAACGTCGGGCACATCTTCGCCATCGGCGACATCATCGGCCAGCCGATGCTGGCTCACAAGGCGGTGCATGAGGCCCATGTCGCGGCGGAAGTCGCCGCCGGCCAGAAGAGTGTCTTCGATGCCCGCCAGATACCCTCGGTGGCCTACACCGACCCGGAAGTGGCCTGGGCCGGCAAGACCGAGGCCGAATGCAAGGCCGAGGGCATCAAGTACGGCAAGGCGGTTTTCCCCTGGGCGGCCAGCGGTCGGGCGATCGCCAACGGCCGCGACGAGGGTTTCACCAAGCTGCTGTTCGACGAGGAGACCCATCGCATCATCGGCGGCGCCATCGTCGGCACCCAGGCGGGGGACCTGATCAGCGAGCTGTGCCTGGCCATCGAGATGGGCTGCGACCCGGTCGACATCGGCAAGACCATCCACCCGCATCCGACCCTGGGCGAGTCGGTCGGCATGGCCGCCGAACTGTTCGAAGGCGTCTGTACCGATCTGCCACCGCAGAAGAAGCGCTAGGGCGAATGCCATCGGACTGCTGATGTCGGATGCCCGACATCAGCCGTCAACCTTGTCACGGCGGAACATGCATGAATCCAGGAGGAGATGACGATGGCCGCACAACCTCGCCAGCAAGGAGAATACGAAGACTTTTCCGGGGAGCAAGGGGCCGGTGGGCGATCCGCGAAAATGACATGGGGCCTGCGCGCCTTCGGGTTGCTCATGGCGCTGCTGGTCTGGCTCGCCATGGGCCAGGCCGAAGGGCTGTCATCGGATGCGCGCTGGGTCGCCACGATCGCCACCCTGATGGCGGTCTGGTGGATGACCGAGGCGATCCCGCTCTCGGCCACGGCCCTGCTGCCGATCGTGCTGATCCCGATGCTGACGGAGCGGACGGTTGGCCAGGCCACGGCGCCCTATGCCAGTTCCATCGTGTTCCTTTTCCTCGGCGGCTTCCTGATCGCCATCGCCATGGAGAAATGGAACCTCCACCGCCGCATCGCGCTCTTGACGCTGGCCCGGGTCGGGGTCGAGCCGCAGCGGATCGTGCTCGGCATGATGCTCGCCACGGGCTTCCTGTCGATGTGGGTCTCCAATACCGCGACGACGCTGATGATGCTGCCGATCGGGCTGTCCGTGCTCCGCCTGGTGGCGGAGCGCAGCGGCGAGTCCGCGGAATCGGTCGCCCCCGGCCACGACCCCGCAGGCCACGAACATGACCACCACCGGGCCGGTCATGTGGACTTCATCTTCGACGAGAACATCCAGCGGTTCGGCGTCTGCCTGCTCCTGGCGATCGCCTGGTCGGCGAGCATGGGCGGCCTCGGCACCCTGCTCGGCAGCCCGCCGAACGCCATCGTCGCCGGCTACGCCGCCGGCGAGCTGGGTCGCACCATCGGCTTCCTCGAATGGATGATGCTCGGCGTGCCGCTGGGCCTTACCTTCATCCTGGTGGGCTGGGTGTTGATGACCCGCGTGCTCTACCGGTTCAAGGTCGCGGAGATCCCCGGCGGCAAGGAGATGATCGACGGCGAGATCCACAAGCTCGGCCCGCTCAGTCAGGGCGAGAAGATGGTGATGCTCGTCTTCGGCTCGGCGGCGTTCCTGTGGGTCGTCCCCGGGGTGCTCTCCAACCTGCCGTGGATAGGTGAGCGGTTGGGGCCGCTGGCCGAGCTCGACGACACCGCCATCGCCATCGCCGCCGGCATCGCGATGTTCATCCTGCCCGCGCGAGGGCGCAGCGAGATGGTGCTGACCTGGCAGGACGCCGAGGACGGGCTGCCCTGGGGGGTACTGCTGCTGTTCGGCGGTGGCCTGAGCCTCGCCGGTGCGGTCGCGGGGACCGGTCTCGACAGCTGGTTCGGCGAGCAGATCACCGGGCTTCAGGTGCTGCCGATCATCCTGTTGGTCGCCGCCGTGGCCACGATCGTGCTCTTCCTCACGGAGGTCACCAGCAATACGGCGACGGCCGCGACCTTCATCCCCGTGCTCGGGGGTGTGGCGCTCGCCATCGGCGCCGACCCGATGACGCTGCTCATCCCGGCCGCCTTCGCCGCGACCTGCGCCTTCATGCTGCCGGTCGGCACGCCGCCGAACGCCATCGTCTTCGGCACCGGCGCGGTCACCATCGCCCAGATGGCGCGCGGCGGCGTCGTTCTCAACGTTGTCGGGGTCGTCTTGATCACCCTCTTCTGCTATATGATCGGCGGCTTCGCGCTCGGGCTGCAGTTCTGATCCCCGGCGGTGGGCGGTGCCGCGACGGACCGTGGCCCGGTTCGACGCAGCGCCGCCTCTTTGCCCCGCGAATGGGGCGACGACCCGACACCCGGCGTCACCATGAGCCAATCGGCGGAGCTCGGCCACACTGGCCGGGGGCGGCGGTGCAGGCAGTCAATAGCCACTGCCGTACCGCTTCAGTAGAATGCCCTCAGTCCCCTGGCCGGGCAGCACCCCGTCAGTCCCGGTAGCGATTGGGAGCCCCAGCCGATTGGGGAGCAAGCCTGCATTCCAGCCACCCAACCAAAATGTAACTTTCTGATTGCTGATTAAAAAAATATCGCCACCCTATTTCAAGATCCAGAATAACGAGTCGAGGTACGGATGACGGCAAGCCGGGCGGTGTCCTGTCGAACGCCTCTCCCCGCCGTCTCGCGGTGGGTGCGGCTGGCGGCACTGGTCGCCTGGCTGGCCGCGCCCCTGCCGGGCTGGGGGCAGGCCGAGGCGGACGCTCCCGATGGCGCCAGGGAGGTCATCGTCGTCGGTGGCGATCATTACCACCCGCCCTACGAGTTCCTCGACGAGGACGGCGAGCCGGCCGGCTATAACGTGGAGCTGACCCGGGCCATCGCCGAGGTCATGGGCATCGAGGTGCGCATCGAACTGAAGCCGTGGAGCGAGGTACGCCGTGAGCTGGAGCAGGGCGAGATCGATATCCTCCAGGGCATGTCCTACTCCGAGGCGCGTACCGCACACTTCGACTTCACGCCGCCCCACGCCATCGTCCATCAGTCGATCTTCGCCCGCCGCGGCGACCCGGTGGTGGAAGTCGAGGCGCTGCACGGCAAGGAGGTGATCGTCCAGCGCGGCGACATCATGCACGACTACCTGATCGAGCACGACATCGGCGCCGTGGTGATCCCCGTGGACACCCACGCCGACGCGCTGCGGGCGCTGGCCGCCGGCCAGCACGATTATGCCCTGGTCGCCAACCTGCCCGCGCTCTACCTCAGCCGCGAGCTGGGCCTGACCAACCTGGTGCCGGTGGCGCGGCCCTTCTCGCTGCGCTACGGCTACGCGGTGAGGCAGGGCGATGCCAACCTGCTGGCCAAGTTCAGCGAGGGGCTCGCCATCCTCAAGAACACCGGCCGTCACCAGGCGATCTATGATCGCTGGCTGGGCCCGCTGGAGGGCCGCGAGGGCATCCCGTGGCAGAAGGTCGGCCAGGTCGGCGCGGCGCTCTCCGCGCTGCTATTGCTGGTACTAGGCGCCATCGTGATCTGGAACCGGACGCTCAAGCGACAGGTCGCCAGCCGCACCGAGGAGCTGCGCCAGCATCAGCAGCAACTGATCCAGGCCGACAAGATGGCCTCCCTCGGCATTCTCGTCTCGGGCGTCGCCCACGAGATCAACAACCCCAGCAGCCTGCTGCTGCTGAACCTGCCGGTGCTGCGCGACGCCTATGCCGACGCCGAGCCCATTCTCGAGGCGCACTACCGCACCCACGGCGATTTCCGGTTCGGCGGGCTGCCCTATTCACGCATGCGCGAGGAGCTTCCCTGCATGATCGACGACATGCAGGAGGGCACCCGTCGCATCAAGCGCATCGTCGGCGATCTCAAGGATTTCGCCCGCCAGGGCGGTGACGAGCAGGGCGAGAGCGTCGATCTCAATGCGGTGGTGGGCACCGCCATTCGCCTGGTCGATAGCTCGATTCGCAAGGCCACCCGGCGCTTCGCCACGCACTACGCGGAGGACCTGCCCGTCATCGAAGGCAATGCCCAGCGCATCGAGCAGGTGGTGATCAACCTGGTGCTGAATGCCTGCCAGGCGCTACAGGACCCGGCGCAGGGCATTCAATTGACGACGCGCCACGATAGCGCCACGGGCAGGGTCGTGCTGGAAGTCCGCGACGAGGGTCGGGGCATCGAGCCCGACGCGATGAGCCGGCTGACGGACCCCTTCTTCACCACCCGGCGCGAATGCGGCGGCACCGGGCTGGGGCTGTCCGTCTCCGCCGGCATCGTGCGCGAGCACCATGGCACCCTGACCTTCGCGTCGAGCCCGGGCGAGGGCACGACCGTCACCCTCGCCCTGCCGGTGCCACCGCAACCGCCCCCCGCCGAGGCGCCGTCGCCCCCGGCGCCGGGCTGAAAAGTCGCGAGAGCACCCCACGCACTCCTGGACTGTTAGGTGGAAAGCGTCCGATGACGAAGAATCTCTACCCCTCCTTTGGCCTGCTGCTCGTCGATGACGAGCCCTCCTTCCTGCGCAGCCTGAGCATCGCGCTCGAGCGCTCGGGCGGCATCACCAACATCCACCGCTGCCAGGACAGCCGGGAGGTCTTGACGCTGCTGGAACGCGAGAACATCGGCCTGGTGACCCTCGACCTGACCATGCCCCACCTCTCGGGCGAGCAGCTGCTGGCCCGCATCGTCGAGGAGCACCCGGACGTCGGCGTGATCGTGATCAGCGGCCTGAATCAGGTGGAAACAGCCGTGAACTGCATCAAGCAGGGGGCCTTCGACTACTTCGTCAAGACCGACGAGGAAGGCCGGCTACTCGAGGGCATCAAACGCGCCATTCGCCTGCAGGAGCTGCGCCAGGAGAACCAGGAGCTGCGCAAGCGCTTCCTCAACGATACCCTCGAACACCCCGAGGCCTTCGCCCGCATCGTCACTGCCGACAAGGGCATGCGTTCGGTTTTCCAGTACCTGGAGTCGGTGGCGCCCACCAGCCAGCCGATCCTGATCGGCGGCGAGAGCGGTGTGGGCAAGGAGCTGATCGCCCGCGCGGCCCATGACCTGAGCGGCCGCCAGGGCCCCCTGGTGTGCGTCAACGTGGCGGGGCTCGACGACAACGTCTTCGCCGATACCCTGTTCGGCCACCAGCGCGGCGCCTTCACCGGCGCCGACCAGGAGCGTGCCGGCATGATCGAGCAGGCGGCGGATGGCACCCTCCTGCTCGACGAGATCGGCGATCTGAGCATGGCCTCCCAGGTCAAGCTGCTGCGCCTGTTGCAGGAGGGCGACTACTATCCCCTCGGCAGCGACCGCCCCAGGCGCATGCGGGCGCGGGTCGTGGTGGCGACCCACCAGGACCTGGATGAGAAGCAGCGGGCGGGCACCTTTCGCAAGGACCTCTACTACCGGCTGCGCACCCACCAGGTGCATATCCCGTCGCTGCGACAACGCAAGTCGGACATCCCGCTGCTGCTGGAGCATTTCCTCGCCGAAGCGGCCGACGAGCTGGGCAAGCACAAGCCCTCCTATCCCCCGGAACTGCCGGTACTGCTGTCCAACTACGGCTTTCCCGGCAACGTGCGCGAGCTGCGCGCCATGGTCTTCGATGCCATGAGCGTGCACCGCTCCAGGACCCTGTCCATGGAGGTCTTCAAGCGCGCCATGCAGCGCACGAACGACACGCCGCTGCCCCACCCCGTCACCCGGCACACCGCGTTCGCGCCCGACGAACCCCTGCCGACACTGCATGCGGTCGCCGACCAGCTGGTCGACGAAGCGATGAAGCGCGCCGAAGGCAACCAGTCCATCGCCTCGCGCCTGCTGGGCATCTCCCAGCCGGCGCTGAGCAAGCGGCTGAAGAAGATGCGCGAAGCCAGGCCGGACGGCTAGACAGCCTGCCGCCAACCCCTATAACCGGCGACATACCCATAACCCTGGTTATAGAACTTCACAAACCATTGTATTGATTGTGTTTTCCATGCCAACGGCAGTCATCTGGAGGCCCGTGGTTATACCCCTTCGCCTCGCCCCGCCCCGTGGCTCATCACCATTATCCCTTATATGACAGTGGGTTATATGTTCTCCCCGGGGTGGCACGCGATTTGCGTGGTAGCTGCCGGCCCGTGACGTCACACGGGCCCCGGATAGCCCGGCAACGACAGAGACGATTCAGGGGTTCGAATCATCATGCCAAGAACAATCCTGGCGCCGGCCGACACGGCTGCTACGCGCCTTTCCATGCCGACAACAACCACCGGTGGAGACTCATGATGCTGGATATCATCAACGACATACTCTGGGGCAAGATACTGATCGTGCTGCTGATCGCGGTCGGCATCGGCTTCACCCTCGCCTCCCGCTTCGTCCAGTTCCGCCACTTCGGCCGCATGTTCCGGATCCTGAGTGCCAGCCAGGCATTCCGGCGGGACAAGCACGGCCACCTGAGCTCCTTCCAGGCCTTGCTGTTGTCCGTGGCCGGCCGTGTCGGCGGCGGCAACATCGCCGGGGTGGCGGTCGCCATCACCCTCGGCGGCCCCGGGGCCATCTTCTGGATGTGGGTGGTCGGCCTGATGGGCATGGCCACCAGCTACCTGGAATGCACCCTCGCCCAGACCTACAAGACGGCCGAACCCAATGGCACCTACCGGGGTGGGCCGGCGTACTACATCGCCCGCGGGCTGGGCAGCCAATGGCGCTGGCTGGCACTGCTCTACTCGGCACTGCTGCTGGTGACCTTCGGTTTCGGCTTCACCGCCCTGCAGTCCTATGCCGTCGCCACCTCGCTTGACGATGCCTTCGGCGTGCCGGTGCTCTTCACCGGGATCGCCATGGCCGTGATCGTCGGCCTGATCATCTTCGGCGGCGTCAAGCGGATCGCCCGGGTGACGGAGGTCCTGGTACCGGTGATGGCGGTCGGCTACCTGCTGGTCGCCATCGTGGTGCTGGCCCTGAACGTCACCCGCCTCCCCGAGGTGTTCCTGCTGATCGTCCACAGCGCCTTCGGGCTCGAGCAGGCGATCGGCGGCGGCATCGGCGCGGCCATCATGATGGGCGTCAAGCGCGGCCTGTTCTCCAACGAGGCGGGGCTGGGCAGCGCGCCGAACGTGGCGGCGGTCGCCTACGTGCCGCACCCGGCCAACCAGGGCATCGTGCAGGCCTTCTCGGTGTTCATCGATACCCTGATCATCTGCTCGGCCACGGCCTTCATCATCCTGCTCAGCGGCATCTACGACCCGGCCAGCACCGCCGATATCGGCGGCGTGGCGCTGACCCAGGCCTCTCTGGCCGAGCACGTGGGCGAATGGGGTCGCAGCTTCGTCAGCATCGCGCTGCTGCTGTTCGGCTTCAGCACCATCCTCTACAACTACTACCTGGGGGAGAACAGCCTCAACTTCTTCAGCCGCCAGAACGTGACGCTGTTCAATGCCTTCCGTGTCGCCATCATCGCGCTGTGCGCCTGGGGGGCCACCACCGACCTGGGCACGGTGTTCGGCTTCGCCGACGTGACCATGGGCTTTCTGGCACTGGCCAACCTCATCGCCCTGATCATGCTGTTCAAGCCCGGCCTCAGGATCATGCGCGACTTCGACGCGCAGATCGCCGCCGGCGTCGAACAGCCCATCTTCGATGCCGGCAAGTTCACCGACCTGGACATCGACCCGGCCGCCTGGGACATCGAGCCCGAGGACCTGCTCGCGCGGCAGCAGCCAGCAGCCAGCCCCTCGTCCAGCTAGGCCTCAACCGGCCCGGCCATGGCCGGGCCTTCCCTCGTCCCTGTCAGGGGTCACGGCGACACATGACTACCCGTACGAAACATGATCCGACCCGAGGCCCGGCGCCATGCTGACGATGCAGTCATGGGTGGAGGAAATAGACCGACGCGCACGGGAGACGCTGGGGCAGGGCCGCGTCGCCGATTACATCCCGGCGCTCGCGGAGCAGGATGCCAATCGCTTCGGCATCGCGATCTGCACCAACGACGGGGCGCGATACACGGCCGGCGATGCCCAGGAGCCGTTCTCCATCCAGAGCCTGTCGAAGGTGTTCCTGCTGACCCTGGCCCTGCGCGCGCACGGGGACGCGCTGTGGCAACGGGTCGGCCTCAACCCCTCGGGAATGCCATTCAACTCCCTGACGCAGCTGGAAGCGGAGCGCGGCAAGCCCAGAAACCCCTTCATCAACGCCGGCGCCATCGTGGTCGCCGACCATCTGGTCAGCGCCTTCGCCACCCCCTCGAAGCACATCCAGGACATCGCCAGGACGCTGTCCGGCAACGCCTCGATCCTGATCGACAGGCACGTGCTGGCGTCGGAATGGCAGCACCGCTCCAGGAATGCCGCCATGGCTTACCTGATGAAGGCCTTCGGCAATATCGACAACGAGGTCGACGCCGTCCTCGACGCCTATTTCTCCTGCTGCTCGCTACGCATGAGCTGCCTCGACCTCGCCGTCGCCATGAACTACCTCGCCGCGGACGGCCACGCCCTGGCGACCGGCAAGTCGTTCATCACACCGGACCTGGCGCGCCGGATCAATTCGATCATGTTCACCTGCGGCATGTACGATGCCGCGGGTGACTTCGCCTACCGCGTGGGCCTGCCGGCCAAGAGCGGCGTCGGGGGCGGCATCGTCGCCATCGTACCCGGCCGGCTGTCGGTCTGCGCCTGGTCGCCGGCGCTCGACGCGGCCGGCAACTCGGTGGCCGCCCAGCATGCCCTCGAGCTGCTCACCGACAAGCTGGGAGTCCGGATCGCCAATACCGCTCCAGCCGGAGTGGGGGGCGGCTCCAGGTAGAAGCCGGTGGGCATTGTGCGATAATGTACGCCCTTCCTCGAAGCGGCTCGATCGGACCCATGCCCATGGCCCAAGGTACACTCTTCATCGTTTCCGCCCCCTCCGGTGCCGGCAAGACCAGCCTGGTGCGCGAGCTGATCGAGAGCCTCGACGGCCTCCAGGTCTCGGTCTCGCACACCACGCGTCAGCGCCGGCCCGGCGAGGTGGACGGCGTCAACTATCACTTCGTCGACGTGCCGGGCTTCGAGGCGATGATCGAACGGGGCGAGTTCTTCGAATACGCCCGGGTGTTCGACAACTACTACGGCACCTCCCGCCCGGCCGTGGAAGCCATGCTGGCCGCCGGCCAGGACGTCATCCTGGAGATCGACTGGCAGGGCGCACGCCAGGTACGCAGCCAGTTGCCCGAGGCCGTGTCGATCTTCATCCTGCCCCCCTCCCGCAGCGAGCTGGAGCACCGCCTGGCCAGCCGTGGCACCGACGAGCACGCGGTGATCGCCCGCCGCATGCGCGAGGCGGTCAAGGAGATGTCGCACTTCGATGAGTACGACTACCTGGTGATCAATGACGACTTCACCACCGCCCTGCGCGAGCTCCAGTCACTGGTCATCGCCCGCCGCCTGACCCTGGCGCGGGTCCGCGAGCGTCACGGCCCCCTGCTCGCTGCCCTCTTGTCAGGCGAGCCGGGCGTCGAGTAACCTATTGGGTCTATCCATTGGTGGAATCCTCGCCCGCGACCACCCTCACCGCGGGCCCCGCGTCGATTCCCCACCGGCATTCAGGAAGGCACCCATGGCGCGAGTCACAGTCGAAGATTGTCTGGAAAACGTCGAAAACCGTTTCAAGCTGGTGATGATCTCCACCCAGCGTGCCCGCCAGCTGGCCCGCGGCTCCCGCGATGCCCTGCTGCCCTGGGAGAACGACAAGGCCACCGTCATGGCCCTGCGCGAGATCGCCGAAGGCCTGATCGACGAGAACGTGCTCGACGAGCCGGTCGAGGCGCCGGTGCGCATCCGCCGCGAACCCGAGCCGGGCTTCGCCGCCGAGGAGTGACCCCGCCCGACGGCTTCCCGCCGCCTCATTTCGCAGGGCACTCACGCAGGATTCAGGGCGCGCCGCATGTTCACCATCGATGACCTGGCCGACCGTCTCGGCGGCTACCTTCCTCCCGACGAGATCCGGCAGGTCAAGCGCGCCTTCTACTACGCCGAGCAGGCCCACGATGGCCAGCGGCGTCGCTCCGGCGAGCCCTATGTCACCCATCCGCTGGCCGTGGCCAATATCCTGGCCAACATGCACATGGACCATCAGAGCCTGATGGCGGCCATGCTGCACGACGTGATCGAGGATACCGGGGTCGGCAAGGAGGCCCTGGCCGAGCAGTTCGGCAAGCCGGTGGCGGAGCTGGTCGACGGCGTTTCCAAGCTGACCCAGATCACCTTCGAGGACAAGGCGGTCGCCCAGGCCGAGAACTTCCAGAAGATGGTGCTGGCGATGTCCCGGGACATCCGGGTGATCATCGTCAAGCTCGCCGACCGCCTGCACAACATGCGCACCCTGGGCGCCCTGCGCCCCGAGAAGAAGCGCCGCATCGCCCGCGAGACGCTCGAGATCTACGCCCGCATCGCCAGCCGGCTGGGCATCAACACCATCCGCGTGGAGCTCGAGGACCTCTCCTTCCAGGCCCTGCACCCGATGCGCGCCGAGCGCATCAAGCGCGCCGTCTCCAGCGCCCGCGGCAACCGCCGCTCGGCGATCCGCCAGATCCAGCATGCCCTGCAGACGAGCCTCGACGACGAGGGGTTGCCCGGCACCGTGGTCGGCCGCCAGAAACACCTGCTGTCGATCTACAAGAAGATGCGCGACCAGCGCAAGCCGTTCGCCGAGATCATGGACGTCTTCGGCTTCCGCATCATCACCGACGACGTCGACAGCTGCTACCGTATCCTCGGCGTGGTGCACAACCTCTACAAGCCGGTGCCGGGCCGCTTCAAGGACTATATCGCCATCCCCAAGGCCAACGGCTACCAGAGCCTGCACACCACCCTGTTCGGCTCGAGCGGCATGCCCATCGAGGTGCAGATCCGCACCCGCGAGATGGAGGCGATGGCCAACAACGGCATCGCCGCCCACTGGCTCTACAAGGCCGGCCAGACCGAGCACCCCATCGCCGAGGGCAGCCACGCCCGGGCCCGGGCCTGGGTCAAGGGGCTGCTGGAGATGCAGCGCCACGCCGGGGACTCGCTGGAGTTCATCGAGCACGTCAAGAACGACCTCTTCCCCGACGACATCTACGTCTTCACGCCCAAGGGCGACATCATGGAGCTGCCCCAGGGCGCCACGGTGATCGACTTCGCCTATAGCGTGCACACCGACATCGGCAACAGCTGCATCGCCTGCCGCATCGACCGCCACCTGGCACCGCTCTCCACCCGGCTCGAGAGCGGCCAGACCCTGGAGATCATCACCGCCCCCGGCGCCAAGCCCAACCTGGCCTGGCTCAACTTCGTGGTCACCGCCAAGGCGCGCTCGGCGATCCGTCATGCCCTGAAGCACCAGCAGCAGACCGAGGCGGTGCAGCTCGGCCGGCGCCTGCTCAACAAGTCCCTGGCCGATTTCGAGACCAGCCTGGAGGAGCTGCCCGGCGGCCCGCTCCACACCCTGCTGGCCGAGCTGGCGCTGAAGCACGAGGAGGGCCTGCTCGAGTCCATCGGCCTGGGCACCCGGGTCGCCCACGTGGTGGCACGCCGGCTGATCGACCTGCAGCACGGCGAGGCGCGCGAGACGACGGATCGCCAGGGCCGGCCCCACGGTCCCATCGTGATCAGCGGTGCCGAGGGCATGGTGATCAAGTTCGCCCGCTGCTGCCACCCGCTGCCCGGCGACCCGGTGATCGGCCATCTCTCGGTAGGCAAGGGGATCGTGGTGCATCGCACCGAGTGCCGCAATCTCGGCGAACTCAAGAACGACCCGGACAAGCTGTTCCCCCTGGAGTGGTCCGACGAGATCGACGAGGACTTCCCCGTCGCGCTGCGCCTCGAGGTGGAGAGCCGCCGCGGTCTGGTGGCCGAACTCGCCGGCCTGGTCACCGACGCCGGGGCCAACATCGAGCGCATCGGCATCGAGGAGCGTGACGCCCGGCTGTCGATCGTGCACCTGACCCTGGCGGTGCACGACCGCGTGCACCTGGCCAGGATCATCAAGCGCCTGCGCAACCTGTCCCACATCGGCAGGATCTCGCGCGTCGGCAACTGAGTCATTCCCCGAGCGGCCCGCCCCCGTGGCCACGGTGGGCGAGCCATTTCTTTCATGTATCACAACCTTCCAACGACACCACGGAGAACGCCCATGAGCAACAAGGCCGTGATCAACACCGACAAGGCGCCCGCCGCCATCGGCCCCTACTCCCAGGCCGTCAAGGCCGGCAACACCGTCTACCTCTCCGGCCAGATCCCGCTGGACCCGGCGACCATGACGATCGTCTCCGACGACTTCGAGGCCCAGGCCCGTCAGGTCTTCACCAACCTCAAGGCCGTCTGCGAGGAGGCCGCGGGCTCGCTCGGCGAGATCGTCAAGATCAACCTCTACCTGGTGGACCTGGACAACTTCGCCATCGTCAACCAGGTGATGGAGGAGTTCTTCAGCGCCCCCTTCCCGGCCCGCGCCGCGGTAGGGGTGAAGGCGCTGCCCAAGGGCAGTCAGTTCGAGGCAGAGGCGATCATGGTCATCGGCGATTGAGACTCTTCCTGGCGCTGGTGCCGCCGCCCGCACTGCGGGCGCGGCTCGCGGAACTGGCGGATCTCGCCCATGCCCGCTGCGGCGGGCGGCGCATGCCCGACGCGAGCCTGCACCTGACCCTGGCCTTTCTCGGCGAGGTGGACGAGGTACAGGCCGTGGCGCTGGGCGGCTGGGTGCGTTCGCTGGAGATCCCCCCCGGCGACTGGCGGCTCGATCGCTGGGGCACTTTCCAGCGCCCGGGAATCGTCTGGGTCGGCGGTCGCCACCCGGATCCGCCCCTCGAGGCCCTGCAGCGTCGCCTGTGGGATGAACTGGCGCCGCGGGGCATCGGGGGTCGCCCCGGCCGTTATATCCCCCACGTCACCCTGCTGCGGCACGCCCACGCCCTCGAGACCGACGGCCTGCCGGACATCCGGCTCGACTGGCCCTATAATCAGCTTGAGCTTATTCACTCCATCACCGACCACCGGGGCGCTCGCTATGCCACCCTGGCGCGGTCAGGGAGCCCTTGAACCGCCGGTGGAAAAACAGAGGGAGAAGGGAATGTCCCGCAGGACAGGCAGGGCGATCGTCACCGCGTTGGCGGCACTACTGGGCAGCGCGCCCGCCATGGCCGACTGGTATGTCGCCGCCGGCGCCTCCAGCGAATCCACGGCGGCCCTGACGGTCGAGATCGATCGGATGATCGGGCTCGAGCGCTTCCATCCCCGCCTCGACCTGCGGTTGGCCACCGGCCTGTTGCTGCTGTCCAGCCGCGAGAAGGACGGCAACGCGGCCTGGCTGCTCTCCCCGGCGCTGCGCTACACCTTCGCCGGGGAACGCGGGCTCTTCCTCGAGGGGGGGATCGGTGCGGCCCTGTTCCTCGACACCCGGGTCGAATCACGGGAACTCTCCACCGCCTTCCAGTTCGAGGACCGCCTGGCGCTGGGCATGCCGTGGGCCAGCGGCGAACTCTCGCTGGCCCTGACCCACTACTCCAACGCCGGTATCCGGCGCCCCAACGATGGTTTCGAGACCCTGACGCTGGGTTATCGCTTCTCGCTGTGAGCCCGGTCCCCCGATGGGATCGGGCGCCCGCTCTCCAGTCGGCGGTCTCGAGACCCTGACGCTGGGCTATCGCTTCTCGCTCTAGACCTTCTCGGGGGCCAGGAAGCCCCCCTCCTTCAACACCTGGGCATAGCCCTCGCGGTAGCTGGGGTAGCGAAAGACGTAGCCACTCTCGAGCAGTCGGGTGTTGTCGCAGCGCTTGCTGGCCCGCCGACGCAGTGGCGACTGGATGGTCTCGGTGGCCTCGACCTTGAGTTGCCTGGCCAGCCAGGCCATCACCTCGTGCAGCGGCGCCGGCTCGCAATCGCTGCCGAGATAGAGCTCATGGAGCGACTCGCCGGCCAGGGCGAGGTCGATGAGGTGCGCCAGTACCCCGGCGCAGTCGTCGCGATGGATGCGGTTGGTGTACATGGCCGGGCTGGCCGGGGCGATACGCCCCTCGCTCACCTGACGAATCAAGCGGTCGCGTCCGGGGCCGTAGATGCCCGCGAAGCGCACCACGCTGCCCGGCAGCTCGTGCTCGATCAGCGCCTGCTCGGCCTCGCGCATCAGCTGGCCGGAGAAGCCCGAGGGCGCCGTGGGACTGGTCTCGTCGACCCGCTCGCCATCCTGTTGGGCGTAGACACTGGTCGAGGAGACGAAGAAGACGTGTCTCGGCGCCTTGTCGCGGGCGGCGTATTCGGCCAGCACCGCCTTGAGGCCATCCGGATAGGCGGCACGATAGGCCTCCTCGTCGAAGTGGTCGGCGGTGGCCACGTAGACCAGCACATCGGCATCCGGGAGCTCGGCCAGGCTCGCCGCATCCGTCAGGTCGGCCGAGATGGCCTCGATGCCACTATCTTCCCCTGCCAGGGCCGCGGTGTTGCGCCGCACGCCGACCACCCGCTGGCCCGCCTGCCGAAGGCGCCGTCCCAGGGTCGTGCCGATGTCGCCACAACCCAGAATGAGTGTCGTCTTCTTCACCTTTCCTTCGCCCCCTGATAAAAAGTCCCTATTGGCATTATTCTTTCCCTGTGCTTCATGCCCCCGTGCAGCGGGGCAATACCCGTATCGAGAGGATGCCTACCGGCACCAAGATGACTCTAACAGAACTTCGCTACATCGTAACCCTGGCCCAGGAACGCCACTTCGGTCGCGCCGCCGAGCGCTGCTTCGTGTCCCAGCCGACCCTGTCGGTGGCGGTCAAGAAGCTCGAGGAGGAGCTTGGCGTGGCGCTGTTCGAGCGTTCGAAGTCCACCGTCCAGGTCACCCCCATGGGCGAGAAGATCGTCGAGCAGGCCCAGCGCGTGCTGGAACAGAGCAGCGTGATCAAGGAGCTGGCCACGGCCGGCCGCGACCAGTTGGCCAGCCCGCTGCGCCTCGGTGCCATCTATACCATCGGGCCCTACCTGTTCCCGCACCTGGTGCCGGC
The DNA here is from genome assembly GCF_002879645.1 of Halomonas heilongjiangensis. Taxonomy (GTDB): domain Bacteria; phylum Pseudomonadota; class Gammaproteobacteria; order Pseudomonadales; family Halomonadaceae; genus Halomonas; species Halomonas heilongjiangensis. The sequence goes on along the minus strand of NZ_PNRE01000019.1, from coordinate 122,291 downwards.
CCTGGCGGCCAGCGCCCCGCAGATGCCGCTCTACATCGAGGAGGGCTTCACCGGCAACCTGAGGCGCAAGCTGAGAAACGGCGAACTCGACGCCATCATCATCGCCCTGCCCTTCACCGAGACCGACGTGGTCACCAAGGCCCTCTACGACGAGGAGTTCGAGGTGCTGATCCCGGCCGACCACCCGTGGGTCGAGCGCACGCGCATCGACAAGGAGGCCCTGCTCGACGAGCGCCTGCTGCTGCTGGGTGAGGGCCACTGCTTTCGCGACCAGATCCTCGAGGCCTGCCCGGCGATCAGCCACAAGCTCAACAGTCCCAGCAACACCCTCACCGCCGAAGGCGGCTCGCTGGAGACCATCCGCCACATGGTGGCCTCCAAGCTCGGCATCACGGTACTGCCGCGCTCGGCCATCGGTACCGGCCACTACGAGAGCGGCCTGCTGGCCAGCCGGCCGTTCAGCCCGCCGGCGCCCTCGCGCACCGTGGCCATCGCCTGGCGGGCCAGCTTCCCGCGGCCCAGGGCCATCGACGCCGTGACCGACGCCATCGCCCACTGCCGCCAGGCCGACCCCGAGCCGGCATGAGCGCTGACACCAATGCTCTCGACGCACCGGTCACGTCACTCAAGGGGGTCGGCGAGGCGTTGTCGCTGAAGCTGGCGCGGCTGCGTATCGCCAGCGTGGCCGACCTGCTGTTTCACCTGCCGCTGCGCTACCAGGATCGCACCCGCATCACCCCCATCGGCACCCTGCGTGCCGGGCACGAGGCGGTGGTGGAGGGGGAGGTGGTGGCCGGTGAAGTGGTCCGTGGCCGCCGGCGCAGCCTGCTGGTGCGGCTGCGCGACGGCTCCGGCATCCTCAGCCTGCGCTTCTTCCACTTCTCGCCGGCCCAGCAGCAGCAGTTCCATCCCGGCGCGCGAGTGCGCTGCTTCGGCGAGGCCCGCGCCGGTGCGACTGGCCTGGAGCTCTACCACCCGGAGTATCGGCTGCTCGGTACCGGCGCCCCGCCGGTGGAGGATCACCTGACGCCGATCTATCCCACCACCGAGGGACTCCACCAGACCCGGTTGCGGCCGCTGATCGAGCAGGCCCTCGCGTGCCTCGACGCCGCGCCGGAGGCGCTGCCCGACTGGATTCCCGAAGCGCTGCGCCGGCGTTTCGACCTGCTCGAGCTGCACCACTGCCTGCGGGCCCTGCACCAGCCGCCTCCGGAGGCCGACCCCGAACTGCTCGCCAGCGGCCGCCACCCGGCCAGCCGTCGCCTGGCCCTGGAGGAGCTGCTCGCCCACCAGCTCAGCCTGCGCGAGGTGCGCCTGCGCATCCAGGCCGATGGCGCGCCCGCCCTGCCCTCGGGACGCAGCCTGCAGGCGCGCTTCCTCACCCAGTTGCCCTTCTCGCTGACCGGCGCCCAGCGCCGGGTGCTCGACGAGATCGCCGCCGACCTGGCCCGCGAGGTGCCCATGCTGCGCCTGGTGCAGGGCGACGTGGGCTCGGGCAAGACGGTGGTGGCGGCGATGGCGGCGCTGTCGGCCATCGCCGGCGACTGCCAGGCGGCGATGATGGCGCCTACCGAGCTCCTCGCCGAGCAGCACTTCCGCGCCTTTCGTGCCTGGTTCGAGCCGCTCGGCATCGAGGTCGCCTGGCTGGCCGGCAAGCTCAAGGGCAAGGCGCGGCTGGACACCAAGGCGGCGATCCTCGACGGCCGGGCGCGCATGGTGGTGGGCACCCATGCCCTGTTCCAGGGCGACGTGCACTTCCAGCGCCTGGGGCTGGCCATCGTCGACGAGCAGCACCGTTTCGGCGTGCACCAGCGCCTGGCGCTGCGCGAGAAGGGCGAGGCCGGGGGGCTGACGCCGCACCAGCTGGTGATGACCGCCACCCCCATTCCCCGCACCCTGGCGATGAGCGCCTACGCCGACCTGGATGTCTCGGTGATCGACGAGCTGCCCCCCGGCCGCACCCCGGTGAAGACGGTGGTGGTGCCCGACGAGCGCCGTCCCGAGGTAGTGGCGCGTATCCGCCACGCCTGCGCCGAGGGCCGCCAGGCCTACTGGGTCTGCACCCTGATCGAGGAGTCCGAGGCGCTGCAGTGCCAGGCCGCCGAGGCGACCCGCGACGAACTCACCGAGGCGCTGCCGGAGCTTTCCGTCGGCCTGGTCCACGGACGCATGAAGGCCGGCGAGAAGGCCGCGGTGATGGACGCCTTCAAGGCCGGCGAACTCGACCTGCTGGTGGCCACCACGGTGATCGAGGTGGGCGTCGACGTGCCCAACGCCAGCCTGATGATCATCGAGAACCCGGAACGGCTGGGGCTCTCCCAGCTCCACCAGCTGCGCGGACGGGTCGGGCGCGGTTCCACCGAGAGCTTCTGCGTGCTGCTCTACCACGGGCCGCTGTCGGCCCACTCCCGGGAGCGCCTGTCGGTGATGCGCGAGACCACCGACGGCTTCCGCATCGCCGAGAAGGACCTGGCGCTGCGCGGCCCCGGCGAGGTGCTGGGCACCCGCCAGACGGGGCTCGCCCAGATGAAGATCGCCGACCTGGAGCGCGACGCCGACCTGCTCGAGCGGGTCTCGCCACTGGCCGAGGCACTGCTCGCCAGCCACCCCGAAGCGAGCCGGCCGCTGATCCGGCGCTGGCTGGGCGAGGAGGCCGGGCGCTACGGGCAGGTGTAGACGCCCGGTATGCGCGGTTATCTCGCCACCAGCTGCGCCGCCACCTCACGCAGCGGACCCAGCTGACGACCGATCAGCGCCAGCTGGGTCTGCAGCAAGCGCCGCGCGCCCTGGGTCTCCTCACCGGCCAGCCGTTCCAGACGAGCCGTCAGCATCCCGAACGCCTCGTCTTCGCCGGCGACCGGCTCACGCCGGGCCAGGCCATGGGCCAGGCGTTCGAGCGACGCCTCGATCGCCGTGGCCAGCTCCCCGATCGGGGCGTCGCGCGTACCCTCGCCCTCGCCACGATGGGCCCCCAGGGTAGAGAGGTAGTTGAGCAGCGTATGGGAGTGGAGCAGGAAGCGCAGCCCGGTGTCGGCGTCCTTGCGGAAGGGCCCGGGCTCCTGCAGCACGTTGCCGAGCAGCGTCGAGAGCTCCGCATCGGCGTTGTGGGCATTGCGCCGGGCCAGCCGATAGCCGAGATCGTCGCGCTTGCCCTGGTCGTACTGATCGAGGATCGCCCCCAGGTAGGCACGATTGGCGGCCAGGGCTGCCGCCGCCTGGCGGTGTAGCCGGCGGCCCTGCCAGTCGGGCAGGATCAGCAGCACCGCCAGCCCGGCGATGCCCGCCCCCAGCAGGGTGTCGAACAGTCGCGGCCAGATCAGCCCGAAGCCGTCGCCGACCTGATTGAAACAGCACAGCACCATCAGGGTGATCGATGCCGTGGCCAGGGTATAGTGGCGGCCGCGCAGGGCGAAGAAGGCGACCCCGGCGAGCACCGCGATGGCGGCCTGCACCAGCGGCGCCGGGAACAGGGTGATCAGCGCCCAGCCCGCCACCAGGCCGAGCACCGTGCCCTGGATGCGCTGCCACAGGAAGCGCCGGGTAGCGCCGAAGCTGGGGCGACAGACGAATACGCTGGTCAACAGGATCCAGTAGCCCTGGGTGGGATGGATCAGGTGCAGGACGCCGTAGCCGGTCACCAGGGTCACGGTCAGGCGCAGGGCGTGGCGGAACACCGGCGACCCCGGCGTCAGTTGGACGAGAATGCGCTCGCGAACGTCCTTCACGCCGCGGGGGGTGCGATCGTAGAGAGTGTCGTCGCCGCCCTCCGCCCCGGGCTCGGGCTGCTGGGCTCCGGCCAGGGCGCGCTCCAGGGTCGCCAGGTTGGCGACCAGCGCCTCCAGGGAGTGCAGCAGGTCACGCCACTCGGGGCGTCCCTGGGCCCGCAGGTGAGCCACCGAGGCGTCGAGATCCTCCAGGGCCCGCCCACTCTGGGCATGGTCGAAGGAGCGATTGAGCAGTAGCGCCCGACTCAGCGCCTTGCAGGCCCGCCCCTGCTGGTCGAGCAGGCGCTGGGCCCGGAACAGCACGTCATGGTGGAAGAAGGCCGCGGCCAGGTCGACATAGGGATAGTGGGTGGAGCTGGCACGCTCGTGGATGTCCTGGGCGATGAAGTAGAGGTGGAGGTAACGGTCCAGCTTGCCGCCGTCGCGCTGGCCCGGCAGGCGCCGGAAGAGCATCTCCTTGGCCTGATTGAGGGCCTCGACCACCCGACCGTTCTGCCGCGCCAGCGCCAGGCGGCGGGCCTCCACGTCGAGATCGCGGAGCGGCTCGAACAGCGCCGACTTGAGCACCAGGTAGCGAGCGAGTTCGCGGAACACCTGCGCCAGGGCCTGCTTGAGGGGCTGGCGCGAGAAGAGCGCACACCACACCACCGAGATCGCACCATACCAGGCGGCCCCCGCCACCAGCAGCGCCGGCTCGTGCCACAGCTCGTCGAGGGCGGCGGCGCCGCGCTGCTCGAGACCGATCATGGTGTAGATCGCCAGGATCAGCGTCGCACTGGCGATGGTCGCGTAGCGCTGGTTCACCGCGCCGAGCATGGTCATGGCGAAGGTCGAGAGCGCCAGGCCGGTGGCGAAGAGCCAGGGCCGGTCGAAAAGCAGCTCGACGGCCAGCGCCGCCACCGTGAAGCACCCCAGGGTTACCAGCAGCGCCCGCAGCCGGTCCTGCCAGTTGTCGTCGGTCTCGGCCAGGGCGCTGGCGATGATGCCCAGGAACAGAGGGATCAGGCTGGCCATGTCGCCACGCCACCAGCACAGCACCATCACCCCGGCCAGGGCGATGAACACTCGCAGGCTGTAGGCGAAGGGCTCCAGGGTCCAGAGGTGTCGCAGGGCTTGGGAGAGGGGAGTCGACGGCATACGTTCCGGTCGTGGCAGTCAGCGCGAGGACGCGCCGCAGGAATCAGACGTTAGTATAAGCCACGACGGCGTGTCGCGGGGACCGAGCCCGTACGCTGTCCGGACCGCGCCTAGAGATGCCTGAGCAGCTTCTGCAGCTTCTGCAGGTCGCCGGAGTCGCCGACCAGACGCACCTTGCCGGCGATCATGCCGTCGAGGAACGCCTGCTGGGTGGGCTGCTTCAAGACCTTGAGGGCCGTGGCCTCGTCCTCGAAACGCAGCTCGAGATCGAGATCCACCGGCAGCCCCGCACCCGCCCGGATCCCGCGGGGCGACATGCGGTAGAAGCGGGCGACGGAGAGATCCTCGGTGGCGATGCCCCAGTCGAGGCCGCGCATTTCGGTGAGCAGTTCGCGGAAGCGGGGCTTGCGGCGCAGGGCACGCTTGAGCAGCAGTCCCAGCAGCCAGAGCATCAGTCGCAGCTTCATGTCGGTTCCGCCGCCCGGGGGGTGAAGGGGGATGAGCCTGCGGCCCGCGTTTCCGCGGGCCGTTGTATAGTACCGCCTTACTTGGCGACGGCGTCCTTGAGCCCCTTGCCCGGCTTGAAGGCCACGGTCTTGCTGGCCGGAATCTTGAGCGGGGCACCGGTCTGGGGATTCTTGCCGGTCCGTGCGGCGCGCTCGCGTACGGTGAAAGTACCGAAACCGATCAACGAGACATCCTGTCCCTGGGACACGCTGCCGGTGATCTCGTCGAGGATGACGTTGAGCACCTGGCTCGCCTTGTCCTTGGAGAGATCGGCACGCTCGGCAATCGCCGCAGCGAGTTCTGGTTTACGCATACAGCCCTCCTGGTATTGGCTTGATTCCCGACGAAACCGCTCGCCGGTGTTGTTGTTGATATCTGAGTCGATGAAACCCTGCTCCTGCATCACTCGCATGCGGCCTCCCCGCAGCACTCGCCTTCGCGACGGGCGACGGGCCCACGGAATGACGACATGCGAATGACACCTACCAGCAACGGTGCAGCAGACCCGGCCAGATCGCCGGCAGCGCCGTCGTTGACGACACTAGCCTAGCAACGGCGGGGCCGCCCGCGCCAGTTCGACTTTCCGACGGACGCAGGTCCCTGTCAACGCAAAACCGATCAAACGTCCGTCCTCGTCTTCGGCGAAGGCGGCCAGATCGCCGCCTTCGCCCTCGATGCGCCAGCGTGCCGGCGCCCGCGTGGGCGGCAGCGCCACCACCGGCAGCAACGGCGTCTTGACCAGCACCGGCCAGGCCCCATAGGCCACCGGCGTGGGGGTCCCGGCAAGGGTCCTGGCCAGGGCCTTGGCACCGGCCTGCAGCGGCTGGACGAACATCGCATTGATCCCGTCGACGCAGGCCACGTCGCCCAGGGCATGGATGCCGGGGGCGGAGGTGGCGAGCAGACGGTCGGTTTGGATCCCCATGACACCGACCTCGAGGCCTGCGGCCTCGGCCAGGGCGGCACGCGGCCGCAAGCCGGTGGCCACCAGCACCAGGTCGGCCTCGAGCCGGCTACCGTCGTCCAGCGCCAGCCCGACCTCGCTGCCCAGCGTTTCGAAGGCGGCCAGGGTGCGTCCCAGGCGAAGGCGCATGCCGGCGCCGGCGAAGGCCTCGCCCAGGGCCCGGCCCAGCGGCTCCGGCAACAGCCGTGGCAAGGGGGCACGCTCCGGCGCCACGAGGCTCACCCGATGGCCGCCGGCGACCAGGTCGTTGGCGAACTCGCAGCCCACCAGGCCGACACCGACGATCGCCACCCGTGCCGGGCGACCGAGCGCCGTCAAGGCAGCGTGAAAGCCCCGGTAGTCGTCCAGGTCGTTGATGGTGAAGATGCGATCGTGCAGCGCCTCGGCAGTATCGAAGGACAGTGCCGGGGCCGCCCCGGTGGCCAGCACCAGCTCGCTCCAGGCCAGCGTCTCGGCGCCGATGCTCAGGGTACGGGCCCGCGGGTCGATGGCATCGACCCGGGTATGGGTACGCACCACGGCACCCAGCCGGTCGGCCACGTCCAGCGCCGACCGAGCCGCCAGGCGCCCCGGGGGCAGATGCTTGGCGAAGCCGGTGGAGAGCAGCGGCTTCGCGTAGTCGTCGCCACCGTCGGCGGTGATCAGGGTGACGGGGCGCTCGGCGTCCAGGGCCCGCAACTGGCGGAGCAGGCCGAAGCCCGCCATGCCGGAGCCGATGATGGTGAGGGGTGCGCTCATGGTGTTCCTTGCACGATGTCCGCCGGACGCTTGCGCCGGGCTGCCACAGGGAAGCGTGTCGGAACGACATGTTACACTATGCGCCCCCCGACCGACCTGGATAGACAACGTGACGCGGAGCGACCCGGTGCACGACGACCAGACGCCCGAGACCCGCCCCCCTCCCGGCTGGCGGCCCCTGGCGGCGGCCCGTCCGGCCATGAGCCCCGACTGGTGGCGGTGGGTCGCCTCACGCGACTCCCTCACCGCGCGCTTGATCGCCGCCGGCGGCGAGCGGCGCTTCCGGGTCCGGCTGCTCGACCAGCGGCTGATTCGCCCCCGGCACGACGAGGCCCGGGTACTGGGCCTTCCCTACCCCCGCCATGCCTGGTGCCGCGAGGTCGCACTGTGCCTCGACGGGCACCCCTGGGTGGTGGCCCGCTCGGTGGCACCCTTGGCCCGGTTGCGCGGCCAACGCCTCGAGCGGCTCGGCGAGCGTTCGCTGGGCAGCTGGCTGTTCCGCCAGCCGGGCCTGGAGCGCAGCCCCATCGAGGTCACCGCCTCACCGCCGCCCTTCCATGCGGCCAGCGGCCCCTGGGGGCGACGCTCGGTGTTCCGCCACGGGCGCTTCGCGGTCCTGGTGCAGGAGTTCTTTCTCGAGCGCATGGCGGATGACCTGGGGCTGCCTTCGCGCTAGGCTCCGTGGCAGCCAAACCGGATATCACGAGGACGAGATGGACCGATCCCTGATGCGCCCCAAGGGCCTGGCCCGAGTGCCCGACTTCCTGCAGCTGACGCGCCTCGACCGCCCGATCGGCACCTGGCTGCTGATGTGGCCCACCCTCTGGGCCCTGTGGTTCGCCGCCGAGGGCGTGCCCGGCCGCGACGTGCTGCTGATCTTCGTCGCCGGGGTCTACCTGATGCGTGCCGCCGGCTGCGTGGTCAACGACTATGCCGATCGCCACTTCGACGGCCACGTCAAGCGCACCAGGCACCGCCCCCTGGCCACCGGGCGTATCGGCGAAGGCGAGGCCCAGGCGCTGTTCCTGGTGCTGGTGAGCGCCGCCTTCGTGCTGGTCTGGTTCACCAACCCGTTCACCGTGATGCTCTCTCTGGTGGGCGTGGTGCTGGCCTTCATCTACCCCTTCATGAAGCGCTACACCCACCTGCCGCAGCTGTTCCTGGGCGCCGCCTTCTCCTGGGCGATCCCCATGGCCTTCGGCGCGGTGCTGGGACGGGTCCCGGCCGAGGCCTGGCTGCTGTTCCTCGCCAACGTGGCCTGGACCGTGGCCTACGACACCGAATACGCCATGGTCGACCGCGACGACGACCTGAAGATCGGCATCAAGTCCACCGCCGTGCTGTTCGGCCACGCCGATCGGCTGATGATCGGCCTGCTGCAGGGGCTGACGCTGGTGCTGCTGGCCTGGGCCGGTACCCGCCTGGCCCTGGGCGGCTTCTTCTGGGTGGGGCTGGCGGCCATGGCGGCGACCTTCATCCATCAGCAGTTCCTGATCCGCCACCGGGATCGCGAGCGCTGCTTCCAGGCCTTCCTCAACAACCACTGGTCGGGCCTGGTGGTGTTCGCCGGTATCGCGCTCAGCCTGTGGCCGGCGCTGGAGGGCGGCTGAACCTGGCGCGGCACGGCACTGTCACGTTATTGTCACAAGGACATGCTGTCATCGTCATCGACCCGTCATTGACCACGAGGCCCCGGGATGACCGCCAAGACCGTTCTGATCGTCGATGATGAAGCACCGATCCGCGAGATGATCGCGGTGGCACTGGAGATGGCCGACTATCGCGTGCTCGAGGCCGACAACGCCCAGACCGCCCACGCCATGGTCGTCGACCACCAGCCCGACCTGCTGCTGCTCGACTGGATGATGCCCGGCACCAGCGGCATCGAGCTCGCCAGGCGGCTCAAGCGCGAGGAGGCCACCAGCGAGTTGCCGATCATCATGCTCACCGCCAAGGGCGAGGAGGACAACAAGATCCAGGGCCTCGAGGCCGGCGCCGACGACTACATCACCAAGCCCTTCTCGCCGCGGGAGCTGGTGGCACGCCTCAAGGCCGTGCTGCGTCGCTCCACGCCGCGGGGCGTGGAGGATCCGGTGGAGGTCGACGGGCTGCTGCTCGACCCGGTCAGCCACCGGGTCAGCTCCGCCGGCCGCGCCCTGGAGATGGGACCCACCGAGTACCGCCTGCTGCAGTTCTTCATGACCCATCAGGAGCGCGCCTACACTCGCAGTCAGCTGCTCGACCAGGTGTGGGGCGGCAATGTCTATGTCGAGGAGCGTACCGTGGACGTGCATATCCGCCGCCTGCGCAAGGCACTGGGCGACGCCCACCAGCATCTGATCCAGACCGTGCGCGGCACCGGCTACCGATTCTCCGCCAAGGGTTGACGTGCGCCCCTGGAGCCGTGAACTCTGGCGCCTGGGCCTGCTCGCCGGCATCGGCGCCCTGGCAGGCTGGACGTTCTCGGCCCCCGGCCTCGGACTCGCCGCCGGCCTGGCCCTCTGCCTGCTCCACCACCTGCGCCAGCTGCACGCCCTGCACACCTGGCTGACCCACAACCCCCATGCCGAGCCCCCCGCCGCCAGCGGCCTGTGGGGCGAGCTGTTCGACCGCCTCTACCGTTACCAGAAGGGCCAGCGCCTCACCCAGAGCCGGCTGCGCAGCACCCTCAAGCGTATCCAGGAATCCTCCGAGGCGATGCACGACAGCGTGGTGATGCTCGACCGGCACGGCGACCTGGAGTGGTGGAACAGTGCCGCCACCCGGATGCTCGGCCTGGAGGCCGCCCACGACCGTGGCCAGCACGTCACCAACCTGATCCGCGACCCGCGCTTCGTCGACTACTTCCACGCCCGCGATTACCGCGAGCCGTTGACCCTGCCCTCGCCGATCGACGAACGGCTGATCCTGCAGTTCCAGATCACCCTCTACGGCGACGACGAGCGGCTGCTGATGGCCCGCGACATCACCCGCCTGCACCGCCTGGAGGAGATGCGCCGCGATTTCGTGGCCAACGTCTCCCATGAGCTGCGAACGCCCCTGACCGTGCTGACCGGCTATCTGGAGACCTACCACGACCTGGTCGAGGGCCTTCCCCCGCGCCTGGTCCGCGGCCTGACCCGGATGCAGGAGCAGACCACGCGCATGCAGAACCTGGTCAACGACCTGCTGCTGCTCTCGCGGCTGGAGATCGACCAGGGCGGCGACGACCACGCGCCCCTGGCCATGGACACCCTGCTGGAGAGCGTACGCCGCGATGCCGAGGCGCTCTCCGCCGGGCGCCAGCGAATCACCGTGGAGGTCGAGGAAACGCGGCGACTGATCGGCAGCGAGCAGGAGATCCGCAGCGCCATCTCCAACCTCGCCTTCAACGCCGTGCGCTACACCGCCGAGGGGTGCCGGGTCACCCTGCGCTGGAGGCCCCACCCCCAGGGCGCCTGCCTGGAGGTGGAGGACGACGGCGACGGCATCGACCCGGTGCATCTCCCCCGGCTCACCGAACGCTTCTACCGGGTCGACAAGGGGCGCAGCGCCGCCAGCGGCGGCACCGGCCTGGGCCTGGCCATCGTCAAGCACGTGCTGTTGCGCCACGACGCCCGCCTGGAGATCGACTCCCGCCCCGGCCACGGCGCCCTGTTCCGCTGCGTGTATCCGGCCGCCCGCCTGGCGGCACCCGCCTCCGCCGCCCCGGCCAGTCCCCGCGGCTCGCTCGATCCCGCGCCCTAGGCCCCCTCGCTGTCGCCGTGGTGGCTACTTGTGTATGATCCGAGTATAGGCTTGTTTTTTATCGATTTTCCGAAAGGGCCCTTGGCGATCGACTGGTGCGAGGTGTCCTCGCAGGCGATGTAGCAGCGCCCGCACTGGATGCACGCGTCCTGGTCGATGTGGGCGATGGTCCGGAAGTTCATGTCGAGGTGCTTCCAGTCGGTGGTGTTGGTCACCGCCCTGCCGGAGAACGCCTCGATCGAGCGGTAGCCCTTCGCGGCCATCCAGCGCGACAGCCCGTCCTTCATCTCCTCGACGATGCGAAAGCCGAATTGGCTGCTGGGGTATTCCAGCCTGCTGGGGCCGATCGCCGGGATCATGGCGGTGGACTATTTCCTGATCAAGCGCCAGCAGCTCGACGTGCCGAGCCTGTATCGGGATGGGCAGGCCTACCCGGCCGTCAATGTCGCCGGCTTCATCGCCTTCGGCATACCGGTGTCGCTGACCCTCCTGTCGCTGACCACCGGCACCCTGTACTGGTTCTACGACTACGGCTGGTTCACCGGCTCGCTCCTCGGGGCGGTCATCTACTACGTGGCCAGCCTGTTGCTGTCACCGCTGCCGGCCGTCACCGCGGCCACCGGCATCGAGATCGATAAGCTGCCCTGCCCCCTGGGCCGGCGGGCTTCCCTGCCCCGCCTCAGTGATGGTGATCCGCGGCGTCGCCGCTGCCCTCCCGGGCGCCCTGTACCCAGACCTCCACCTCGATCTCGCCGCGTTCGGCGAACTCCAGGGTCAGCGGGAAGCGCTCGCCCTCGTTGAGCGGGGTGACGAGGTTCATCAGCATCAGGTGATAACCGCCGCCCGGACGCATGGTCTGGAGGGTGCCGGCGGGGATATCGATCCGTTCGACCCGGCGCATCCGCATCACGCCGTCGTCCATGGACATGTCATGGAACTCGACCGTCTCGCTCGCCGGACTGCGGGCGCCCACCAGCACGGCGGGCTCATCCCCCTCCACGCCGATGTCCACATAGGCCGCGCCGTGGGGCACGCCGGGCGGTGCCGGGGTGGCAAAGGGGTGGCTGACCCGCACGTCATCCAGGCGATAGTCGTGGGCCGTGGCGACGGTGGAGAGCACCAGGCCGGCGGCCAGCAGCAGGGAGGCGATCACGCGCATCTTGCATAGGTCCTTGTCGGTGTTGGGGTTTGCCTGAGGATAGCAGGTCGCTCCGGGGAAGCCGCTCAATGCGGCGAAAGATCGCACTGGCCACGATAGTGGCGTTCCCACATCAGCACCGCGGCGGCCACGGCGCCGGGCAGCAGGAAGAGGTTGGCCAGCGGGATCCAGGTGATCAGGGTCACCCAGCCACCGTAGCTCAGCGTCGGCCACCAGCGGGCGGCGAGGCGGCGGCGCATGTCGGCGAAGCTCACCTTGTTGTTGTCCATGGGATAGTCGAGGTAGGTGATGGCCATGATCCAGGCCGAGAAGGCCAGCCACAGCAGCGGGGCGACCAGATTGAGCAACGGGATCCAGCTGATCACGAACAGCAGCGCCATGCGCGGCAGGATGTAGGCCAGCTTGACCAGCTCGCGGCCCAGGGCGTCCACCGCGGTCCTCGCCAGGCCCCGGTCGTCCAGCGGCGGCCGGCCGGTGGCGACCACCTCGACCTTCGCCGCCAGGAAGCCGTAGAAGGGCGCAGCGATCAGGTGGGTCACCAGGGTGAAGGTGAAGAACACGATCAGCACCAGGCTGATCACGAACAGCGGCCAGATCAGCCAGGAGAGCCAGGCGAGCCAGCCGGGGACCATGGCCATCCAGCCGTCGAGCCAGAGACCGAAGTTGGCCAGCACGTAGCGCAGCATGGCCGCATAGACCAGCAGGTTGACGGCGATGGGCACGAAGACATAGCGGCGCAGGCCGCGGGTATAGACCAGCCGGGTACCGCGGGAAAGGGCCGAGAAGGCATCGAGCATGGGGGACCTCGAGGAAGCGACGCACTCAACAACACGACAGGCCACCGCCCGGAGACGGTGGCCTGCGTCATTGACGGCCAAACCCGCTTGCCGGTCAACCCTTGCGGGTCAGCGACTGCTCGTCGAGTTCGTCCGGGTCGGTGTGACGGATGTCGAGCCCCTTGACCAGATAGACCACATACTCGGCCAGGTTGTTGGCATGATCGCCGATGCGCTCCAGGGCGCGCAGGATCCACATCACGCTGAGCACCGGCGAGATCGCGCGGGCGTCCTCCATCATGAAGGTCATCAGCGCGCGCATGGCGCTCTGGTACTCGCTGTCCACCTGCTCGTCCTCGTGGACCACCTTGAGGGCCAGCTCGGTATCGAAACGGGCGAACGAGGTCAGGGCGTCGCGCACCATCATGCGCACATGCTCGCTGATCAGCCTCACCTCGACGAAGCCGCGGGAACCGTTGTCGGCCTCCACCAGGCCGATGGCGTTGCGGGCGATCTTGCTGGCCTCGTCGCCGATGCGCTCGAGGTCCGAGGCGGCGCGGATCACCGCCAGCACCAGGCGCAGGTCGGACGCCGCCGGCTGGCGGCGGGCCAGTACCCGGGTGCACTCCTCGTCGAGGCGGATCTGCATGGCGTTGACCTGATTGTCGTTGTCGATCACCCGCTCGGCCAGGCGGGTATCGCCGTCGAGCAGCGCGGTGACCGCGTCCTGGACCTGCTTCTCGACCAGCCCCCCCATGGCCATCAGGCGGGTCTTGAGCTCCTCGAGCTCCTGGTTGAACTGCCGGGAGATATGCTGGCTATGCGTATCGCTGGTGATGTCCATGAGGCTCTCCTGGGGGCAGGGCGTCAGGCCATGCGCCCGGTAATGTAGTTCTCGGTACGCCGCAGGCGCGGGTTGGTGAACAGGTCGTCGGTGGGGCCGTACTCCACCAGCTCCCCCTCCTGCAGGAAGGCGGTGTAGTCGGAGACCCGTGCCGCCTGCTGCATGTTGTGGGTAACCAGCACCAGGGTCAGCTGCGACTTGAGATTGCGGATCAGTTCCTCGATCTTCAGCGTCGAGATGGGGTCCAGGGCCGAGGCCGGCTCGTCGAGCAGCAGCACCTCGGGCCTCACCGCCAGGGTCCGGGCGATCACCAGGCGCTGCTGCTGGCCACCGGACAGCGACCAGGCCGAGGCCCTCAGGCGATCCTTCACCTCGTGCCACAGTGCCGCCGAGGTCAGAGCCCACTCGACCACGTCGTCCATCTGCCGCCGGCGCATCCCGCCCAGCAGGCGCAGACCGAAGGCCACGTTGTCGTAGATCGACATCGGGAAGGGGTTGGGTACCTGGAACACCATGCCCACCCGCCGCCGCAGCTCGGCCACCGCCACCTCGGGGGCGTGGATGTCCTGCCCCTCGAGCAGGATTCTCCCCTCGTGGCGGACCTCCTCGTTGAGGTCGTGGAGGCGATTGAGAGCCCGCAGCAGGGTCGACTTGCCGCAGCCCGAGGGCCCGATGAAGGCCGTCACCCGATGCCGGGGCACTCGCAACGCGAGACCGCGCAGTGCCGGCTTGTCGCCATAGGCGAGGCTCAGGCCCTCGATCTCCAGGCAACTGGCCTCGCGGTCGACATCGAGAATCGGCCCGATCGAAGACGTTCGCGGCTGCGGAAACACGGACATCGAGCTCACTCCTCCCGGCACCACGGCGTCCGACGATCAGACGCGCGGCAGCGCCCCATGACGCACCTTCAGATGATGGCGCAGAAATATTGCAGTCAGGTTAAGCACCAGGATCACCAGCACCAGCAGCAGCGCGGTGGCGTAGACCAGTGGCAAGGCGGCCTGGACATCGCCGCCGTGGAAGGCCGTGTCGAAGATGTGGTAGCCCAGGTGCATGAACTTCCTGTCAAGATGCAGGAAGGGGAAGTCACCGTCCACCGGCACCTGAGGCGCCAGCTTGGCCACCCCCACCAGCATCAGCGGCGCCACCTCACCGGCGGCCCTCGCCACCGCCAGGATCACCCCGGTGAGCATCGCCGGCGCCGCCATGGGCAGCACCACCCGGGCGAGCATCTCCAGGCGGGTGGCGCCCAGGGCCAGGGCGCCCTCGCGCTGGTGGTCGGGGATCCGCGCCAACCCCTCCTCGGTGGCCACGATCACCACCGGCAGGGTCAGCAGCGCCAGGGTCAGCGACGCCCACAGCAGCCCCCCGGTGCCGAAGGTCGGCGAGGGCAGTGCCTCCTCGAAGAACCAGCCATCCAGTGAGCCACCGATGCCATGGACGAACACCCCCAGGCCGAAGACGCCGTAGACGATCGACGGCACCCCGGCCAGGTTGCGCACGGCGATGCGCACCAGCCGGGTGAGGCGCCCCTGGTGCGCCACCTCGTTGAGATAGACCGCCGCGAGCACGCCGAAGGGGGTGACCAGCACCGACATCAGCAGCACCATCAGCACGGTACCGAAGATCGCCGGCCATACCCCGCCGGCGGTATTCGCGGCCCGCGGTCCCTCGGAGAGGAAGCGCCAGACGCCCTGGCCCCAGGCGGCGAGCTTCTCGAGCGGCGACATGGCATTGGGTCGCCAGGCGCGCACCACCTCGGCCAGCGGCTGCTCCAGTCGTCGGCCGTCGACGCTCTCCAGCACCAGGCGATCACGGTCCGCCTCGGCCTGGAGCGCGCGCCGCCGGGCATTGGCCAGGGCCAGCTCTCGGCTCGCCTCGGCGTCGGGGCCGGCCGCCAAGCGTGCCGCCAGCGGCAGGATCGACTCCCGGCGCAGCCTGGCCTGCTCGTCGCGCAGCGCCTGCAGCGCATCGAGGCGCGCCTGGAGCACCGGCCAGGCCGATGCTCCCTCGCCGAGCGCGCGTCCGTCGCGCTCCACCGCCACCAGCCGGCCGATGAAGTCCCCCCAGCGGCGACGCTCGAGCACCACCAGTTCGCTCGGATGACTCACGTCGGCGATCGCCTCCAGCGCCACCCAGGTCCAGCTGCCAGCGTCCAGGTCGCGGTTCGCGGTGCGATAGAGCCGCTCGCGCCCGCGGGTTCCGCTCGCCTCCTCGCCTGGCGGCTCCTCCTTCACCGCCTCGCCGGCCAGCCGGTGGCCATTCTCGAGCTCGACCAGGGCCACCGGCGCCGGCCAGAAGTGGCCCAGGCCACGCCCCGCCAACAGCAGCAGCAGGGCGCCCAGCGCCAGCAGCGACAGCGCCACGCTGCCTGCCGCCAGCCAGGGCCAGGGCCCCTCGCCCCAGCGCCGCCGGGGAAGGACGCGGGGCATCATGGTGCACCGCCCAGGCGCCGGTAGCGGCGCCGCAGTCGAACACGCACCACCTCGGCCAGGGTATTGACCAGGAAGGTGAAGACGAACAGCGCCAGGGCCGCCAGCAGCAGCAGCCGGTAGTGGGTACCGCCGAGAGCGGCCTCGGGCAGCTCGATGGCGATGCTGGCGGCCATCGAGCGCATGCCATCGAAGGGGCTCAGGGTCATCAGCGCGGCATTGCCACTGGCCATCAGCACGATCATCGTCTCGCCCACCGCCCGACCGGCACCGATCATCACCGCCGAGAAGACCCCTGGGCTGGCCGCGGGCAGCATGACCTGCCACAGGGTCTGCCAGCGGGTCGCGCCCAGCGCCTGGGCGCCCTCGGCGAGGCTGGCCGGGACGCCGGACAGCGCGTCCTCGGCCAGGGCGTAGATGCTGGGCATCACCGCGAACCCCATGGCCAGCCCGACGATCACGGCATTGCGGCTGGCATACTCGAGCCCCAGGCGGGTCTCCAGCCAGCCGCGCAGGTCACCGCCGAACCACCCGGCCTCCAGCCAGGGGGCGAGGGCCAGCGCCGCAGTCACCAGCACCAGCAACCAGGGGATCAGCCAGAGCCCCGCCCAGCCCAGCGGCAGGCCGCGACGCAGCGGTGCCGGCAGGCGCGTCCAGCCCCAGCCGGCGATCAACACCCCCGGCGGCAGCAGCACCACCATCGCCAGGGCCCCGGCCAGGTGCCGCTCCACCCAGGGGGCCAGCACCAGGCCGGCGATGAAGCCGATCACCACGCCGGGCAGCGCCTCCATCAGCTCCAGGGTGGGCTTGATGCGGCTGCGCAGCCGCCGCGACATGAACAAGGCGGAGTGGATCGCCGCCCCCAGCGCCAGCGGCACGGCGATCACCAGTGCCCAGGCCGCTGCCTTGAGGGTCCCCCAGACGAGCGGGGTCATGCCGTACTGCGGTCGTTCCTCCGCCGAGGTCACCGTGGGCTGCCAGCGATGCTGTGGCGCGTCGTAGCCCTCGTAGGATTGCGGCAGCCACAGCGCCTGCCAGCTCACGTCGGCGCCGGTGTCAGCCGGGGCGGGCCAGAACAGCGGCAGTACTTCCACCACCAGGAAGACCCCGATGGCCAGCAGCGCGGCCACCACCCCGATGCCGCCGGCGGTGATCAGCGCGGTGGCCAGACGATCGCGGCCCCGGCGCAGGCGTTGCCGCAGATGCAGTGACGGGGAGGGGTCGCTCATGGCCACGGCCTTCGAGGAGTTGCACCAGCAGAATACGACAGAATCATGACATTCCCGTGACAGGGTCAGGGGGCATCGTTCAACCCCAGCCGTCGGCGCTGGCGTTCCAGGGTCGCCTGGGGCAGGGCGACGAAGCCGAGTTCGGTTACCGTCTCCTGCCCTTCGGGCGAGAGGATCAGCTCGACGAAGGCGCGCTCGGGGCCGGGCAGCGCCTGGCCCGGGGGCAGGTTGAGATAGAGGTAGAGGGTCCGGGAGAGGGGGTAGTCGCCCTGGCGAACGCGCTCGGGGTCCGGACGGTAGGCGTTACCCTCGGCATCGACCAGGGTCAGGGCGCGAACCCCCGCCGTGAGGTGGTTGCGGCCGGCGTAGCCGATGGCGCGCGGCGACGCCGCCACCGCCGCCACCACCGCCGCCGAGCCGGGATGCTCGTCGAGGCGGACCCGGAAGTCGCCGTTGCACAGCGCGCGTTGCCTGAACAGCCCGTAGGTGCCCGAGGCGGCATTGCGGCCATGCAGCGCGAGCGGCCCATCCGGTCGCTCGATGCCCAGCTCGCGCCAACGGGTGATGGCCTGCTCACCACCGCAGCGGCGGGTATCCGAGAAGATCGCATCCACCTCGGTGAGACGCAGGCCCTCCAGTGGGTTGTGGCGATGTACCACCACCACCAGGGCATCCCGCGCGACCTCGATCGCTACCGGGGGATAGCCATGGTGCTCGACGAAGTCGCCGCGTTCGGCGTCGGACATGGCCCGGGACATGGGCCCCAGCCGTGTCGTGCCCGCCATCAGCGCCGGCGGGGCACTGGCGGAGCCGCTGGCCTGCAGCTGCAGTCGGACGCCGGGATGCCGGTCGGTGAGTTGTTCCCCCCAACGCAGCATCAGCCCGGCCAGGGTATCCGACCCGACCGCCCCCAGGGTGCCCACCACTTCGTCGGCCATGGCCATGGGCATCGTCAGCACCAGCATCAGGACACCCAGCCAGCGGCGTCGTACCTTCCCGCGTCGTAGCATGCTGCCTCCCGAGAAACGCCCCCTGGGGCGAGTCATGATGTCGCAATACTGGTGACGAGGCACGTCCAGCGTATACCATGCCGCTGTTGACCGGCCTGCCACCGTCGACCGGCAACTACCCTCATGGAATTGCACAACAACAAGTCAGGCAGACGCCCATCATGACCGAACTCGATGATGTACCCGCCCCCCAGGGCCAGTTGACCCTCAAGCTGCTGGCGAGCCGCCAGGATACCAACCTCCACGGCGATATCGCCGGTGGCTGGCTGGTCGCCCGCATGGATCAGGCCGCCGAGCTGGCCGCCGGCCGCGAGGCCCGCGGCCGCACCGCCACCGTGGCCATCGAGGCCATGGACTTCCTCTGCCCGGTACGCGTCGGCTCGATGGTCAACATCTTCACCACCGTGCGCGAGATCGGCCACAGCTCGATCAAGATCGACGTGGAGGTGTGGATCCGCTCGCCCCAGGAGCGCGACCCGGACGAGCTGCACAAGGTCACCGAGGCGCGCTTCGTGATGGTGGCGCTGGACGACAACGGCCGCATCCGCGCCGTACGCCAGAACGACTGACCCCCATGACCGAGCATGGGCGCCACCTGGGCGCCCATGAGCTTGAGCGACCCGCCGGCGGTCACATCCCTACCGCATCTCGCCCCTTCAGGTAGGAGTATTCACCGATGTCGCTGAACGGCCGCACCAGCTTCTGGAAGGCGAGATAGGACTCGTAGACCTTGGCCGAGTCCGGGTCGCTGTCGACCTGCGCCTGGATCGCTTCCATGGAGGAGTCATAGAGCGCCGCCATGACGTCCTCCGGGAAGGTGCGCAGTTGTACGCCATGCTCGTTGACCAGGGTGTCCAGGGCCTGGGCATTGCGATAGGCGAATTCGCTGATCATCGACAGGTTCGAGGCCTTGGCGGCTTCGCGCACCACGTCCTTGAGATCGTCGGGCAGGGCGTTCCAGGCATCCAGGTTGACGGTCCCTTCCAGGATCGCACTGGGCTCGTTCCACACCGACGTGTAGTAGTAGTCGGCCACCTGATGCAGGCCGAAGGCCAGGTCGTTGTAGGGGCCGACCCAATCGGCGGCGTCGAGCACGCCGGTCTGCATGGAGGTGAAGATCTCGCCGCCGGGCATGTTCACCGTGGTGACGCCGATGCCGTTCATCGCCTCGCCGGCCAGGCCCGGCAGCCGCAGCTTGAGGCCCTGCATGTCCGCGAGCGAGTTGATCTCCTTCTTGAACCAGCCGGCCATCTGGGTACCGGTGTTGCCCACCGGGAACGGCTTGAGGTTGTGCTTGGCGTAGACCTCGTCCCACAGTTCCTGACCGCCGCCGTGGTAGAGCCAGGCGTTGGTCTCGGTGGTGTTCATGCCGAAGGGCACGGCGGTGAAGAACTGGGAGGCCGCGACCTTGCCGCGCCAATAGTAGGAGGCGGAGTGGCCCATCTCGGCGGTGCCGGCGGCGACCGCATCGAAGACCTCCAGCGCCGGTACCAGCTCGCCGGCCCCGTGCACGCGAATGCGCATGCGACCGTTGGAGAGCTTCTCGATGCGCTCGGCGAAGTCGTTGGCGCCGGTGCCCAGGGCGGGGAAGTTCTTCGGCCAGGAGGTCACCATGTCCCAGGTGATGGTCTCCTGGGCCTTGGCGGTGGAAACGAAAGGCGCGGCGACGACACCGGCGGCACCGAGACCCACGGTCTTGAGGCTGTTCTTGAGAAAAAGACGGCGTTGCATGGCGAGCGTGACTCCTGGTGATTGTTCTGATCCGAGCTCATCCCGGGAGCCGCTCGAGCGATGAATCAGCGGTTCCCGAAGCGCGGTATGTCCGCCAGTGAGTATGCTTCAATGCTGAATTGCCCGGCAAGCGCGGCCCTTTGACGTGGACGTCAACGGAAACTCGGTCGATGCCTACAGCGGCGTCAGCTTGGCGAAGCCCAGCACCAGCCACTTGTCGCCCTCACCCTCGAAGCTGACCTGCACCCGGGCACGCTCGCCCTCACCCTCGGCGTTGAGAATCACCCCCTCGCCGAACACCGGGTGTTGGACCCGCTGCCCGAGGCTCAGGCTCGGCAGGTCGCCGCCACCGTTGACCGAGGTCTGACGCGAGAGGCCCACGGCCGGGCGGCTGGCGGTCACCGGCCGCGAGATCTGCCCGCGCAGGCGCACCTCCTCGAGGTGCTCCTCGGGGAGCTCGCGCAGGAAGCGCGACGGCCGCTGGAAGGTCTCCTTGCCGTGCAGGCGGCGCAGTTCGGCGTGGGTCAGGTAGAGCTTGCGCATGGCGCGGGTCAGGCCCACGTAGCAGAGCCGACGCTCCTCCTCGAGGCGTCCCGGCTCCTCGATGGACATGCGGTGGGGAAACAGCCCCTCCTCGACCCCGGCAATGAACACCACCGGGAACTCCAGCCCTTTGGCCGAGTGCAGGGTCATCAGCTGCACGCAGTCCTCGAAGTCGTCGGCCTCGTGGTCGCCGGCGTTGAGCGCCGCCTCGGCGAGGAAGGCCTCCAGCGCCACGGCCCCCTCGCCGGCCACGGGCGGGTCCAGGGCCTCGCCCTGGGTGAAGGCACGGGCCGCCGTGACCAGTTCCTCGAGGTTCTCGACCCTCGCCTGGCCCTTCTCGCCCTTCTCGCTGCGGTGGTGCTCGACCAGCCCGGAGACCTCGTTGACGTGGTCGATGATCTCGTGGAGTGCCAGCCCGGCGGTGTCGTTGTCGAGCCGCTCGATCAGGTCGGCGAAGGCCTTCACCGCCGTGCCGGCCCGGCCCCTGAGCGAGGCGTCACCGAGGCCGTCGTGCAGCGCCTGCCACAGCGAGACCCCGGTGTGCCGGGCACGCTCGCGCAGGAGCTCCACGGTGCGGGTGCCGATGCCCCGGGCCGGGACGTTGATCACCCGCTCGAGCGAGGCGTCGTCGTCGCGGTTGAGCAGCAGTCGCAGGTAGGCCAGGGCGTTCTTGATCTCGAGCCGCTCGTAGAAGCGCTGGCCACCGTAGATACGGTAGGGGACGCCCTGGCGGATCAGGGTCTCCTCGAGCACCCGGGACTGGGCGTTGGAGCGATAGAGAATGGCGATCTCGCGGCGAGCGTGGCCCTCGTTCACCTTCTCCCTGATCGTATCGACGATGAAGCGGGCTTCATCGAGATCATTGAAGCCCGCATAGACCGAGATCGGCTCGCCGCGACTGCCGGCGGTCCACAGCTCCTTGCCCATGCGCGAGGTGTTGTGGCTGATCAGGGCGTTGGCGGCGTCGAGGATGGCGCTGGTGGAGCGGTAGTTCTGCTCCAGGCGCACGGTGCGGGTATCGCGGAACTCCTGCTCGAAGCGGCGAATGTTCTCGACCCGGGCGCCGCGCCAGCCGTAGATCGACTGGTCGTCGTCGCCGACCACCGTCATCGGCGTCTTCATCCCTGAGAGCAGCTTGAGCCAGGCGTACTGCAGGGTGTTGGTGTCCTGGAACTCGTCGACCAGCACGTGGGCGAAGCGCTCCTGGTAGTGGGCGAGCAGCGCGGGAGTGTCGCGCAGCAGCTCCAGGCTCCGCAGCAGCAGCTCGCCGAAGTCGACCAGCCCGCCCCGCTCGCAGGTCAGCTGATAGTGCTCGTAGAGCTCGACCATCTGCCCCATGTAGGCGTCGCCATGGGCGTCGACCTGATGGGGGCGCAGCCCCTCCTCCTTGCACCCCGAGATGAACGACTGCACCTGGCGCGGCGGGAAGCGTTCGTCGTCGATGCGGTGATCCTTGAGCAGGCGCTTGATCAACCGCAGCTGGTCGTCCGAGTCGATGATCTGGAAGTGCTGGGGCAGTCGCGCGTCCTGCCAGTGGGTACGCAGCAGGCGGTGGGCGATGGAGTGGAAGGTGCCGACCCAGACGTTGCGCAGCGACAGGCCGAGCAGTGCCTCGAGGCGGGTGCGCATCTCGCGGGCCGCCTTGTTGGTGAAGGTCACGGCGAGCACCGCATAGGGCGAGAGCCCCTCGGCCTGCATCAGCCAGGCGATGCGATGCACCAGCACCCGGGTCTTGCCGGAACCGGCGCCGGCCAGCACCAGCATGTTGCCCTGGGGGGCGCTGACCGCCTCGCGCTGGGCGGTGTTCAGGTGGTCGAGAATCGCCGTGACGTCGTCCATGGTGCGGGGAAAGCCGGGTCGAAAATGGAGACCCAGCTTAGCATATCAGCCAGCCCAATCATCGCGGCGAGCGGCGCCGGGGACAGGTCGAAGCGGAGGTCATTCGTCAGGGATGACGAATGTAGCGCCCAAGGATGGGTTCACAGCGCCTCCGCATCGACCTGTCGCCGGGAAAGCCGCGTCTTCAGGTGGCTACGGCTTGCCTTCCTGTTCGGGAAAGCGCAGCGGGGTGAGGCTCTTCTTCACCGCCTTGAGCTGCTCGGCGAGCTTGGGTCCGCGGGTCTTGGCCACCCCCACGGCGAGCACGTCGACCAGCACCAGGTGGGCGATGCGCGAACTCATCGGTGTGTAGATCTCGGTGTCCTCGTGGACGTCGATGTAGAGCGGCAGGGTGACCTCCTCGGCCAGCGGCGAGCCGCTGGGACACAGCCCGATCACCGTGGCCCCGGCCTCGCGGGCCAGGCGCACGCTGGCCACCAGCGCCCGGGTGCGGCCGGTCTGGGAGATCGCCACCACCACGTCACCGTCGCCCAGGGTCACCGCCGACATGTTCTGCATGTGCGGGTCGGCATAGGCGGCGGTGGAGATCTGCAGGCGGAAGAACTTGTGCTGGGCGTCGAAGGCCACCGCGCCGGAGGCGCCGAAGCCGTAGAATTCGACGCGGTTGGCCATGGCCAGGGCGTTGATCGCACGGCTCAACGCCTCGTTGTCGAGTCGGTCGCGCACCGACAGCAGGGTACCCACGGTGGAGTCGAAGATACTGTGGGAGAATTCCGCCACCGAGTCGCTGTCGTTCATCGAGAACTGGGCGAACTGGCTGCCGGTGGCCAGCATCTGGGCGAGCTTGAGCTTGAAGTCCTGGAAACCGTTGCAGCCCAGGGCGCGGCAGAAGCGCACCACCGTCGGCTCGCTGACCTTGGCCTCGGTGGCCAGGTCGACGATGCGCATGTGGATGACTTCCTCGGGGTTGCGCAGCACGAAGCGCGCGACCTTCTGCTCGGAGCGGCGGAAGTGCTCCATGCGACGTCTCATCTCATCGAACAGGGCGCGGCTCACGCGGAACTCCTTGCTTGCGGGTCGCCACCCCCGGGGGGCGAAGCGACGAAAACGATGGCGGGTTCATGGTCACAGTATGCCCCAAGCCGAAGGGCGATGCGCACTGGCCGCGGCATTCTGCCCGGGAACCGCCTGCCTGGCCTTGCGTTGGCACAGCGTTGTCTCCGACCGGCCCACGTCGTCATCATTCTGTCAAGTGAGGTATAGTAAGAATTGCAGTGTCGCGCAGCGTCCATGATGCCGGCACATTCACTGCAGACAGGAGAGTCGATCATGCGCAATGTCGAACGGTTAACCTCCCTGAAGAGTGAACTTCTCGACATCTTCATGAGCATGCAGGTCGCCGAACACGAGCAACGCTCACGGACCGCCGCCCAGCGCAACCTACGCGCCCGCCGCGGCATCGAGCTGCACAACGAGTTCAAGCGTCTGTCCCGGGACATCGCCCCGTTGCCCGAGGACGAACTGGCCGAGGACGAGATGCACTGAACGCCCCGACCCGTGACGGGTCGAGGAAGCCCCCAGAATCAGCGAACCCCGCCGGGGCGGGGCTCGCCGGGGCACTTGCCCCCGTTACCTCAGCCGCTCGTCTCGATCCCTGGACGCCTCACAGGCTGGAGACGAAGACCAGGATCACGCCGATGGGCGCCACGTAGCGCGCCACCAGGTGCCAGAGTTTCTCGGCACCACCGGCGAGATTCAGCTCGGCGGCCACGCTCTTGCGCTCCAGACACCAGGCGACGAAGACGATCGCGCCCAGGCCGGTCAACGGCAGCAGGATCTTGCTGGTGAAGGTGTCCAGCAGGTCGAAGACGTTGAGGCCGAACAGCACCGGCACGTCCCAGACATTGAACGACATCAGCGCCGCGATGCCCAGCGCCCAGACCGCCGCGCCGCCGGCCAGGGTGGCCATCACCCGGGACAGCGGCGTGCGCTCCTCGACGAATTCCACCACCGGCTCGAGCAGCGAAATCGCCGAGGTCAGGGCCGCGAAGGTCAGCAGCAGGAAGAACATCAGGCCGAGCAGGGTGCCGCCGGTCATGTTGCCGAAGGCCAGCGGCAGGGTGACGAAGATCAACCCCGGGCCTTCGCCGGCACTCAACCCGTTGGCGAACACGATGGGGAAGATCGCCAGGCCCGCCAGCAACGCGATCACGGTATCGAGGATGATCACCGTGCGCGCGGTGCCGAGCAGGTTGACCTCCTCCCCCAGGTAGGAGCCGTAGGCCATCATGATGCCCATGCCCAGCGACAGGGTGAAGAAGGCCTGGCCCATGGCGGCCAGTACCACGCCGCCGGTGAGGGCACTCCAGTCGGGACGGAACATGAAGGCCAGCGCCTCGCCGAAGTGGCCGGTGGTCATGCCGTAGCCGACCAGGATCAGCATCAGCACCACCAGGGCCGGCATCATGGTGCGCACCGCCCCCTCCAGGCCCTTGGTCACGCCCCGGGCGACGATCCACACCACCAGCGCCATGAAGGCCGTGTGCCACAGCAGCAGCACGCCGGGGCTGGCCAGCAGGTTGCCGAAGATGGCGCTCACCCCATCGGCATCCTGGCCGGTGAAGGTGCCGATCACCGAATTCAGGGTATAGGAGAGCGACCAACCGCCGATCACGCTGTAGAAGGAGAGGATCAGGAAGGCGGCCAGTATCCCGCTGGCCCCCAGCAGCGCCCAGGCCCGCGGCTGGCCACTCTGGCCGGCCAGTTCCGCCATGGCGTTGACGGGATTCTTCTGGGCGCGGCGGCCGATCAGCCACTCGGCGACCAGGATCGGCATGCCGACCACCGCCACGCAGATCAGGTAGACCAGCACGAAGGCGGCGCCTCCGCTGTCGCCGACCATGTAGGAGAAACGCCAGATATTGCCCAGCCCCACCGCAGAGCCGGCCGCGGCGAGCACGAAGGTCATCTTCGACGACCACTGTGCATGTGCGAGTTTCGACATGAATCACCTGTTGTTGTCTGTATCGATATGTATTCGGTATTGATCTATATCAGACATACCTGTCAGCAAGATCGTGCTGTGATATGCCATTAAACCCGCAAATCTATCCGATCATACGCTTGATGGCCAGCCGCCGATGATGAAAGCCCGCTCACGGGGCGCGAGGCACGCCGCCTGCCCGGCCTCGATCTCAGAACAGCGCTTCCTGGCGCTCGCCCGGGAAGCCCGGAAGCGGTGGGAGTGAACAGTGTTCGGCCAGGCGGGAATGGAGGCGCCGTGCCAGTTCCGGCGCCTGCCGGTTGTCGGGCGTATGCACAAGCAGGAAAGGGGTTTTCCCCTGTTTTATCCACAGCGCGAGGCGGTCGATCCAGGGCTGGAAATAGCGCTCGTTGATGGCCGGGTCGACGTGGCCGATGAAGCGCACCAGCGGCCTGCCTCCCGTGGAAAGCACGTGTAATGGGCGTTTCGGCTTCTCGCCCTGGGCCTTGAGCAGGCCGGGATGGTCGCCGGCCGGTGTGGAGAAGAGGGGCCGTACATCGAGCATCACCCGGTCGGCGCCGTGAGTTATCAACAACCGGTTCAGGGCGATCTCGGCCGTCCCCTTGTGGAAAAATTCCCTGTGACGCACCTCCACCGCACAGGGAATGCCTGTGGGCCAGCGTGACAGCAGGCCTTCCAACTGTGGCAGCTCATCGGCACCGAAGTCTCTCGGCAGCTGGACCATCACCGGACCGAGGCGGTCGTGCAGGGGGGCGAGGGCCTCGAGGAAGCCATCGACGTCGGCCGCGACCCCGGCGAGGCGCCGCTGGTGCGTCAGGGCCGCCGGCAACTTGAAGCAGAAGCGGAAGTCCGCCGGGGCCTGGCGCGCCCAGGTCGCCACCGTCTCGGGACGCGGCGCCCCGCTGTAGAAGGTGGTATTGCCCTCCACGGTGGAGAACACCCGGGCATACTCCTCGAGCAGGCCGGCGTCGCCACCATGGGGTGGATAGAGGGTGCCACGCCACGCCTGCTTGGCCCACATGGGCAAGCCGAGATGCAGGCCGGCCCTACCGGTCACTCTTCTGTCACCGCAAGGCAAGGGGCCGGCATGGGCAGCGACGCCTCAGAACTGGCCCAGCAGCCAGTCGCCGGACTCGCCGTTCAGCAACAGCTCACCGTCCGTCAGCTGCAGGTGCAGCGTGTAGCGGTCGCCTTCTTCGCGGCGAACGATGCCGAGTTCCAGCATCGACGCCAGTTCCCCCGCCACCAGGTCCTTGGCCATCGCTTCGAGTTCCTTGCCCTCGGGCGGAGACGATAGGCCGTTGTATTGCTGGCGGATCGACTCGCGGGCCAGCTTGTGCAACAGCAACGCAGAGACGTCGGCACTGAAATCCAGCCGATTGCCCGGCGAGAAGAGCGCCTGCTCGCCAAGGAGCGCGAAGTCCTGCAACTGGACATCGGCTTCCAGTGCCATGTCGAGATTCGCGTCGCCAATGCGTAACGTCACCGGCTTGGCCGTCAGGGTCGAGCGATCCCCCATCATCGCCATGCCGGCTTCTCCCATCCGCTCGAGCACGGCCAGTGAGCCATCGGGGTCGTCGAACCGGAATTCGTCCATGGCCCGGTAGAACAGCCGCCAGAGCTCGTCGTACCCGGCGCGCTGCAGCTGGCCAAGGCGCGATTCGACATGGTACTGAAGCGGTTCGTCCATGCCCTGGATACGCAGATCGCGTGACGACAGGCGCGTGACCAACGCGAGTGAAGCCTCCGTCTCGGGCTCCAGACCCAGTTGAAACCGCATGGCGTCGAGCGAGACACCCGGCGCGCCCTTCTCGCGCATGTCCAGGCCATCGAACGCGAGGCCCAGCTCTCCATACCAGCTGTACTCGTCCTGGCGCGAGCCGGTGAACTCGAGTGCCATGCCATCCATCTGCAGGGACTGATCCGGCTTCTGCCCCTGGAACCCCTCGATACCCAAGTGCGAGACGATGCGTTCGAAACGCCCCTGGTCGTCGAAATGGAGTCCAATGTCGACGGTCTGGCCCTCGATACGGGTATCGAGTGGCCGGTCGGCATCGCGGCGCTCCGACGATGTCAGGGAATCGCGGGACTGCAGTCGCAGCTCGCGAAGCACCCCCGACGAGAAACGCACCAGATGGTGGGATGTGGACCCCTCGAAGGTGTGCACGGCAGCGGGCTCCTCCAGGCGGGAAGGGCCCAGGTGGTGGGTGGCGCGATACACGCCGGAACCGGGATCGTAGCTGAAGTCACCGCCTCGGTAATCCGTGACATAGCGCGTGTTCAGGCCGGCGTCGCTGAGCAGCGGGCCGGCGGACACCGCCACCGCCATGGGCTCCCACTCGCCCTGGACGACCCGGTCATAACCGACCCGGGCATCATAGCGGTAGTCCGGCCGGTCACCTTCGACGGTGACGACTTCCTCGACCAGCCACCCCGACACCGCGGCATCGCCTTCCAGGCTGGCCAGGCCTCCGGTCAAGGGGCCATGGGTGATCCGCTCGCTGACGCTGATGCGGAACGGCTCTTCCGGCACGTCCATGCCGGCGAACAGCTCCCTGAGCGACAGGGCGAAGCGTGGATCGAGGATGAGGTCATAGTCGGCCCGTGCCGAGAACCAGCCCCGTTCATACTCGGCATCCTCGACCTGGAGATAGGCCAGCCCCGCCAGCCGCTGGAGATAGTCGGCATGCTGCTGCTCGATCTGTCGTCCCAGCCAGTTGGGTGCCCCCACCCCGGCCACCACGCCCAGCACCACCAGCAGCGTGACGATCCATTTCCAGCGGCCTCTCGAACGTCCCTTTTCGTTTTCCACGTCGGTTCCCCTTTTTCTTGTTTCGTTCCATCGACGTCCGGCTGTCACGGGAAAGCCCCTGTGACAGCCGGAAGCTCAAGCCACGTATTGTAGTAACAATCAACAAGAAAGGGGAAATAGGGTCAGCCGCCACGCTGGCATGTCATCGGTCGAGTCACTCCACGGTCACGGACTTGGCCAGGTTGCGCGGCTGGTCCACGTCGGTGCCCTTGAGCACCGCCACGTGGTAGCTGAGCAGTTGCAGCGGCACGGTGTAGAGGATCGGCGCCAGCGCCTCGTGGACATGGGGCAGGCGCAGCACCCGGATGCCCTCCTCCTCCTCCAGCTTGACCCGCTCGTCGGCGAAGACGAACAGCTCACCGCCCCGGGCCCGCACCTCCTGGAGGTTGGACTTGAGCTTGTCGAGCAGCTCGTCGTTGGGGGCCACGGAGATGACCGGCATCTCGCTGTCCACCAGCGCCAGCGGGCCGTGCTTGAGCTCACCGGCCGGGTAGGCCTCGGCGTGGATGTAGGAGATCTCCTTGAGCTTGAGCGCACCCTCGAGGGCGATGGGGAAATGCGCCCCGCGCCCCAGGAAGAGCGCATGCTGCTTCTCGGCAAACGCCATGGAGAGCGCCTCGATCTGTGGGTCGAGCTTCAGTACGCTGGCGACCAGGCCGGGCAGACCGCGCAGCGCCTGCACCAGCTCGGCCTGCACGCCGCCGTCGAGGCCCTTGACCCGGCCCAGCGCCAGGGTCAACAGCATCAGGGCGGCGAGCTGGGTGGTGAAGGCCTTGGTCGAGGCGACGCCGATCTCGGGTCCCGCCTGGGTCATCAGGGTCAGGTCCGACTCGCGCACCAGCGAACTTCCCGGCACGTTGCAGATCGCCAGGCTGGCCAGGTAGCCGCGCGTGCGGGCGAAGCGCAGGGCCGCCAGGGTGTCGGCGGTCTCACCGGACTGGGAGAGCGTCACGAACAGGGTCCCTTCCGGCACTACCACCTGCCGGTAGCGGTACTCCGAGGCGACCTCGACCTGGACCGGCACTCCGGCGAAACGCTCCAGCCAGTAACGGGCCACCATGCCGGCATGATAGCTGGTGCCGCAGGCGACGATATGGATCTGACGCACCCGGCCGAACAATGCCTCGGCCTCGGGCCCGAAGCTCTCCACCAGCACCGAACGCTCGCCCAGACGCCCCTCCAGGGCCGCGGCGATCACCGCCGGCTGCTCATGGATCTCCTTGAGCATGAAGTGACGATAGTCGCCCTTGCTCGCCGCCCCGTCAGCGTGCTCGAAGGTCTGCACCTCGCGCTCGACCGACTGCCCCGCGGCATCGCACACCGCGACACCACCGCGTGACGAGAGCCTCACCACATCGCCCTCCTCCAGATAGATGAAGCGGTCGGTGACCTGCAGCAGGGCCAGGGGGTCCGAGCCCAGGAAGGCCTCGTCGATGCCCACCCCCACCACCAGCGGGCTACCCTTGCGGGCGCCGACGATGACGTCGGGCTGGTCGGCATGCATCACCGCCAGGGCATAGGCCCCCTCGAGCCGGGCCAGGGCGTGCTGTACCGCGGTCAGCAGGTCAACACCGTCGCGGGATTCCCGGTCCACCAGGTGGGCCACCACCTCGGTATCGGTTTCGGAATCGAAGGCATAGCCGGCGTCGAGCAGTTCGTGTCGCAGCGCCTCGTGATTCTCGATGATGCCGTTGTGCACCACCACCACCCGCTCGCCGGATCGGTGCGGGTGGGCATTGGCCTCGCTGGGCTTGCCGTGGGTAGCCCAGCGGGTATGGGCGATACCGCAGCGCCCCGGCAGGGGCTCCGTTACCAGTCGCTCCTCGAGGGCCACTACCTTGCCCACGGCACGGCACCGCTGCAGGGTGCCCTCGGGCGACTGCACGGCCATGCCCGCCGAGTCATAGCCGCGATACTCGAGTCGCTTGAGCCCTTCGAGCAGGATACCCTGGACGTTGCGCTCCGCGACGGCACCGACGATTCCACACATGCGTTCTCTCCTCAGGGTTCCTGGCGCTTGGTCGGCCGCGGCCAGTCGGCCTTGCTGATCTGGCGACCGCGGGAGACCGCCAGGGCATTGTCGGGCACGTCCTTGCTGATGGTGGAGCCGGCCCCCACGGTGGCCCCCTTGCCGACGCTGACCGGCGCCACCAGGGCGGTGTTGGAACCGATGAAGGCCTCGTCGCCGATCTCGGTACGATGCTTGTTGGCACCGTCGTAGTTGCAGGTGATGGTGCCGGCACCGACATTGACGTCACGGCCCAGCGAGGCGTCGCCCACATAGCTCAGGTGATTGATCTTACTGCCCTCGCCCAGCTCGACGTTCTTGGTCTCGACGAAGTTGCCGACCTTGGCGCCCACCGCGAGCCGCGAACCGGGGCGTAGCCGAGCGAAGGGGCCGATGCGGTTGCGGCCGGCCGCCACCGCGCCCTCGATGACGCTGTGCGGCTCGACCAGCGTCTCGGCGCCGATATGGCTGTCGCGGATCACGCAGTGGGGGCCGATGCGCACGCCTTCCCCCAGCTCCACGTCACCCTCGAAGACACAGCCCACGTCGATCTCCACGTCGTGGCCGCAGGTCAGGCTGCCACGGATGTCGAGCCGTGCCGGATCGAGCAGTGCCACCCCTTCGGCCATCAGTCGTTCGGCCAGCTCGCGCTGGTGGGCACGTTCCAGCCGCGCCATCTGGGCCCGATTGTTGACGCCCTCCACTTCGAGCGCCTGGGCCGGCTGGGTGGTGACGATCTTCACCCCCTCCGCCGCCGCCATGGCGATCACGTCGGTCAGGTAGTACTCGCCCTGGGCGTTGTCGGCCGAGAGCTGCGGCAGCCAGCGCCTGAGCTGGGCCGCGGTCATGGCCATGATGCCGGTGTTGCACTCGCGAATGGCGAGCTCCTTCTGGGAGGCATCCTTGTGCTCGACGATGGCCACCGCCTCGCCCGACGCGTTGCGCAGGATGCGCCCGTAGCCGCCGGGATCGGGCAGGGTCACGGTCAGCAGCCCCATATGCTGCTCGTCGACCCCCTCGAGCAGCGTCGCCAGGGTCTCGCGGCGAATCAACGGCACGTCGCCGTAGAGCACCAGCACCTTGCCGCTGCCGAGCCCGTCCAGGGCCTGGGCGACGGCGTGGCCGGTGCCTTTCTGTTCCGCCTGGAGGGCGAAGCGTACCTCGCAGTCGGAAAGCGCCTGACGCAGCCGGTCGGCGCCGTGACCGATCACCACATGGGTGCGATCGGCGGCCAGCCCCTGGGCGGTATCGATCACATGCCGCACCATCGGCTTGCCGGCCAGGCGGTGCAGCACCTTGGGCAGCGTCGAGCGCATCCGCGTGCCCTGTCCGGCCGCCAGAATCACCACGTCGAGCGTCATCAATGACTCCTTGTCCATTCTCGTCAATCGCTACATTCTAGATGGTTACGGCTCCGGCACTCCATGCCGAGCCGGTTTTGCCCTCACCGAACCTCGAGGCCGAGTTCCTCGGTCAGTGCCTCGCCGAAGATCTCGACGAAGCCGGGGCTGACCCGACTGCTCCAGTCCTCGTCCTCGCGCACGATCATCAGCACGCCGAGCCCCTGCTCCCTGGCCAGCGCCATCCCCTGCTCCTCGCCCAGCACCATCAGTGCCGTGGCCCAGGCATCCGCCCAGGCGTTGGAGGGGTGGGCCACCGTCACCGAGGCCAGCCGGTGCTCGATGGGCCGGCCGGTGCGAGGATCGAGGGTATGGGAGTAGCGCCGACCATCCTCCTCGAAGTAGTTGCGGTAGTCGCCGGAAGTGGCCACCGAGACGTCATGCAGCGGCACCACATGCCGCGCCTCCTGGCGGTCGTCCAGGGGAGCCTCGATGCCGATCCGCCAGGGCTGGCTTTCACCGTCGCGGTAGCCGCGCACGCTCAGGTCCCCGCCGAGATTGATCAGGTAGTGCTCGATACCCTGACGATCCAGGTAGGCCGCCACCCGGTCGGTGCCATGGCCCTTGGCCACGCCACCGAGATCGACGAAGACATCGCGCAGGCGGCGCGCCTGGAGCCCTTCCACGTCGAGTTCGACGCTGTCGGGTCCGATCTCGGCCAGTCGCTCGGCCAGGGTCTCGTCGTCGGGAATTTCCCGGGGGCGGGCCTCGGAACCGAAGCTCCAGAGGTTGACGAGGGCACCGAGCGTGGTATCGAAGGCACCCCCGGACGCCTCGGCCACCGACTGGCCGATCGCCAGGACCTCGACCAGCTCGTCGGAGAGGGGTTGCCACTCGCCCACCGGCGACTGGTTGAAGACCACCAGTTCCGAGTCCTCACGATAGATCGACATCGAGGCATCCACCGCCTCCAGCTCCTCGAGGAAGCCCTCCTCGAGCGCCCGGGCCCTGCCCTGAGTCAAGGAATCGGCGATGGTCACCTGGTAGAAGCTGCCGAAGATGCTGCCCTCGAGGCGCACCGGTGACTCCAGCGGCCGGTCGCTCTCCGAACAGGCCGCCAGCAACACGGTGAACGCCAGCAGCAGCAGCGACAACGACAGCAGACGGGAAGGATTCATTGCGCAGGGTCTCCAGCAGGCAGGTGGGGCGAGCTTACCAGAACAGCCACAGCAGCCAGAGCCCCAGCACGATGCGATAGATGACGAAGGGCTGCATGCCGATCCGGCGAATGAACACCAGGAAGTAGTGGATACAGAGAAAGGCGCTGATACCCGACAGCAGGGTACCCACCACCAGGGTCGACCAGTCCACCGCCTGGGGCGCGCCGACCAGCCCGACGATCTCGAGGCCACTGGCCAGCACGATCACCGGGATCGACAGCAGGAAGGAGAAGCGCGCCGCTCCTTCCCGGCTCATCCCCAGCAGCAGCGCCGCGGTGATGGTGATGCCCGAGCGTGACGTGCCGGGAATCAGCGCCAGCACCTGGGCGCCGCCGATCAGCAGGGCGTCCTTCAGGGTCAACTGGTACTCGCTGCGTCCGGTCCGCCGGCGCCAGTCGGCCACCCCCAGCAACACGCCGAACACGATCAGGCCGGCGGCGATGATCAGCGGCGAGCGCATGCCGACCTCGATCGGGTCATGCAGGACGAAACCGACCACGCAGACCGGGATCGTCGCGAGCAGCACCCACCAGGCCAGGCGGGCATCCTCGTCGGCCGCCCCACCGCGCAGCGAACCGGCCCAACTGACGGCCATCCGGCGCAGCTCATGGCGGAAATAGAGCACCACCGCCGCCAGGCTGCCGAGGTGCAGCGCCACGTCGAAGGCCAGTCCCTGGTCGTCCCAGGGGGTCAGCACCGGTACCAGGATGAGGTGAGCGGAGCTGGAGATCGGCAGGAACTCGGTCAGTCCCTGGACGATCGAGAGTACGGCGACCTGAAGCCAGTCCATGGCGATTCCTGTGTG
Source organism: Halomonas heilongjiangensis (assembly GCF_002879645.1). GTDB lineage: Bacteria > Pseudomonadota > Gammaproteobacteria > Pseudomonadales > Halomonadaceae > Halomonas > Halomonas heilongjiangensis. The sequence continues at coordinate 88,742 of NZ_PNRE01000019.1, read as the reverse complement.
GACAAACGAAGCCGAGCATACACATCCGTCATGGCATTGTCCGCCTCATCACCATGGCGGCCGAACCGAGGCTGTCTGCTATCGGCAACGGTCGCATCGCCGATCATAGCCCGGCCAGGATCGCCGTGGCGATGCTGAAGTAGATCAGCACCCCCGAGGCATCGATCAGGGTGGTCACCAGCGGCGCCGAAGCGGTGGCCGGGTCCCAGCCCAGGCGATCGAGCAGGAAGGGCAGGCACATGCCCAGCAGGCTGCCGAACAGCACGATGGTGACCATGCTCATGGCCACCACCATGGCTACCGCCTCGCCGCCACGCAGCACCCCGATCGGCGCCACCGCCAGCGCCATGGTCAGCCCCAGGGACCCGGCCACCAGCAGCTCGCGGCCGAGCAGCTTGCCCCAGTCCTTGACTCCGACGTCGCCGGTGGCCATGCCGCGTACCATCAGGGTGGCGGCCTGGGCCCCGGCGTTGCCGCCACTGCCGATCAGCAGCGGCAGGAAGAACACCAGCGCCACCTGGGCGGCGATGGTGTCCTCGAAGTAGGCGATGCCGGCGCCGGAGAAGAGATTGCCGAACACCAGCAGCACCAGCCAGATCACTCGCTTGCGGTAGAGGCTCCACAGAGGCACCCGGCTGACGCCGTCCTCGAGCTGGCCGATGGACATCCCCTTGTGGATATCCTCGGTGGCCTCGGACTCGGCCACGTCCATGGCATCATCGTGGGTGACGATGCCGATCAGACGCGCCTCGGCGTCGATCACCGGCAGCGCCAGCAGGTCGTAGCGGGCCACCACGCGGGCGACCTCCTCCTGCTCCTCGTCGACGGAGATGCTGATCACGTCCTTGATCATCAGGTCGTCGACCCTGGCCCCGGGACGCGCCACCATCAGCTGACGCAGCGACATGGTGCCGGCCAGGCGGCCATCCGGGTCGATGATGTAGAGCTGATAGACGGTCTCGGCGTCCGGCGCCGTCTGGCGCACCCGCATCATCGCCTGGGACACGGTCATGCCGCTGGGGATGGCCACGTAGTCCGAGGTCATGATCGCCCCGGCGGTGCCCTCCTCGTAGCTCGCCAGCCGCTTGAGGTCCTCGCGCTCCTGGCGCGCCATGCGGCGCAACAGGCCCTCGCGACGATCCTCGTCGAGCAGGTTGAAGAGGTCGGCGCGCTCGTCCGAGCCCATCTCCTCGAGCACCGGGAGCAGCGTTTCGTCGGACATGGCCTCGGCCACGTCGGTCTGCTCCTCGCCCGGCAGGTAGCCGAGCACATTGGCCCGCCGTTCGATGGGCAGGCTGTCGAGCAGGGCGAGGGCGATGGGCAGGTCATCCTCTTCGGCGAGGATGTCCTCGACGATCTCGGCGAGATCCGCGGAACGCAACTCCGGCAGCAGTTCGGCGAGACGCTCGCTCTGGTCCTCGGCCAGGGCGGTCAGCAGCGCCTCCTTCTGTTCCAGCAGGGTCTCGTTCAATGACATGGGCATCCTCCTGACGCCGCCAGGGTGCAGGCGATGGTGGCCTGCGTGGAGACGTGTTGTGCAGCGAGCATGATATCAGACACGAAAACGCCCCCCGAACCAGGATCCGGGGGGCGTCTTCCACGGCAGGAGCGTCGATCAGCCCTTGCCGGCCTTCTTGCGCAGTTGCTGGATGGTACGCAGTTGCGCCACGGCCTCGGCGAGTTCGGCCGCGGCGCGAGTGTAATCCAGCTCCGCGGACTTGTCGTTGAACGCCTTCAGCGCATGCTTGCGCGCTTCATCGGCGGCCGCCTCGTCCAGGTCCTTGGCGCGTGCGGCGGAGTCGGCGAGGATGGTCACCACGTCGGGCTGCACTTCGAGGAAGCCGCCGGAGACGTAGTAGTTCTCCTCCTGACCGCCGTCATGGATCACGCGGATCGGGCCAGGCTGAAGCTCGGTCAGCAGCGGCGCGTGACCGGGCAGGATGCCCAGGTCACCCATGATGCCGGACGCGACGAGTTGCTCGACCTGGCCGGAGAACACCCCTTCCTCGGCGCTGACGATTTCGCACTTGAAGCTGTTCGCCATAGTCTTGTCCTCTTGATGGACGACCTTACTTCATCTGGTTGGCTTTCTCGACGGCCTCGTCAATGCTGCCCACCATGTAGAAGGCCTGCTCCGGCAGATCGTCGTACTCGCCGTTGAGGATGCCCTGGAACCCCCGGATGGTGTCCTTCAGCGACACGTACTTGCCCGGGGAGCCGGTGAACACCTCGGCGACGAAGAACGGCTGCGACAGGAAGCGCTGGATCTTCCGCGCCCGGGCCACGGCCTGCTTGTCCTCGTCGGAGAGCTCGTCCATGCCCAGGATCGCGATGATGTCCTTGAGCTCCTTGTAGCGCTGCAGCACGTTCTGCACGCCGCGCGCCGTGTCGTAGTGCTCCTCGCCGACCACCAGCGGGTCGAGCTGACGCGAGGTGGAGTCCAGCGGGTCGATGGCCGGATAGATCCCCAGCTCGGCGATGGAACGTGCCAGTACCACGGTGGCGTCCAGGTGCGAGAAGGTGGTCGCCGGCGACGGGTCGGTCAGGTCGTCCGCGGGCACGTAGACCGCCTGCACGGAGGTGATCGAGCCGGTCTTGGTGGAGGTGATGCGCTCCTGCAGGACGCCCATCTCCGCGGCCAGGGTCGGCTGATAGCCCACCGCCGACGGCATCCGGCCCAGCAGTGCCGAGACCTCGGTACCGGCCAGAGTGTAGCGGTAGATGTTGTCGACGAACAGCAGCACGTCGCGGCCTTCATCGCGGAACTTCTCGGCGATGGTCAGGCCGGTCAGGGCCACGCGCAGACGGTTGCCCGGCGGCTCGTTCATCTGGCCGTAGACCAGCGACACCTTGTCGATGACGTTGGATTCGGTCATCTCGTGGTAGAAGTCGTTACCCTCGCGGGTCCGCTCCCCCACCCCCGCGAACACCGAGTAACCGCTGTGCTCGGTGGCGATGTTGCGGATCAGCTCCATCATGTTGACGGTCTTGCCCACGCCGGCGCCGCCGAACAGGCCGACCTTGCCGCCCTTGGCGAACGGGCAGACCAGGTCGATGACCTTGATGCCGGTCTCCAGCAGCTCGTTGGACGCCGCCTGGTCGGCATAGCTCGGCGCCTTGCGGTGGATCGGCATGCGCTCCTGCTCGCCGATCTCGCCGGCCTCGTCGATCGGCTCGCCGAGTACGTTCATGATCCGGCCCAGGGTCTCCTTGCCCACCGGCACGGAGATGGCCGCGCCGGTGCTGGTGACGTCCAGGCCGCGCTTGAGCCCCTCGGTGGAGCCCATGGCGATGGTGCGCACCACGCCGTCGCCCAGCTGCTGCTGGACCTCGAGTACGGTCTCGACCTCCGAGACCTTCAGCGCGTCGTAGACCTTGGGAACGGTGTCCCGCGGAAACTCTACGTCAATCACCGCGCCGATGATTTGTACGATACGTCCGCTCATCTTGGTTCCTCTCAAATACCTGAAAATGAAACCTGCATGCCGGGAGGGCACCCCCTCCCCTGGCGCTATACGGCGGCGGCGCCACCGACGATCTCGGAGATCTCCTGGGTGATGGCGGCCTGGCGGGCCTTGTTGTAGACCATCTCCAGGTCGTCGATCAGACCGCCGGCGTTGTCGGTGGCGCTCTTCATGGCGATCATCCGCGCCGCCTGCTCGCAGGCGCCGTTCTCGACCACCGACTGATAGACCTGCGACTCGATGAAGCGAATCAGCAGGCTATCGAGCAGCGCCTTGGCATCCGGCTCATACAGGTAGTCCCAGCCTCCGGGACGCTTGTTCTCTTCGGAATGCTTGTGGTGCCCGTTGTTGCCCATGTCGGGCGACAGGGGCAACAGCTGCCTGACCACCGGCTTCTGCGTCATGGTGTTGACGAACTCGTTGTACACCACATAGAGCCGGTCCAGGCGTCCCTCGTCATAGGCATCCAGCATCACCTTCACGCTGCCGATCAGGTCCTCGACCTCGGGCGACTCGCCCAGGTGGCTCTTCGCCGCCACGAGGTTGCCCCCGTAGCTGCGGAAGAAGCCGCCGGCCTTGCTGCCCAGGGCGCAGAAGTCGAGCTCCGCGCCCTTGTCGCGCCACGCCTTGGCATCCTTCAGCACGGCCTTGAACAGGTTGACGTTCAGGCCGCCGCACAGCCCGCGGTCGGTGGAGACGACGATATAGCCCACCCGCCTGGCGTCCCGCTCGATCATGTAGTCGTGGCGGTACTCGGGCTGGGCGTCGGCGATATGACCCACGACGTTGCGGATCTGGCGGGCGTAAGGCTGGCTGGCCTTCATCAGATCCTGCGCCTTACGCATCTTCGATGCAGCCACCATTTCCATGGCGCTGGTGATCTTCTGCGTATTCTTGATGCTCCCGATCTGGGTGCGTATCTCTTTTGCAGCTGCCATAGCGATCTACCCTTCGTTCGTGGCTCTCAGAAAGCTCCAGGGCCCGCCCTCACGGGCGGGCCTGCGGGGTTACCAGCTCTGAGTGGCCTTGAACTTCTCGAGACCCGCCTTCAGCCCTTGCTGGATCTCGTCACTGTAGTCGCCGGTCTGGTTGATCTTGTCGAGCAGCTCGGCATGCTCGGACCTCATGTAGTCGTGCAGGGCACGCTCGAAGTCCAGCACCTTGCTCACGTCGATGTCGTCCAGATGGCCCTCGTTGGCGGCGTACAGGGAGACCCCCATCTCGGCCACCGACAGCGGCGAATACTGCTTCTGCTTCATCAGCTCGGTGACCCGCTGACCGTGCTCGAGCTGCTTGCGGGTGGCCTCGTCCAGGTCGGACGCGAACTGGGAGAAGGCCGCCAGCTCGCGGTACTGGGCGAGCGCCAGGCGCACGCCGCCGCCGAGCTTCTTGATGATCTTGGTCTGGGCCGCACCACCCACCCGGGACACCGACAGGCCGGCGTTGATCGCCGGACGGATGCCCGAGTTGAACAGGTCGGTCTCGAGGAAGATCTGGCCGTCGGTGATCGAGATCACGTTGGTCGGCACGAACGCCGAGACGTCACCGCCCTGGGTCTCGATGATCGGCAGCGCGGTCAGCGAGCCGGTCTTGCCCTTCACTTCACCGTTGGTGAACTTCTCGACATACTCAGCGTTGACGCGAGCGGCACGCTCGAGCAGGCGCGAGTGGAGGTAGAAGACATCACCCGGGTAGGCTTCGCGGCCCGGCGGACGGCGCAGCAGCAGCGAGACCTGACGGTAGGCCCAGGCCTGCTTGGTCAGGTCGTCATAGACGATCATGGCGTCCTGGCCGCGGTCGCGGAAGTACTCGCCCATGGTGCAGCCGGCATAGGGCGCGAGGAACTGCATCGGGGCCGGATCGGCGGCGCCGGCGGCGACCACGATGGTGTGCTCCATGGCGCCGTGCTCTTCGAGCTTGCGCACCACGTTGGCAATGGTCGACTGCTTCTGGCCGATGGCCACGTAGACGCAGGTGACGCCCTTGCCCTTCTGGTTGATGATGGCGTCGACGGCGATCGCCGACTTGCCGATCTGGCGGTCGCCGATGATCAGCTCACGCTGGCCACGACCGATCGGCACCATGGCGTCGATCGACTTGAGACCGGTCTGGATCGGCTGGTCCACCGACTGACGGGTGATGACGCCCGGGGCGACCTTCTCCACCGCGTCGGTCAACTTGGCGCCGATATCGCCCTTGCCGTCGATGGGGTTGCCCAGCGGGTCGACGACGCGACCCACCAGCTCGGGGCCCACCGGCACCTCGAGGATGCGCCCGGTACACTGGGCGGTCATGCCCTCTTCGAGCTGCAGGTAGTCGCCCAGCACCACGGCGCCCACGGAATCGCGCTCGAGGTTGAGCACCATGCCGTAGATGCTGCCGGGAAATTCGATCATCTCGCCGAACATCGCGTCCTCGAGGCCGTGAATCTTCACGATGCCGTCGGAGACGCTGACGATGGTGCCCTGGTTGCGGGCTTCGGATGCGACATCAAGCTTCTCGATCCGCTGCTTGATGATGTCGCTGATCTCGGAAGGATTCAGTTGCTGCATGCCATGTCCCTCAGACTCAGGCGGTAAGGGCTTCGGAGAGGCGGCTCAGTCGACCGCGCACCGACCCGTCGATGACGGTGTCGCCGGCGCGCAGGATGACGCCTCCGAGAAGCTTCGGATCCACCTGAGTGGTAATGGAGATTTCGCGATTCAGGCGCTTCTTGAGCGCGCCGGCGAGCTTCTGCTGCTGTTTGTCGTCCAGTGCGAAGGCCGAGACCACGGTGACGTCGACGCGCTGCTCATGCTCCGCGCGCATGCGCTCGAACTGCTCGGCGATGGCGGGAAGGGTCGACAGGCGCCCCTTCTCGCCCAGGGTCGCGAGGAAGCGACGTGCCGCGTCGTCGACGTTGGCATCGGCCACCTCGATGACCAGGGTCACCTTGCGTTCGGTGGTCAGCCTGGGACTCGACAGGAGCTTCTGGACGTCATGGCTCGCCACCACCTGGCTCAGCTTTCCGAGCCACCCGGCCCAGTCATCCAACGCCCCATGATCGCGCGCGTACTCGAATGCCGCCTTGGCGTAGGGTCGAGCGACGGTTGACGTTTCCGCCATGGATCACCTCCTCACAGTTCGGCGGCAAGCTTGTCGAGCAGCTTGCGATGCGCCTTCTCATCGATGGAGGCTTCCAGGACACGCTCGGCACCGGTGACGGCGAGCGTCGATACCTGGGCACGGAGCTCGTCCTTGGCGCGATTGACTTCCTGCCCGATCTCGGCGCGGGCACTGGCCACCAGGCGCTCGCCTTCGGCTCGGGCCTGCTCGCGGGCTTCCTCGATCATCTGGGAAGACCGCTTGTGCGCCTGCTCGAGAATCTGGGAGGCCTGTTCCTTGCTTTCGCGCAGGGTCTCGGAAGCCTGCTCCTGGGCACGCTCGAGGTCACGCGTCGCACGGCTGGCCGCGTCGAGGCCATCGGCGATCTTCCGCTGGCGCTCATGGAGCGCATTGCTGATCGGCGGCCACACGTACTTTATGCTGAACCAGACAAAGATCGCGAAGGCGATCGTCTGCCCGATAAGCGTCATGTTGATATTCACAGGGATGTACCTCTGACGGATTCGTGGCGACCGGAAACGAGCAAACCGAGCGCGGCGCGCTCGGTGCTGTCGTTAGCCGGCGACGACGAAGATCAGGTACATCGCGATACCGACACCGATCATCGGCACGGCGTCGAGCAGGCCGGCCATGATGAAGGTCTTGGTCTGCAGCTGGTCACCCAGCTCCGGCTGGCGAGCGGTGGACTCGAGCAGCTTGCCGCCCAGCAGGGCGAAGCCGATACCGGTAGCCAGCGCGCCCAGACCGATGATGATGGCAGCAGCAATGTAGACCATTTCCATGATAGTGCTCCTAGTATGTTGATTTTCAATGGGTTATTGGTTGATGAAGTTGCAAGCGTTGCTCGGGTTCAGTGGTGCTCGTGCGCGGCGCTCAGGTACACGATGGAGAGCGTCGTGAAGATGAAGGCCTGCAGAGTGACCACCAGGATGTGGAAGATCGCCCAGGGCACGTCCAGTACCCAGATGGCCCAGAACGGCAGCAGGGCGATCAGGATGAAGATGACCTCACCGGCGAACATGTTGCCGAACAGTCGCAGGCCGAGACCCAGCGGCTTGACCAGCAGGCCGATGATTTCCAGTACCAGATTGAAGGGGATCAGGGCCCAATGGTTGAACGGCGTCAGCGACAGTTCCTTGGCAAAACCACCGGCGCCCTTGACCTTGATGCTGTAGTAGATGATCAGGATGAAGACACCCAGCGCCATGCCCAGGGTGGCATTGGGATCGGTGGTGGGCACGATCTTCATGTACTCGACCCCGAGGCGGGAGAACAGCTCGGGAAAGTAGTCGACCGGCAGGATCTTGAGGCTGTTCATCAGCAGGATCCAGATGAACAGCGTCAGCGCCAGCGGGGCGATGACCGGGTTCTTGCCGTGGAAGGCGGAGCGGGTGAGGTTCTCGATGAACTCGATGACCATCTCGACGCCGTTCTGCAGCCTGCCGGGGACGCCGGTGGTGGCCAGCTTGCCGGCCTTGCGGAACAGCCCGACGAACACCAGCCCCATGGCGATGGACCAGCCCATGGTATCCAGGTGAATGGCCCAGAAGCCCATCTCGGCAGCCTCGCTGGAGGTGCTGGCCAGGGACCAGCCGTTCTCGGGATGCTTGCCGAAGGTCAAATTCTGTAAGTGGTGCTGGATATAGTACGTCGCCGTGACTTCATTACCTGCTGCCATGCGGTGATTACCTCGGTTCAGGGGGTCGGCCTTTCACGCAGCAGCCAGGGAGCCAGCCAGTGCACGAAGAGTGCCGCCACATATGCGCTGAAGAAAAAAATCGGGTTTGAGGGGGGCACTGTGATGAAGACCACCACGAACAGTGCCACCGTCAAACCGAACTTTCCCGCCTCGGCGCGGTAGAAATTCGACACGTAGCGCCTCGCCTGCCTTCCTCCTCGGACGCTACCCAGCCGCCAGACGAAATAGAGCTGGGGGACCAGGCAGACCAGCCCGCCGGCGAGCGCCGAGGAGAGGGCTTCGCTCCCCGATGCCAGGCCGGCCACCAGCACCATGGCCAGCACGACGAGCCCCTGAACCACCAGCAGGCGGCGAAATGACGGTCGCCGCCGGGCGGCAGAAGCTCTGCGCATGTTGCCGGATCCGCTGCCGAACTGCGTGTCATGACATTTCACGCCCCGGAGGGCGCAGGCAAACCACCGCGGATTATAGGGAAGCCCCCCCGGGCCTTCAACCGACACGGCGCCGATTTCACGCGATAGCCGCTCACTTTTCGACCAAAGGTGCAGATCCTGTCGACAGCCCGTCGCGGAGAACTCAGCGGATGTGCTCCAGGATACCGTCGAGCTCGTCGAGGCTGGCGTAGCGGATCGTGACCCGCCCCTTGCCCCCGCGGCCGTGCTGAATCTTCACCGGGGCGCCGAGCAGCTCACCCAGCCGGGTCTCGAGGCGTGCTACATCGGGGCTCGGTGTCGGCCGCTCGGCCTTGCGCGGCTCGCCGGCGGCGAGACGCTTGACCAGCGCTTCGGTGTCGCGGACGGTGAGGTCCTTGTTGACCACCTCGTGGGCGGCCTTGCGCTGCTTGGCCCCGGAAAGCGCCAGCAGGGCCCGGGCGTGGCCCATGTCCAGATCACCGCGCTCGAGCAGGGTCTGCACCTCGGGGTCCAGCGCCAGCAGGCGCAGCAGGTTGGCGACCTGGGCACGGGACCGGCCCACCGCATCGGCCGCCTGCTGCTGGGTGAGCTCGAACTCCTCGAGCAGCCGCTTGAGGGCCAGCGCCTCTTCCACCGGATTGAGGTTCTCGCGCTGGATGTTCTCGATCAGCGCCAGCGCCAGCGCCACCTGGTCGCTGACCTCGCGGATGACCGCGGGAATGACGTCCAGCTCCGCCAGTTGGGCGGCGCGCCAGCGACGCTCGCCGGCGATGATCTCGTAGCGCTCCGCGCCGACGGGACGCACCACGATGGGCTGCATCACGCCCTGGGCACGGATCGAGTCGGCCAGTTCCTCCAGCGCCTCGGGCTGGATATCGCGCCGCGGCTGGTACTTGCCACGGGTGAGCTGGCCCAGCGGCAGGCGTTCGAGCCGCTCCTCGGCTGCCGGCGCCTCGCCCTCCTCCGGCCGGGTCGGGTCGACGCCCGGCAGATCCAGGTTCTCGCGGCGGCGGGCATTGGCACCGATCAGGGCATCCAGGCCGCGTCCCAGGGCGCGTTTATTGCGCGTCATCGACATTCCCTCATCACAGCGGATTACAGCGCTCGGCCTACAGCGACAGCCGGCGGATCAGCTCCTTGGCCAGCACCCGGTGGGCCTGGCTGCCGCGCGAGAAGCGCGCGTACTTGGTCACCGGCAGGCCATGGCTCGGCGCCTCGGCGACCCGCACGTTGCGCGGGATGGTGGTCTTGAGCAGGGCGTCACCGAAGTAGTCGCGCAACTGCTTGCTGACATCCCGGGTCAGGCTGTTGCGCGAGTCGAACATGGTGCGCAGGATGCCGTAGACCTCCAGGTCCCGGTTCACGCTGTCCTTGATCTGTTCGACGGTATCGAGCAGCGCCGAGAGCCCCTCGAGGGCGTAGAACTCGCACTGCAGGGGAATCAGCACGCCGTGGGCGGCGGTCAGGGCATTGACGGTGAGCATGTTGAGCGACGGCGGACAGTCGATCAGCACCACGTCGTACTCGCCGGCCACGTCGGAGAGCGCCTCGATCAGACAACGCTCACGCCCCTCGTCGCGGTCGAGCAGTTCGACCTCGGCGGCGGTCAGGTCGCCGTTGCCCGGCAGCAGCGCGAAGCCGGCCGCCGGACAGTCGAGGATCACCTCGGCGGAGCGCCGATCCCCCAGCAGCACGTCGAGCACACTGCCGTCGAGCTCATGCTTGTCCACGCCGCTGCCCATGGTGGCATGGCCCTGGGGATCCAGATCGACCAGCAGCACGCGGCGGTCCAGCGCCGCCAGGCTGGCGGCCAGATTGACGGCGGTGGTGGTCTTGCCCACGCCGCCCTTCTGGTTGGTCAAGGCGATTATCTTGGTCACGGGCAACTCCCTTGCTGGGAAACACGGATGTACACGCGGCGCTCCCCTCGAACGAACAACTCACGGGTGGGCCTGGGTGGCCCCCCGACGCTCGAGGAGCACCAGCAGACGACTGCCGACATCGAAGGGCACCGTGAGCGCGTGCCTCGCGACCGGGACGACGTCTTCCGGCAGCCCCGCCAGTTCGTCCTCCACGGCCGGCCCCTTCATGGCCAGCCACTTGCCTCCCGGGGCGAGCAGATGGCCGGTGAGACCGATGAAATCACCGAGGCTGGCGAAGGCCCGCGAGATCACCTGGTCGAAGCGTCCCTCGAACGCCTCGACCCGGGCCTGCACCGGGGTGACGTTGGTCAGCCCCAATTCCAGCACGGCCTGGCGTTGAAAGCGTACCTTCTTGCCGTTGCTGTCGAGCAGCGTGACCGCGAGGTCCGGCCTGAGAATCGCCAGTACCAGCCCCGGCAGCCCCGGCCCCGAGCCCACGTCGAGCAGGGTCGGGCCCTGGACGAAGGGCAGCACCGCGGCGCTGTCGAGCAGGTGCCGGGCCACCATCTCGTCGGGCGTGCGTATCGCGGTGAGGTTATAGGCGCGGTTCCACTTGTGCAACAGCGCCAGCAGGCCCAGCAGCCGACGGGACTGCTCGTCATCCACGTCGATGCCCAGCTCGGTCAGGCCGCGTTCGAGGCGGGTGCCGACGGTCGACTCGAAGGGGGGCGGTATCATGCGTTGGCCACCCGACCGCTCTCGAGAAGCCGGCGCTTCTTGAGGTGGATCAGCAGGATCGAGACCGCCGCCGGGGTCACGCCGGAGATGCGCGAGGCCTGGGCCAGGGTCTCGGGGCGGGCCGCGGCCAGCTTCTGACGGATCTCGTGGGAGAGCCCCTCGACCCGGTCATAGTCGAGGTCGGTGGGCAGCGGTGTGGCCTCGTGACGCTTGAGCCGGTCGATCTCGTCCTGCTGACGGTCGATATAGCCCTGGTACTTGGCCTGGATCTGGACCTGTTCGGCGACCGCGGCGTCGCTCACCGGCTGGCCGGCAAGCCCGGCCACGTCGCCATAGCCGAGCTCGGGACGCTTGAGCAGGTCGAGCAGGCTGTACTCGCGTGCCAGCGCCTTGCCGGTCCTGGCCTCGACGGCCTCGGCGGCCGCACTGCCGGGTTGCACCCAGCTGGCCCTGAGCCGGGCGCTCTCCCGCTCGATGGCCTCGCGCTTGGTGGCGAAGGCCGCCCAGCGGGCATCGTCGACCAGCCCGAGTTCGCGGCCGGTCTCGGTGAGGCGCAGGTCGGCGTTGTCCTCCCGCAACAGCAGCCGGTACTCGGCCCGCGAGGTGAACATGCGGTAGGGCTCCTTCGTCCCCAGGGTGATCAGGTCGTCGACCAGCACGCCCAGGTAGGCCTCGTCGCGGCGTGGCCACCAGGCCTCGAGCCCCTTGGCCCGCCGGGCGGCATTGAGCCCGGCCAGCAGCCCCTGGGCGCCGGCCTCCTCGTAGCCGGTGGTGCCGTTGATCTGCCCGGCGAAGAACAGGTTGTGGATAAACTTCGTCTCCAGGGAGTGCCTGAGGTCCCGCGGGTCGAAGAAGTCGTACTCGATGGCGTAGCCGGGCCGGGTGATATGGGCGTTCTCGAGGCCCGCGATGGAGCGCACCACCTGCAGTTGCACGTCGAAGGGCAACGAGGTGGAGATGCCGTTGGGGTAGAGCTCGTGGGTGTCGAGGCCCTCGGGCTCGATGAACACCTGGTGGCTCGCCTTGTCGGCGAAGCGGTGCACCTTGTCCTCGATGGAGGGGCAATAGCGCGGCCCGACCCCCTCGATCACCCCGGAATGCATCGGCGAGCGGTCGAGGTTGGCCAGGATGATCTCGTGGCTACGCTCGTTGGTGTGGGCGATGTGGCAGCTCACCTGGCGCGGATGCTGATCGCGCCGGCCCATGAACGACATCACCGGCGTCGGGGTATCACCGGGCTGCTCCTCGAGCACCGAGAAATCGAGACTCCTGGCATCGAGGCGCGGCGGCGTCCCGGTCTTCAGGCGATCGACCCGGAACGGCAGTGCCCGCAGCCGCTCGGCCAGGGCATTGGACGGTGGATCCCCGGCGCGGCCGCCGCGACTCCGGTCGAGCCCGATATGGATCACCCCGCCGAGGAAGGTGCCGGTGGCGAGCACGACGGTCTCGCCGCGGAAGCGGATGCCGGTCTCGGTGACCACGCCACGCACGGTGTCGCCATCGACGATGAGATCGCCGGCGGCCTGCTGGAACAGCGTCAGGTTGGGCTGGTTCTCCAGCATCCCGCGGATGGCCGCCTTGTAGCGAACCCGGTCGGCCTGGGCGCGAGTGGCGCGTACGGCGGGCCCCTTGCGGGCGTTGAGTACCCGGAACTGGATCCCGCCGAGGTCGGTGGCCGACGCCATGGCACCGCCCAGGGCATCGATCTCCTTGACCAGGTGGCTTTTGCCGATCCCGCCGATGGCGGGGTTGCAGGACATCTGGCCGAGCGTCTCGATGTTGTGGGTCAACAGCAGGGTCTGACAGCCCATGCGAGCGGAGGCCAGAGCGGCTTCGGTTCCCGCATGGCCACCGCCGATGACGATGACGTCAAAGCGGTCGGGATACTCCAAGGTGCACCTCGTTTGGCGCCGTGGCGCCGATGTCGTTGTTTCGGGTCGTCGATAGGGACCGTCGGAAAGTGAGTCCGAATCAGCCCGGCAGTATAAACCTCCTGTGGGTAATCGTCAGGGTTTTCCACACCGGGTCTCGCCGAAGGCCGCCTGCGGGCTTGCCAGCTAATCAGATAAAACAGAATAAAAGAGAGAAGTTCTGTTGTGGTAGTGACTATAGGTGTGGACAAAATCCGGGGATAACCATGTTTTCTCTTTTATTATCCACTGGTTGCATTGTTGACCAAGAGCTGGACAAGGGGGCGGGTGGCTGCGTACAGCTGGTCGAGAGGCTGTGGACGGAATGGCGACTTGCCCACAGCGACGCGGGCGCACCGCTTGTCCACCGCCGGCTACCGGGCTTGTGCCCGTAGCTGTGAACATCCCTTCGCGGGTGCAACGAAGCCGACGGTGGCGGGGGGTTCAGCGCCTTGGAGAGGACCTGTGCAGGAATTCTGTCCACAGGCAGAAAAAAGGCCCTGTCGTTGACGACAGGGCCGCGAAGGTGGCCGGAAAGGCAGGATTCAGTGCTTGAGCACCCGTGACAGGAAGTTCCGGGTGCGTTCGTTCTGCGGTGAGTCGAAGAGTCGTTCGGGGGGGGCCTGCTCGACGATCTCCCCCTGGTGGATGAAGATCACCCGGTCGGCCACCTCGCGGGCGAAGCCCATCTCGTGGGTGACGATCACCATGGTCATGCCCTCCTTCGCCAGTTCACGCATGGCGTCGAGCACCTCGCCGATCATCTCCGGGTCGAGCGCCGAGGTGGGTTCGTCGAACAGCATCAGCCGCGGTTCCATGGCCAGCGCCCGGGCCAGGGCCACCCGCTGCTGCTGGCCGCCGGAGAGCTGGCCGGGATGCTTGGCACTCTGGTCGGCGATGCCGACGCGCTCGAGCAGCCGTTCGGCGGTCTCGACGGCATCCGCCCGGCTCCAGCCGCGCACCTTCATGGGGGCCAGGATGACGTTGTCGAGCACGCTGAGATGGGGAAAGAGGTTGAACTGCTGGAACACCATGCCGACCTCGGTGCGGATCTTCTGCAGCGCCCTGGCACTCTTGCCGTCGGGCAGCAACTCCTTGGCGTCGACCTCGATATGGCCCTGCTGGAACTCCTCGAGGCCGTTGATGCAGCGGATCAGGGTCGACTTGCCGGAGCCGCTGGCGCCGATCACCACTACCACCTCGCCGGGCTGGACCTCGAGGTCGATATCCTTGAGCACGTGCAGGTTACCGAAGTGCTTGTTGACCCTCGCCATGCGCACGATGGGCGTCGTGGTCGTCTTGCTCTGTGTCATGCGGTGGTTCCCCTAGCAGTCTCGTGGACCTTCACTGGCCGACCAGGCCGCGGCGCTCGAGCAGGCGCAGCGCGATGGAGAGGCTCCAGGTGATGGCCAGGTACATCAGGGCCACCATGAAGTAGACCTCGAGGGCGGTGAAGGTGGTGGCGATGTAGATCTGCCCCTGGCGCACCAGTTCGCCGACGCCGATCACCGAGAACAGCGAGGTGTCCTTGATGCTGATGATGCCCTGGTTGCCGAGGGGCGGGATCATGCGTCGGAAGGCCTGGGGCCAGATCACGTAGCGGAAGGCCTGGGCGCGGGAGAGCCCCAGCGACAGCGACGCCTCGCGCTGGCCGCGCTCGATGGACTGAACGCCGCCACGCACCACCTCGGAGATGTAGGCGCCGGAGTTGACCGCGATGGCGGCGATGCCGGCGGTGAGGGCGTTGATCGGGCCGCCGAGGAGCTGTGGCAGGCCGTAGAAGATGAACAGCACCTGGACCAGGATCGGGGTGCCGCGGAACACCTCGATGTAGAGGATGGCGGGAAAGCGCAGCCAGCGCAGTGGGCTGATGCGCAGCAGGCCGAAGAAGATACCGATGAAAAAGCCGATGGCCAGGCCGCCGAAGGAGATCAGCAGGGTCCAGGGAATGCCCGGCAACAGGTGCGGAATCGAGCGCAGGGCCGCCGCCCAGTCGAATTGAAAGGTCACTTCCACGTGAGGTTCTCCGGAGTGTCGGGGGCCGGAAACGACGCGGGGCCGGGAGCGCCTGCCGCCCGGCCCCGCTCAGGCCGACTGGTCGCTCAGTCGTCGCTCGGCGACTCGCCGAACCACTTCTCGTAGATCTCGTCGTAGGTGCCGTCTTCGCGCATCTCGGCCAGCGCCTGGTTCACCGGCTCGACCCACTGGCTGCCCTTGTGGAAGACGATGCCGTATTGCTGGCCCTCGTAGAGCGGCCCGACCACCTTGGTGCGGCCTTCGCCGCGGGTCTGGGAGAAGTAGGCGACATTGGGGGCGTCGTAGAAGGCGGCATCGACGTTGCGGCCGAGCAGCGCCATGTACATGTCGCTGTTGCCCGGGTAGGGAGTGATGTCGGCGCGGTCGCCCAGGGTCTCCTCGAGGAAGTCGTAGCTGGTGGAGCCGATACGAGTGGCGATGGACATGCCCTCGAGGTCCTCGATGGTCTCGACGCTGTCGTTGTCGGCACGCACGATGATCTGCAGGCCGGAGTCGTAGTAGGGGTCGGAGAAGTCGACGATCTCGGCGCGTTCCTCGGTGATGGTCACGCCGGCGATGGCGATCTCCTGACTGCCGGTCTGCACCGCGGGAATGATCCCGGCAAACTCCATGGTGGTGAGGTCCACCTCGAAGCCGGCCCGTTCGGCGACGGCGTTGATGACGTCCATGTCGAACCCGATCATCTCGCCGGTGTCCGGATCCATCATCTCGAAGGGGACGAAACTCGGGTCGGTGACGACCTTGACGGTGGGCGTCTGGGCGATGCCCTGGCCGGCGAGGCCGAGGCCCAGCGCCAGGGTGGCGGCCAGTGCGGATTGCTTCGGCAGCGATGAAGCGATGGTGGATCTGTTCATGTGGCTCCCCGTTTTGTAGGACTTTTACCGGTGGGATTCGCCCTTTCAACCTTGGCGAGGTTCCATGACAGCGTCAAGTCGCGGGGAAGCGGGGGATCAGACCATGAAAGACGCGCCACAGCCGCAGGTGGTGGTGGCGTTGGGGTTCTGGACCAGGAAGCGGGCACCGGCCAGCCCCTCCTCGAAGTCCACGGTGGAGCCGACCAGGTACTGGTAGGAGAGCGGGTCGACCACCAGGGCGACATCGCCGAAGGGGATCAGGGTGTCGTCCTCGGCGATCTCGTCGGCGAAGTCGAAGCCGTACTGGAAGCCCGAACAGCCGCCGCCGGTCACGTAGACCCGCAGCTTCAGCTCGGCATTGCCCTCTTCCTCGATCAATGCCGTGAGGCGCGCACGGGCGCTGTCCGACAGCATCAAGGGGGTGGGGACGAAGGATTCGGCACCGCTCATGGAAGAGCTCCCTGAAGGGAAATGGAGTATTCGACCGTCCATTATCCCCAATCCCCAGCAAAAGGGTCAACTTTTGTGGGAGGGACCTTCCCTCGGCGCCCTCAATGTCCAGGGGAGTGAGATCAGGGCATCAGCGCGGGGGCCGACAGGCCGGCGCGTTCGTCGAAGCCGAACATCAGGTTGAGGTTCTGGACCGCCTGGCCGGAGGCGCCCTTGACCAGGTTGTCGATCACCGACAGCACCACCACGGTGTCGCCGTCGCCGGGGCGGTGCACGGCGAGACGGCAGAGGTTGGCGCCCTTGACGCTGCGCGTCTCGGGGTGGCTGCCGGCGGGCATGACGTCGACGAAGGGCTCGTCCGCGAAGCGCCGTTCGAACAGCGCCTGGAGGTCGTCCGGCTCGGCGGTGAGCCGCCCGTAGAGGGTGGCGTGGATGCCGCGGATCATCGGCGTCAGGTGGGGCACGAAGGTCAGTCCCACCGGGCCGCCCGCGGCATCACCGAGCCCCTGACGGATCTCCGGCAGGTGGCGATGGCCGCCGGCACCGTAGGCCTTCATCGATTCGCTGGCCTCGGCGAGCAGCGAGGGCACCTTGGCACCGCGGCCGGCACCGGTGACACCGGACTTGCAGTCGGCGATCACCCGGTCGGCGTCGATCAGGCCGGCCTCGAGCAGCGGCAGCAGGCCGAGCTGCACGGCGGTGGGATAGCAGCCGGGCACGGCGATCAGGCGCGCCTTGCGGATGCGTTCACGGTGCATCTCCGGCAGGCCGTAGACCGCCTCGTCGAGCAGCGCCGGGGCGCCGTGGGGCTGGCCGTACCAGTGGGCCCATTCCGCGGCGTCGCGCAGGCGGAAGTCGGCCGAGAGATCGATCACCCGGGTGCCCTTGTCGAGCAGCTCGCCGGCCAGGGCGTGGGCGACCCCGTGGGGGGTGGCGAAGAACACCGCGTCGCAGGCGCCGAGGCGCTCGGCGTCGGGCTCGCTGAAGGCGAGGTCGTCGTAGTGGCCGCGCAGGTTGGGGTACATGTCGCCGACGCGCACGCCCGTCTCGGAGCGGGAGGTGATCGCCTCCACCTCGACCTCGGGGTGCTGCGCCAGCAGCCTGAGCAATTCGACCCCGGTGTACCCGGTGCCGCCGACGATTCCGACCTTGATCACGATGCCCTCCTTCCCGATGGTTTGACGAGCCTGTCGCCCCGGCGTGGACGCTGCGTCGAACGCCTGCCGCAGCCGGGACCTCTGATGACGCTTATGATACACAAGAGAGGGGGCGCCTACCCAGGCCGCTCTCCGCCACCGGATGAACAGGACCGTCGCCGTGCCGCGCTTCTCGCTCCCCGACCTCAGCCTGGAAGGCTTCCGCCGCCAGCTGGCCAATGTCGATGCCCTGCCCCAGCTGTGCGTGCTGGGCGTGCTCTCGGGGCTGATCACCGGGGGGTTGATGGTGGGGTTCCGCCTGCTGCTCGACCTGGGGGCCCTGGCCTTCATGCCGGGGGGCGATTCCGAGGCCTTCGAGGGGCTCTCCCGCGAGGTGCGGGCCGCCCTGCCGATGGTGGCGGTGGCCGTCATCGGACTCCTGCTGTGGCGCCAGCCGGCGGCGGCCCGCAAGCTGGGCGTCGGCCACGTGATCGAGCGACTGACCTACCACCAGGGGCGCTTTCCGCTGCGCAACTGGCTCAACCAGTGGTGGGTCGGCGTGGTCTCGGTGCTCGGCGGGCTCTCCGCCGGCCGCGAGGGGCCGGCGATCCACCTGGGGGCGGCGGCCTCCAGTGGCCTGGGGCAACGGCTGCGGCTGCCCCACAACAGCCTGCGGGTACTGGTGGCCTGCGGTACCGCGGCGGGTATCTCGGCCTCCTTCAATACCCCCATCGCGGGGGTCATCTTCGCCATGGAAGTGGTGATGATGGAGTACACCATCGCCGGCTTCATGCCGGTGATCCTCGCCTCGACCATGGGGGCCGTGGTGGCCCAGCTGGTCTACGGTTCCGAACCCGCCTTCCAGGTACCCACGGTGAGCCTGGGGTCGATGTTCAACCTGCCCTGGATCGTGATCACCGCCCTGCTGATCGGACTGCTGGCCGGCGCCTTCATCCATGTGGCGAAGAGCGCGCGGCTCACCGGCCTGCCGGTCTGGCTGCGCCTGTCGCTGGTGGCGGTGGCCACGGCGGGCGTGGCCTGGTGGTACCCGGAGGCACAGGGCATCGGCTATGACAGCCTGGCGGCGTCGCTCGTCGGTGACCTGGCCGTGGACGTGCTGCTGGCGCTGGTGGTGGCCAAGCTGCTGCTCACGGCGATCACCGTGGCCAGCGGCATTCCCATCGGCATCATCGGTCCGGTGCTGGTGATCGGTGCCGCCGCGGGTGCCCTGATGGGCCTGGCGGGGGGCTGGCTGTGGCCGGGCACCGCCGCCGACCCGGGGCTCTATGCCATGCTCGGCATGGCGGCCATGATGGGGGCGGTGCTGCAGGCGCCACTGGCGGCGCTGATGGCGCTGCTCGAGCTGACCCATAACCCCAACATCATCCTGCCCGGCATGCTGGCGGTGGTGGTATCCGGCCTCACCACCCGCCAGCTGTGTCGCTGCGACGGGTTCTTCATCAGCGTCACCCGCCACGGCCTGCATCCCCTGCAGCAGCCGCTGATGCAGGCGCTCTCCCGGGTCTCGGTGCCGGCGGTGATGGAGCGCAACCTGGTGCGCACGCCGCGGATGGTGACCCGCGACCAGGCACGGGGTCTGCTCGAGGCCAACCCGGTCTGGGTATTGATCGAACGCTCCACCGACGACAAGCTGACCCTGGCCCTCAAGGCCGCCGACCTGGCGCGCTGGCTGATGGGGCAGGAGGCGACGGAGGACGAGCGGGAGCGCGATGAGGGTGAACTGCTCGACCTGCTGGAGATTCCCGGCCTGCGCCTGGAGATGGCACCGATCCACCTGCAGGCGACCCTCTCGGAGGCCTTTGCCCGTCTCAACGACCAGGCGGTGGATGCCCTCTACGTGGAGCATGGTCACCGGCCGAAGCAGAAGCGGATTTCCGGTATCATCACCCGCGGCGCCATCGAGCGCTATTACCGTTTCGACCCGTCGTCGCCCTCCTGAGGAGCCCAAATGTACCTGTGGATCAAGGCCCTGCACCTGATCGCCATGGTGACCTGGTTCGCCGCGCTGTTCTATCTGCCGCGACTCTACGTCTATCACGCCATGGCCCGTGATCGTGGCGAGCAACAGGCCATCGATCACTTCCTGGTGATGGAGCGCAAGCTCTACCGCGGCATCATGACGCCGTCGATGATCGCCGTGCTGGTGCTGGGTGGCGGGATGCTCTTCCTGACACCGGTCTGGCTCGGCCAGGGCTGGATGCACGTCAAGCTGCTGCTGGTGGCGCTGCTGGTGGCCTATCACCATGTCTGCCTGATCTACCTGAAGCAGTTCGCCGCGGGCCGCTGCACGAGGAGTCACGTCTTCTTCCGCTGGTTCAACGAGCTGCCGGTGATCGCGCTGCTGGCGATCGTCCTGCTCGCCGTGCTCAAGCCGTTCTGATGATGACCACTTCCAATGTTGCCCCCCATCTGCCGGTGGTGCTGGTGCTGGCGGGTCACGACCCCACCGGGGGGGCCGGCCTGATGGCCGACGCCGAGGCGATCGCCGCCTGTGGCGGCTGGGCGTTGACCGTTCCCACGGCGCTGACCGTGCAGAACTGTCGCGATGTGGCCGAGGTGGTGCCGGTGGATCCCGGTACCATGCGGCGCATGGTGGCTGCACTCGAGGGGTTCGAAATCGCCGCCATCAAGGTAGGACTGGTGGCCCACACGGCGACCCTCGATGCCGTGACCGATATCGTGCGCCGTCATCCCGGGGTGCCGCTGGTGGTGGATCCGGTGTTACGTGCCGGCGGCGGCAGTGAGTTATCCACAGCCGAGCTGGTGGATGCCTTCCGCGAGCGGCTGCTGCCCCTTGTGGATATCCTCACCCCCAATCGGCAGGAGCTGGCAAGGCTGTCGGCCGGTGCCGAGGGGGATGACACCGAGCGGGCGGTGGAACTGATGACCCTGGGTTGCCAGGCGGTACTGGTCACCGGCACCGACGACCCGAGCGGGCGCGTGCCGGCCGACCGGGTGGAGCACACCCTGCATGCCACGGACGTGAGCCGGCAGTGGTCCTGGCCGCGCCTCGGCGGCACCTTCCATGGATCAGGCTGTACGCTCGCCGCGGCACTGGCGGCGCGATTGGCGGCCGGCGAGACGGTGGTGACGGCCTGCGAGCAGGCTCAGGCGTTCACCTGGCAGGCGCTGGCCCATGGCTGGCGACCGGGTCACGATCAGGCGCTGCCGCGGCGGCTCTGGCAGCTGCCGGCGGTGGTGAGCTTCCCCGGTGACACGTCGCGTGGATGAGGGGGGCTGGCCATCGCCGACGCGACCACCGAGAATGGAGCATAGCGGTCGGCAGGCAGGGGGACTTCTTCACCGCCCTTCCCCCGCTTGCCGGCAGGTTGTCCAGTGACTTGTCCACAGCCCGGTGCCACGGGCTGACACCATCTTCGTTTGCTTGAGGTAGACATGACCACATCCGCACAGCTCTTCGAACAGGCCTGCCGTCACATCCCCGGTGGCGTCAATTCGCCGGTACGTGCCTTCAAGGGGCTGGAGCGCCCGCCGGTGTTCATGGAGCGTGCCCAGGGCGCCTACCTGTTCGATGTGGAAGGCAAGCGCTATGTCGACTATGTCGGTTCCTGGGGACCGATGATCACCGGCCATGCCGACCCCGACGTGCTCGCCGCGGTGCGCGAGCGGCTCGACAACGGCCTCTCCTTCGGGACGCCCACGGCCATCGAGACCACCATGGCCGACCTGATCTGCGAGATGCTCCCCTCCATCGAGATGGTGCGCATGGTCAACTCCGGTACCGAAGCCACCATGTCGGCGATTCGCCTGGCGCGCGGCGTCACCGGGCGCGACAAGATCGTCAAGTTCGAGGGCAACTACCATGGCCATTCCGATTCGCTGCTGGTCAAGGCCGGCTCCGGCGCCCTGACGCACGGCGAGCCGAGTTCGCCGGGCGTGCCGGCGTCCCTGGCCGAGCACACCATCACCCTGCCCTACAACGACCTGGATGCGGTGGAGCAGTGCTTCGAGGAGATCGGCGACCAGGTGGCCTGCATCATCGTCGAACCGGTCGCCGGCAACATGAACTGCATCCCGCCGCAGCCGGGCTTCCTGGAGACCCTGCGCCGGGTCTGCAACGCCCACGACAGCGTGCTGATCTTCGACGAGGTGATGACCGGTTTCCGGGTCGCCCTGGGCGGTGCCCAGGCCCATTATGGCGTCACGCCGGATCTCACCTGCCTGGGCAAGATCGTCGGCGGCGGCATGCCAGTGGGCGCCTTCGGCGGCAGCGAGACGCTCATGTCGAACATCTCGCCACTGGGCCCGATCTACCAGGCCGGTACCCTCTCGGGCAATCCACTGGCCATGGCCGCCGGCATCGCCCTGCTCACCAAGCTGCGGGTCCCGGGCTTCCACAATGCCCTGGCCCAGCGGGTCGATACCCTCTGCCATGGCCTGCAGGAGCGCGCCGATGCGGCCGGTGTCGACATGATCACCCAGCGGGTCGGCGGCATGTTCGGTGTCTTCTTCACTCGCCAGAGCCGGGTCGACAATTTCGCCCAGGCCACCGCCTGCGATGCCGACGCCTTCCGTCGCTTCTTCTCGGCGATGCTCGACCGGGGGGTCTACCTGGCGCCTTCGGCCTATGAGGCCGGCTTCATGTCCAGTGCCCATACGCCGGAGGACATCCAGGTGACGCTGGATGCGGCCGAACAGGCCCTGGCCGCCATGCAGAAGGCTTGAGACGCCGCCCGCTTGCCGATACCGGAAGGAGACGTGATATGAGCCAGGCAACGGGGTTCGCCCCCTCCTCTGGTGGTGATGTCCTCGAACTGGAGGCGCTGGTCGAGCGACTGGTGGCCTTTCACCGTGACGCCGGCAGGCCGGCGGCTTCCGCCGGTGCCGGGCAGCAGGCGGCGCTGGTCATGGCCAGGGGCGAAGTGCGGGCGATCCGCGAGTGCCTCGACGGTGACGACGACCGGGAGCGCCTGGAGCACCTCGCCGCGTGGCTGGAGCAGGATATCCAGCGTCTCGCACCGGTCTTCGAGGCCCGCCGGGAGCGGCTCTGTCGTAGCTGGGCTCTCGAGAACGCCGATAGCCGGCTCTGCCACCAGGGGCGGGTCCTGCTGGCCAATGCCATCGGTCGGGATCCTGGTGTCCCCGGGGGCGATCTTCCCGCCGATCCGGCCAGTGACCTGGCCGCGCTGCTGGTGGGCCTGAAGAGTCGCGAGGAGACGGCGCTGACGCGGCTGGCCCTGGATCGCTATCTGCGGCTCTCCGGCGACTACGAGATGACGCGGCTGCTGTCGCTGCTCGGGGCCTGTCATGCCCTGAGCGGCGCGCGGCGTGCGCTCTCGCGGCGTCCGCCACTGAATCGGGATCCCGAACATCCCGCGTTGCAGGCCGAGAGCATGGCCGAGTGCCGTCGCTTCCTCGCCCTTGCCGAGGTCATCGCCGAGTTTCGTTTCCCGCCGCTGGTGATCGCCGTGGGCGTCGCCGGCAGTGGCAAGAGTCGCTTCACCAGCGGACTGGTGTCGCGGCTCGGAGCGATCCGGGTCTGTTCCGATATCGAGCGTCGACGCCTGCACGGTCTCGATGTGACTTATCCTCAGGACGTCGCCGGTGGCGCCCCTGTGGATATCTTTTCCGAGGCGGCGACGGCACGCACCTACCGGCGACTCGCCTCCTGCGCCGGTGTGCTCCTGGACGCCGGGATCCCGGCCTGTGTCGATGGGACCTTCCTGCGCCGCTGGCAGCGCGACCTGTTGCGCCAGCAGGCCGAGGCGCGGGGCTTGCCGTGCCTGCTGGTCAGTTTCGAGGCCGACGATGCCACCCTGCGACGGCGCATCGAGAAACGGGCCCGGCAGCAGGGGGGGGCCGTGGAAGAGAGCCTGTCGGTGCTGACCCGTCAGCAGGCCGATCTCGAGCCCTTCGCCGACGAGGAGCGACTCCACCTGGTCCATCTCGATACCACCGCCGACAACGCCGCCGAGACCCTGGCGGGGCTGATCCAGGAGCACGTTCGGCTGTTCTGAGGTGTTCCCGGCTCAGTGGCCGTTGGACGCCGCCGGGGGCTCGTTGCGTCGTCGTCGGCCGACCAGAGGCGGCGGGGCCCCGAGGTTCTGGCGCGCCCAGTTCACTGCCTGGATGCGATTGTGCACCTTGATCTTGCGGAAGATGTTGTAGAGGTGCGACTTGACGGTGTGTTCGCTGACGAACAGCTGGTCGGCGATCTCGGTGTTCGAGGCCCCGGTCCCCAGCATGGCGATGATCTCCAGTTCCCGATGGGTCAGGCCGCAGACCGGGCGGTAGGAGTTGAGCTGCTGGCGACGGAAGAACTGGATCATGCGGGTCATCAGCGAGCGCGACATCCAGAGATAGCCCTCGAGCAGGGTATTGAGTCCCTTGCAGATCAACGGCAGGGGGTCGCTGCGGTAGAAGACGCCTTGCAGGTTCATGGCGGACAGCACCTCTACCGCATGATCCTCGTCACGCAGGTTGAAGGCGGCCAGCGTCATGCCGGCCTCCTCGGCCGCCTTGACATGCCACTGCTGCATGGTGGCTTCGTCGATGTGATCCGCATCGAGCAGCACCAGCACCCGAGCGGGGTCCCTGCCCTTCCAGTCGGCCGCCGGTGCCACGACCGATACCGGACAGTCGAGTTGCTGATGCAGATAATCGATGAAAAGCTGCGTCTGTGGATTGCTGGTGGTCACCAGCAGTACGATGCCTTTGTCCTGATTCATGATGCGACTCCCACGGAAGAGCGGGTAGAGCCCCCCATCCCTGACCACCCTTCAGGCTGAGCGGGACTTTCTTAAGTGGTCAACTGAGTGTTGGACAAAATGTAACAATTTATTACTAACTTTTGGTTATTTCTTTCTTCCCTTTTAGACGATATTTCTTGTCTTATATAAATGCCCAGGCAAAACAGACTGTTGTATGGCTCGCAGGACTCTGGAACGGGTGTCGCCAATCGCCGAGACAATGAAATTCATGCTCATTCCGTGCCAGTCTTGTGTTTCATGCTCAATCTTTAGCATGGCTTTTTACATGCCGACAGGATGACGTTCATCGCCCGTTCGCCCGCATTCCCCTGGCCAGGCCCGACCCGTAGAATGGGCACCCACGCCCCCTTCCTGGAGAACCGCCCATGACCCCGACCCCTCTGGTGCTGGCGAGCGGTAATGCCGGCAAGTTGCGGGAGTTCCATCAACTGCTCGGTCCGCTGGGTTTCGAGGTCCGGCCCCAGGCGGACTTCGGGGTGGCCGACGTCGAGGAGACCGGGCTGACCTTCGTCGAGAATGCCCTGCTCAAGGCCCGCGAGGCGAGCCGGGTCGGCGGTCTGCCTGCCCTGGCCGATGACTCCGGACTCGAGGTGGATGCCCTGCATGGCCGGCCGGGTATCCATTCGGCGCGCTATGCCGGCGAACCCAGGAGCGATGAGCGCAACAACGCGAAGCTGCTGGAGGCGTTGTCCGCGGTGGCCGAGGGGCGTCGCACCGGGCGTTACTGGTGTGTGCTGGTCTACCTGCGCCATGCCGAGGATCCGGTGCCGCTGATCGTGCAGCGCAGTTGGGAAGGCGAGATCCTGGCGCATCCGCGCGGCGAAGCCGGCTTCGGCTATGATCCGCTGTTCTGGCTCCCCGACCAGGGCATGAGCGTTGCCGAACTCGCACCCGAGGCGAAGAATCGCCTCAGCCACCGTGGGCGTGCCCTGCAGGCCCTGGTGGAGATCCTGCGCGAGGCGCCCGATCGTCGATGAGCGACCGCATGATGGACGACGCCCCTGCCCTGCCGCCGCTGGCGCTCTATGTCCACGTACCCTGGTGCGTGCGCAAGTGCCCCTATTGCGACTTCAACTCCCATGGGGTCGGGCGTGGCGCGGTGCTGCCCGAGGAGGAGTACCTGGCGGCCCTGATCGCCGATCTCGATGCCGATCTGCCGCTGGCCGCCGGGCGCCCGCTTGCCAGCATCTTCATCGGCGGCGGTACCCCTAGCCTGATGTCCGCCGACTTCTACTCGCGGCTATTCGAGGCCCTGGCGGAGAGGCTGCCGTTGGCGCGGGACATCGAGATCACCCTGGAGGCCAACCCGGGCACCCTGGAGCGTGGCCGCTTCGCCGGTTACCGGGCCGCAGGGATCAACCGCCTGTCGCTGGGGGTGCAGAGCTTCCAGGACGAGCAGCTCGCGGCGCTGGGACGGATCCACTCGGGTGCCGATGCCGCGGCGGCCGTCGACGAGGCCCGGCGGGCCGGTTTCGACAACCTCAACCTCGATCTCATGCATGGCCTGCCGGGACAGACCCCGGCCCTGGCCCTGGCCGACCTGGAGGCGGCTCTCATGCTGTCACCGGAGCACCTCTCGTGGTACCAGCTGACCCTGGAGCCCAACACCGCGTTTCATTCCCACCCGCCGCCGCTGCCCGAGGAGGAGGTGCTGTGGGACATCCAGGACCTGGGCCACGAGCGCCTCGAAGCGGCCGGCCTGGTGCGCTACGAGATCTCCGCCTATGCGCGTGGCGGCCGGCGCTCGCGTCACAACCTCAACTACTGGGGCTTCGGCGATTACCTGGGGATCGGTGCGGGGGCTCACGGCAAGCTGAGCCGGTTCGGTGCCGAGGGTGTGATGGCCATCGAGCGGCGCTGGAAATCGCGCCAACCGGATGCCTACCTGCGGCGCTCCAAGGATCCGCGCGGCTTCGTCGCCGGCCGCAGCCTCATCGACGAAGTGGAGCTGCCACTGGAGTTCGCCATGAACGCCCTGCGCCTGGTGGAGGGCGTTCCCCTCTCTGCCTGGTCGACGCGTACCGGTCGGGCGCCGTCATGCCTGGAGGACAGGCTGGCGGCGCCGCGCAAAAAAGGACTTCTTGTGGAAGATGCCGGCCGACTGCAGGCATCCCCTCAAGGTCTATTATTCTTGAACGAGCTGCTGGCCCTGATCAGTCAGGACCGGGGCTGTCAGGGATGAGCATCGCAGGTCATTTCGAATACCAAGGAGACACGACCCCATGATCAAGCCTCTTCGTCTTTTCGTGCCGGTGGCCGCCGCCGCCCTGTTGGTGGGTTGTGCCACCTCCGACCCCTACTCCGGGCAGACCCAGCGCTCGAGTACCATGACCGGTGCCGGCATCGGTGCCGCCGTGGGTGCGGCTGCGGGCGCGCTCTCCGGCAGCGGCAGCACCAGCCGCCGTGATCGCGCGCTGATCGGTGCCGCCGTGGGTGCCGCTGCGGGTGCCGGCGTCGGCGCCTACATGGACCGTCAGGAGGAGCAGTTGCGCGCCAGCACCCAGGGCACCGGGATCGAGGTCGATCGTCGTGGTGACGACATCGTGCTCAACATGCCGAGCGGCGTGACCTTCGGTTTCGATTCCAGCGAACTGACCATGAACGCCCGCAATGCGCTCAATGACGTGTCCTCGGTACTGACCCAATACTCCGATACCCGGGTCAACATCGCCGGCCATACCGACAGTACCGGCAATGCCGACTACAACCAGCGGCTTTCGGAGCGTCGTGCCGAGGCCGTCGGCAACTATCTGGCCCAGTCCGGTGTCGCGCGTAACCGCCTCCAGATGAGGGGCTACGGCCAGACCCAGCCCGTCGCCAGCAACGACAACGAGGCGGGGCGTGCCCAGAACCGTCGCGTCGAGATCACCCTGTCGCCCATCGAGTCCCAGTTCCAGCAATAAGCCCGCTGTTGCTCGATGTCGCCGATACGGGCCCGCCACTGTCTCAGTGGCGGGCCCTTTGCTTGCCGAATCACGGATGTCGATCCATGCTTTCCTATCAGCACGCCTACCATGCCGGCAATTTCGCCGACGTTCACAAGCATCTGACGCTTTTTGCCGTCATCGATCATTTATTACGTAAATCTTCACCTGTTACGTATATCGATACCCATGCCGGTCGGGGCCTCTATCCGCTGGCGGCGGAGGAGACGCGAAAGCTGCAGGAGTACCGCCAGGGGGTGGTGCCGCTCTGGCAGGCACGCCAGGCGTTGGCGGAGGAGCCACTGCTCCGCGCCTGGCTGGAGTCCCTGGCGAGGGTGCAGCAGCGGGAAGGAGAACTGGATCACTATCCCGGGTCGCCCTGGTGGCTGGCCCAGCGGCTACGCTCCGAGGACCGCCTGAGGCTGTTCGAGCTGCATCCCGGCGAACACGATCACCTGGCCCGTCAGCACCTGCCGGACAACGTGCGGCGCACCCACGGCGATGGTCTGCAGGGGCTCCTGAAGCGGTTGCCGGTATCGACGCCGCGGCTCTGCGTGCTGGTCGATCCCAGCTTCGAGCGCAAGGCGGAGTACGCCGAGGTGGCGGAGGCGGTGTCGAGTGCAATGGGGAAGGCGCGTCATGCGGTGATGCTGGTGTGGTATCCGCTGCTGCCGGCCGGGCGTCACCGCGAACTGCTGGAGGGCCTGCGCGACGGTGGGCTGCGCAAGATCTGGCGCAGCGAGCTGAGCCTGCGCGAGCCCGCCACGGACGAGCGGGGCATGTATGGCAGCGGCATGCTGGTGGTGAATCCACCCTGGGGGCTCGACGAGCGGCTCGCCGCCGCCATGGCCCGAATCACGCCGTTGCTGGGTGACACCGCGACCTACCGCGACGAGTGGTGGGTGGCCGAGTAGGGGCTTCACTTGCCGATGCAGAAGCTGCCGAAGATCTCGCCGAGCAGGTCGTCTGCGCTGACTTCCCCGGTGATCTCGCCCAGTGCCTGCTGGGCGTCGCGCAGGTCCTCGGCGAGCAGCTCCCCGGCACCGTAGCCGGCCAGTTGCTCCTCACCGTTGGTGAGCGCTCGCTTCGCCCGGTCGAGAGCGTCCAGATGGCGTCGACGCGCCGAGAAGTGCCCCTCGGTGGTAGCCGCATAGCCCATCACCGCCTTGAGGTGCTCCTTGAGATTATCCACCCCCTGGCCGGTCTTCGCCGAGAGCCGGATCACCGGGGTGGCTGTGGACGAGTCGATGCCTGGGGCTTCGTGGCTGGCATCGATCTTGTTGCGCACCAGGGTCAGGCGAGAGGGGTCGGCCAGGCGAGCGACGAACTCGGGCCAGATGACCATGGGGTCGGTGACGTCGGTCATGGCGGCGTCGACCATCAACAGCACGCGGTCGGCCTTGCCGATCTCGTCCCAGGCACGGGCCACGCCGATCCTTTCCACGGCATCGGGGGTATCGCGCAGGCCGGCGGTATCGATCACGTGAAGCGGCATGCCATCGATGTGGATATGTTCGCGCAACACGTCCCGGGTGGTGCCCTCGATCTCGGTGACGATGGCGGTGTCCTGCTGGGTGAGGGCATTGAGCAGGCTCGACTTGCCGGCGTTGGGGCGTCCGGCGATCACCACACTCATGCCTTCGCGCATCAATGCGCCCTGGCCGGCGGCGGCACGCACCTCGGCCAGCTCGGCCTGGACGGCGGTGAGCATCGCGGCGACCTTGCCGTCGGCGAGGAAGTCGATCTCCTCCTCGGGGAAGTCGATGGCCGCCTCGACGTACATGCGCAGCTCGACCAGCCGTCGTACCAGGGCCTCGACCCGGCGCGAGAACTCGCCTTGCAGCGAGCGCAGGGCGTTCTCGGCGGCGCTGCGCGAGCTGGCATCGATCAGGTCGGCGATGGCCTCGGCCTGGGCCAGGTCGAGCTTGTCGTTGAGGAAGGCGCGCTCGGAGAACTCACCGGGGCGGGCGAGGCGGGCGCCCAGCTGCACGCAGCGTTCCAGCAGCAGGTCCATGATCACCGGGCCACCGTGGCCCTGCAGCTCGAGCACGTCCTCTCCGGTGAACGAGTAGGGGCCGGCGAAGTAGAGCGCGAGGCCCTCGTCGATCACCGCGGCCTGGCCCCGGAACGGGCCGTAGTGGGCGCGGCGCGGGGCAGGGCAGTGCCCGATCATCGCCTCGGCGATCGCCGCACAGGCAGGCCCGGAGACACGTATGATGCCCACCCCGCCACGTCCCGGCGGGGTGGCGAGTGCCGCAATGGTGTCCTGGACGTAAAGGGGCTCGGCCATCGTCTTCTCCTCGTCGCGCTCTGCGCCATTGTCTGCACGGGGGGCCGGAAACGCCAGACCCCCGCCAGGGGCGGGGGTCTTCGGGCGCGGGGCGGGACCGGGTTACTTGGTCTTCATGCCCTTGCCGACGCTCGGGTCGCTCTCGATCTTGCGCGTGATCACGTACTGCTGGGCGATCGAGATGACGTTGTTGACCACCCAGTAGATGACCAGGCCGGCCGGGAACCACAGGAAGAAGAAGGTGAAGACGATCGGCAGCATCTTCATGATCTTCGCCTGCATGGGGTCCGGCGGGGTCGGGTTGAGCAGTTGCTGCACGAACATCGAGGCGCCCATCAGGATCGGCAGGATGAAGAACGGATCCTTCACCGACAGGTCCTGGATCCAGAACATGAAGGGCGCATGGCGCAGCTCGACGGACTCGAGCAGCATCCAGTAGAGCGCGATGAAGACCGGCATCTGCACCAGGATGGGCAGACAGCCGCCCAGAGGATTGATCTTCTCCTTCTGGTAGAACTTCATCATCTCCTGGGACATCTTCTGGCGGTCGTCGCCGTACTGCTCCTTGAGGCGCTGCATCTCCGGCCCCAGCTTGCGCATGCGGGCCATGGACTTGTAGGCCTTGGCGGAGAGCGGCCACATGGCCAGCTTGACCAGGACGGTGAGGAAGACGATCGACCAGCCCCAGTTGCCGATCAGGTTGTGGATCTGGTCGAGCAGCCAGAACAGCGGGTTGGCGATGAACCACAGCCAGCCGAAGTCCACGGTCAGGCGCAGGTTGGGGGCCACGGCCTCCATGTAGTCCTGGACCTTGGGTCCCATGTACAGGGTGGCACCCAGGCGGGCCTCGCCCTCCGGGGCGACGCTGCTGATCGGGCCGGCGAAGGCCGCCACGTTGCGATTCTGCGAGTCGGTAGTGGCGTAGAAGAGGTTCTGCTGGTTCTGGGGTGGCGCCCAGGCCGAGACGAAGTAGTGCTGGATGATGGCCACCCAGCCGCCCTCGACGTCACGGTTCGTGAACTTGCCTGACTGGATATCGTCGAAGCCGACCTTCTGGTAACGGTCATCCGGCGAGGAGTAGGCGGCGCCCAGGTAACTGCTCATGCCGAGCGCCACGCCGCTGGAGGGGTCGGGGCTGTTGTCCCGGGCCAACTGGCCGATGAAGCGGGCGCTGACCGGCTCCTCGGTAGGGTTGGCGAGGTAGTAGTTCACGTCCACGGCGTAGCTGCCGCGCTCGAAGGTGAAGCGCTTGACGACATCGACGCCGTTGACCTCGGCGGACAGGTCCACCTCGAGGCGATTGTCGTTCTCGGTCAGGCGATATTCGGTGCTCTCGGGCGTGAAGGTGATGCGCCCGGCGTGGCCATCGAGCTGTAGCCCCGACCGTGCCACGTAGCTGCGGCTTTCGCCGTCGGAAAGCAGCACGTAGGGGCGCTCGGAGTCCAGCGTGAAGCGATGCTGCGGTAGGGCGGCATAGACGATGTCTCCCCCCTGCGGGTCGATGCGCACATCCAGCACGTCGGTGATCACGGCCACCAGGTCGCGACTGCGCGTGGTCGTGGTCGGCTCGCCGGGCATCTCCTGGCCCACCTCACCTTCGGCCCGCGGCGTCGTCGGGACGGCGAGGTCGTCGTCTCCATCCGGGGCGGCGGTGTCCTCGCCAGGGGCTCCAGTGGTGAAGGAGGGGGCTGTCGGTTCAGGCGCTACCTGACCGTAATCCTGGTTCCACTGCACGACGATCAGGTAGGCGAGCACCGCCAGGGGAATCAGCAAGAGGAGTCGTTTTACGTCCATGAGGGGTCTGCCCGATGGGTGGTGAACATTCCGATGGCGTGGTGCGGGTCGCACGCCCGATATACACGAAAGCCTGCCGAAGGCAGGCTAGGCTCAGTACACGGATTCTCGGCACTCGGCATGCTGGTAGCGATGATCGTCCGGCAAGAGGTGGTGGCTCTCATGCAGACTCCGTGACTGGCCGCGCCGCGCCGATGCCGATACGCGGCGACGCAGCTGGCAAGTTGCCCTGGGCCCATCAGCCGGTCTTCGACTTCTGCACGTCTCGCGTCAGACGCTTCCACATGCCGTGAAGCTGGCGATGCAGGCTGGCGTTGTCGAGCTCGTGAACGCCACGCCTGGCCAGAATCACGATGTCCACGGAGGGCAGGCGCTGTTGCTGCAGCCGGATCGACTCGCGAGCGAGTCGCTTGAGGCGGTTGCGGTCGACGGCTCGCCGGACGTTCTTCTTGCTGAAGACCAGGCCGAGTCGGGGGTGTCCCAGGTCGTTGGGAGAGGCCAGTGCCATCAACCCCTTGCCATGGACCTTGTATGCAGCCGTATCGAAGACGCGCCGAAAATCCCCGGCCGTCAGAAGACGCAGACGCCGGGGAAAATCCTGACGGGACACGTGCGGTCCGCGTTCAGGCGCTCAGGCGCTTGCGACCCTTGGCGCGACGACGCGCCAGAACGGCACGACCATTCTTGGTGGCCATGCGGGCACGGAAGCCGTGCACGCGCTTGCGCTTGAGAACGCTGGGCTGAAAGGTGCGTTTCATAACTCGTTATTCCCACGTGGTTTTCAGGAAGAATCGACAATGTCGAGGCGTCCGGATCCCGTATCGGAACCCGGGGGGATTCGGCTCAAGACCGGAAATTGTAGTGATTTCGGTGCTCGGGTGCAATTTTTCCGTATCGATGCCGGTGGATGGCAGGGGAAGGGGAACGCCGCCCTGCCACGAATCAGTCATTATAATTAAAGATCTTTAGATGATGTTGTTATTAATACTGGGGACAGCTTCTGTGGATATGTGCAATTAACCGCATTAGATCAAAATGTTATTTGATAGACTTGGCTGTGGGCAAGTCTCGCATGACCGGAGGATGGCCTGTGCATCGACGGTGTACCCCGCCGGGCATCCATCCACAGGGCCGGGCCGCCCCCAGGGGAATCCCGCGGCTGTCCCCGCCGATCATCCGGGTTGTCCACAGCATGCCGCGAGGGGGTGGCTCATGTGGATAACCTTGGCCCTGAACGATACAATGTCGGTCGTTTTTTCGATGAATGGTGAGGTCGCGTGTCGCTCGCTCTCTGGCAACAGTGTCTGGACTACCTGCAGGACGAACTGAATTCCCAGCAGTTCAATACCTGGATTCGCCCCTTGCAGGCGGAGGAGGGGGAGTCCAACGAGCTTTGTCTGCTGGCACCCAACCGGTTCGTCCGTGACTGGGTCAGCGACAAGTATGCCAAGCGCATCAGTGAGTTGATGCGGGAGCTGTCGCCCGCCAAGCCACCCAAGGTGGTGCTGTCGGTGGGCAGTCGTCGCACGGCGACCGCTCCCCAGCCGCGGGAACTCGGCAATCCGGTGTCGGCCAGCCCCCGACAACCGGTGGCACCGGCGGTCCAGGTGCCGTCGCGTGGCCGCGGAGAGGTCGGGGACGAGCGCGAGATCGAAGCGCTGCGCGATGAGGGGGGCGCAGCCGGTCGGCGTCCCGGCGAGCGCCAGGTCCAGGTAGAGGGCAGCCTCAAGCACAACAGCGGACTGAATCCGAACTTCACCTTCGAGACCTTCGTCGAGGGCAAGTCCAACCAGTTGGCGAGGGCGGCGTCGAGGCAGGTCTCCGAGAATCCTGGAGGGGCCTACAACCCGCTCTTCCTCTATGGGGGCGTGGGTCTCGGCAAGACCCACCTGATGCATGCCGTGGGCAATGCCCTGGCCGGACGTCGCGAGAATGCGCGGGTGGTCTACCTGCATTCCGAGCGTTTCGTGGCCGACATGGTCAAGGCGCTCCAGCTCAATGCCATCAACGACTTCAAGCGCTTCTATCGCAGCGTGGATGCCCTGCTGATCGACGATATCCAGTTCTTTGCCGGCAAGGAGCGTTCCCAGGAGGAGTTCTTCCACACCTTCAATGCGTTGCTCGAGGGTGGCCAGCAGATGATCCTCACGTCGGACCGTTATCCCAAGGAAATCAGTGGGGTAGAGGAGCGGTTGAAGTCACGTTTCGGCTGGGGGCTGACGGTGGCGATCGAGCCGCCGGAGCTCGAGACCCGGGTGGCGATCCTGATGAAGAAGGCCGATCAGGCCAAGGTCGAGCTGCCTCACGATGCCGCCTTCTTCATCGCCCAGAAGATCCGCTCGAATGTCCGCGAGCTGGAGGGTGCCCTGAAGAAGGTGATCGCCGACTCCCATTTCATGGGCAAGCCGATCACCCAGGACTTCATCCGCGAGTCGCTCAAGGACCTGCTGGCCCTGCAGGACAAGCAGGTGGGGGTCGACAACATCCAGCGCACCGTGGCCGAGTACTACAAGATCAAGCTCTCCGACCTGCTGTCGAAGCGTCGCTCGCGGTCGGTGGCCAGGCCCCGCCAGGTGGCCATGGCGCTGGCCAAGGAGTTGACCAACCACAGCCTGCCGGAGATCGGCGATGCCTTCGGCGGCCGCGATCACACCACGGTGTTGCACGCTTGTCGCAAGGTGCAGGCCCTTCAGGAAGAGAACGCCGACATCCGCGAGGACTACAAGAATCTGCTGCGTCTGCTGACCAGCTAAGCTAGGTTGGTTGCCTTTCAACCGTTGTCATTCAAGAACAGCGATGCCGATCGACCGGCCAAAGCCGCCGGCGGCCGAACCCTTCAGGACAAGACGTGGAGCCGACATGAAATTTTCCATCTCCCGAGAAGCCCTGCTGCGCCCGCTGACG
Organism: Halomonas heilongjiangensis; assembly: GCF_002879645.1. Classification (GTDB taxonomy): domain Bacteria; phylum Pseudomonadota; class Gammaproteobacteria; order Pseudomonadales; family Halomonadaceae; genus Halomonas; species Halomonas heilongjiangensis. The sequence continues at coordinate 54,410 of NZ_PNRE01000019.1, read as the reverse complement.
CTGGTCGCCGGCGTGGTGGAGCGACGCCAGACCCTGCCGGTACTGTCCAACGTGCTGATCCAGGTCGACCAGGACCAGGTGGCATTGACCGGCACCGACCTGGAAGTCGAGCTGATCGGGCGAACTGCAGCGAGCCTGGTGGAGGAGCCGGGTGCCGCCACCGTGCCGGCACGCAAGCTGATGGACATCTGCAAGTCGCTGCCGGACCAGTCAGAGCTCCAGCTCTCCCTGGAGGATGGTCGGGCCGTGCTGCGTAGCGGGCGCTCCCGCTTTACGCTCTCGACCCTGCCGGTGGCCGAATTCCCCAATATCGAGGACAGCCAGGGGAGCATCGAGCTCAGCCTGCCGCGGGGTACCCTCAAGCACCTGATCGATGCCACGTCCTTCGCCATGGCCCAGCAGGATGTGCGCTATTACCTCAATGGCATGCTGCTCGAGCTGCGTTCCAACCTGGTCCGCGCCGTGGCCACCGATGGCCACCGTCTGGCGGTCTGTTCGCGGCCTACGGAGATCGCGGTCGACCCTGCCCAGAAGCTGATCGTGCCGCGCAAGGGCATACTCGAGCTGGCCCGCCTGCTGGATGACAGCGACGAGCCGGTCAGCTTGACCCTGGGGGCCAGTCATGTCCGGGCCCATACCGGTGATTTCACCTTCACCTCCAAGCTGGTGGACGGCAAGTTCCCGGACTACGAACGTGTCGTGCCCCGTGGCGGCGACAAGGTGTTCATCGCCGACCGGGCCGAGCTGCGCCAGGTGCTGTCCCGCACCGCCATTCTCTCCAACGAGAAGTACCGCGGCGTGCGCCTGAACCTGGAAGAGGGCAACCTGCGGGTGATGGCCAACAACCCCGAGCAGGAGGAAGCCGAGGAGAACGTGGCCATCGAATACAGCGGCGGAGCCATGGAGATCGGCTTCAATGTCGGCTATCTGGTCGACGTATTGAACGCGCTGGATGAAGATCGGGTGCAGATGACCCTGGGTGATCCCAACAGCAGCGCGCTGATGGAAGAGCCCGGCGGTGGCGATGCCCTCTATGTCGTCATGCCGATGCGCCTCTGACGGAACTGGCCTCGCCTTGAGCGGCGCGTCGGCTGACCCCCACTCCTATATGCCACTCGATCGCCTCACCTTTCAGGGCCTGCGCAACCTGCAGGCCCTGGACTTTCGTCCCGGGCCCCGGATCAATCTCCTGACCGGCGCCAACGGCAGCGGCAAGACCAGCCTGCTCGAGGGCATTTATATTCTCGGCATGGGCCGGTCCTTTCGTACTCGCCAGCTGCGCCATGTGATCGCCCATGACGCCGAGGCGTTGATGCTGCATGGGCGCCTCGCCGGCGATCCCCCGGTGCCCTTCGGGGTGCGGCGACATCGTGATGCCCCGGAGCTGGAGATGCGCCTGGCCGGCGAGCGAATCGCGCGCATTTCACGTCTGGTGGAGACCCTCCCGCTGCAGTTGATCAACCCCGATGCCTTCCGCCTGCTCGAGGGCCCACCGGCCGGACGTCGCGAGTTTCTCGACTGGGGTGTGTTTCACGTGAAACACGACTTTCTCGATGTCTGGCAGCGGGCGCGGCGCGCGCTGAAACATCGGAATGCGCTGCTCAGGCATGGTAGAATGCACGATGGTTCCCTGCCGGCCTGGGAGCAGGAACTGGTGCACTGGAGCGAGCGGCTCGACGGCTTGCGTCGCGCCTGGATGGAGGCCTTCCTGCCGGTCTTCGAGGAGACCCTGACGGGCTTGCTGCCACTGCCGGAGCTGCGACTTCGCTATTCGCGAGGCTGGGATCGGCGGCGAGAATTGGCCGAGATTCTGCGCCAGGGAAGAGAGTCCGATCGGCAGATGGGGTTCACCCAGCAGGGCCCGCAACGTGCCGATCTCGGCATTCGATTCGGGCGGCGCCCGGCCGTGGAGGTGCTCTCCCGGGGCCAGCAGAAGCTGGTCGTCAGCGCCTTGAAGCTGGCACAGGGCCGGTTGCTCGAGGCGAGCACGGGACGCACCTGTGTCTACCTGATCGATGACCTGCCAGCCGAGCTCGACAGCGAGCACCGTCGCGTGTTCTGCGACTGGCTGGAGAGAATGCACTGCCAGGTATTCATTACCAGCGTCGATCACGACGCCCTGGTGGATCTGTGGCAAGCCGAGACCCCGGTCGCGATGTTTCACGTGAAACGTTCGAACTCGGGCGAAGGGCAGCTGTTGCCACTGGACAGACAGACTTCACGACGGAGTAGTCAATGAGCGAACAGGCTTACGACTCATCGAGCATCAAGGTTCTCAAGGGGCTGGATGCCGTACGCAAGCGTCCCGGGATGTACATCGGCGACACCGATGATGGGACCGGCCTGCATCATATGGTGTTCGAGCTGGTGGACAACTCCATCGATGAAGCCCTGGCTGGCCATTGCAGCGAGATCCGGGTCGTTATCCATCCCGACGAATCGATCACCGTCAGCGATAATGGCCGCGGGGTCCCCACCGATATTCATGAAGGCGAGGGGGTGTCGGCGGCCGAGGTGATCATGACCGTGCTCCATGCCGGGGGCAAGTTCGACGACAACTCCTACAAGGTTTCGGGTGGTCTGCACGGCGTCGGCGTCTCGGTGGTCAATGCCCTCTCCGAGGAGCTCAAACTGACCATCTGGCGTGCCGGCCAGGTCCACGAGCAGATCTATCATCATGGGGTGCCCCAGGCGCCACTGGCGGTGGTCGGCAAGACCGAGAAGAGCGGCACCCGGGTGCATTTCCGGCCCTCGCCGAACACCTTCGCCAATATCGAGTTTCACTATGACATCCTCGCCAAGCGGTTGAGAGAACTCTCTTTTCTCAACTCGGGCGTGGCCATTCGCCTGATCGACGAGCGCAGTGGCAAGGAGGAGCTCTTCCATTATGAGGGGGGGCTCAAGGCGTTCGTCGACCACCTGAACACCAACAAGACGGTGCTCAACCCGGTGTTCCATTTCGAGGCGGAGCGCGAGGATGGCGTGGTCGTCGAGGTGGCGATGCAGTGGAACGACTCCTTCTCGGAGAACATCTTCTGCTACACCAACAATATCCCCCAGCGGGATGGCGGCACCCACCTGGCGGGCTTCCGGGCCGCCCTGACTCGCAGCCTCAATCACTATATCGAGGCCGAAGGGCTGCTCAAGAAGTCCAAGGTCAACACCTCCGGTGACGATGCGCGCGAGGGGCTGACGGCGATCATCTCGGTGAAGGTGCCGGATCCCAAGTTCTCTTCCCAGACCAAGGACAAGCTGGTCTCCTCGGAGGTCAAGACCGCGGTGGAGCAGGAGATGGGGCGCCTGTTCTCGGAGTACCTGATCGAGAAGCCCAACGAGGCCAAGGCGATCGTCAACAAGATGCTCGATGCGGCCCGGGCCCGCGAAGCGGCGCGCAAGGCGCGCGACATGACGCGTCGCAAGGGGGCGCTGGATATCGCCGGCCTGCCGGGCAAGCTGGCCGATTGCCAGGAGAAGGATCCTAGCCTCTCCGAGCTGTTCCTGGTCGAGGGTGACTCGGCCGGCGGCAGCGCCAAGCAGGGGCGCGATCGTCGTACCCAGGCGATCCTGCCGCTCAAGGGCAAGATCCTCAACGTGGAGAAGGCGCGCTTCGACAAGATGCTGTCGTCGGCGGAGGTGGGCACCCTGATCACCGCGCTCGGCTGCGGTATCGGTCGCGAGGAGTTCAATCCCGACAAGCTTCGCTACCACTCGATCATCATCATGACCGATGCCGACGTGGACGGCTCCCACATCCGCACGCTGCTGCTGACCTTCTTCTTCCGCCAGATGTCACAGCTGATCGAACGGGGGCATGTCTTCATCGCCCAGCCGCCGCTCTACAAGATCAAGCGCGGCAAGCAGGAGAGCTACCTCAAGGACGAGCAGGCCCTGGTCGACTACCTGACCACCACGGCACTGGACGGTGGCCGCCTCTACGTCAATGCCGACGCACCGGGCATCAGCGGCGCTGGCCTCGAGAGCCTGGTCAACCAGTACCGCGATGTGATGAAGCGCATCGAGCGCCTGTCCCGGGTCTATCCCAACGAGGTGCTGCGCAAGATCGTCCATGCGGCGCACCTGGAGGGCGAGACGAGTCTCAAGGACCGCGTCACCATGCAGAACTGGATCGAGTTCCTGCAAGCGGAGATGGATGCCCTGGTGGCCTACGAGGGGGGGCCGCGCTACACCTTCCGGCTCGAGCAGGACAGCGAGCGCGGGCTCCATCTGCCGGCGGTCACGCTGACCGCTCATGGTGTGACCACCGACTATGTGTGGGGCATCGACTTCTTCACCAGCGCCGACTATCGCATCATTGCCGGCCTCGGCGAGACCCTGGACGGGCTGCTGGAAGAGGGGGCCTATGTGGCCCGCGGTGAGCGACAGAAGCCGGTGGCCAGCTTCTACGAGGCGCTGGAGTGGCTGATGGGCGAGGCCCAGCGGGGGCTCTCCATTCAGCGCTACAAGGGGCTGGGCGAGATGAACCCCGATCAGCTGTGGGATACCACCATGAACCCGGAGACACGGCGCATGCTCCGGGTCTCCATCGAGGATGCGGTGGCCGCCGACATGATGTTCAACACCCTGATGGGCGATGAGGTGGAGCCGCGCCGTGACTTCATCGAACGCAACGCCCTGGTAGCCAATCTGGACGTCTAATGTCGATGGCATGTTTCACGTGAAACATGCCGAATCCAGTGAGAGAAACCACCAAGCCGGCCATCATGGCCGGCTTGGTGGTTTCTGCATGGATGATCGGTCAGGAGGAGGGGGAGGGCGGCGGGGTGTGGTGGAAAAGAAACCGGATCAGCGGGTCTGGTGCAACAACCAGTCGACGAAGGCGGCGAGGTCGTCGAAGACAAGGGCGTGGTGAAGGCCCTCACCCTTGGCCAAGGTGCGTTCACCCTTGCCCGTCCTGACCAGCACCGGGCGGCAACCGAGTGGCTCAGCGGCCTGCAGGTCCCGCAGGCTGTCGCCGACCATCCAGCTGCCCTCGAGACTCTCGAGGGCCAGGGCAACGCGAATCTGCTCGAGGAGCCCGGGCAGCGGCTTGCGGCAATCGCAGCCATCGTCGGGGCCGTGTGGGCAGTAGGCGATATGGGCGATCTCGCCGCCGGCCGCGGCGACCCGCCGCCCGAGCTCCCGGTGCATGGCGGCCAGGGTGGCTTCGTCGTAGAGGCCCCGGGCGATGCCCGACTGGTTGGTGGCGACCGCGACCGTCCAGCCGGCCTGGGTCAGGCGGGCGATGGCGGCGATCGCGCTGGGGTAGGGGATCCACTCGTCGAGGGACTTCACGTAGTCATCGGAGTCATGGTTGATGACGCCGTCGCGGTCGAGGATCACGAGCTTGGGTGGGCTGGGCATGAGAGAGGGTCACTGATGATTCGAAGGCGGTGACGTGCAGTGTTTCATGTGGAACCCGGGTTGCCAAGCAACGAGGGCCGGCAGGCCATGTTTCACGTGAAACATCCGCAGGCGAAGAAAGCCGGGTGAAGCAGCATGGGAAGCGGAGCGACGACGAGCGGGCATGTTCCACGTGAAACAGGCCGACGGGGCGTTATGACATGCAAAAGGGCCGGCGAGTGGCCGGCCCTTTTCGGCAAGACATCGGGCAGCGCTACTGCTGAAGCTGGGCGATATCGGCGACTTCGAGGAACAGCGCCTGCAGGCCCGCGAGCAGCGCCAGCCGGTTGCGGCGCACCGCCTCGTCCTCGGCCATGACCATGACCTGGTCGAAGAAGGCATCGACCGGCTCACGCAGGCTCGACAGGGCGTCCAGCGCCTCGCGGTAGCGTCCCTCGGCGAACAGCGGCATCACGGCGTCATGCTGCTCGATGAGCGCTGCATGGAGGGCCTGCTCGGCGGGCTCCCCCAGCAGCGTGGCGTCCACCCGCGTCGAGCCATCGTGCTCCTGCTTGGCGAGGATATTGGAGACTCGCTTGTTGGCGGCGGCCAGCGCTGCGGCTTCCTCGCGGTGGGCGAAGGCGTGCACCGCGCGCAGGCGCCGGGCGAAGTCGAGCGGGCGGGTCACCGGGCGGGCGCGCACTGCGAGATAGACCTCGGCCTCGATCCCCTCGTCCTGGCCCCAGGCACGGAAGCGGTCGAGCATGTAGCCGAGTACCTCGTCGACCAGGCTCTCGGCGTAGGGCAGCTCCTGGTGCTGGGCGGCCGCCAGTTCGAGCAGCTCGCGCAGGTCGAGGGGCAGTTCACCCTTGATCAGGATGTTGAGTACGCCGATGGCGGCACGGCGCAGGGCGAAGGGGTCCTTGGTGCCGGTGGGCCGCTGGCCGATGCCGAAGATGCCGGTCAGGGTGTCGAGGCGGTCGGCCAGCGCCAGGGCCAGGCCGGTGCGGGTGCGGGGGATCTCGTCGCCGGCGAAGCGCGGCAGGTACTGCTCTTCCAGTGCCTCGGCCACCTCCCCGGGTTCGCCGTCGTGGGTGGCGTAGTAGCGGCCCATGATGCCCTGCAGCTCGGGAAACTCCAGCACCATCTCGGTGACCAGGTCGCACTTGGCCAGCTCGGCGGCACGGCGGGCCTGGGGCACGTCGCCGTCGATGCGGCCGGCGATGAAGGCGGCCACGGCGGCGGTGCGGTGGGCCTTGTCGGCCAGGGTGCCGAGCTGTTTCTGGAAGACCACGCCGGAGAGTTCGCCGAGGTGGCTGGCCAAGGGGCGCTTGCGGTCGGTGTCGTAGAAGAAGGCGGCGTCGGCCAGGCGCGGACGGATCACCTTCTCGTTGCCCTCGATCACCTGCTGGGGATCCCGGCTGTCGATATTGGAGATGGTGATGAACAGCGGCTTGAGGCGCCCCTGTTCGTCGAGCAGGTGGAAGTACTTCTGGTTGGCCTTCATCGAGGAGATCAGGCACTCCGCCGGCACCTCGAGGAAGCGTTCGTCGAAGCTGCCGGTCAGGGCCACCGGCCACTCGACCAGGCCACTGACCTCGGTGAGCAACTCCTCGTCGATCACCGCCAGGGCCTCCTGGACCTCGGCCTCGGCCAGCACCTGCTCGCGGATCCGCTCGCGGCGCTTGTCACGGTCGGCCAGCACCCAGGCGGCCTCGAGGGCGGCGAGGTAGTCGTCGGCATGGGCCAGCTCGATGGCCTCGGGGGCGTGGAAGCGGTGCCCGCGCGTGGTGCGGCCGGCCCGCAGGCCCAGGGCCTCGGCCTCGATCACCGTGCTGCCGTAGAGCATCACCAGCCAATGCACGGGGCGGGAGAACTCGATGCGCGAGGCCCCCCAGCGCATGTTCTTGGGTACCGGCAGGGCGGCGATGGCCCTCTCGACGATGGCGGGCAGCAGGCGGACCGTGGCCTCGCCCGGCTGCCGCTCGCGGTAGCCGAGCCAGGTGCCCTTGTCGGTCTCCAGGTGGATCAGGTCGTCGACGCCGACGCCACAGGAGCGGGCGAAGCCGTCGGCGGCCCTGGTCGGCTGGCCGTCCTTGAACGCCGCGGCCAGCGCCGGGCCGCGGCGCTCGACCTCGCGGTCGGGCTGCTTGTCGGCGAGCTCGCGGATCTGTACCGCCAGGCGACGCGGGCTGGCGTAGGCGAGCACTTCGCCGAAGGCAACCTCGGCCTCGGCGAGGCCACGGCGGATGCCCTCGGCCAGGGCGTCGGAGAGGGTGTCGATGGCGCTCGGTGGCAGTTCCTCGACGCCCAGTTCAACCAGTAGGGTGTTGGCAGCCATGCTCATGCGTCTCCCTGTTCGGCCAGCAGTTCATTGCGCAGGGCCTCGGGGGCCAGCGGGAAGCCGGCGGCCTTGCGCGAGTCGTAGTAGGCGTGGGCCACGTCGCGGGCCATGGTGCGCACCCGCAGGATGTAGCGCTGGCGTTCGGTGACCGAGATGGCGTGACGGGCGTCCAGCAGGTTGAAGGTGTGCGAGGCCTTGAGCACCTGCTCGTAGGCAGGCAGGGGCAGGGCGGCCTCGAGCAGCTTGGCGCACTCGCGCTCCTGGTGGTCGAAGGCGGCGAACAGGGCCGGCACGTCGGCATGCTCGAAGTTGTAGGCGGACTGTTCGCGCTCGTTCTGCAGGTAGACGTCGCCATAGCTGACGCGGCTGCCATCCGGGGCAATGGTCCAGACCAGGTCGTAGACGCTGTCGACGTCCTGCAGGTACATGGCGATGCGCTCGAGGCCGTAGGTCAGCTCCCCGGTGACCGGATAGCACTCCAGGCCGCCGGCCTGCTGGAAGTAGGTGAACTGGGTCACCTCCATGCCGTTGAGCCAGACTTCCCAGCCCAGCCCCCAGGCGCCAAGGGTGGGAGACTCCCAGTTGTCCTCGACGAAGCGGATGTCGTGCACCAGCGGGTCGAGGCCCAGGCGCCTCAGCGAGCCCAGGTAGAGCTCCTGCAGTGCGGCGGGAGACGGCTTCATCACCACCTGGAACTGGTAGTAGTGCTGCAGGCGGTTGGGGTTCTCGCCGTAGCGACCGTCGGTGGGCCGGCGGGAGGGCTGCACGTAGGCGGCATTCCAGGTCTCGGGGCCGATGGAGCGCAGGAAGGTGGCGGGATGGAAGGTGCCGGCACCGACTTCCATGTCCAGGGGCTGCAGGATCACGCAGCCCTGTTCGGCCCAGTAGTGTTGCAGGGCGAGGATCAAGCCTTGAAAGGTCGAGCCATCTGGGGTCGACCCTGGGGTTGAGGTCGACGTGAGTGTCGAGAGAGTCATCGCGGGAAGCACCGTTGGCCATGAATTCACAGGGCGTCAAGTATACAATCACAGGCAGATCGGTTATAGGCGCAGTCCGCTGTGCCCCAATGAGGACATCCCATGATCGTAGTGACAGGCGGAGCCGGCTTCATCGGCTCGAATCTGGTCAAGGCACTCAACGCCCGCGGCCGCGACGACGTGCTGGTGGTCGATGACCTGCGCGATGGCACCAAGTTCGTCAACCTGGCCGACTGCACCCTCGGCGACTACCTCGACAAGGACGACTTCCGCGCCCGGGTCGAGGCGGTGTTGCGCGGTGAACCCTCCAGGCTGCCGCCGATCGAGGCGATCTTCCACGAGGGGGCCTGCTCCGACACCACCGAGTGGGACGGCCGCTTCATGCTCGACAACAACTTCGAGTACTCGAAGGTGCTGCTGCACTTCTGCCAGCGGCAGGGCATTCCCTTCCTCTACGCTTCCTCGGCGGCCACCTACGGCGGCAGCGAGGTGTTCGTGGAGGCACCGGAGCACGAGAAGCCGCTCAATGTCTACGGCTACTCCAAGCTGCTGTTCGACCAGTACGTGCGGGCGCGCTGGGATGACTTCCAGAGCCAGGTGGTGGGCTTCCGCTACTTCAACGTCTATGGCCCCCGCGAACAGCACAAGGGCAAGATGGCCAGTGTCGCCTACCACCACCACACCCAGGTGAGCGCCGGTGAGAATCTCAAGCTGTTCGGCGCCTGGGACGGCTATGAAGCGGGCATGCAGAGCCGCGACTTCGTCTACGTGGGCGACGTGGTCGACGTCAACCTGTGGTTCCTGGACCACCCGGAGCGGTCCGGCATCTTCAACCTGGGGACCGGCCGCGCCGAGCCGTTCAAGGCGATCGGGGAGGCGGTGATCGGCTTCCACGGCAAGGGCGAGATCGAGTACATCGACTTCCCCGAGGAACTCAAGGGACGCTACCAGAGCTACACCCGGGCCGACATCTCGCGGCTGCGCGAGGCCGGCTATGACCGCGAGTTCCGCACCGTCGCCGAGGGGGTACGCGAGTACCTGGAGTGGCTGCATGGCTGAGGCCGGCACCGCGGCCCCGCCGACGGGCGAGCGGATCCTGGTGGTCGGGCCTTCCTGGGTGGGCGACATGGTCATGGCCCAGAGCCTGCTGATGACCCTCAAGGCCCGTCATCCCGGGTGCCGGATCGGCGTGGTGGCCCCGGCCTGGTCGCGGCCGATCCTCGAGCGCATGGCGGAGGTCGACGAGGTGGTGAGCCTGACGACCGGCCATGGCGAGTTCGGTTGGCGGGCCCGGCGGAGACTGGCGAGGCGGCTGCGTGGCCGCTTCGATCGCGCCATCGTGCTGCCGCGCTCCTGGAAGTCCGCGCTGGTGCCCTTCCTGGCGGGCATTCCGCGGCGGACCGGTTTCACCGGTGAGCAGCGCTATGGTCTGCTCGATGACCGCCGCCGGCTCGACAAGGCGGTACTGGACCAGACGGTGAAGCGTTTCGTCGCGCTGGGCCTGCCCGCCGCCGAGGCCGACTCGGGCAGCTTCGCCATCCCCCGCCCGCGTCTCGCGGTCGATGCCGACAACCTCGACGCGTTGCGCTCGACCCTCGGGCTATCGTCGCGCCCCGCCATCGGCATGATGCCGGGAGCGGAGTATGGCCCGGCCAAGCAGTGGCCGCTCGCCTATTTCCGCGAACTGGCCGGGCGACTCACGGCCGAAGGCTTCGAGGTCAGGGTGCTGGGGGGAGCGAAGGACCAGGCCGCCGGCGAGACGATCAGCGCAGGGCAGGCGCAGGTGCACAACCTCTGTGGTCGTACGCGGCTGGCCGATGCCGTCGACCTGCTGGCGGACTGCCGGCAGGTGGTCACCAACGATTCGGGCCTGATGCACGTGGCGGCGGCGGTGGGCACCCGGATCCAGGCGATCTACGGCTCCTCCTCGCCACGCTATACCCCGCCGTTGACCGACAATGCCGAGATCCACTATCTCGGGCTCTCCTGTTCGCCCTGCTTCGCGCGCACCTGTCCGCTCGGGCACACCCACTGCCTGGTGCAGCTATCCCCATCGCGCTTGCTGGGGGCGGTGCTGGGCACGACCGAGCCGGTCATCGCCCGGGGCTAGCCAAGCCCGCGCTTACTGTACCTCGGCGGGTTCCTCACCGGTGGCATCCTCCGGGTTCTCCACGACCTGCTCCTGTTTCGGTGCTGCCTCCTCGGGTGGTCGCTCCGGTACCAGTCCGTCCCACATGTGCTTCTGCAGTGCGGTCTCCTCGCGCAGCCGGGCATTGACGAACTCCCTGTCGTACTGCTCCAGCAGCGTCGGGGAAGAGGAGAGCAGCGAGGCGCCCAGGCCGGCGCGGTTATCCTCGATCTCGAACCCCATGGCCTCGAGAACGGTGGGAAGGACGTCGAGCAGGGAGGACTCGCGCCGCACCCGACCCATGGGGACCTCGGGGCCGAGCAGCATGAAGGTGTTGTCCCGTTCGTCTCGGATCAGCTCGTCCCATGCCGAGACACGCATGGTCAGGTGGTCGCTGGCGATCACCACCAGGGTGTTCTCCAGCAGACCCTCGGCCTCGAGACGCTCGATCAGGTTCCGGGCCAGCCAGGCCGAGCACTCGACCGCATAGAGGATGTCGGCGCCGTCGAATTCGCCCTGGCGATCGATGCAGCTCTGCGCCGGATAGCCGTGGGGCGCATGGCCGGCGAGGGTCAGGGTGACGACCCCCCAGGGGTCGCCGGTCTCGTCCAGGCGGCGAATCTCCTCCAGGGCGAAGTCGTAGAGGGAGTCGTCGTAGAGCCCCCAGTTGTTGAGATACTCGGGATCCTCCAGCCGCGGGCGCAGCTCCTCTCGGCCCAGCACGTTGTCGAAGCCATGATCCTCGTAGAAGACGCCCTTGCCGGCGAAGGTCGTGCTGGCGCCGCCCAGGTAGGTGAGCCGGTAGCCGTGGTCGGCGAGCAGGTCGCCGAGGCAGTCGATGCCGGGCACCACCTTGCCCAGCGGCTCGAACTGGCTGTCGTGGAGCAGGCCGGCCGGCATCAGCGGCGTGCCGCACTGGCTGGCGATCATGCCGGCCATGGTCCAGCCGGTGTTATCGAGCTGGCGCACGGCCTCGAAGACCCGTCCCTGCTCGCCGAGGGCCTCCAGGTCGGCATAGGCGTCGCCGAAGCGCTCGCGGTCGGCGTAGGTGCGTTCGATGCTCTCCAGGTAGAGAAACAGCAGGTTGGGCGGGTCCTCGGGCGCCTGCTGGATGGTCGGTTCGACATAGCGGCGTTCCAGCCAGGCGCCGTCGTCGGTGACGATGGCGGCGCCGCGCTGGGTGATGCCGTAGAGCAGGGGATTGCTGGCCAGCAGCCCCAGGGCCAGCAGGCGCTCACAAAGCCGCCAGCGGTGATCGGTCCGGACCAGCCAGATGAAGGAGACGAGCAGCGCGACCATCGACAGGTTGTAGAGCACCGCGGCCAGCTTGCGGTCGACGCCGCCGTGGTCGGTCATGCCCGCCTGGAGATGGAAGAACACCGCCGCGAGGTCGACGTTGCCGAAGCTGTCGGCCAGGTAGACATAGAGCCCCCAGAGGGCGATGGGCAGCAGCGACCAGGGCCAGACGCGGGTCGGCGGGCGCGGGTGGCGCGGGGCTCCCCAGCGCAGCAGCCAGCCCAGCCCGAGCCAGGCGGCGGCGATCGGTACCAGGCCCCACAGTGGCAGCAGGGTCACGGTCACGGCGGCATGGCCGATCCACAGCCCGATGACGAGCAGGACCCACCAGCGTGGCCGGCGCAGGGGGGAGAGAGCGGGGGGGATGGGCATGACGATATCCCGGTTGGATTCGCGGTTAGCTTATCAAGGTGGCGACGCCGAATGGACCCCTGTGCGGCCGGGTGGGGGGCAGGGGGCCTCGTCGCCTCACCTGTTGTCGCGGTGGTTCTCGTTCTCGTACAGCTCGTTGAGCTTGGCGTATTTCATGTAGGCATGGAAGGCGGTGGTGATGGTCACGGTCAGGCCATCGGTCCCCTGGAGGATGCCGCCCTTGAGGATCAGCTTGCGCAGGGTGGCGCTCGCGGCATGCAGGGCAGGCCGCCACGCCGAGGGCGCGACCCCTCGCTCCTTCATGGCCCAGGCATCCCGGGTGGACAGCTGATCGATGCGCTGTATCCAGTGCGAGAGGCCGTCGTAGGTGAAATGACGAATGTGCGTGCCGGTATCCAGGACCTTCGGTGCGCGAACCGAGGCGTGGCCCTTCTTCGGCAGGTAGCCCGAGGTGGTGCGGTTGTAGAGCCGGACCACCTCGTCCGGGTAGAATCCGGCGGCCTTGATCCAGTGGTTGGCACAGAAGTTGCGGCGCTTGAAGCGGTAGGCCAGGGTGGGGTCATCCAGCGTCAGGGCCTGGATGGCGGCCACGGCATCCTCTTCCAGTCGTTCGTCTGCGTCCAGCGTGAGGATCCAGTCGTTGGTGGCATGGGGAACGCCATGGGCCTTCTGGGGTCCATCGCCGAGATATTCCTGCAGTAGGACTCGCGCGCCCTTGTCCTCGGCGATGCGGACGGTATCGTCCTGGCTCAGCGAGTCGACGACGATGACCTCGCTGCAGACCCGCTGCAGGGAATCGATGCAGGCGGCGATCCGTTGCTGTTCGTTGAGGGTGATGACGATGCCGGTGATGGGCTTCATGACGGAGGCTCGCTGCTGGTGGATATCGGAAGGTGCTGCGCGATGCGTTCCGCTGCCGCCATCAGGTCGATGCTCGACATGTCGGTCTCACTGGCGCCATCCGGAGGGCTGAAGGCCAGGCGATGGGCTGGCGCGTTGCAGGTCTGCCAGCGCAGCGGGGTGGCCGAGCGACGCGCCGGGTAGAAGCCTGCCGTGGGCCGATCCAGGCAGCCGGCGATGTGCAGTGGCCCGGTGGAGCCGGCAATGAACAGGTCCGCCGCGGTGAGGCTCAGGGCGAAGTCATCGAGACCCCGGCGTGACGGTAGCCGGGCGGCGGTGAGTCCCTCGGCGGCGAGCCTGTCGCACAGCTCGTCGGCGATGGCTTCCTCGCCGGGCCCGGCGGTCAACAGCCAGATCGGCATCACGGTGCCGGCGAGTCGCTGCTCGATGCCACATGCCAGGGTAGCGTACTGGTCGAGCGACAGGTTCACCGCCGAGCCGCCATGACCGGCATGCACGAAGATCCAGGGGCGGCCCTCGTCGAGGCCGAGCTCATCGGCGATACGCGCCCGCTGGGCGCCGCGGATCGCCTCGGGCAGCGGCCAGAAAGGCGGCGATGGACGCGGCGGCAGAGGGCGACCGAGCTCGCCGAGCAGCCCTTCGGCCAGCTCGAGATTGTAGACGTACTCGGGCTTCTGCGAACGCGACCTGCGCTGGGCGATGCGTCGGTTGTAGAATAGCTGGGCCCACTTGGTGGCCGGGGCAAGGCGCAGCGGTATGCCGGCCCGCCAGCCCAGCCAGCCGATGCGCGGCGTGGAGAAGAGCGTCAGCAGGGCGTCGAAGCGGCCCTGGCGCAGCCGGCTCAGCAGTTCGCGCCGGCCATCGGCGGCCGCCTCATCGCCCGGATCGAGGAGTACCTCGTCGACCCAGGGGCAGAGCCTGGCGATCGGGGCGGTATAGGCCGGCACCAGCACGCTCACATGGAGGCCCGGGTCGGCCGCCTTGAGGCAGGCCAGGGCCGGCCAGGCCAGCATGAAGTCACCGAGCTTGTCATTGCGAACCACCAGCAGGCGGGAGCGGCGCTCGTCCATGGCGGTGGCGGAAGTTGTCATCATCCGGGCTCCCGGGCCCCGACACCGGAAAGGAGTCAACCTTGTCCCACAAGGTCATGCAGATCTGCCTCTCGCACGGCTGGGGCGGACTGGAAATGTATCCCTCACGGATTATACCCGAGCTGAAGCGTCAGGGGTGGCAGCCTCATGGCCTGGCCCTGGCCGACTCGCGCGTCGCCGCGAGCCTGGAGGAGGCCGGCGTCTCGCCGCTGGTGGTGTCGACCCCCCCCCGGGCGCTGCTGGCGGTGGTGCGGATCCTCGCCTACCTGAAGACCCACGACATTCGTGTGCTGCACTGCCACAAGTCCGGCGACCTGCGGTTGGGGGCGCTGCTGGCGGCCCTCAGGCCGGGGCTGAGGCTCTTCTACACCGACCACATGGGCGTCACACGGCCGAAGAAGGACCCCTACCACCGCTGGGCCTACGGGCGCGTCACCCGGCTGTTCTCCATCAGCGAGGCGACCCGACAGCGCAACCTGGCGGCCTTTCCGTTGCCGGACGCGCGCATTCGGCGGCTCTATCTGGGCATCGACCCATCGCCCTATGCGCCGGAGCTCTCGGCGGAGGCGCGTGAGGTGCTGCGAGCGTCCCTCGGCATTCCGGGTGGGGCGGTGGCCATCGGCCTGCCGGGGCGGCTCACCCCGGGCAAGGGCCAGGCGGTGTGGATCGAGGCCCTGTCGCGACTGGCCGAGTCCCGCCCGGAGCTGCGTTGGCACGGCGTGCTGATCGGTGGCCTGACGGCCGGCGAGGGTAGCAACGAGGCTTACGTGGCGGCGCTGCGGGAGCGTGTCGCCGCGCTGGGCCTCGAGTCACGGATCACCTTCGCCGGCTTTCGCCGCGACCTGCCACGGCTGTTCGAGGCACTCGACGTCGTCTGCGTCCCCTCGCGCAACGAGGCCTTCGGGCTGACGGTGATCGAGGCCATGGCGGCCGGCAAGGCGGTCGTCGGCGCCGACAGCGGCGCCATCCCAGAGTTGATCGACGCCGGGACCGGACGCCTGGCACCGCCGGAAGCGCCCGATGCCTGGGCCGAGGCCATGGCCGAGCTGATCGTCGATGCGGGCCTGCGCCGACGGCTGGGCGAGTCGGCCCGCCGACGGATACGCCGGGACTTCACCCTCGAGGCCCATGTGGCGGCCCTGATCGAGGAGTACTCAGTCAACGAAAGCGAGTTCGAGTGATGAAGGCATGGATCGAGAAGGGCGGGTACCTCAATGCGCGAGGGCGTCGCTGGCTCTCCCGGTTACACGCGGAGCAGATCCGACGCATCCTGGTGATTCGGCAATGCGCTTTCGGGGACTACATGGCGGCCCGTCCCTTCCTGGTGGAGCTGCGCCGCTTCTTCCCCGGGGCGCATATCATCCTGAGCACGGTCAGCAAGTACCAGTATGCCGTGCCCGAGGACCTGGTCGACGAAGTCCACGTCCAGGACACCCGCGGTGGGCCAGGCGAGCAGTGGCGCTCGCTGAGGGCGGTGGGTGAGGTCGACGTGCTCTTCGATCTCGCCGATACCTCTCGCTCGCGTCTGCTGACGCTGATGACGGCCGCAGAGGTCAAGCTGGGCTTCCCTTATCGGCGAGTGTTCAACCGCCTGCTCTTCGACGTCGGTATCCTGCGCTCCGACTTCCACTACGAGGCCGAGGTGCTGCTGGATTTCCTCAAGATCATGGGGCACAAGCCGCGCTATCCCCTGGCGTTCGCCATGCCGCGGCATCGGCGCGACCAGGCCGAACCATGCATCGCCTACTTCCCCTTTGCATCCAAGGCGGAGAAGTCGCTGTCGCTGAGCTCCTGGTGCGAGTTGATCGAGCAGGCGGCCGAGACGTTTCCGCACTACCGTCATGTGCTGCTGGAGGGGCACAAGCCCGATGAATCCGGCGATTTCCTGGCCGAGGTGGTGGCACGGCATGACAATGTCGCAATCCAGTCGCGCATGCCGCTGGATGACTTGCCGCGCTGGATGGCCAGGGTCAGCGCTCTGGTCTGTGGCGACACCGGGGTCCGCAATCTGGCTCTGGCGACCCATACGCCGACCCTGGGCATCTTCTTCATGACGGTGCCATTCCGCTACTGGCCCCGCTACGAGGATTGCCATGAAGCGGTGTTTCACCGGGACGGCCAGGTGCCGGGCAAGATGGACATTCTCCAGGGGCTCGAGGAGCTGCTGCAGCGTGTCTATCCGGAGCGTGGCGTGCCGCGTCAACTGGAGATCGATGCCTCGTAACCACGCCGGATGGCGGCCATGGCCGCGGCGGCATCGAATTTGACCAGCGAGCGCTGCAGGCGCTCGAGGTTGGCCGCCTGCCAGGCGCCCGGGGCCCGTAGCCGGCAGCGGTCGAGGTCGATCAGCCAGACCCGGTCGTGCTCGTCGACGAGCAGGTTGCGGGCATTGAGGTCCACATGGTCGAGGCCGGCATCATGGAAGCGCCGGACGGTGGCGCCGACGGTTTCCAGCAAGGGCTCGTGGTTCGCCTCCCCGGACAGGCGCGCGGCCAGGGCGCGGGCCCCGGGAAGGCGCACCGTGATCAGCGCCGCCTCGTAGGTGATGCCGTGGCGGGTCACGGCGGCGGCCACCGGACGGGGAACCGGCAGGCCGCGGGAGTAGAGCTCGGCGGTCAGGCGCAGTTCACGGAAGGCACGGGTGCGTTCGAGACCGGTCCACAGGTAGCGGCTGGTACTGATCCGGGCGATCAGGCCGCCGCGGCGATAGGGACGCAGCACCCACTGGTCGCGCCCGGCATCGAGAAACAGGCTGGCCCCGCGGCCCGGGGCCTCGCCGACGACGCGCCCCTTCTGCCACCAGTGGTCGGGATCGAAGGCCTGCGGCGCAATCGGCGCGGCGGTTTGTGGCACCGGGCCGGCGTCACATAAACTGTCCGCATCATATAGAATGGAAACCTTTCCCGTTCGAAATGTTGCCAAGCGCATGAAGCATCCTCTGCCCGCCCAACCTCGGCACATCGGCGTGCTGCGACTCTCCGCCCTGGGCGATGTCTGCAACCTGGTGCCGACGGTACGCGCCCTGCAGCGCCAGTGGCCCGAGGCGCGTATCACCTGGATCATCGGCAAGGGCGAGCACAGTCTACTGGCCGGCCTCTCCGGGGTCGAGTTCGTCGTCTACGACAAGGCCTCCGGCGTGGCCGGCATGCGGCAGTTGTGGCGCGAGCTGGCGGACACCCGCTTCGACGTCCTGTTGCACATGCAGCAGGCGCTGCGCGCCAGTGTCCTCTCCCTGGGGCTGAAGGCCGACGTCCGGGTGGGCTATGACAAGGCCCGTGCCAAGGACGCCCAGCACTGGTTCACCCATCGTTGCCTTGCGCCCCATCCCCGGGCCCATGTGCTGGAGTCGTTCATGGACTTCGCCCGCCTGCTGGGGGTCGAGCAGCACCCCTTGGAGTGGAACCTGCCGGTGCCCGAGGCCGCCTTCGACGAGGCCCGGGCCCTGACCGGCGATGCCCCCTACCTGCTGCTGAGCCCCTGCGCCAACCCCCGGCTGCGCAACTTCCGTAACTGGTCTGCCGAGGGCTATGCGGCGGTGATCGAGCATGCCTGGGTAAAGTACGGATTGAAGGCGGTGCTCACCGGTGGCGGCAGTACCCAGGAGCGCGAGATGGGCGAGCGCATCCAGGCCCTCAGCCGGCCGGAGGCGGTGATCGACGCCATCGGCGGCACCTCGCTCAAGGGGCTGCTGGCGCTGATCGCCCGGGCCCGTGCCGTCGTCGCGCCCGATTCGGGGCCGGTGCACATGGCCAACGCCCTGGGCACCGCGGTGGTGGGCCTCTATGCCACCACCAATCCCGATCGTGCCGCCCCCTACCTGTGGCGCGAGTTCGTGGTCGACCGATATCCGCAGGCCGTACACGCCTACCTGCACAAGTCGCCCGAGGAGGTCACCTGGGGCCAGCGGGTGCGCCACCCGGATGCCATGTCGCTGATCCGTGCCGAGGACGTGATCGAACGACTCGATGCCGTGCTCGACACCATCACCGCTCACCCGGACACGGAGTCCCCTGCCGATGAAGCTTGATCTGACTGCCATGGAACGCTCACGCCTGCTGGTGGTGGGCGATGTGATGCTCGACCGCTACTGGCACGGCGGTACCTCGCGGATCTCGCCGGAGGCGCCGGTACCGGTGGTGCGGGTGGAGGAGGCCGAGGACCGGCCCGGCGGTGCCGCCAACGTGGCGCTCAATATCGCCTCCCTGGGGGCCCAGGCCGCCCTGGCCGGCATGGTCGGCGATGACGACAACGCCGACCGGCTGAGCAGCCGGCTGGAGAGCTCCGGAGTGAGCACTCACTTCGAGCGCAGCCCCGGCATTCCCACCATCACCAAGCTGCGGGTGATGAGCCGCAACCAGCAGCTGATCCGCCTGGACTTCGAGCAGGGGCTCGGCGAGGTCGATACCACGGGGCTGCTGGCACGGGTCGAGGCGGCCCTGCCCGACTGCGACCTGGTGATTCTCTCCGATTACGGCAAGGGCACCCTCAACCGGGTCGAGGCGCTGATCCGCCTGGTGCGTGGCGCCGGCAAGCGGGTGCTGGTCGACCCCAAGGGCAACGACTTCCGCCGCTACCGCGGGGCCAGCGTGATCACCCCCAACCTGACCGAGTTCGAGGCCGTGGTGGGGCACTGCCGAGACGATGCCGAACTCGCTGCCAAGGGCGCGGCGCTGTGCGCCGAGCTCGAGCTCGAGGCGCTGCTGATCACCCGCAGCGAGAAGGGCATGACCCTGATCCGTGGCGATCACGAGCCGCTGCACCTGCCGACCCGGGCCCGCGAGGTCTATGACGTCACCGGTGCCGGCGACACCGTGATCGGCGTCCTGGGGCTGGCGCTGGCTGCCGGCCACGGCTTCCCCGAGGCGATGACCCTGGCCAACCTGGCCGCCGGGCTGGTCGTCGCCAAGCCGGGCACCGCCACGCTCTCCATCGCCGAACTCTACACCGCCCTGCACGGCGACAAGCTGGCCGAGTTCGGGGTCATCGAGGAAGCCCCGCTGATCGAGGCGGTGCGTGCCGCCCAGGCCCGCGGCGAGCGGGTGGTGATGACCAACGGCTGCTTCGACATCCTGCACGCCGGCCACGTGGCCTACCTGGAGCAGGCCCACAAGCTCGGTGACCGGCTGATCGTGGCGGTCAACGATGACGCCTCCATCGCCCGGCTCAAGGGCCCCAAGCGGCCCATCAACCCGCTGCCGCGGCGCCTGCAGGTGCTGGCCGGCCTGGGGGCCGTGGACTGGGTGGTCGCCTTCGCCGAGGACACCCCACAGCGGCTGATCGAGGCGGTGCTGCCCGACGTGCTGGTCAAGGGCGGCGACTATCGCCCGGAGCAGATCGCCGGCGGCGAGGCCGTGCGTGAGGCGGGTGGCGAGGTAAGGGTGCTGGGCTTCGAGGATGGCGTCTCCACCACGGCGATGATCTCCACCATCCTCGACCGCGAGACCTGATGGCCGCCCGGCAGGGCGCCCCCTGGGCGCGCCGGCTCTACTCGGTGCTCCTCTACGGGCTCGCGCCGCTGATCTGGCGGCGGGTCTGGCGCGAACGGCTGCCCGGCCGCCCCCGGGGGGAACGGCTGGGTTTGCTGCCTCCCGCGCCGGCCGGTGAGCGAACGATCTGGCTGCACTGTGCCTCGGTGGGCGAGGTCCAGGCCGCCCGGCCGCTGATCGAGGCGCTGCTGGCGCACTACCCGGGGCATCGACTCACCGTCACCACCATGACCGCCACCGGCGCCGAGCGCGTGCAGGCGTTGCGCGAGGCGCTGGCGGAACCCGGCGAACCCCCGCGCCTGCGCCATGCCTTCGTGCCGCTGGACTTCCCCGGCGCGGCGAAGCGCTTCATCGCCCGTCTCCGCCCGGAACTGGCGCTGTTCTTCGAGACCGAGCTGTGGCCCAACCTGCTCCACGCCTGCCGGCGCCGAGGCGTCCCCGTGGCGGTGGTCAATGGCCGGCTGTCGCCGCGGGCCTTCCAGGGGTACCGACGCCTGCGGCCGCTGATGCGGGACGCCCTGAGCCGGGTCGACTGGCTGGCCGCCAAGTCCGACGCCGACGCCGCACGCTTCCTGGCGCTGGGCATGGAGCCGGCCCATGCCGAGGTGGCGGGGTCGCTGAAGTTCGACACCTCGCCGGATGTCGGGGCGCTCGCGGTGAGTGAGCGCTTGCGCGCCCATCTGGGTGACCGGCCCGTGTGGGTGGCCGGCTCCACCCACCCCGGCGAGGACGAGCAACTGCTGGCCGTCCATGCCCGGCTACGCGAAACGGTGCCGGACGCCCTGCTGATCCTGGTGCCCCGCCATCCCCGGCGCTTCGATGCCGTGGCCGCGCTCTGCCGGGAGCAGGGCATGAGCCTGGTGCGACGCTCCCGTGACGAGGGGCCCGACGAGCGCCCGGCGGTCTATCTGGGCGACACCATGGGCGAGCTGCTCGCCCTCTACGGTGCCGGCGACCTGGCCTTCGTCGGCGGCAGCCTGGTGCCGATCGGCGGCCACAACCTGCTCGAACCGGTCGCCATGGGGGTGCCGGTGCTCACCGGCCCCGAGCTCGCCAACTTCGAGGACGTCGCCGAGGTGCTGCGCGAGGCCGATGCCCTGGTGGAGGTGGCCGATGCCGAACAGCTGGCCGATGCCCTGGCCCGGCTGTTCGCCGACCGGGCCGAATGTCGACGCCTGGCCGACGCCGGATGCCGGGTGGTGACCGCCAACCGTGGCGCCCTGGCGAGAACCCTGGCGGGGCTGGCGCGCCTGCTTGATGCGAAGTGAGCGCTCACTTCCTTGCCGTGGTGATCACGCCGGGGTATGGCGCTCCACGCCGCTCTCGGTACCCAGCAGCAGCACGTCGGCGCCGCGAGCGGCGAACAGGCCGTTGGTGACCACGCCGACGATGGCGTCGAGGCGCGCCTCCATGGCCACCGGGTCGTCGATCATGAACTCGAAGCAGTCGATGATCTGGTTGCCGTTGTCGGTGACCACGCCTTCCCGGTAGACCGGGTCGGCGCCCAGCTTGACCAGTTCCCGGGCCACGTAGGAGCGCGCCATGGGAATCACCTCCACCGGCAGCGGGAAGTCGCCCAGCCGCTCGACCCGCTTGGAGGCGTCGGCGATGCAGATGAACTTCTCGGCGCAGGCGGCGACGATCTTCTCGCGGGTCAGGGCCGCACCGCCGCCCTTGATCATGTGCAAGTGAGCGTTCACTTCGTCGGCGCCGTCGATGTAGAAGGGGACGCTGCCTACGCTGTTGAGTTCGAACACCTCGATGCCGTGGCCGCGCAGCCGCTCGGCACTCGCCTCGGAGCTGGCCACCGCCCCCTGGAAGTCGTCGCGCAGGGCGGCCAGGCGGTCGATGAACCGGTTCGCGGTGGAGCCGGTGCCGATGCCGAGCACCGTATCGCGGTCGAGGAAGGGGGCGATCTCGTCGATGGCGGCCGCGGCCACGGCGTCCTTCAATTCGTCCTGGGTCATGGGGCTTCTCTCCCGTGGCTGGGGGGGGATGAAAGGCAGGTAAGGGTGCGCGCCATTATAGGCCAGTCGGCGCCCACTGCCGATGGCTCTGCGCTGGACGATCCACGACCGGGATGCTACCAATAGGGGTTCTCTGCGGCGCAGCAAAGGGCGCCGCGGCTCCCCGCGTCACTCCTCTGGGATATCAGGATGCTCGAAGCTACCGTCAAGAAGATTCTCCAGGCCCGGGTCTATGAAGCCGCCCGGGAAACGCCGATCTCCCCGGCCCCCTTCCTCTCCCGTCGCTTCAACAACCAGATCCTGATCAAGCGCGAGGACCTGCAGCCGGTCTTCTCCTTCAAGATTCGTGGCGCCTACAACAAGATGGCCCAGCTCAGCGAGGAGCAGAAGGCCAAGGGCGTGATCGCCGCTTCCGCCGGCAACCATGCCCAGGGCCTGGCCATGGCCGCCAAGCTGATGGGCGTCAAGGCGGTGATCGTGATGCCGCGCATCACCCCGGACATCAAGGTGCAGGCGGTGCGCGCGCGGGGCGCCAAGGTGGTGCTCAGGGGCGATGCCTTCGCGGCGGCCGCCGAGCATGCCCAGGAACTGATCGAGGAGCACGGTTACACCTACATCCCGCCCTTCGACGACATCGACGTGATCGCCGGCCAGGGCACCGTGGCCATGGAGATCCTGCACCAGCACAGCGGCCGCCTGGACGCGGTCTTCGTGCCGGTGGGTGGCGGTGGGCTGATCGCCGGCATGGCCGCCTACATCAAGTACCTGCGCCCCGACATCAAGGTGATCGGCGTCGAGTCGGAGGACAGCGCCTGCCTCAAGGCGGCCATGACGGCCGGCAAGCGGGTGGTGCTGGAGCAGGTCGGGGTCTTCGCCGAGGGCGTGGCCGTGGCCCAGATCGGCAAGGTGCCCTTCTCCATCATCCGCGACCTGATCGACGACGTCATCACCGTCAATACCGACGAGATGTGCGCGGCGGTGAAGGACATCTTCGAGGACACCCGGGCGGTCTCCGAGACCTCCGGTGCCCTGTCGCTGGCCGGGCTCAAGAAGTACATCCAGCAGACCGGGGCCGAGGGCCAGACCCTGCTGTGCATCAACTCCGGGGCCAATACCAACTTCGACCGGCTGCAGCACATCGCCGAGCGCACCGAACTCGGCGAGCAGCGCGAGGCGATCCTGGCGGTGACCATCCCCGAGCGGCCCGGCAGCTTCAAGAAATTCTGCAAGGCCATCGGCAAGCGCATGGTCACCGAGTTCAATTACCGCTATGCGGACCCGGAGAACGCCCATATCTTCGTCGGCGTGCAGGTCAAGCCCGGAGGCGAGGACCGCCAGGCGCTGATCGAGAAGCTGGGCGAGGCCGGCTACCCGGTGGAGGACCTTACCGACAACGAGCTGGCCAAGCTGCATATCCGCCACCTGGGCGGTGGCCGGCCGAAGGAGAGTTTCGACGAGGAGGTCTACCGCTTCGAGTTCCCCGAACGGCCGGGGGCGCTGATGAACTTCCTGACCCATCTGCCCCAGGACTGGAACATCTCGCTGTTCCATTACCGCAACCATGGCGCGGCCTATGGACGGGTCCTGGTGGGCATGCAGGTGCCCAATGGCGACCGCTCCCATGTCGAGGAGTACTTCGACGAGATCGGCTATCGCTACTGGAAGGAGTCGGACAACTCCGCCTATCGGCTGTTCATGGCCTGAGTCGCATCTCGCCCCGGTGTGAGCGCTGACTCACGGTACAGCCGAGAGCTACCGAGTGTTTAAAAATGTAACTCCTGCATGATGATGGTTGTCATCATGCAGGTGGTAACCCTATAGTCACAGCGTTGCCGAGGCCTGATTGGCTGCGCGAGGCGACACCTCGACAAGGTCCTTACCACCACCTTCCGACCCTCTTGCGGTCGAGTCTCCAACGGAGTAGGCAATGAAGCGCAAGCCCGATCTGGTCATGGCACTGCTGCTGGTCTTCGGCATCGGCGTCGTGGCAACCGGCTATGCCCAGGCGCTGGTGGGAAGCTAGTTCGATGCCGGCCGACAGCGCCATGACCAGAACCGCAGGACACACGGGCCGATGCATCGCATCGGCCCGTTCGCGTCTCAGGGGCGGATGATCCGTGCGTCGCTGACGATGGCATCGAGCGGTACGTCCCAGGGGGCGACCGGCAAACGCTCGACCCGCTGGCAATCGTGGGCCAGGCCGATCAGCCGGGGGCGTGGCCCCGGGCGGCGGGTGAAGGCCAGGGTGCGGTCGTAGAAGCCGCCGCCCATGCCCATGCGCTGGCCATCGCCGTCGAAACCGACCAGTGGCAGCAGGATCAGGTCCAGCGCCCAGGCCGGGCACCGGCGGGCGCGGTGGGCGCCATGGCGGGTGTTCGGCTCGGGTATGCCGAAGCGATTCGCGGTCATCGGGGTGCCGGCATGGTAGTGGACGAACCACAGCGCATTGTGGGAGAGCGGCTTGAGCACCGGCAGGTGCACGCGGGCATGACGCTGCCGGAACCAGGGGAGCAGCCCCGTGGGGTCGATCTCGCCATCGTTGGGCAGGTAGAGGGCCACGCGCCGGGCACGCTGGACTTCGGGAAGTTGCTTGAGCCGGCGACACAGCCGCCGGGAGGCGTCGCGACGCTGGCGGGGAGTCAGGGCACGCCGGCGTCGCCGCAACTCACGGCGCAGCTCATGGCGGGGGCCGTCGAAGGCCAAGGGTGCGGCGATATCCTGCATGGTGGTCATGTCGGATGAGGTTCCCCAGAGTGCCGCTGTCGTTCTGGCCCTTGAACCCAGTGGTTCAAGGTGGGTGGCCGCAGCCGAACCGTCAGGCTTTCCGACGCACGGACATGCACACGGGTCCGGCTAGCATATGGCCCCCTGGGTACTGCGCATAGGCTCGAGGGACGATAACGACTGGCAAACACCCCAGGGAACCTCTTCATCCTAACAGAGCGAGCGATGGGGCCAAAGCGCTGATTGCCTATCGGCGGGGCGTGTCGGTGAGGGCCTGCTCGAGGCGGGCGCTCAACTGGCTCAGGCTCTGCTCGCCTTCGCGCTGGGCCTCGAGCGTCTCCAGCAGCTCGTTGGTGATGTTCAGCGCCGCCATGATGGCGATCTTCTCGGCACCCAGCACCTTGCCGCGGGCATGGATGCCGTGCATGGCCCGATCCAGATAGCGGGCGGCCCGCTCGAGCTTGTCCTGCTCGTCCGGCGGGCAGGCGATGACGTAACTACGCCCCAGCAGGGTGATTTCGGTGGTCGGCCGCGAGGCATCGGTCATGACGGGCTCCGGTTCGGTCCAGTCGGGCGGGGGCGATGGCCGCGCCTCCCGGTGGCCCGATGCGTTAACATCCAGGGATGGAATCGATTCGATCCTCACTATAAGAGAGCCGTTCTCGGGCGGTCAACGCGCCCGGGGACATCGTCGCCCTCTGCGTGCACGGCCCCATCACGGACTTTCGCTATGTCACTGATCAACGAACGCCTGGATTTCTCCACCATCGCCGACCTCTTCCTGCTGCATGGCAGCATGCAGTCACCGGCCTTCCTCGACGGCAGGCTATGCGCCGCCCTGGCCCTCCAGGATCTCTCCGCCGAGGCCTGGCTGGAGCAGGTCAGCCTCGCCCTCGGCGTCGAGCAGCCTCGCGACGCGCAAGCCGCCGAGCGCTTCCTGGCCTGGCGGCGCCAGGCCTTGGACGCCCTCTCGGCGGCGGAGCTCGGCTTCGAGCCGCTGCTGCCGGACGAGCTGTTCTCCCTGGCCGAGCGTGCCCAGGGCCTCAAGGAGTGGACGCTGGGCTTCCTCGAGGTGGTCCAGGATGCCGGCGAGGCGCCCCGCCAGGCCTGGTCGCTGCCCCTGCGCGAGGCCCTGGACGACCTGGAAGGCATCGCCGGCATCGAGACCGATATCGACGACAGCCCCGAGAACGAGAACGACCTCTTCGCCCTGACCGAGCATGCCCGCATGGCCGCCATGCTGCTCTACACCGAACAGCATCCGGGCAAGCCGCAGGTCGAGCGGACCGATGACGAGACCCGTCACTGACGCCGCCACCCACTCACCACCACCGAGGAGCCGCGATGCTGCCCGAGACCCTGCCCCGCCCCGCCCCGATCGGCAACGACGAGTACCGTGCCCGCCGGCGGTCGCTGATGGAGGCGCTGCCGGCCGACAGCGCCGTGCTGCTGCCCGGCGCGGCCCTGGTCAGCCGGTCGCGCGACAGTGAATTCCCCTTCCGCCAGGACAGCGACTTCCACTACCTGACCGGCTTTCCCGAGCCCGATGCCCTGCTGGTCCTGCTGCCGGGCCGTGCGGAAGGCGCGAGCGTGCTGTTCTGCCAGGACCGCGACCCGACCCTGGAGGCCTGGACCGGCATCCGCCTCGGCGCCGAGGGGGCCGTCCGCGAGCATGGGGTCGACCAGGCCTTCGAGAATGCCGAGCGCGACGCGCGTCTCGAGGCGCTGCTCGATGGCCGCCGTACGCTCTACGTGCCTCTGGCCGACGCCGAGGCCCTCGCCCTGGCCGACGAGCTGCGCGGCCGCCTGGCGGCCCGCGTGCGCCGCGGGGCTCGCCCGCCCGAGGCCTTCGCCGATATCGCCCCGCTGCTCCACGAGCGACGCCTGGTCAAGAGCGACACCGAGCTGGCCCTGATCCGCCACGCCGCGGACATCTCGGCCCGGGCCCACGTGCGTGCCATGCAGGCGGCCCGGCCGGGGCTCGCCGAATATCAGCTGCAGGCAGAGCTGGAGCACGAGTTCCGCTGGCAGGGCGGCAGCGGCCCGGCCTACGCCAGTATCGTCGGTGGCGGCATCAATGCCTGTGTGCTGCACTACATCGAGAATCGCGAGGCGCTGCGCGATGGCGACCTGGTGCTGATCGACGCCGGTGCCGAATTCGACCTCTATGCCGGCGACATCACCCGCACCTTCCCGGTCAATGGGCGCTTCGGCGAGGCCCAGCGCGCGCTCTACGAGCTGGTGCTGGAGGTGCAGGAGCGGGCCGTGGCGGCCGTGCGGCCGGGTGCCACCCTGGCCGAGATCCACGATCTGGTGGTGCATGGCCTCACCGAGGGGTTGATCGGCCTGGGGTTGCTCGAGGGCGAGGTGCAGGTCCGCATCGACGACGAGAGCTATCGTCGCTTCTACCTGCACTCCACCTCCCACTGGCTGGGGCTCGACGTCCACGACGTGGGCCGCTACCGCCGGGATGACCAGCCCCGCCCGCTGGAGCCGGGCATGGTGCTGACCATCGAGCCGGGGCTCTACGTGCCCGCCGCCGACGACATCCCCGAGCCCTTCCGCGGGATCGGCATCCGTATCGAGGACGACGTGGCGGTCACCGCCACCGGCCACGAGGTGCTCACCGCCGGGGTGCCCAAGCGGGTGGCCGAGATCGAGGCGCTGATGGCCAGAAAGTGACCAGCCGGGAACTCCGCGAAATGCCTTTATGTAATGTACATTATGAAATGATCGGGAGGCCTCGATGACGGGTGCCGCGGAGCAGCGAGTGGACATCGCCATCGTCGGCGGCGGCCTGGTGGGGGCGAGCCTGGGCTGTGCCCTGGGGCCGCTGATCGAGCGGCGGGGGCTGTCGGTGGCGGTGATCGAGGCCGCCCCCCTGCTCGACCGAGCGGAGGCGCCCTGGCAGCCCAGCTTCGATGCCCGGGCCAGCGCCATCGCCCAGGGCTCGGCGACACACTTCGCGGGCATGGGCCTGTGGCCGGCCATGGCCGAGCAGGCCGCAGCGATTCGCCGGATCCACGTCAGCGAGCAGGGCCGCCTCGGGGCGACCCGGCTGCGCAGCGATGAGCTGGGCGTCGAGGCGCTGGGCCACGTGATCCCCAACGCCTGGATGGGGCGGGTGCTCCATCGTCGGCTGGCGCTACTGCCGCTGGCCTGGCACTGTCCCGCCCGGGTCGAGACGATACGCCCTGCGGCGGGAGGCTATCGGCTGCGCCTCTCCGACGGCAGCCGGCTCCAGGCGGGGTTGACGGTGCTGGCCGACGGCGGCCGCTCCGGCCTCAAGGAGCGCCTCGGCATCGAGAGCCGCGAGCAGCCCTACGACCAGGTGGCCCTGATCGCCAGCGTGGAGGTGAGCGAGCCCCACGACGGGGTGGCCTGGGAGCGCTTCACCGGCGAGGGGCCCATCGCCCTGTTGCCGCTGCGTGGCCAGGCCATGGAGCTGATCTGGACCCACGCCATGGGGCACGAGACACGGCGGCTGGCACTCTCCGATGGCGCCTTCCTCACCGAGCTGCAGCGCGCCTTCGGTGAGCGGGCCGGGCGCTTTCGCCGGGTCGGCAGCCGCCACGCCTACCCGCTGTCGCTGATCACCGCCCGGGAGGCCGTGCGTCCCGGGCTCGCCGTGCTCGGCAATGCCGCGCATTCGCTGCACCCGGTGGCCGGCCAGGGGTTCAACCTGGCCCTGCGCGGGGTGATGGACCTGATCGCCGCCCTGGAGCATGGCCTGGCCCGCGGCGAGCCGGTCGGCGGCATGGCCGTGCTGGCCGACTTCGAATCCCGGCGAGGCGCCGACCGCCACAACGTGATCCGCTTCAGCGATGGCCTGATCCGCCTGTTCGGGATCGACAGCTCGTTGCTCTCCCACGCCCGGGCCGCCGGACTGGTGGGGTTGAACCTGGTGGGGCCGTTGCGCCGTACCCTGGCCCGGCGCGCCATGGGGCTGGAACGATAGGAGAACCACATGCAGGAAACGCATCACCAGGCGCCGCCGCCGAACGGTCGGGAGCGCGGTGGGGAGAGGGACGCCGCCGAGGTGGTGATCGTCGGCGGCGGCATGGTGGGGGCGTCCCTGGCCTGCCTGCTCGGCAACGCCGGGGTGGCGGTGGCGCTGCTCGATGCCCGCGAGGCCCCGCTGGACGCCGAGCACATCGGCCTGGGCCGGCCGGACCAGCGGGTCAGCGCCCTGACACCGGTCTCGCAGCGCTTGCTCGAGGGGCTCGGCGCCTGGGCCTGGATGCGGGACCGACGGGTCAGCCCCTACCGCTTCATGCAGGTGTGGGACGCCGAGGGCAGCGGCGAGGTCAACTTCTCCGCCGACCAGGCCGGGGTGCCGGTGCTGGGCCATATCGTCGAGAACGACGTGATCCTCGCCGCCCTGGAGTCCCGCCTCGCCGGCTTGCCCGGGGTGCGGCGCCACTACGCGGCCCGGGTGGTCGGGCTCGAGGCGCGGGGTGGCGGCCGCGAGGTGATGCTGGCGGATGGCCGCCGGCTGGCCGGCTCCCTGGTGGTGGCCGCCGACGGCGCGCGTTCACCGCTGCGCGAGATGGCGGGCATCGGGGTCAGCAGCCGGGACACCGGCCATGTGGCGGTGGTGACCACGGTGCGGACGGCGCGCGCCCACGGCGAGGTGGCCCGCCAGGTGTTCCTGCCCACCGGGCCGCTGGCCTTCCTGCCGCTGATCGTCGACGGCGACGGCCACCACTGCTCCATCGTCTGGTCGACCTCGCCCGGCGAGGCCGAGCGCCTGGTGGCCCTGCCGCCCGAGGCGCTGGCCCGCGAGATGGCCGGGGCCATCGAGCATCGCCTCGGTGAGGTGACGGTGATCGACCGGGCCCTGGCGGTGCCGTTGACCCAGCGCCATGCGGCACGCTACGTGCTGCCGGGGCTGGCGCTGGTCGGCGATGCCGCCCACAGCATCCATCCGCTGGCGGGTCAGGGGGTCAACCTGGGGTTGATGGACGTGGCGGTGCTGGCCGAGGAACTGGTGAGGGGGCGTACCCGCGGGGAGGCACCGGGGGACGAGCGGCTGTTGGCCCGCTATGCCCGGCGCCGGCGCGGGGACAATGCCGCGATGCTGGCGCTGATGGACGGCTTCCGGCTGCTGTTCGGGGCCCGCCACCCGGCGCTGACCCTGGCGCGCAACCTGGGGATGTCCGGTGTCGACCGGTCGGGCCCGCTCAAGCGCCTGCTGATGCAGCAGGCCACCGGCCACCGGGGCAGGTTGCCGGCTTCCTGCCGGTAACCCGCCCGCGGTGCTGCATTAACGGTCGCGCTGGCTCAGTACATTCAGCGCCTTGAGCAGGTTGAGCGCCTCGCCGAGCTGGTAGTCCTCGCGCAGGCGCTCGCCCAGCTCGCCGCGGGTTCGCGGCTCGTCGCGGGAGCGCAGGTGACCCTCCAGGTCGGCCTCGCGCACCATCAGCTCGCTGCCCTCGGCGACTTCCAGCCGGCCGCGTACCACCTGGACGTCGGGCTCGATGCCCTGGGCCTGGATCGAGCGACCGCCCGGCGTGAAGTAGAGGGCGGTGGTCAGCTTGAGCCCCTCGCCGTTGCCCAGCGGCATGATCTGCTGCACCGAGCCCTTGCCGAAGCTCTCGGTGCCCATCACCACGCCGCGGCGCTGGTCCTGCAGGGCGCCGGCGACGATCTCCGCCGCCGAGGCGCTGCCGCCGTTGATCAGCACCACCAGGGGCACGTCCGGCGCGGCGGTCTCGGTGCTCGCCGAGAAGCGCATCTCGGTGTCCGGCAGGCGTCCCTCGGTGTAGACGATCAGGCCGCTGTCGAGGAAGACGTCGGCCACCGCCACGGCGGCCTGCAGCACGCCGCCGGGGTTGTTGCGCAGGTCGAGCACCAGGCCGTTCAGGGTGCCCTCGCGCTCCATGTCGGCGATGGCGTTGCGTACCTGGTCGCCGGTGCGGGTCTGGAACTGGCTGACCCGCAGGTAACCGTAGCCGGGTTCCAGCAGTTCGCTGCGCACGCTCTCGGTGCGGATCACTTCCCGGGCCATGGTGAAGGTGCGCGGGGCGTCATCGCCCTGGCGCATGATGGTCAGGCTGACCTCGGTCCCCGGGTCCCCGCGCATCAGGGTGACCGCTTCCTGGAGCGAGAGGCGCTCGGTGGGGGTGTCGTCGATGCGCAGGATGACGTCCCGGGACTGCAGACCGGCACGGGAGGCGGGGGTGTCGTCGATGGGGGTGATCACCGTCAGCTGGCCGTCCTGGGTGCCGACCTCGATGCCCACGCCGCCGAACTCGCCCTCGGTGGACTCGCGCAGGCTCTGGAACTCCTCGCGGTCGAGGTAGGCCGAGTGGGGGTCGAGTTCGCTGAGCATCCCGCGCATGGCGTTGCGCAGCAGGGTGCTGTCGTCGACCTCCTCGACATAGGCACGCTTGATGCGCTCGAACACCTCGGCGAAGGTCTGGATGTCCTCCACCGGCAGGTCGTTGGCCGAAGGCGTGGCGGCAGCCGGCAGGGGCAGGGCCAGCAGGGCGACGGGCAGAAGCATCGCCATCAGCCACCGTGGCGAGACGGCAGGGCCGGCGAGACGTGGATGCATGCGATCTCCGCGGTTCCATGACGGGCAGGTCAGCATAGCCCGTGGGCGACGCTGTGGGAAAGGGGCAGGACTCATCGCGAGGCGATCCACGACTGCGGGTCGATCGGCTCGCCGCCGCGGCGGACCTCGAAATAGAGGGCCGGGACATCGTGGCCGCCGCTCGCGCCCACCGCCCCCAGGGTGTCGCCCCGGGAGACCGCCTGACCCACCTCGGCGCCGAAGTGCTGCAGGTGGGCGTGCAGGGTCATCACCTGGTCACCGTGGTCGACGATCAGCAGGTTGCCGAAGCCGCGCATCCAGTCGGCGAACACCACCCGCCCGGCGTGGACGGCGCGCACCGGGGTGCCCGCGGCGGCCTGGATCAGCATGCCGTTGTGGTGCACGCCGTCGCCGCGGCGGAAGCGCGAGGCGACCCGCCCCTGCACCGGCCAGGGCAGCTCGCCCTGGGTCTGCTCGATGGCGGTGGAGGGCGGGGGGCGTTGCAGCCGGGCGAGCTCCTCCTGGACCTCGCGCAGTACCCGTTCGGCGTGGGCGCGGTCCTGGTTGAGGTCCTCCAGCCGCGCCTGCTCGCTGGCGTAGCGGCCGTCGAGTGCGGCGACCAGGTCGGCGCGTTCCGCCATGCGTTCGGCCAGCTCGGCGCTACGGCTCGCCAGTTCGCCGGCCAGGGCATCGAGTCGCGTGCCGCGGGCCTCGAGCGCCCGGCGGTTGTCGGCCAGCGCGCTGTCGAGCCGGGCGAGCTCGTCGAGGCGTTCGTTGCGGGCCTTCGCCAGGCGGTTGAGGTAGTGCTGCAGCCGGTCGAGCCGGGCCGGGTCGTCCTGGTTGAGCAGCAGCTTGAGCTGGGGGGTGAGGCCGAGGCGGTAGAGGGCGTCGAGCTGGGCGTTGAGTGCCTCGACCTGGTCGGCACGCTCGGCCTCGAGGCCATCGCGCCGGGTCTCGAGGGCGTCGATCTCGGCGGTGAGTTCGCGGCGCTCGGCCTGCAGGGCGTCGAGGCGACGATGGGTCTCGGCCAGCGCGGTCTCCACCTCGCGCAGCTCGCGACCCGCGTCGTCGCGGGCCTCACGGGTGGTGGTCAGGCGCCGGGAGAGCCCCTGGATCTCCTCGCCGATGGCGTCGAGCCGCTCCCGGGCGGCTTGCTCGCTGGGCTGGGCGGCCAACGGCGAGGCCAGGCAGAGCGCCAGCAGCAGTACGCCGAGTGTCGCGACACCTCTTGCCATCCGCTGGCCTCCCGTCGCATGGTATCAGCCGAAGTCGATCAGCACCCGGCCGCTCATCTCCTCGGGAATCGGCTGGTCCATCAGGGTCAGCAGGGTCGGGGCGATGTCGCACAGGCGGCCGTCGTCATGGAGCCGCGCCGGACGGGGGCCGACATAGACCAGCGGCACGTCGAAGGTGGTATGGGCGGTCTGGGCGACGCCGGTCTCGGGGTTGACCATCTGCTCGGCGTTGCCGTGGTCGGCGGTGACCAGGCAGGCGCCGCCGGCGCGCTGGATCGCGTCCACCACCCGGCCGACGCAGGCGTCGACGGCCTCGATGGCCTTGACGGCGGCGTCGAACTTGCCGGTGTGGCCGACCATGTCGCCGTTGGCGTAGTTGCAGACGATCAGGTCGTAGGCGCCGGCGTCGATCGCCTCGACCAGGCGGTCGGTCACCTCGACGGCGCTCATCTCGGGCTTCTCGTCGTAGGTCTTCACCTCCTGGGGCGAGGGCACCAGCACCCGGGTCTCGCCTCGGTACTCGGCCTCGCGGCCGCCGGAGAAGAAGAAGGTGACGTGGGCGTACTT
The DNA here is from genome assembly GCF_002879645.1 of Halomonas heilongjiangensis. Lineage (GTDB taxonomy): Bacteria > Pseudomonadota > Gammaproteobacteria > Pseudomonadales > Halomonadaceae > Halomonas > Halomonas heilongjiangensis. Next base: position 21,484 of record NZ_PNRE01000019.1, on the reverse strand, counting down.
CTCGGTCTCGGCGATGCGCAGCTGGGTCAGGCCGCGCTTCTCCATCACCTCGCCCAGGGTGTTGGTCAGCTCGGCCGGGGGGAAGGCGGCGGGAGCGGGGATGTCGGCGGCATACTGGGTCAGCATCACCAGGCCGTCGGCGGCGAGGCGCGGACGGGCGCGGCGCTCGAAGCCGCCGAAGCCGTCCTCGACGAAGGCCCGGGTCAGCTCGCGGGCCCGGTCGGCGCGGAAGTTCATGAAGATGGCGGCGTCACCGTCTTCCATCGCCACCGGCACGCCGCTTGGGCGGATGCTGGTGGCGGTGACGAACTCGTCGGTCTCGTCGCGCTCGTAGGCGGCGCGCAGGCCGACCTCGGCGCTCATCGCCTCGAACTCGCCGGTGCCTTCGGTGATCAGCCGGTAGGCCTGCTCGACGCGGTCCCAACGGTTGTCGCGATCCATGGCGTAGTAGCGGCCGATGATCGAGGCGACGAAGCCGTTGTCGGCACCGACCAGCTCGGCGAGGCGCTCATTGACGCGCTCGATGGAGGCCAGGGCGCTCTTGGGCGGCATGTCGCGGCCGTCGAGGAAGCCATGGACGACGATGCGTCGGGCGCCGCGGCGGGCGGCCAGCTCGGCCATGGCGAGGAAGTGTTCCTCGTGGCTGTGCACGCCGCCCGGCGAGAGCAGGCCCAGCAGGTGGACCGCCTTGCCCGCGGCCACGGCGGCATCGATCGGCGTGGTGAGCGCGGCGATGGTGTCCAGGTCGCCGTCCTCGATCGCCTTGGTGATGCGGGTGAAGTCCTGGTAGACGATGCGTCCGGCTCCCAGGTTCATGTGCCCGACCTCGGAGTTGCCCATCTGGCCGTCCGGCAGCCCCACGTAGCGGCCATCGGTGTGGATCAGGGTGGCGGGATGCTCCTGCTGCAGGCGGTCCATCACCGGGGTGCGGGCGGCCAGCACGGCGTTGCTCTCGGCGTCGGGGTTGTGGCCGTAGCCGTCGAGTATGATCAGGGCCACCGGGCGGGGAGTGGAGGTCGAAGCGTCGGTCATGGGGGAGGGCCTCTTGTCGATGGCGACGCCTCGTCGAGCACGGGGCGATCAACGGGGTCGCGACTTGTTTCTGCTTGCGGCATCATATCGTACGGCAGCGCCGGACGTCATGGTCGCCGCCCGCTGGCCACGGTTCGCCACGGCTTCGTGTATACTGGGCGACGCCCGGCGGCAGGCCGGCGAGCCGTGCCGACTTCACCCCCTCATGCACCGAGAAAGAGTGTCCCGGACCCATGATCGATCAGCTGTTTGAATTCGTGCAGAATCACCCGCTGCTGGTGGGTGCCTTCCTGCTGGTGTTGACCGCCTGGATCGCCTACGAGGTCCGCAACAGCGCCGCCAGTGGCGTGACCTCCAGCGAGGCCACCCAGCTGATCAACCGTGAGGATGCCGTGGTGCTCGACATCCGTGAGGCGGGCGATTTCAAGGCCGGCCATATCGCCGGCGCGCGCAACATTCCCCAGAGCAAGCTCGAGGGGCGCCTGAACGAACTCGACAAGTTCAAGGACAAGCCGATCATCGTGGCCTGCAAGCACGGCCAGAGCTCCGGCATCGCCCTGGCCAAGCTGGCCAAGGGCGGCTTCGAGCGGGCGGTCAAGCTCAAGGGCGGCATGGCCCAGTGGCAGGCCGATGGCCTCCCCATGGTCAAGAAGTAACCACGCCACCTTCCTTTTCGTTCACCGTTTCAAAGGACCTTTCCCATGGCGGAAGAGAACAACCAGAACGCCGGCGCGGCCGCCGGCCAGCAGGACAAGCCGCAGCTCCAGTTCGCCCTGCAGCGCATCTATGTCAAGGACATCTCCTTCGAGGCCCCCAACTCGCCGACGGTGTTCCAGCAGCCGTTCAAGCCCAAGGTCGGCCTGGACCTGAACACCTCCAGCCAGCAGGTCGGCGACGGCCTCTACGAGGTGGTGGTCAAGGTCACCGCCCAGGTGACCCACAGCGAGGAGGGCACCACCTCCTTCCTGGCCGAGATCGAACAGGCCGGCCTGTTCCGCATCAGCGGCATCGAGGGGGCGCAGCTCGACCACACCCTGGGCGCCTTCTGCCCCAACGTGCTCTTCCCCTATGCCCGCGAGTGCATCGACAACCTGGTCAATCGTGGCGGCTTCCCGCCGCTGATGCTGGCGCCGGTCAACTTCGAGGCGATCTACGCCCAGAAGAAGAAGCGCGAGGCCGAGCAGGCCAGCCAGCAGGGCGAACAGGCGACCCAGTAAGGGCAAGGGGCGGCTAGCCGATGAAGACCGAGGCCACCAGGCTCCTGGCAAGAGCCCCGCGCATCCACGTCGCCGCCGACTTCACCGTCGGCGGCGACGTCGTTCTGCCCGAAGGCCCCGCCCGCCACGTGGCCCGGGTGCTGCGCCTGGGCGAGGGCGCGCCGCTGGTGCTGTTCGACGGCGGTGGCCAGGAGGCCCGTGCCGTGCTGGTGGAGGCCGGTCGCAAGCGGGTGGTGGCGCGCATCGAGGCCATCGCCGATGGCCACGGCGAGTCGCCGCTGGCGGTGCACCTGGGCCAGGCGGTCTCCAAGGGCGATCGCATGGACTACGCCATCCAGAAGGCCGTGGAGCTGGGCGTGGCGGCGATCACCCCCCTCTACACCGAGCACGGCGACGTGCGCCTCAAGGGCGAGCGCGAGGCGAAGAAGCTCGCCCACTGGCAGGCGGTGGCCGCCAGCGCCTGCGAGCAGTGCGGCCGCGCCACCCTGCCGCCGGTGCATCCCCCCGTGTCGCTGGGCGACTGGCTCGTCGGTCGCGATGAGGCCCTGCGGCTGGTGCTGCATCCCGGCACGCCAGGCGTGCTCGAGCATGAGCCTGCGCCCACCCGCGCCGCCCTGCTGATCGGCCCCGAGGGCGGCCTGTCCGCCGCCGAGGTCGAGGCCGCCCTGGCCGCCGGCTTTTCCTCCCTCTCCCTCGGCCCGCGCATCCTGCGCACCGAAACCGCCCCGGTGGTGGCGCTCTCGCTGCTGCAGCATCGCTTCGGGGATCTGTGACAGTCCGAAGGTGATGAACTCAGCGGGCGGCTTTCCGATGCGGTTGCAACCGTCGGAGGAAGGCGTGAGCGGTGGGTCAACTCCGAGGCGGCTCCATCGCGGCCTCGTCGAAGCGGTCGACCCGCCGCAGCGGGGCGAATACCCGCAGCCACGCGCCGACCACCGCCAGGGTGCCGAGCCCGCCGATCACCGCGGCGGGCACCACGCCGACCCAGGCGGCCATGCTGCCGGCGCGGAACTCGCCGAGTTCGTTGGAGGAGCCGATGAACAGCATGTTGACGGCATTGACCCGGCCGCGCATCTCGTCCGGGGTGGCCAGCTGGATCAGGGTCATGCGCACGTAGACGCTGATCATGTCGGCGGCGCCGGCGACCAGCATGGCGGCCAGCGACAGCCAGAACAGGGTCGAGAGGGCGAACACCAGGTTGGCGACGCCGAACACCGCTACCGAGGCGAACATCACCGCCCCGGCGTGGCGCCTGATGCCACGCACTCCCAGGTAGAGCCCCATCAGCAGGGCGCCGACGGCGATGGCGCTGCGCAGCGCGCCCAGGCCCTCGGGGCCCACGTGCAGCACCTCCTGGGCGTAGATCGGCAGCAGTGCCACCACGCCGCCCAGCAGCACCGCGAACAGGTCCAGGGAGATGGCGCCGAGGATGATCGGCTGGTGGCGGATATAGCCGATGCCGGCGGTGAAGCGTCGCCAGGCGGTGGCCTCCAGGGGCCCGCTCTGCAGGGCATGGCGGATCGGCACCGGCACCAGCAGCGCCAGGGCCGCCACGAAGCCGCCCAGGCACACCGCGTAGGCCAGGCTGCCGCCCGCCGCGTAGAGGATGCCGCCGAGCAGCGGGCCGCCGATCACCGCGATCTTCATGATCGAGCTGTTGAGCGCGATGGCCTGGGCGAGCTGGGCGCGGGGCACGATGTTCGGCAGCAGGCTCTGCAGGGTCGGTCCGGTGAAGGCCCGGGCGCAGCCGAACAGCGCCAGCACGGCATAGTAGAGCGTCACGTCGCCGCCGGCGGCGACGGAGAGCACCAGCAGCAGGGCGCTGCACAGGCCCTGCACGGCCCAGCTGAGCTGCAGGATGCGCTTGCGCGGAAAGCGATCGACCAGGTCGCCGGCGGGCAGCAGCAACAGCACCATGGGCAGGAACTGCGCCAGCCCCACATAGGCCAGCGACATGGGATCGCGGGTGATGGCGTAGACCTGCCAGGCCACCACCACGGCCTGGATCTGCATGGCGAAGACCGCCGCCAGCCGCGAGAGGAGGAAGCTCAGGAAGCCGGGCTGGCGATGCAGGGGCAGAAGGTCGTCGGTGGAGCCGTGGGGAATGGCGTCGGGTCGCATGGGCCTGCCGGATGACGAATCGAAGCGCGAGTCTAGTCGCTCTGGACACTATCTTAACCCGGTTAATTAATAGCCCGCTAATAACGCTGCCGAGCAGGCGCTGTGGTCATCGCTCGGCGCGGAGCTTGGCCTTGGTGGTGCGGTAGACGCTGTCGAGGTGCGCCAGCATGGCACGCTCGGCGGCATCGGGGTCGCCGCGCTTCAGCGCCTCAACGATATGTCGATGCTCGTGGTAGCTGCGCTCGATGGCGCCCTCTTCCACCATGACCTGACGGCGAATGTTGAGGCCGTAGGCGTAGAGCTCCTCGGCATAGCGCAGCAGGATCTCGTTGCCGGCATACTCCGAGATCAGCTTGTGGAAGTTCTGGTCGGAGAGCTGGAAATGCACTGGTGAAGCGAACAGCTTGCTTTGGGCGTCCAGCAGCCGTTCCAGCTTGGCGATGCCCTCGGCGTCGATCCGCATGGCGGCACGACGGGCAATCGCCGCCTCGACCACGATGCGGCTCTCGAACACGCTATCCACGTCGAAGCGGTTCACTTCGTCATCACTGCCTACCGGCTGAGCGGAACGAAACCGTGCCAGCACTTCGTCGCTGGCACGGATACGCGTCTTGCTGCCATGGGATACGCTGATCAGCCCATAGGCGGTGATCTGCGAGAGGGCCCCACGTACCGTCTCCCGACTTACCTCGAAGAGTTGGGCGAGCTCGCGTTCACTGGGCAAGACGTCACCGTCGCGCAACAGCCCTGTCTGGATCATCTCGATCAGCTTATCGGCCAGAATGTCCTTCTTGGTCTTGTTCTTGAGCGCCTTTTCAAAGGCGAACGCTGGATTGTCCATAACGCTTTTCTCCTTCCTACTGGTCTAAATAGTAGACCAGAAAGGCCGAATGTTGCTACCCCTCTGCCGACGGCGAGATACGACAAACGTCTAAAAACCGTGTTCTTGGCTTGACGATTCGCTGCCATGATATCTAGATTGAATACAACTGGTATGGTTAACCAACCAGCATACCAGTTAACCAAAGCGTCACATCCACATGAGAACAACAAGGATTACCACGCCATGATCAAGAAGCTCCTCGGCCTGTCCGCGCTGTCCCTGAGCCTCGCCGCGACGCAAGCCCAGGCCGACAAGATCGTCTTCGCCATCGGTGGCACGCCGCAAAGCCTGCAGGGTCAGACCGCTCAGGAGTTCACCCGACGCCTGCAGGAGCGGCTCGGCGATGCGCATCAGGTCGAATACTACGACAGCGGCCAACTGGGCGACGAGCGCCAACTGATCCAGAAGCTGCGACTGGGCACCGTCGACCTGGCGGCGATTTCCTCGATCATGTCCTCGGTGTCGCCCGACTTCGCGCTGTTCGACCTGCCGTTTCTGGTCAAGGACCGCGAGCACCTCAAGCGCATCGATCAGGACATCGTGATGCACGACCTGGCCGAGAGCGCCGACGCCAAGGGCTTGCACCTGGTCTCCACCTGGGAAAACGGCTTCCGCCAGATCACCAACAGCACACGGCCGATCGATACGCCCGAGGATCTCTCCGGGATGAAGATCCGCACGCCGCAGAGCGAGTGGCGCACCCTGATGTTCAGTACCTGGGGCGCGAATCCCACGCCGATGGCCTTCTCCGAGGTGTTCGTCGGTTTGCAGACCGGTGTCGTCGATGGTCAGGAGAACCCGCTCAGCAATATCGATGGCGCCAAGTTCCAGGAAGTCCAGGACTACCTGTCACTCTCCAACCATGTCTATTCACCGATCTGGCTGACCGCCGGCAAGGGCGGTTGGGAACAGCTGCCCGAAGACGTGCGTATCGCCATCAACGAGGTCGCCGCCGAGACCCAGGACTGGGCACTGGCCAAGGGCACGGAGCTTGACGACTCCTTGCTAGGCGCCATGCGCGAGGCCGGCATGGAGATCAACCAGGTCGATCGCAGTGCCTTTATAGAGGCCAGCAATCCTGTCTATCAGACCTTCTCCGAGAAGGTCCCGGGTGGACAGGAACTGGTCGACCGCGCCATGGCGCTGGCCGAGGAGTAATGCCACATGTCGTCACGTTCGGGCGCCGTCCAGGCGCCCTCTAATTCAACATCACGGGAGGCAGGTGTCATGACGCTGATTGACAGCTCTCGTTATCTGCTGGAACGGCTGCTCGAGGCCCTGACCGTCATCCTGCTGCTGGCCTTGACCGCTATCGTCATCGGCGCCGTGGGCTTGCGCATGCTGGGCAGCTCGATTGCCTGGTACGACGAGGTCGCCTCTATCGGCCTGGCCTGGCTGAGCTTCTACGGTGCCAACCTGGCGGCACTCAAGCGTGCCCATATGGGCTTTCCCGGCCTGGTCAGCCACGCCCCGGCAGCCGTTCGCACCGCCTTGTTCATCGCCTCGGAAGTCATCGTGATCGGCTTCTTCGCCGTCGTCGCTCTCTATGGCTATCGGGTACTCGAAGTACTCGCTTGGGACAGCCTGGTTTCACTGCCCTGGATCGGACTCGATGTCACCCAGTCGGTGATCCCGATCAGCGCCGCGCTGTTCATTCTGTGTGAGCTGCTCAGCCTGCCCATGGCCTGGCGCAAGATGCGCAGCGGCGTTAACAGCGAAGCAGAAGAGATCGAAGCCGCCATCCGACAGGCCGAGGAAGACCTCGAGGAGCATCGCGCATGACACTCCTGGTCATCATTGCCGCCCTCTTCGCCCTGGTGCTGATCAACGTGCCGATCGCGGTGGCCATCGGCGTGGTCGGGGTCGTGGGCGTCTACCTCAACCTGGGCGCCGAGGCCCTGGTCAACGTGCCGCTGACGCTGTTCAACGGCGCGACCAAGTTTCCCTTGATCGCCATTCCCCTGTTCATCTTCGCCGGCGCCCTGATGAACACCTCGGGCATCTCCATGCGCCTGATCAACCTGGTCACGGCCATGGTCGGTTTCGTGCGCGGCGGCCTGGCGATGGTCAACGTCGGGGTCTCGCTGTTCTTCGCCGAGATCTCCGGCTCGGCGGTCGCCGACGTGGCTGCCACCGGCTCGGTACTGATCCCGGAGATGAAACGGCGCAAGTACGACCCCAACTTTTCCGCCGCCATCACCTCCTCCTCGGCCTCGCTGGCGATCATCATTCCGCCATCGCTGTCGATGATCCTGTACGGCGCCATCGCCGACACGTCCATCGTCAAGCTGTTCGTGGCCGGTATCGTACCCGGCCTCCTTGGCGCCATCGGCCTGGCCGGTGCCTGCTACTACTATGCAGTGAAATATGACCTGCCGCGCGAAGACGCCTTCAATCTGAGCCGGCTCGGCAAGACCTTCAAGGAAGCCTTCTGGGCCCTGCTGCTGCCGGTGATCATTCTTGGCGGGATCTTCGGCGGCTTCGTCACCGCCACCGAAGGCGCGGGCATCGCCGTGCTCGCCGCCCTGCTGATCGGCGGTCTCATCTACCACGAATTGAACCTCAAGATCCTCTACCGCTCGGTGATCGATGGCGTGGTGCAGACCGCCGTGGTGATGCTGCTGGTGGCCACCTCCGCCGTGCTCGGACTGTTCCTCACCGAGATGCAACTGCCCCAGCAGTTGGCCCGCGAAATCACCGCCATCACCCAAGAGCCGGTTCTGGTCCTGGCCCTGCTCAATATCCTGTTGCTGTTGCTCGGCATGTTCCTGCATGGCGCTGCCGCCATCATTCTGGTGGTGCCCATCGTCATGCCCCTGGTACAGCAGATCGGCATCGATCCGATCCACTTCGGCTTGATCCTGACCCTCAACCTGGCCATCGGCCAGCAGACCCCCCCCGTGGCTTCGGTACTGGCTACCGCCTGTTCCATCGCCAAGACCGACATGTGGGAAGTCACCAAGGTCAACCTGCCGATGATCCTGGTGCTGTTCATCGTGCTGATGCTGGTGACCTATGTCCCCGCCATTCCCATGACCCTCGTCAATCTCTTCTACTGAGCCGGAGATAACCATGAACGATTCACGCCCCGTCATTGCCGTCACCCTGGGCGATCCCGCCGGCATCGGCCCCGAACTGATCGCCAAGCTGTTTGCCGAAACGGCGCTGTTCACCGCGGTGCATACCGTGCTGGTGGGGGATCGCTGGCTATGGGAAGAAGGCCAGCGCGTCGCCGGCATCCGTCACCAGCTTCCCGAGGTCGATAGCTTCGCCGCCGCCCGCGAGCACGGCGGCCCGGTATTTCTGTCCGTCGAGACCGTGGCCGAAGGTGAGGTTCCCTATGCCGAGGAAACCGCCGCCGGCGGCACCTCGACCTTGACGGTGCTGACTCGCTGCCTGGAGGCTGCCCAGGCCGGCGACGTGGATGCCATCTGCTTCGCGCCGCTCAACAAGTTCTCGATGAAGAAGGGCGGGCTCCAGCACGAGGACGAGCTGCACTTCTTCGCCGAACACCTGGGCGTCGATGGCTACTTCTGCGAGTTCAACACCCTGGGCACGCTGTGGACCTCGCGCATCTCGTCGCACATCCCGCTCAAGGACGCCGCGCAGTACGTGACCCAGGAACGCATCGTCGCGGCCAGCAAGCTGATCCACGACTCCCTGAAGCTGGCCGGCATCGAGGCACCGCGTGTCGCGGTGGCGGCCTTCAACCCCCACGGCGGCGAGGGCGGCACCTGCGGGCGCGAGGAGATCGAGGTCATCGCGCCCGCCGTCAAGGCGTGCCAGGCCCAGGGCTATCCCGTCGCCGGCCCCTTTCCCGCCGACACCATCTTCCTCAAGGCCCGTGACGGTGAGTATGACGCCATCGTCACCATGTACCACGACCAGGGGCAGATCGCGATCAAGCTGCTGGGCTTCAAGCAGGGCGTGACCGTCCAGGGCGGCCTGCCGATCCCCATCACCACTCCGGCCCACGGCACCGCCTTCGATATCGCCGGCCAGGGCAAGGCCGATGTCGGCCCGACCCGAAACGCTTTTGCCATCGCCTGCCGCATGGGCGAGAGCCTGCGTCGCCAGCGTCTCGAAACCCTCAAGGCCTGATCACTAACAGACACAAGGAAAGCCAAAGATGAAGATCACCAAGGTCCGTACCCGCGTCTTCGAATGGAAGGGGCATACCGTCACGCCGACCCCGCACTTCTGCGCCAACGCCATGGACGAACTGTGGGACAAGGGCGACTCCATGGGCACCTTCCGCTTCCATGGTTGGACCACCGTGGAGATCGAGACCGACACCGGCCTGGTGGGCCTGGGTAACGTGGCGCTGGCGCCGCGCATCGCCAAGGCCATCATCGACCAGTACCTGGCGCCGTTGGTGATCGGCCAGGACCCCTTCGACTACGAGTACCTGTGGCAGCGCATGTACCGCTCCACCCACGCCTGGGGTCGCAAGGGGATCGGCATGGCGGCGATCTCGGGGGTCGATATCGCGATCTGGGACCTGATGGGCAAGGCGCTGGGCAAGCCGGTGTTCAAGCTGCTCGGTGGTCGCACCAAGGAGAAGATTCCCTGCTACGCCTCCAAGCTCTATCGCACCGACCTCAAGTCGATGCAGCAAGAGGCCCAGTCCTACCTCGACCAGGGCTTCAAGGCGATGAAGATGCGCTTCGGCTATGGCCCCAAGGACGGCCCCGAGGGCATGCGCGCCAACCTCGACAGCGTCGCCGCGGTGCGCGAGGTGATCGGCGAGGACATCGACCTGATGCTCGAGTGCTACATGGGCTGGAACCTGGAGTACGCCAAGCGCATGCTGCCGAAGCTGGAGCGCTTCCAGCCGCGCTGGCTGGAGGAGCCGGTGATCGCCGACGACATCGACGGCTACGCGGAGCTGAATCAGCTGACCAGCATCCCCATCTCCGGCGGCGAACACGAGTTCACTCACTACGGTTTCCGCCAGCTGCTCGAGAAGCGTGCCGTCTCGGTGATCCAGTACGACACCAACCGGGTCGGCGGCATCACCGCGGCGCGCAAGATCAACGCCATCGCCGAATCCTTCAGCGTGCCGGTGATCCCCCACGCCGGACAGATGCACAACTACCACCTGACCATGTCGACGCTGGCCTCGCCGATGTCCGAGTTCTTCCCGGTGCACGACGTCGAGATCGGTAACGAACTCTTCTACTACCTGTTCGAGGGCGATCCCGAGCCGGTCAACGGCTTCCTCGACCTGGACGACGACACTCCGGGGCTGGGGCTGTCGCTCAACGAGCGTTACTTCGACCAGTTCACCATCATCGAGTGAGGAGCCCCGTGATGCGAATCGTACAAGTCATGACGCCCCGCGGCGTACGCGCTGCGGTGGTCGAAAGCCGCGACCAATTGCGCCTGATCGACTATCCCGGCGGCACCTATGCGCTGGCCCAGGCGGCCATCGACGAGGGAGTGTCCCTCGCCGAGGTCATCGCATCTCGCCGCTGCCATGAGCTGCTGGATTACAAGCAGGCGCTCGACATGCGCCAGTTGCTGCCCCCGGTTACCCATCCCGATCCGGCCCACTGCCTGGTCACCGGCACCGGCCTGACCCACCTGGGTAGTGCCGATACCCGTTCGGCCATGCATGCCAAGGCACAGGTAGCGGAGAGCGAACTCACCGACTCCATGCGCATGTTCAATCTCGGTGTCGAGGGTGGCAAGCCGGACGTGGGCCATATCGGCGCCCAGCCGGAGTGGTTCTACAAGGGCGATGGCAACAGCGTCGTCGCCCCGGAGCAGCCATTCGACGTGCCGGCCTTCGCCGAAGACGCCGGCGAGGAGCCGGAGCTGGTCGGTGTCTACCTCAATGGCCCCGACGGTACGCCCTACCGCCTCGGTTACGCCGTCGGCAACGAATTCTCCGACCATCTCACCGAACGCGCCAATTACCTGTGGTTAGCCCATTCCAAGCTGCGCCCGTGCAGTTTCGGTCCGGAACTGTTGATCGGCGCACTGCCGGCGCATCTGCAAGGCGAAAGCCGCATCGTGCGCGAAGGCGAGGTGCTGTGGCGCAAGCCCTTCCTCACCGGCGAGGCCAACATGGCCCACAGCCTCGCCAACCTGGAACACCACCACTTCAAGTATGCGCAATTCCGTCTCCCCGGCGATCTGCACGTGCACTACTTCGGCACCGCCACCCTGAGCTTTGCCGATGGCATCGAAGTGCGCGACGGCGACCGTTTCGAGATCGAACTGCCGGCGCTGGGGCGCGCCCTGTGCAACCCGGTGCGCGTCGCGTCAAAAAGCAACGCTGCCCTTGTGCGGGTGCATTCCCTGTAGTCGGCGTCATGCCATACCGGAGATCGCCACAATGACAACCCGGACCCCCACCCTGAGCAGCGCCTTCGCCACCCTACTGGTCGCGATATCCCTGGCACCCCTTGCCTCTGCCCAGGCCGCTACCACACTGACGTTCGCCCATGCTCACCCGGTCGAGGATTCTCAGCACCTCGCCGCGGAGCGATTCGCCGAGCGTGTCGAGGAACGCAGCGGTGGCGAGCTCAAGGTTCGCCTGTTCCCCAACGGCCAGCTCGGCAACGACCAGGCCATGATCGCCGGAGTACGCGGTGGCACCATCGATATCGAACTGTCCGGCAACCCCTACTTCAGCGGCCTGGTCGGCGAGCTCAACGTGCTCGACCTGCCTTTCCTGTTCGATGACTACGACGAGGCCCACCGAGTGCTCGATGGCGAAGTCGGCGAGGACCTGCTCGCACGCATGCGCGACCAGGACATCGAGGGGTTGGCGTTCTGGGAGATCGGCTTCCGCAACCTGACCAACTCACGCCGGGCAATCGAGTCGGCCGATGATATCCAGGGCCTCAAGCTGCGCACCACGCCGAATCCGGCTCATATCGCGGCCTTCAAGTCCCTGGGTGCCAATCCCACGCCGATGCCCTTCGCCGAGCTCTTCACCTCACTCGAAACGGGCACTGTGGATGGCCAGGAGAATCCCGTCAGCCTGATCCGCTCGGCCAACCTCTACGAGGTGCAGGAACACCTGTCGCTGACGGCGCATGCCTATACCGCCGCCCCGCTGATCATGAACAAGCGTCGCTTCGACAGCCTGCCCGAGGACCAGCAGCGACTGCTCCGCGAGGAAGCCCTCGAGGCCGCTCGCTACCAGCGCCGGCTCAATCAGGAGCGCCTGGCGGGAGACCTCGAGTTTCTCAAGCAGCAAGGCATGCAGGTGATCGAGCAACCCGACCGGGCCTCGATGCGCGACAAGGTCGCCGAGCCGGTTCGCAACGAGTTCGTCTCCAAGCACGGCAGCGAATTGCTGGAAGCCGTGAAAGCGGTCAAGGGCGTAGAGAACTGAGACGTCGCGTTACGGCGAACGGGCCCTGGCAAGCCTAATCCTGCTACCGCGACAAACGTCGTCAAGAATTAAGGGGAGACACATGCACGCCACTACGCCACGCGCGTCCACCAAGGAGCGTTCGTTCATGCACAAGACATCGCGCCGCGACACCTCCTCGCCCGTCGCTGCCACGTCGTCCGTGGCTTCCCGGTCGGGCATAGCGGGGCTGGCCGGCCAAGTGGCCCGCCTGGGACGAGGCATGGAGCGCCTGCTCAATCTACTGATGGTGCTGGCGCTGGTCAGCATGATCGTGCTGGTCTTCACCAATGTGGTGCTGCGCTACGGCTTCAACAGTGGCATTTCCATCAGCGTCGAGCTGTCACGCTTCCTGTTCGTGTGGGTGACCTTCCTGGGTGCCGTGACCGCCCTGCTGCGCCATGAGCACCTGAGCGTGACGACGCTGGCCGAGCGCTTGCCGCGTCCGGCACAGGCGGTGCTCGGGCGCCTGGTCACCCTGGTCATGCTGGGCTGCTGCCTGATGCTGCTCAAGGGCAGCTACGAGCAGACCCTACTGAACTGGAGCAACCTTTCCCCGATCAGTGGGATTCCCGTGGGGGTCTTTTACCTGGCCGGCCTGATGGCCGGTGGGCTGATGTCGGTGATCCTGGCCTATCGGCTGCTGATGCCCGCCGCAGCGCAATCCACGGCACCGCCCCGTGAAGGAGAAGCGTCATGACCATCGGCCTGTTCCTCGGTTCGCTGCTCGCCTCGATCGGCCTGAGCGTACCCATCGCCTTCGCCCTGCTGGTCAGCGCCGTGGTGCTGATGCTGCACCTGGATATGTTCAATTCGCAGATCCTGGCGCAGAACCTGGTCAACGGGGCCGACAGCTACACCCTGCTGGCGATTCCCTTCTTCCTCGTCGCCGGCGAGGTGATGTCGCGCGGCGGCCTGTCGAAGCGCATCGTCTCGCTGGCCATGACACTGGTCGGGCACCGCAAGGGAGGCCTGGGCTTCGTGGCCATCTTCGCCGCCATCATCATGGCCAGCCTGTCCGGTTCGGCCGTTGCCGATACCGCCGCCCTGGCCAGCATGTTGCTGCCGATGATGCGCCAGGCCGGCTATCCGCTGGGGCGCTCGTCAGGCCTGATGGCGGCCGGCGGCATCATCGCGCCGATCATTCCGCCCTCGATTCCGCTGATCATCATCGGCGTGGCCGGTGGCATCTCGATCGGCAAGCTGTTCCTGGCCGGCATCGTGCCGGGCCTGATCATGGGGGCGACGCTGGTGGTGCTGTGGTCGTTCATGACCCGCAAGGAAGATCTCGTCGTAACTGAGAAAGCCACCTTAAGCGAACGCCTGAAGGCACTCAGGGAGAGCTTCTGGGCCATCTTGCTGCCGGTCATCATCATCGGTGGCATCAAGACCGGCATGTTCACGCCCACCGAGGCCGGCGTCGTGGCAGCCGTCTACGCGATCGTCGTCGCGACGGTCATCTATCGCGAGCTGAACCTGTCCCAGCTCTACGACGTGCTGACCCAGGCCGCACGCAGCACCGCCATCGTCATGTTCCTGGTCGCCGCCGCCATGGTCGCCTCGTGGCTGATCAGCATCGCCCAGCTGCCGTTGATGGTCGCCGACCTGCTGGAACCGCTGGCCGATGACCCGCGCCTGCTGATGCTGGCGATCATGGGCGTGGTGCTGGTGGTCGGCATGGTGATGGACCTGACGCCAACCATCCTGGTGCTGACCCCGATCCTGATGCCCATCGTCAAGCTGGCCGGTATCGATCCGGTCTACTTCGGCATCATGTTCGTCCTCAACTGCTCCATCGGCCTGATCACGCCCCCCGTGGGCAATGTGCTCAACGTCATCACCAGCGTCGGCAACCTGAAGTTCGAGAAGGCCGTGTCGGGCGTCATGCCCTTCGCGCTGGCCTATGTGGTGATCCTGCTGCTGTTCGTGGCGTTCCCGCAGATCATCACGGCCCCGCTCTACTGGCTGGCTGGCTAGACGATGACATACGGCCACCTTCGAACCCCCGCGCGTGAGCTGGCCGTTCAGCTCCCGCCGATACACCGCAACGCCACCCACAAGAGAGATAACATCATGAAGCGTCTAGTAAAAGCGACTACGATCGCCCTGATCGTCACCGGCTCACTGTCACAGGCCCAGGCCGCCACCATGCTCAAGCTGGCACACGCCGCACCGGATAGCGACACCCAGCAGGCCGCGGCGGAACGCTTCGCCGAACTGGTCGAGGAGCGCACCAACGGCGAGGTCACCATCAAGATCTTCGGCAACGGCGTGCTCGGCGGCGACCAGCAGATGATCTCCGGCGTTCGCAGCGGCACCATCGACATCGAGATGTCCGGCAACCCCAACTTCGCTGGACTCGAGCCGGCGCTCGGTGCCTTCGACCTGCCTTATATCTTCGCCGACCGCGAACAGGCCTATCGCGTACTCGACGGCGAGGTCGGTCAGCGGGCGCTCGACCTGCTGGAAGACGATGGCCTCAAGGGCCTGGCGTTCTGGGAAGTCGGTTTCCGCGCCATGACCAACTCCAAGCGTCCCATCAAGACTCCCGACGACGTCAAGGGGCTGGTGATGCGCACCAACTCCAACAAGTCGCTGATCGAGGCGTTTTCGCTGCTTGGCGCCAATCCGGTCCCGATGCCCATCGGCGAACTCTACACGGCGCTCGAGACCGGTACCGTGGATGCCCAGGACCACCCCATCGGCATCGTCTGGTCGGCAGGCTTCCACGAGGTACAGGACTACCTGTCGCTGACCAACCAGGCCTACACCTCGCTGATCATGGTGATGAACGAGGGCAAGTTCGACAGCCTCTCGCCCGAGTATCAGCAGGCGCTGGTCGAGTCAGCGCGTGAAGCCGGTGCCTACCAGCGCGAGCTGAATCTCGAGAATGAGCAGCAGATCATTGCCACGCTTCGTGAAAACGGCATGCAGGTCGAGGAAGAGGTGGATACCGCCGCCTTCCAGGAAGTGATTCGCCCGACCTGGGACAGCTATATCGCCGAGAACGGCAGCGAATGGATCGATGCCATTCAGGGTGTCACACAGCAGGACTGACGCCGCAGCATCGACGGCATCTTCTAACAGCAGGCGCCCGCCAACCGGGCGCCATCCCATCCCTGGAGATCACACACGATGACTCGCGAAGTCCTGCTTTTGAACCAGAAGTGCGCTCACACCCTGAGCCTGTACGATGCCCAGAGCGGCGAGGAACTCAAACATATCCGCCTGCCCGACTACCCGCATGAATTCGTGGTCGACTCACAGGGCCGGTATGCCTTCGTCGGCCACTACGGCATTCTCGGCGCCGATTGTATCGGTGACCAGGGCGGATGTTCGGTATTCGTCATCGACCTCGAGACCTTCGAACACGTCAATACCCTGAGCACCTGGCCCTACTATCGCATCCACGGCCTCGGCATCGACGACCAGGACCGCCTCTACGCCATGAGCGAGGGGCACAACACCCTGCTGCTGTTCAATGATCCGCTCACTACCACGACTCCCGATATGGCCGTCTCCTCCGGTGGCTACAAGACCCACCTGTTCGCCCTCACCCGGCGCGGCGACTGGGCCTACGGCGTCAACCTGCTCAGCAATACCATCACCAAGTTCAAGCCGCATGACGCCACCTTCACGCCGATTGCGATGATTCCGGGCCGCAAGCCGGAGGGCAACTGCCTGTCCGCCGACGAGCGTACCCTGTTCATCAGCAATCGCGACGACGACAGTATCGTCGCCATCGATACCGAGTCGATGAGCGTGCGGCACAGCGCCACTACCGGTCGCGATCCGAACCGCATCTATGGCGATCCCCGGCAGCGCCTGATCACCACCAACTATGGCGAGAGCTCGCTGTCGTTGTTCGACCAGCAGCTTCAGTCGCTGGGACACATCGAGCTCGACAGCATCCCGATCGCCATGAGCTTTCACCCCAATGGCGAGCACGCCTTCGTGTCGTTGAAGGGCGATCACATCGGCGTGCTGAACCTGGAATCCGGCAAGGTCGTTCGCCGCTTTGCCACCCGTGCGGAACCCGACGTGTCCTGCCTGCTGCTGCGCGACTGACGGCACACGCGCCCACTCCCCGACGCGCGCAAGGAGTTGCTCAAGCGATGAATGCCGAACAGCCACTGATCGATGCCCATCATCACCTGTGGGCGCTGGATGGCAGCGTGGCCTACCCCTGGTTGGAAGAACGTCCCGTCGCAGGGTTCTTTCTTGGCGACTACCAGGCGATCCGCCAGCCATTCCTGATCGCTGACCTGAAGGCCTTGATTCCCGAAGGCTACCGGCTGGCGGGCAGCGTGCACTGTGAAGCCGAGGCCAAACGTAGCCAAGCCGTACGTGAAACCTTGTGGATTGCCGCAACCCATGAGCGACACGGGCTACCCACGGCACATGTCGGCTGGGCCGCCTTCGGTCGCCCGGAGTGTGCCGCGCAGCTGGATGCCCAGATGGCCTCGCCACTGTTTCGCGGCGTGCGTGCCAAGCCGCTGACCGCCGCCACCCCGGACAAGGCCGCTCACGTTCGTGGTGACAGCGGCACCCTGCAGGACCGTCACTGGTGTGAAGGCTTGGCCATGCTCGCCGAACGCGGGCTCTCCTGGGACCTGCGCGTCCCAGCCTGGCACCTGCAGGAAGCCGCCGACGCGCTCGAGGCCTTCCCCGGGTTGCGAGTCATCCTCAACCACACCGGTCTGCCGTGGGATCGGTCTCTTCAAGGGCTCGCCACCTGGCGCTCCGGCATGCGCGCCCTGGCAGCCAATCCCGACGTGGCGGTCAAGCTCTCGGAGCTGGGCACGCCCTGGCATGACTGGGACCCCAGCGCCAATTTCGATCTGCTCTGCGAGACCCTGGAGCTGTTCGGCCCAGAACGCTGCCTGTTCGCCAGCAACTTCCCCGTCTCCAGCCTCAGGGTCAGCTACCGCGACTGGCTGGCGCTGGTCGAGGCTGTCATTTCAAGCACCACCCCCGACTACCGGCAAGCCATCCTGCACGACAACGCCGTGCACTGGTATCGATTGGCCCTCGAAACCGACTCTCACTGACCCACCATGAGAAGCAAAGGAATATCCATGCAACCTACCGGACAGCAACTTATCGGCCAACAGACGGTGGCCGCCCATGGTGCACCCATCCAGGCCATCGATCCCGCCACCGGCGAGCGGCTCGAGCCCATCTACGCCGGCGGCAGCGCCGCCGAGGTCGAGCGCGCCTGCGCACTGGCCGAGGCGGCCTGCGACGCCTACCGCGAGACCTCGCTGGAGGCGCGGGCGGTGTTTCTGGACACCATCGCCAGCGAGATCGAGGCGCTCGGCGATGCCCCGATCGAGCGCGCCATGGCCGAGACTGGCCTGCCCCGGGCGCGCCTGGAGGGCGAGCGCGGCCGTACCTGCGGCCAGCTGCGCCTGTTCGCCGCGGTGGTACGCGCCGGCGAGTGGCTCGACGTGCGGATCGACCCGGCCCTGCCCGAGCGGCAGCCCATGCCCCGCGCCGACCTGCGCCAGCGCCATATTGCGCTCGGCCCGGTGGCGGTGTTCGGCGCCAGCAACTTCCCGCTGGCCTTCAGCGTGGCCGGCGGTGATACCGCCTCGGCGCTCGCCGCCGGCTGCCCGGTGGTGGTCAAGGCCCACTCCGCCCACCCCGGCACCTCCGAACTGGTCGGTCGTGCCATTCAGCGCGCTGTCGAGAAGTGCAAGCTGCCGGAGGGCGTGTTCTCGCTGCTGTTCGGCTCGGGCAACGAGATCGGCCAGGCGCTGGTCGCCGACCCGCGTATCCAGGCGGTGGGCTTCACCGGCTCGCGGCGCGGCGGCACGGCGCTGATGAAGACGGCTCAGGCCCGTCCCCAGCCGATCCCGGTGTACGCCGAGATGAGCAGCATCAACCCGGTGTTTCTGCTGCCCGAGGCACTGGCCGCGCGCGGCAGCGAGATCGCCGAGGGCTTCGTCGCCTCGCTGACGATGGGCGCCGGGCAGTTCTGCACCAACCCGGGCCTGGTGATCGGCGTCAAGGGCCCGGCGCTGGACGCCTTCCTCGCCGCCGCCGGCGAGGCGGTGCGCGGCAGCGCCGCCCAGACCATGCTCACCCCGGGTATCCACGCCGCCTATGAGGACGGCGTGGGTCAGCTCGCCGGCGAGGCCCGCGAGATCGCCCGCGGCCCGGCCGGCGAGGGGCCCCACCAGTGCCAGGCCGCACTGTTCGCCGCCCGCGGCGCCGACTTCCTGCAAAGCGAGGCGCTGCAGGCCGAGGTGTTCGGTGCGGCCTCGGTGGTCATCGAGTGCGCCGACCTCGCCGAGATGCGCGCCGTGGCCGAGGCCCTGGAGGGCCAGCTCACCGCCACCCTGCAGCTGGACGACGGCGACCTCGACGCCGCCCGGGCGCTGCTGCCGGCGCTCGAGCGCCGGGCGGGGCGGGTGCTGGCCAACGGCTGGCCCACCGGGGTGGAGGTGTGCCATGCCATGGTCCACGGCGGCCCCTATCCGGCGACCTCCGACGCCCGCAGCACCTCGGTGGGCAGCGCGGCGATCCAGCGCTTCCTGCGCCCGGTGTGCTACCAGTCCCTGCCGGCCGGGCTCTTGCCCCCGGCGCTGCGGGACGGCAACCCGCTGGGGGTGACCCGGCTGGTGGACGGCCAGCGCGAGTCCTGAGGCGTCGGCACCCGGGTGATGACAAGCCAGCAGTACCCTTCGGCGGCCCGCGTGGCCGCCATTTTTGTCATAATGGCCGCACACTTCTGCCGGAAATCCCGCCATGCCTGACTCTCGAGACCGCCGAGCCGCCCCGTCCCGTGCCATCCCGCGTCCCGAGCGTCGTTACCGTACACCGACAGTGGCGGTCGGCGAGGTCGCCTACCTCGAGGTGGTCACGGTCAACGACACCGGCGCCTTCCTCGACTGGGGGCAGCCCAAGGATCTGCTGCTGCCCTACGGCGAGCAGCGCTTTCGACCCACCCCCGGCAAGCGGGTGCTGGTGATGGTCTACGAGGATCAGCGGGGGCGGCCGGTGGCCTCGCAGAAGCTCGACCGCTTCGTCCAGGACGAAGCGACGGGGCTGGCGCCGGGCGACGAGGTGGCGCTGGTGATCGCCGACCAGACCGACCTCGGCTTCAAGACGGTGGTGAACCACCGCTTCTGGGGCCTGCTCTACCGCGACGACGTGACCCGGCCGCTGCGCCGCGGCCAGCGTGTCGCCGGCTATATCAAGCGCCTGCGCGACGACGGCCGGCTGGATCTCTCGCTGCTGCCGCCGGGGGCGGCGCGTCTCGACGTGGTGGGGGAGCAGGTGCTCGAGGCGCTGCGCGCGAGCGGCGGCTACCTGCCGCTCTCCGACAAGAGCCCGGCGGCCGAGATCAAGGCACGGCTGGGGGTGAGCAAAAACGCCTTCAAGCAGGCGATCGGGCGGCTCTACAAGCGGCGGCTGGTCGTCATCGAGGACGCGGGCATCCGCCTGTCACCGGGTAACGACGGCGACGCGAGCCGGTAGGTCCCGGCCGCTTCCGGGGGGTCACCCCCGGCATGGGTGCCTTGGTGTTGCCGCGGGGCCTGCGGCATACTGCCGACATTCCCATTCTTCTTGCCTGTGGACACCCGAACCGATGAGCGAACGCATGCTGAGGGTCGGTGTGGTGATGGATACCATCGCCGACATCGCCTACAAGAAGGACACCACCATGGCCATGCTGTGGGCGGCCCGGGACCGCGGCTGGTCGCTGCACTACCTGGAGCAGGAGGACCTCTTCCTGCGCGACGGGCGCGCCTTCGGCCGGATGCGCGATCTCGAGGTGCATCGCGACCCTGCCCATTGGTTCGATCTCGGGGTGCCCGAGGCGAGGCCGCTGGCCGAGCTCGACGTGATCCTGATGCGCAAGGATCCGCCGGTGGACGCCCACTTCCTCAATGCCGTGCACCTGCTGGGCTTCGCCGAGCGCGAGGGCGTGCTGGTGGTCAACCCGACCCGGGCGCTGCTCGAGTGCAACGAGAAACTCTTCGCCCAGCAGTTCCCGCAGTGCTGCACCCCGACCCTGGTCGCCTGCAGCGAGCCGGTGCTGCGGGCCTTCCACGCCGAGCACCGGGACGTGATCTTCAAGCCGCTGGACGGCATGGGCGGCAGCGGCATCTTCCACGTGCAGCCGGAGGGGCGAAACCTCGGTGCCATCATCGAGACCCTCACCGAGCGCGGCCAGCGCCAGATCATGGCCCAGCGCTACATTCCCGAGATCAGCGAGGGGGACACCCGCATCCTGCTGGTCGACGGCGAGCCGGTGCCCTTCGGGCTGGCCCGGGTGCCCATGGCCGGCGAGACCCGCGGCAACCTGGCCGCCGGCGGCACCGGGGTGAGCCGCGAGCTGACCGCGCGCGACCACTGGCTGATCGAGCAGGTGCAGCCGATGATCCGCGAGAAGGGGCTGATGTTCGTCGGCCTCGACGTGATCGGTGACTACATCACCGAGATCAACGTGACGAGCCCCACCTGCGTGCGCGAGATCGACGACCAGCGCGGTACCGACATCGCCGGCCTGCTGCTGGACGCCATCGAGCGCCGCCTGGGCTGAGCCATGTCGGTGCATGTCAGCGACCCCATCCAGTATGCACCGGTCACCCGGCCGCACCGCCGCTGGCTGGCCTGGTCGCTGGCGCTGCTGCTGCACCTGGCGGTGATCGGCATCGTGGCGAGCTGGCAGTTCGCGCCGGCCCCGGCCGAGCGTGGCAGCCTCGACGTGGTGCTGGTGACCCGCTCCTCGGATGCCCCCGTTGAGGCCGAGGCGATCGCCGAGGCCGACCAGCTGGCCCGTGGCGAGCAGCGGGAGGAGGCGCCCGCCGAGTCCCGCGCTGCGCCCATGGACGACCTGCCCGTGCTGCA